>CANGHH010000006.1 GCA_947453725.1 Betaproteobacteria bacterium | reverse complement strand
GCGCAGGCCGGTGAGAGGGGTTGAACCATGAGTACATGGGCTCAACCGGGGCGCCTCCGGCGGCCTGGCAAGGGCCTGAAGACAGTAGAGAAATCAGCCAACAGCCAATTCAGCAAACCGCCTCACACACAGAATTTCGGACACCCCCCGTGCGCGTCCATGCTCGGTATCTCAAGCTGGCCAGCGCCTTGACGCCAACACCACCCCTGCGGCTTTGATTCGTCAAAGTCCAGCGGAAAGGTCTTGGCTAGTGTGTTGAGATCGCGCTGGACCGTTCGAAGCGACACGATCATTCCAAGATCACTCAGCTTTGCATGAATGGTCGGCGCATCCACGCGCCGCGGGTGCCTGGGAATCGCGCGAAGCATCACCCACTGCCGCATCAAGGAGTCATTCATCACAGGTCCTACTTTGAACGCCCTAAGCGACGGGACACGTCGCTTGTTCTCAGGGAACGCGAGGGTAAGCTGACCTAGCGAATGACGACAAGCGACACGAACTGTCGTTTAGCGGTGATATGCTGTCAGCGTGGTTATTACAACACCCGACTTCGCCCAGTGTCGCGCTCCAACTGGGTGCGCGCGGGAGTGTTTGGGCCCTGCGCCGCGACTTTGCAGCAGCAGTAGAAAGGTTCTCCGCAGTCCGCCACGTCTGCGGTTCCCCGAGGCCCGCTGATCATGGCCTCGCCAGCGCCGAACCCCGACGACGTGGTCTGTGCGCTGCCGTCACAGGTCATCGCCCTTGGGGAGGCACTGGCCCACGTAGCGAGGGGCGCGCGGAAGGCGATGACCCAAAGGGTCCGGTCGTCTGGGCACGAGTTCGCAACGCTGGAAGACCTCTCGCTCCACATGGGAGTGATCCAGCAAGCACTGACCCATTTGTCGCCCAGGATCGACGGCCTGATGACCGATGTGATCCACAACGAGGGCGCTGGGCCCGTCGACGCCGGCCGATCCGCCGGCAGGCTTGAGCAGGTGCTCTCTGAGTTTGTCGATGGCTACCTCGACGCCAAAGCGTCCCACGCCGGTACAGAGGCCAGCGAGGCGCGATCCCTGATCTTGGGCGTCTATCGCCATCACATCAGGGAGATCTGCCAGTGGTTGGAGGACTTGGTGGAGGTCATTGCCAATCCCTCATCCGCCATCCAGAAGCGCGGCATTGCTGCCGCAGCCAACGTTGACCTGACAGTCGCCTTGAACATGACCAGTCCCCCGGAGATGGCCAAGCTCGACGCGCTGGCGAAAAGCCTGCTTCCCCCAGCTGAAACCTGCATTGAGCCATCGCCAAGGTTTGAGCCGCGCGAGACAAGCGGGCCAGGGATCCTCGGGACGATTGGTGCTCTGGCATTCGGGATCGGTGTCACCAAGGCGGTTTTTGGGCGAAATCATGGCTGACCAACAAAAAAGCGCACTCGCTTTTGTTTGGTTGCTTGACCAAGAATCATCGATTTTGAATATGCGAGAGGCAGTATGAAGTTTCCTGGTTACTGGGTTTCCTTGGGAGAGGGAAAGGTTATGTTGGAGAGGACGACTCTTGACGAAACCGAGCTCGATCCTGCGACAAATTGGAAGCAGGCCTGGCAGAACCAAGCTGTTGAGAGCCAGGTCAAGGGGTACGTGGAGTTGGAGGCAGCGCTGATTTCCGCAGCCACGTCGCTGGCAAGAGCCTCTGGGCTCACTCTGTCGCAAGCAGACCTCCATCAGGTGGCTCGCTTAGAACCAGTGTGGCAGAACGATCGCTGTGAAATCCAATCACTTTCTCAATTTCTTGGCTCGAATATAGGCTGATCAACGGCATGCTCGGGCCAATTAAGATTAATGACCAATATCGACGGCTAACAAGGGAGCTGTCGTGATTAGAAAAACAAGGAGTAACTCATGATATTTGGCCTTTTTGGTGGGGACAAGAAGCGCGTCGCGGAAATGATCGCTGCGGCACGAACGGGCGACACAGAAAAAGTAAAGCAACTCTTGTCGAAGGGCGCAGATATCAATGCCCCTGAGCCCGAGTCGGGCGACACGCCCCTACTTGCCGCCGTCGACAAAGGCCAATGGGCGACAGCCGAGTACTTGTTGAAGCAGCGACCCGACCTCAGCCTAGAAGACAAGAACGGCAACTCACCGCTGTACTTGGCAGTGTCTCGCGGCGACTCGGCATTGGCGATGGTCAACATGCTGCTGGAGGCAGGTGCCCCTGTGGAGCTTGGCCCGAAGCATGGTGACAACGCAGGCGCGACACCGCTCCACATTGCGTGTGCGACTGGTGCCAATGGATGCCTGGAAAGCCTGTTGCGTCATCGTGCGTCGGCCACAAAGCAACTTCCGAGCGGCGCGACCCCCTTGCATACGGCGGCTATTGGCGGCGATCAGCGGTCGATTGAACTGCTGTGCAAGGCGGGGGGAAGCGTGACCGCGCTCAACGAAGACAAGCGCACGCCTCTTCACAACTGTGGCATCACCGGCAACGCCAAAGTGGCCGCCGCGCTGATCCAGCAGGGCGCGCCTGTTGACGGTGCGGACGCCGAGGGATGCACGCCACTGATGCGCGCGGTCATGACGAACCATGCTGAAGTCGCAAAGGTTCTCCTCGACCATGGTGCCAATCCAGACGTCATCGTTCGCACCGACAGTACGCCGCTGTATCCGCTCTTCGTCGCTGCCATGAATGGCTACGACGACGTGGTCCGAGTCCTGCTGGATAAGGGCGCCAACGCCACAGCCAAAGTTGAGGGTGTTCCGTCACCAGTGGACGCGGCGAAGCACAAGGGGCATGAGGCATCAGCCAAGCTGATCTCAGCGGCAATCAAGAAGAAGAAGGTTTTGGAAAAGGAGGCATCAACTGCTGCGAAGGAGACGGAAGGCCTTTGGCAACAAGTAGTCCAAGCAGTCGCACAAAAGGACCAAGATGGCTTGCGAGTCTTGATCAACGGAAGGGCTTTTGCTTCGTTGTCTGTTGACTCTAGGTTGCTGGCGGCATGTGCACTTGGCGATGCCAAGATTGCTCGCGACATGCTCCAAGCCGGCGCAGATCCGAACAAACCCAGCAAGGAGGGATTTGACGGTGTGACCCCGCTCGTTATGACGGTCGGAGTCTCTCGAAGTGTGGAAGTCGCTTCACTGCTGATTGATGCGGGCGCAAATGTCAACGATGAATGGAGTGAAGACACCACTCCGATCTTCGAGACAACTGCCGATCAGTTCTACGACCTCGCCAAACTCTTGGTCAGCCGCAGCGCAAACGTCAATACGCGCATGAGCAATGGACTGACGCCGCTCATGTTTGCGGCACGCAATGGCGCTTCACGATGTGTAGACCTCTTCCTGGACGCTGGTGCAGACATCAATGCGGTGGAGGAGGAGCACGGTGTGGGAGCCTTTGGGCTGGCGCTCAATCGGCTTGATCTACAACTGGCCGAGCATCTACTTGCGCGAGGCGCCGCGCCAAACTTTGGTTCAATTGAAACACTGCCTCTCGCGATCGCCGAGCATGGCACTCTGGCCTTCATCCAAGCGCTGGCGGAACGGGGCTGCAAGATGGTCCGCGATGACCAACGTGGTCGCATGGCATTCGTGTCTGCGCGGAACCCGGATCCCGAAGTGTTTGACTACCTGCTCAACCAAGGATCTGATCCAAGCGAGGGCAACGACTTCGGCTACACGCCACTTATTCTCGCGGCTCTCAACAATCATCACCATCTAATCCGCCGCTATCTGGCCCGGGGAGATGATGCGACTGTTCGCGATGTCGATGGTGAGACTGCTTTGTCTTTGGCTATTGAAAAGCGCCATGAGGAATCAGTCGCTGTCTTGCGCGAATTCCATGTCGAAGAAGGCGACTACTCCGCACTTGACCCCGAAGCAGCCATGCTGAAGGCCGCAGAGGAAGGATCGATCGGATCGATCCTCAATCTGAGAGATGCTGGCGTTCCTATCAACTGTTGCGATGGCGCAGGCAACTCGGCTCTCATGATCGCTGTGCGAGCAGGCCATCAAGGCGTCGTTCGCAGCTTGTACCACCTCGGTGCCGACATCAATCATCTGAACCGTGCTGGGGAAACTGCTCTGGCACTCGCGAAGGCATCGGATTCCTCCGACATTGTCAACACCTTGCAGGAATTCGGTGCGCTGGATGCGGCGACGGGCGAACTCGGCAAGCTCTCTGCCATGTTTGGCGGCATCCCAATCTATAACGCAGCGGACACCATGTTCGGCAGGATGTCTCATCCCTACAAGGACAAACCTCCCTACGACAACGAGACGACAGATGACGACGATGTTCCAGACGTCGATGAATCTGACGAAGGTCGATCAGACGAGTCTGGCATCGGTGCGTCCATTGACTCGAAGCTTGACCTACTGGGCCAGGTCATTGACAGCGATCAGGTCAAGGAGCAGTTGCCAGATGCGGTGCTGGAGCAATTGACACAGAAGCTGGATCACTGGCGCAGCCTGCACGAAGAGTCGGAGCTGGATGATGACGAACTTGCAGAGTTGAATCGGCTGTTGGGTCTATTCGGTCTGGGCGAAAAGGAAGAGGCGGAGGAGGTTGAACGAACGCCCCTGTTTGAGGCTGTACATGCTCAAGACCTAGCAGCAGTCAGGAAGATCATCAAGGGTGGCGGCGACGTTAACGAAGTCGACGGTGAGGGAAATACACCTCTGCTTATCGCCGTTTTGACGCGCCAGGCAAAGCTCGTCGAAGAGCTCTTGAAACTTGGCGCCGATCCCAACAGACCCAGGCCAGACGGAAAGGGGCCTCTGTTTGGAGCCGTTCGAGTTGCGGAAGAGAAGATCACCCAGACTTTGCTGAAAGGTGGGGCGGATGTCGACGCACGCCTGAGCATGGATCACAACGGGGTCGCGGTGGGCGGCTGTACAGCTTTGTACGTCGCCGCGCTTTTGGGACACCTCCCTTCCTGCAAAGTGTTGGCGAGCAGTGGCGCATCACTTGAAGCGGCCAATGACCTCGGTTACACGCCCTTGATGGCGGCCATTGAAGGTGATCACGAAGATGTGATCGACTTCTTCTTGAAGAGTGGCGCGAATGTCAACCCTGAGGTCATCGCCACGATGGAGGTGGAAGGGCTTGGGGGTGCTTCCCCGCTCTATACGGCAACCCGAAAGGAGAACCTCGCGGTCATCAAGAAGCTGCTGAAACGTGGAGTCGATGTCAACAGGCCCGCACCAAACGGATGGACACCGCTGAAGAGCGCTGCACAGCAAGGTTGTCTTGAGATCGTCAAGGCACTTCTTGAGGCGGGTGCAGATCCCAACATTGCAGACGATACCAACTACACGCCGTTGATGAACGCCGTCAGCGGCGAGCATGAAGATATTGTCAAGTTTCTGCTGAAGTTCAATGCGGACCCCAACATTCAAAGTGGGGAGAACCCCGAGGATGATGACTGGGAACCCGGACGAAGCGCACTCATGGACGCAGCGGTTAGCGGGAATGTCGCAACCGCTCGCGAGCTGCTTAAGGGTGGAGCCAATCCAAATCTGGTGAACTCGAAAGGGCGGACTGCCCTTCACTCTGCGGTGATTTCGGCGAGCACTGACATGGTGGCCTTGCTGCTCAAATCCGGCGCGAATCCCGATGTCTTTGGGAACGACGAAGAGGAGATGTCCGCTGTTGATTTGGCGTTGCGCCGATGGGCAAGCAAGGATGAAGACGATCGCGAAGGCGGTATTACCGATGTACTCGAATTGATGTTGAAGAAAGGGATGCCAAGCAATCGCGGCTCCCTGAATGAGACTGCCTTGGACTTGGTGACAGAGGGGCATCTTGAAGTATTGGATCTGCTCAAGAAGCATGGCTTTTCGGTAGATCCGAACTACTCCAAGAACGGCGCAAGTCAGCTATTCATCACTGCCGCCGTCGGCGACGACCGAATTCAGGCAGCGGAATTGCTTCTTCAGATCGGGGCAGATGTCAACTACAAGAGCCCAGCGGGTCTATCAGTGCTCTCGCTCGCCACCCGCAGCGGGGGGGTGGGACTTGCTAGCTTGCTGTTGAAAGCTGGCGCCAACGTCATGGATCGAAATAGTGCCAACGTGCTCGCGTACGACTTGGCGGTGATTTACGGACATGATGAGCTCATTGATTTGCTGATCGAGCACATGAATCAAGTCGTGCCGGCTGTCGACAAGCAGGCTGATGACGGCACCACTGCCTTGATGCGGGCTGCCATGGTGTCAGACGTTAAGGCGACTAAGGAGCTGCTTGCTGCAGGCGCTGATTCCAGTAGACGCAATCGTCACGGTGAATCGCCGCTTTCATATGCGGTGGCACGCGATCTGGATGAAGTTGTCCAAGCTCTTCGGGCAGCTGGCGTTGAAAAGCTTCCTGGCGATAAGCTGATCGGCCCACAGTCCATTGTTCATGCGGGAAGTCAGGGGGCTCTCGGAACCATCCTTGATCTGCTCGACTCTGGGACGTCGATTGACATTACGGATGACGACGGAGATACGGCGCTCACGGCAGCAGCCGTTCATCCCGGACTCGCCAAAGTCCTCGCCAAACGCGGAGCCGATTTATCGCATCGCAATGGCGAAGGCAAGACCGCGTACATGATCGCGGCTGCTTCCAATCGGGTCAGGATGGTCGAGACACTGAAGGATGCGGGCTCTCCCATCGATGTGCCAGAGGAACTGGAAGGCTTGACTCAAATGCAGGCCATGCTCAACGGGCTCAGGGCAAAGGCTGCAGACAGCGGTGGTGAAGAGGGAGATAACGAGTCTGATGTTGAAGTGGATGGCGACGCGCTTTTGATGGCCTGTCTGAATGGCGATGCAATGGCAGTCTCAAGGCAAATTGCTGCAGGAGCAGATGTCAACTACGAGAACGACGAGGGGCGTACTGCTCTAGCAATGGCCATACAGGGACTGATGCAGGACAAAGTAACCAGACGAAGGGAGCGGGACCTCGGGCAGATCCTTGATGCATTGCTTGTGGCGGGCGCCGACCCGAAGGTTGGTGAGTTCCCCTATCTGGTTTTTGCTGCGATGGGCAAGAGACTCCATCTCGTGAATGCCTTGATTCGCGCTGGCGCGTCCATTGATCGGACTATCGGTGAAGGGCAGACGGCTCTCTTCATGTCTCTCTTGGCCCCGGATGCTGGTCAGACGGCCGATGACCGATGTGCACAAGCGCTGCTCAACGCGGGGGCTGATTCATCCTTGAGGCATGAGTCAGGTGCTATGCCCATCCACCTCGCTGCGGCCAGCAACTATCTGGGCGCTCTTCAGGCGCTTCTCGAAAGACGACCCCAGGACATCGATGCCAAGACCAACATCGGTATCACGCCGCTGATGCAGGCTGCCACTGAAGGTCACGCGGCGGCAGTCAGTTTGCTATTGAAGTTTGGCGCTGACCGTACCCTCAAAGACGATGAGGGGCTGACGGCCAAGGAAGTCGCCATCAAGAACAGGAATGAAGATCTCGTTCAGATTTTGAGTTGAATCATGACGTTCCGGGAGACCGAAATAGTTCGGGCGACTCAGCCGCTCCTCGGTGTGATTCTGGGCTGGATTCCATGCCTGCCCAAGTATTCTGCAAGAAGTTGCAGCGACGGACCTTGCTTTATTAACGTCGGATGAATTGATAAATGAGCCCGCTTGAAACCCCGTCGACGTGGCGATATTTTCTCTACGACGAAATCTTGGTGCCATGGGAAATCGGTTCAGTGCACGTTAGATCCGAGGTATATAGCGCCAAAGCTATTCCCAATGCATTGGGGCTATTGGTTCTCAAGAAAAATAATAAATCTGAAATGTGCGTAGCCGAGAGGGAGTATCGGCACCACATCGGAGAGTTCTTGGTTTATTACTCTGATGGCAGAGGGTATGAGGAGTTGTTCAAGCGTTTGCGCGACACAGTTGCACATGCGAATTTTACTCCGGGCCGCACTGGGTGGATCAAGATGAATCACAGATTCCAAGGCAGAGACGAAGCGCAGCCTAACGTGCGTCTGATTGCAAGCATGAAATTCCAGACACTCAGGCGTTTAGTGCGATTCATCTCGCCTTCTTAGTGCTGGCGATTCCTGTTTCTATAATTATAGGAACTTCATGGTTATTATTTTTTTGTTTCGCCGTCTGCGATGATGCAGAGTCTACAAAAGAGATTCAACTTTAGATCCAAAATGGGAGATGGATATGCGGGATGAAATTAATAAAGTCTTGATAGATATTGAGTATCCTGAAGTAAAGGAGGCGCTTAAGGTCTACTCTAGGGAAGGCAGACCCTTTGCGTTACCTGGCTTCAAACAACAAGACCGAACCTCTATTAATCAACGAGCGGTTGATTTGCTTGGCGGTTTTCCGTACACAAGCGCAGCCTATCCCTGGCCTATTGGTGGCGCTGAAGCCCTGCACATGCAGCCTATTGTTCAGATAAATCTTGAAAAGGCCGGGAAATTGTTGAATTTTGACTTCGGAGAGGGTGTCCTGCAGCTTTGGAGCATCGTTGGCAAGGATCAAAATTCTTTTGATTCAGTCCAGTTAGCATTTGATCCGGACAAAACCAAAGGTATCCTTGCGAGGGTGATCCCGCTGAAGGAATTAACCCAAAAGCCAAGCGACTTTTTTCCTGAGTTCGCGCCTTGGCTAAGCACAAGGTCTTCTAGCTCTGATCGTAATGGCCAATTATTTATTGAGCCAAGTCAGCAAATGGTAGAAGGGTCGCTTATAGCCTGGAAGCTTTCAAAACAATTCATGTATCCAAGACCCTGTTACGAACTTCATGATGTTGCAAGTCTAGCGCCTAACCCGAGTGAAATATCTGAAGGGGTAGATGACATGGATCTATTTGATGAATTGCGCGCAGCGGTTAATGGGTTTCTGAAAACCCCGTATGATGGTGGGATGTGTTATTTAGGGGGCGTTCGCGGCTACGATATGGGACGTTATGCAGACCCGGCGCAAGGCTATCCTGTTTTGCTGGCACTTAGTGGCGATATAAAAATCTCAGTAATATTTGATGATTCCGTTTCTGTTAAACCAGAGCGAACATCTGGCGATTCCTTGATCCAGATTCATTTTCCAAGAGAAAACAAGTTGAGAGTTGTATATTCTTATAACGAATAGGCGGTTCTTGATATGAAGTTCGTTCACACCGCCGATCTCCATCTGGACAGCCCACTGCGAGGCCTGTCTGCGTATGCGGATGCGCCTGCTGAGCGACTGCGAACTGCGACCCGAGACGCTTTCTACAACTTGGTCACCCAGGCCATCGACGAGCAAGTCGATTTCATGGTGATCGCCGGTGACGTTTACGACGGGGACTGGAAGGACTTCAACACTGGATTGTTTTTCATTCGACAGATGGGCCGGCTTCGACACGCGGGAATCCCGGTCTATCTGCTGTACGGCAACCACGATGCCGACAGCGAGATGACGCGCGGCCTAGAGCTGCCGGACAACGTCCACGTCTTCTCGTCCCGCAAGGCCGAAACCTTTCGCATCGAACACAAGAAGGTCGCTCTACATGGACGCAGCTTCAAAGTGGCGGCCACGACTGAGAACCTGCTACCGACCTACCCAGAGCCGGCGATCGGCTGGCTGAACGTTGGCGTGCTGCACACAGCGCTAGAAGGCAACGCCGAGCATGCCAAGTACGCCCCTTGCTCCGTGGCCGAACTGCAGGCCAAGGGTTACCAGTACTGGGCGCTAGGTCACGTCCACGAACACTGGATACAGCGGGGGGATGTGACGATTGCCTACCCCGGCAACCTGCAGGGCCGTCACATTCGAGAACTCGGTGCGCGCGGCGCGCTCCTGGTCACGGCAGAAGGTGGCGAGATCACCGAAGTCGACCGGCTGGAGGTTGATGTCTTGCGCTGGCACGCGCTGGAAGTCGACATCAGCGAGGTCAGTGATCGCCGAGGTGCCATCCGTGCTGCGGGCCTGGCTCTCGAGCGAGCTCTGGAAGCGACCCCGGCCCACCTGCCTTTGGCCGTCCGGGTACTGTTCACAGGGAGATCTGCCGCACATATGGCCTTGGTCGCCGATGAAGGGCAACTCCGTCAGGAAGTGATCGCTCAGGCCGTTGCGTTAGATCCCGACCGGGTGTGGATCGAGAAGGTTCGCGTGGCCAGCGGGGCTCTGACCACTGAGCAATTGCCGTCCAACGACGAAGCACAAGGGTCCCTGGCCGACCTGGCAGGCCTGACGTTGGTGGCCAAGGACGACCCCGACTTTGTGCAGTCGCTGCAGGCTGACTGGCTGGGTCTGCTGGAGAAGTTACCGCACGAGGTCTTGCAGGCTTCACCCGAATTGCAAGCGCTGCGACAAGACCCGCTCGCACAAGTGCCAGAGCGGCTTCGGCAAGCCGCCCCCATGCTGATGGGCCGTGTGGTCCAGAGCGCCGGCTCTTCCTCTTGAGCGCGATAGGCCAAGAATGCGCATCCGCGAACTCAAGCTGATCCGATACGGGAAGTTCACCGACCGATCCTTGGACCTTCCCCTCAAGGACCGAGACATCCACCTCATCGTCGGTCCCAACGAGGCGGGCAAATCGACCGTGCGTACCGCCATCGGGGATTGGCTCTTTGGCATTCCGATGCGCACGCCCCTGGCCTTCCTGCACCCGATGCCCGAGTTGCGCATCGGAGGCGTGATTGAACGGCGGGGCGCTGGGTCCGCAAAGGGAGAGTTGCTCGCCTTCGACCGCACCAAAGGCAACAAGAACACGCTTCGCACCCCCGAGGATGCGCCACTGCCGGATGGCGTCCTGCAATCGTGGCTTGGCAGCCTCCAAGCGCAAGCGTTCAATCGGATGTATGCCCTTGATCACACGACGCTGGTCGAAGGTGGTGCCGGGATCTTGTCGGCCTCTGACGATATCGGCCGCATGCTTTTTCAGTCGGCTTCAGGCGTTGAGCACTTGGGCGATGCCCTGCAAAAGCTGCAGGCGGAAGCAGATGCGTTGTGGGCTCCTCGAAAGTCCAGCACGCGTGCGTACTACCAGGCACTCGAAGCCTACGAGGCTGCGCACGCCGAATTCAAGCGATCCACGCTGCGCACCAAGGACTGGAAGGCACAACACGATGCACTGACCGCTACAGAAGCGCAGTTGGCCGAGGCCAAGGCTCGGGACGTCGAGCTTCGACAGCAACTCAGCCGTCTTGAGCGCATCCGTCGAGTCCGGCCCCTACTTTTGGTGCTGGATGCCGCCCGAGCCCAGCGAGCCGACCTTCAGGCCGGCGGCGACATTGCTTCGCTGGAGGAGACCGCTGCTCAGGTGTTTGCCCGTGCAACGCAGGACATCGCGTTGGCGGATGCCGACATTGCGAGGCTGCAGCGCGATGTCGATGAGACTGACGCCAGCTTGTTGGCAACGATCGTCGACAAGAACATCCTTGCGCTGCAAGAAGACATCACGGAACTCAACGAACGTCGCCTGCAATTCCGGGCCCACCGCACAGACATGGTCAAGCGAGGGGAAGAGATCCGCTTGGAGTGGGTTCGCGCTCAGGAATTGGCCCGTAGCCTCGGTTGGCTCACAGACAGCGAAGATGGGATGCGGCAACGATTGCCGGCAGCCCCACTGCGCGCGCGACTGGCCTCGTTGATCAAGAACCGTGCTGCGTTGGCGCTGGATCTGAAGAACGCGCGAGCCAGCCTGTCCGACCGCCAGGAGCAGGTCCAACAGGCCGAATCGGAGTTGTCGCAGCTCGCGGCTGGTGCTGTCGATCCGCAGCTGGAATCGGCGGTCGAGCAGGCCATGAAGTTGGGCGATCACGAGAAGGTGATGGCTGAGTGGCAGGATGAGATCGATAGTTTGACGCAGAGGATTGAGGAGGCGTTGGCTTCACTGGGTGCCTGGCACCGGCCCCTGGAGTCCTTGCGGGTGATGTTGGTGCCAGACACGGCTCACATTCAAAGCCTGATCGATCACCACCGCGCAGACGCAGCCGAAGAGAAGACGTATCACGATGCGCTGGAGGCAAAGGCCAAAGAGGTTGCGCAACAACAGCTTGACCTTCAGCAGTTCGTTCGCAACTTCCAACCAGTTTCGCGAGAGCAAGTCCTGGAGGCACGTAGTTCCCGTGACGTGTCTTGGCAGGAAATCAAGCAAGCACCCCAGTCCTTGTTGGATCGGTCAGCAGGGTTCGAAGTACAGATCTCCGACGCAGACAAGCTCGCCGACGACCGTCTGGACCGCGCCCAGTACGAAGCTGATCGCCAATCCAAGACCGATGCCCTGGAGCACAAGCAGCGGGAGCATTTGGACATAGATCGTCGCCTGCAAGCTGTCGAGAGCCGAATGGACGAGCGCATTGCTCAGTGGGATGCCTTGGCGACTGCTTGTGGCCTGCCCGCCTTGCCATTGGATATGGCCCTGACCTGGTTTCAACTGCGCCAGGACGTGCTGGATCTGGTCAGAGAGGGATCGGCCGCCGAGCGGCGCCGTTCGGCGCAGCAAGCAGCGGCCGCGAAGATCAGAGACAGTCTTTGGAACCGACTGGGTCATGATGCAGCGGAATCACCCGCACCGGAACTCAGCGTGTGTCTGCGAGAAGCACGTGCTCTGATTACGCAAGCAGACCAGGCGCAGGGGCAACGCAAGACGCTGGAGAAGCAGATCCGGGAAGGACAACGCAGCCTGGGCAAGCTGCGGGACGCACTTCAGGCTGCTCAGGATGATTGGGACGCATGGATGCAGTCCTGGGAGGTGGCAGTGCAGGCTGTGGGCTACGGTGCCGATACGCCTGTCGATCAGGTGGATGCTGAGATCGACGTGATGCAGGACGTTGAGCGCATCTTGGACCGTATTCGCAGTATTCGCAGCGAGCGGATTGAAACGATGCAGGCCGATCTCGACGGCCTGGCAGCAACCGCTACAGGCCTGATCGCGCGGATGGCACCAGACTTAACCGATCAGTCGCCTGAGAGCATTTCTCTGGAACTGGCCCGACGCCTGGACCTGGCGCAGAAGGCTGAGGCAGCATCGAACGACCTGTTGGCTCGCCTGCGTCGCAGCCAGACTGACTTGACAGAGGCCCAGAAGCGCCTGCAAGCGGTGCACGCCCGACTGGCCCCAATGATGGCAGCCGCAGGCGTAGAGGAGGTGACTGCCCTCGGACGAGCCATTGAACGGTCTGACCAACGTCGGGCAGCTGAGCGAAAGCTACAGTCTGCTGAGCAGGATTTGACACAGGCAGCGGACGGCCTGCCATTGGAAGACCTGCGAAAGGAAAGCGAAAGCGTCGGAGCTGATGAGCTCAAGGCTGAGCTCGATCGCTTGGCTGAGGCTTCGCGCGCCGTGGTGGACCAGATCGCATCGCTCAGCAACGAGTTCGGTGCGCAGAAGATCGCCTTTGATGCCCTCGACGGGACCGATCAGGCGGCCCGAGCCGAGGCGCAGCGGCAGGAGGCGATTGCTGCCATGGCGGATTCCGCAGAGCGCTACCTGCGGCTGCAGACGGCTGCACGACTTCTGAAGTGGTCAATCGAGAAGTTTCGCGAGACCAAGCAGGGTCCAATGCTGTCCAAGGCATCCACCATCTTCAACGGGTTGACGATGGACTCCTTCAGCCGGCTGCTGGTGGACTCAGAGGGGGATGCGCCGCGCTTGTTCGGCGTGCGCCCAAGCGGCGAGCAGGTGGATGTCACCGGAATGAGCGAGGGGTCTCGCGACCAGTTGTATCTGGCGCTCCGGCTGGCTGCGCTTGAGCTTCAGGTCGAGCAAGGATTCACGATGCCGCTCATCGCGGACGACCTGTTCATCAACTTTGATGATCGCCGCACAGCAGCGGGGCTGAACGTGCTTGGCGACCTGTCGCGCAGCATGCAGGTCGTCTTTCTGACTCACCACGACCATCTTGTGCCGCTGGCCAAGGAGGTCCTTGGTTCGGATCTGAATGTCGTTGAACTATGAGAAGCGTTTTAAAGGCCGAGTCAAGCCGTAACGTCATTTTGAAATTCACCCATTCCTTCTCACAACTAAGAAACACAATCACACGGAGCGAACATGAGCAGCACGCCCACTAGATTCTTTGACTACAAAGACGACAAATCCTCGAAGTTCTGGGAGATCACACAGGCGGGCAGCACCGTGACTGTCAGATACGGGAAGACGGGCACGAACGGGCAGACACAGGAAAAGGTGTTTTCAGACACTGCTGCTGCCATTAAGCACGTTGAAAAACTCGTCTCTGAGAAGACCGGCAAAGGCTATGTGGAAGTTGTCGATCCGAGTTCATCATCGCAATCTCCATCCAAGCCTCCTGGCAGAGATGTCAAAAATAACTCTTCGAATGGAGCTACCAAGGGCAGCAGTCTAAAGTCTTTCGCGCAAGCATTCACGCCATTTGAATCATCCAGCGGTGCCAAACGAGCTGGCGAGTTCATTCATTACAAAGAGATCACTGATTTTGCGAAATCAGTCGGTAATTTGACGCGCGAGTCCTACGACTATGTTTTTGAGGTTGGTGACACGGTCGATATTCCGCAGCCCGTTTTTGGCTGCTCATTCGGCGTGGGCGCTGTGGTAGAAATTCTTGAGCATGACAAGTTGACTAAAGAAATTCTGGATCGCAACGAGTCATTCTGCACCTTTAATGAAGATGACGAGCAGCTTCTTAACAAGCACTTCAATTTATGGGGGAGAAAATGGGAGAGAACCCTCTCAACCACCGACTCGCGCACTTGTATCGTCCAAATCCATGAGCCATGCGCGATCACTGCTTCTGTTATTAAAGCCTTAGAGAAGCGTTTTCCAGATGGCGATTTTTCAAGGTTAGCTAACGATGATGGCGACACGCATGAGTTTCACTTCGATGGCATCGACGTCAAACTCATTCGAACTGGGAAGAAGAAATATGATGCGAATATGCGTGTAAAGAGTCTTTTGGATGGCAACTGCCTGAGAGATAGGATTGAGATCGAGAAATTTAAACAGTCTATTCTTGACGGTGACGAGGTGGAGAATCTCGCTTGGTCGGACAATATTATTCCGAAAGACACATTGGATGCACTCAATGAACAGATCGACATCATGTGCGCTGCAGAGCCGGAAGATTTTCATCCAGGCTCAGGCACTGTGGTGCGTGACTTAGTGCATCCTTCGCTGTATTGCTTTGTGAACGGTGTCTCGAATACATCCATATCGCCGTTGTCGAATTACAGCCCTGAACTTGTTGAGAAGCAACGTGAAGAATATACAGATTTCTGGGGCCGGATCTATGAAGACTCGGAATATCAATGGCTTCCTGCCGAGTTCACGGTGGATGATCAATGCAAGGTATCTATCAACTCATATATCAACAACCTTGATGAATCACAATATCCTAGGATTTACGAACTGATCGCAGAAATATTCGGACGATTTGTGCCTATGTTTGAGTCGATATGCGCTAGCTTAAAGAACAATTTTGCTGATGAGAATGAGAGTGCTGATCTTAAAAACATTCCTCTTCGAAATCGCAAGCTGCAAGTGGTAACGAAGTTGGTGGAGTATCGAGTTAACAAGGAGGAAGAATTCGAAGGTGTTTGGCACGTCGAAGGTATGTCGCACGAAAATGTGCTAGCGACAGGTCTTTGCATTGTCAAACGGGATGCGAATTTTATGGGGGCCGATATCGCATTCAAGCGCTATCTTTTTGCTGAAGAGGCTACCGATCTAATTTACTCTACAGTGCAAAATGCAGCTCGCCCCACTGAGCAAATGGATGGGGGTGATGTGCGACCCCTTGGGACAGTCAAGACGCCTGCGGGTAGAGCAATTGTCTGGCCCAACTCGCACATTCACAAAGTCAGCAAGATGGATTCCAGCGATGGTACGGACGCGACTCGACGAATACTTGTGTTTTGGCTTGTGAATCCTGATACGCCCATCGTATCAACGGCCAATGTGCCAAAGCAGCAAGGCACGATGACCCTTGCTCAAGCCAAGAAGAATCGGCTGGCCTTGATGAAGGAGCGTACTAAGAAAAAGGATCGCTACAACGATCGAGAGGTGTTTCTTTGCGAACACTAACAGGCCGTTGATTTACTACCTATGAACGCGCACTTCACCATCGCAATTTGCCACGGCAAGTTCATGCGGCCTGCGGGTGTTGCCAGAGTGTCCGCGACTGGCCCTTTGCGCGGTCATTGGAGTGCTGTGAGGGGGGCATTTCAACCTTCTCGCCGCTCATTGCGCGCACTGTGTGCGAAATTGCGCCAAGGTATGCAGCCGCGTGAGCTTGTGGGCCGCCATGGTCAGCGTCAGAAGCTGGTCGACCTTATCCAGTACCTGCACCATCACCTGGTGCATCGGACCGATGAGCTTGCCCCAGCCGAAGTACTTCTCGATGCGCCTTCTCTTGCGCTGGCTGACCTCGTAGTCAGCGTGTCAGGTCGTGCGTCCATCGATGGCACTGCCCCCATTGCGGTTGGTGTTCTGCGCAACGTGCGGCTTGACGTTGATGCCTCGGCGCGCCGTCAGCAAGCCCTTGGTGTCGTAGGCCTTGTCCGCACCCACCGTCACGCGCTTGCCCGGTCCGGCGACGCCGGCCAGCATCTTCGCGGCCACGTCGCGCTCGGCCGTGCCGTCCTAAGGGCTCGCCTGCACTTTGACAACAAGTCCGTCGCGGTTGTCGGTCAGCACGTGCCTTCCTATGAGCCTTGACTCAATTTCGATCTGGCTGATTTCGCTTCTCAAACGTCGAGGTCTCGATCGCGCAGATGGGCGCCTACTGTTTGCCTATGACTTGAGTGAAGAAGAGCACGCGTCACTCAGCCGTGTGCTCGGTTCTGCGATTGCAGACGCCGGGGGCATCGAGGCGCTGGCCATACGCTGTCTCGGCCGCACGCCCGCCCTGGCGCCACCCGCCGCCTTCGTGCTCTTTGCGGCGGAGTGGTGGAAGCGCGAGTACGAAGGTGGGGTCTGGGACTGGTCTCCAATCATTGAAAAGCTAGACACCGATCCGGAGTCCTTCCCCGCGCAACTGCGGTCAGAGTTCGTGGCACGCGGACTGTCCTTCTGGCAATTGAGCCCCTTGTCCAGTGGGAAGCGATTCATCGGCTCCATCGTGGTCAACGGCGGCATACCCATGCGCCTTCTGGCCCATGGAGCAGGGCCTTTGGCAACTGTATTGAGCCAGTTGCTTGCACTTGCTTCGCGATTCCGTTGGGGGCGAACGCAATTGCTGGAGGCTGCGGCCGAGCGTCAGATCTACCTACCGGCCGCCTATCGGCGTCCCGAGATCTCCGAGTTGCTGGTCCAGTTCGTTGAAGTTGTACTTCAGCTGAAGGAAGAGTACCAGTTGGAGGGACTGAGCGACCCCACGGCTCGACTGGACGAGGTGGCGCCGGCCTGGCGGCGCCGGTTTCCGGTCGCTCTGGCGAGCGAAGCGGCCCAGGCCCTGCTCACTGGACTGGTCCGTGAAGCTGCGGCGCAAACATCCGAGGCAGAAAAGGGCCTGTTCCAAATGGAACGTCGCCTGCTGCGTGATGCCATCTCCGGCTCCTACTTCATCGAGTCTCACGCCTCACACGCCACTAGAGCAAGTGCGGAAGATCTCGCGGGCCTGTTCGGCTTCACCGACGTTGACCGTCTCCCGCGCTACTTTTCAGTGGACTTGGAAACCGATGGGCGACGTCCATTTGTCGATGGCCGCATGGTGCTTGGTGCCGAGAACCCCGTAGCCAACTTGTCTGGGCGTAAGTTGGTCCTCAAGGGCAAAGCTGCGCAGGCCGAGCATCTGCTGGTTCTGCGCGCCCAAATAGGTGACCTCGGTGAGCGTGTCACCATGCCAGGCGGCAGCGCGTTGCCGGACGAGGATCCTTGGCTTTTCGTCGAAGGAGATGCGGGTCAATTGGTCTTCGTCGCGGCTGGCAGCGCGCGACTGCCGCAGAGTGCCGCCTGGGTGGCTCTGCCGACTGGATGGTCAATCGAGACCGATGCCATAAGCCCCGCTGAGGATGTAGGCGAACTGATGCGCCTAAGCGGGTCTGCTCGCCGCGTTTTTCATCTAGGCTCCGATGCCCGGCTTAGCCTGGACGACTTGCAGTACCGCGTCCGACTCAAGCAGGTGTCGCACGCCGCCCAAATCTATCAGTGGAAGGGCATGCGCTTGCCCGAGGCCAAAGGTAGGGCGGTTTTCCGGGATCGTCAAGCGCCACGGCTGTACCGGACTGCGGAGCTGACCTTGGTCAAGGTGCCCACATCCGACCAGGAGTGGCGTCGTCGCGGAGCACAAGACCTGGTCACTCCCAAGGAGGCATATGGACCTGTAGAAGTCAGGATCCTTGACGATGGTGAACTCCTTGCTAGACATCGCATCTTCGTCTTAAAACCGGATGCGCGCATCGAGTACACATCAGGCGAGGTTCTCGGAACTGGCGCTGTCCGCTTCGTCAACTGGGGACTGATTGAATTGGCCGCAGAGTCCCTTGTGGGTGTCTCAGCGAAAGTCTCGACATCGGGATCAACCACCACCTGCATCGAGCTTTCTTCAGCCGTCGCGCCGCCGGCTGAGATCAGGGTGCGAATACGCTGGCCAGGCACTCCGGGTGAACTGTCCTTGGTCTTGCCGTACCCCGTCTCGGGTGGTCGGTTCCTCCGTGCTTCCGGCGCTGTCGCGCAGCCCGATGAACCTGTGCCGCTGCGTGATTTGATTGGGATGCGGTTGCAGGTCTTTGATACCAATCCAGCCCGGCCGCAGCGCTATGCGCTCCAACTGTCCCTCGGCAAAGGAGGAAGGCAGGTCTCGACCCAATACCCGATCAAACTCGACGCCGGTGGAAGGGCAGAGGTGAGGCTGCTGGAGTACCAGCGACAGATTGAGTCGCTCCTCGGCCTTTTCGACGATCTGGATGCCACCGTCACTGCGGCATTGTCAGTTGGAGGTCACGGCACAACGAGGATACAGGTGCGGCGATATGCGGCATCGCTGGAACGAGGCGAGAACTCGGTCAGCTTATCGGAGTCCAGCAAGGCACTGCTGTCTGAACGCGACTTGATCTTTACACGCGCCCTCGCCAGCCCGTTGACGTTGCAAGGCGGGGTAGTGCACGAACTTCCGCCGTTCGAGTCAGGCGGGGCACATGCAGGCGCTTGGGACACCAGTGGCCTTGACCTTAAACAGTCGCCCTGGTTGATCTATCCAGCTGAAGACTCGGCCGTCATGTTCAGGCCTTTGGCTTGGGCATTGCCGGCTGACCCGGAACTCGATTCGGCTGCGGTAGACCCTGGTGCAGTCCCGGCTAGCCTGGATGAGGCAATGTTGGAGCCACACCCGCTGGAGCGTTGGAAGCAGATGCACGCGGTCATGCTCAGCATGAGCGAAGACCTCCAGCATGTCTCGTGGCCCATGTTGGATGCCGCTTGGCAGACCTTCCATCACCTTCCATTGACGGCGCTGGACGTTTGGCGGGTAGTGGCGAAGCAGCCGAAGGCGGTTCTCGCCTTTCTGTTGCGGTCAGAACTGCCCGATGCCGACTTGGCCGAGGCGCTTAGGCGGTTCCGAAATGAGACTGGTTGGGTCCCAGAACTCACGACGATCGCCGACTTGTCCGCTGTCTCTCGTGCGCTCTGGCGGTTCTGGTCGGCGCAGGGCTTGGCACCTGAGCGCGCCAGGACATACTTCAACGAAGAGTTGGAGCGTCGCTTCAACCTCCTGGCCGCTGAAATTCCCAGCCTTGAGCCCTTCCTGGATGCGGTCTTGCTGGCTGCAACCGGGCAGGCATCGGCCTTGCTGTTGGAAGTGGCCAGGCTCCGAACCGGAGACTTGTTGAAGCGCCTCTGGGACGGAGCGGACTCCCTCGTCAATTCCCAACTCTTCCTGGTGAACTCAGATCGAGGTGACTGGCCTTGCCGCGACTTCGTGGAGCGACTCGCCTTACCGGCACTCCTGCAAAACTGCCCGCCTTCTCTCGGTGGCGTTCTCGCGCCACACCTAGACAAGTTGTTCTGGAGCTTTGGAGCATGGAAGGGCTACTTCGGGCGGCAGTTCAGCGTCACCGCCCAACCAGACTTCAAGTTCTCTGCTGCAAACCTGCCTGTACTCTGTGCACTGTGGTCCGCAACATCGACTAGTAGGCAGTGGTGGAGCGATCCTCACCATCGACTGGCCCTCAGGCAGATCCGAGATTTTGATCCAGTGTGGTTTGAGCAGGCCTATCGCCATGCTTGCAAGGCCCTGATGAGCATCAATGGGCTAATCCAACTTGGCCACATCACTGAGCCATAAGCGCCTGCACCAGCCCAACGCATGAAACAAGAACCTCTTTCGGCAGCGTATTTCTCATCCCTGTTGCCTGAGCTCGCCACCCGAGCAGCACGGGCGACAGTCAGTCGCCTGGGCTTCTCGAATCCCGCTCTGCGTCGGTATCTAGGCGACAGGTTCTCGGCCAACCTGGGAGAGCCAGGCTGCTTCGTAGGCGAACCTGTTTTTGAAGCCACCTACGGCTGGGAAACCTCGGGGCAGACTCTCGCGTCGCTCTCGCCAACCCTTCTATCGCCGAAATTGGTTGCTGCTTTGGACCGTCCTTCAGGCAGCCAGGGCTCGGCCTATAGATTCGCACGCGACGCGATGCCTTACCGACATCAAGTCAAAGCCTGGGAGCTTCTGTCGCAGCCAGAGCCGCAATCAATCATCGTGACCAGTGGGACCGGGTCAGGCAAGACCGAGTGCTTCATGGTCCCCATCCTGGATCAGCTGGCCCGTCTGAACGAAGCGCAGGGTGGGCCCATCGAGGGGGTCCGTGCCTTGTTCCTCTACCCACTCAACGCGCTGATTCAGAGCCAACAAGAGCGACTACACGCATGGACTGGCCCCTTCGCGGGTGACATCCGCTTCTGCCTATACAACGGGCAGACTCCCGAGAAGCCCGACCCGCGACATATCGCAAGCAAGACGCCGAACCAGGTGCGAGATCGCCAGACGCTACGGGCCTCACCGCCGCCGATCTTGGTGACCAATGCCACCATGCTGGAGTACATGTTGGTTCGGTCGCAGGACTCATCCATCCTGCAGAAGTCGAGCGGAAAGCTCCAGTGGATCGTGCTGGACGAGGCCCACAGCTACATCGGTTCGCAAGCCGCTGAGCTGTCTCTGCTCCTGCGGCGTGTCCTGCACGGCTTCAATGTCGACTCTTCGAACGTACGCTTTGTGGCGACGTCTGCCACCATCGGTGACCCTGGGGGCGAAGCGGGGCAGAAGCTGCGCGAGTTCCTAGCGGGATTGGCTGGTGTTGAACCTGCTCGTGTGCATGTCGTGGCCGGTTCGCGATCTGTCCCAACCCTGCCAGATGGCGATGCCGCCTACCGGGATGTGACGCTCAGTGAGCTCGAAGACATCGCACTGGATGAAGAGAGTCTGCGGTTCGATGCCGTATGCGCCAACGCGACGGCGCGCGCGATCCGGCAGCAGTTCGTGCCAGCGCTGGGGGGCAGTTCGGCCAGGCCACTCAGCGCAATTTGCGACGTACTCAACACCTCGGATGGGCAGCACTCCCCTGACGTCAAACAGTCCGCGCTGCGTTGGCTGGATCTGCTGACTCGGTCGCGGCATTTCGATGGCAAGGAAACCACGCCTTTCCTACCCTTGAGACTGCACGCCTTTCACAACGTTCTGTCTGGCCTGTGGGCTTGCTGCGACCCCGCCTGCAGCTGTCGAGCAGGCACCTTCCTGGACTCACCTGAGTGGGCATACGGCACTGTCTACACAGATCTGCGCGAGACGTGCCATTGCGGGTCTCCGGTCTACGAACTGAGATCCTGCAACGACTGCAACGAGACCTACCTTTGGGGCCGCCTTGAGCAGGACCGCGTTCACGGTGGTGGCCTGCTACTGCGCCAGGACACCGGCGAACAGGCCGATGACTTCCAACTCGTCGAGGAGGTCCCTGAAACCGGCGAAGCCGCCGGTGTGGACTCAGGTGTCGAAAGCGATACCGATTCAGGCGAACTCGCTGAGCAGCCTCCCGCTCTGGTGCTGATCGCCAACCGTCATCTGAAGGAGACCGCTGAGGCCACCGTTGAGCATCAGACCCAGATTTTCGACGGCGACGCGACGAAGCCGCTTGTCAAGCTGCGGGTTCGGGAGATGAACGAGGGACGTCTGACTTGCCCCGAGTGTGGCGGCTACCACGGTGAGGGCAGGTTGATGTTCCGGGCAGCGCGCTTGGGTGCCCCATTCCTGCTGATGCAGGTGATTCCCACGCTGATGGAGTTCTGCCCGGACGGCGAAGACCCGCAAAGCAAGCCCCTGCGCGGCCGCCGAATGATTACCTTTACCGACAGCCGGCAGGGCACAGCCCGCATGGCGGCGTCGCTGCAGCGCGACGCGGAGCGCAACTGTCTGCGGTCGGCTGTGTACCAGTATCTTGCTAGTCGATCGAATTCGGCCGCCAGCCCTGAATACCTCAGTCTGATCGAGGAGATCAAGGAGTACGAGGCCGATCTTGCTGAAAGCGGAAGTGCGAGGATTGCCACGCGGCTTGCGGCCAAGAAGCTGGAGCTTGCAAAGTTCAAGGTCAAGCCGACCAACTTTGAAGACCTGGCCCTGCACCTGTCCATGCATGAGGCGGACATCCGGCGTTGGTCACTCCACCACTACCGCGATCTTAGCCCGGACCAGTTTGCCGGTGATGCGGGGGCACTGGACCTAGCAAGGCTGTTCTTGTTCAGAGAGTTCTCTCGCCGGCCAAAAAGAGGCAATAGCCTGGAGACCCTGGGCCTGGTCGCGGTGCAGTATCCCAAGCTTGAGCTTGTCGCCGCCGTGCCGCAGTCAGTTTCTGCTTTGGTCAAGGTGAGTGTGGATGACTGGCGCCACTTCCTGAAGCTGGTTCTTGACTTCGTCGTGCGTGACATGTCTTGCCTGGAGTTCAAGGACACATGGCGCCGATGGGTCGGCAAGAAGACTGTCAGTGCCAAGTTCCTCCCGCCTGACAGCAAGGACCGGCCCACTGGCGTCTACAGACGCTGGCCGCGGCCCAACAGAGTTGGCGTGCAAAGCCGCATGGTGCGCCTGTTGGCCGTGGCATTCCAAAAGGATCCGAGTACCGCTGAGGGTGGCGATGCAATTGACGCCTTGCTGCGAGCGGCCTGGGACGAGTTAGTCCGCTTGGGCTTGCTGCATAAGGCAACCGATGGTCGCTACATGGCACTTGGCGATCTGGCGTTTTCCCAAATCGGTGATGGCTGGTTGTGCCCGGTGACGCGGCGCGTATTGGACGTCACATTGCGCGGCTTGACTCCCTATCTGCCTGGACAGAACCGCAAGGCGTCAACGATTGAATGTCAGAGGGTCCGCGTACCTGGGTGGCCGGATATCGGAGCTGACTTCGAGACGCCGGGAAAGCGCATCGACGCAGCGCGTCACTGGCTAGCGACTGATCCAGAGGTAAACGTACTTCGCGAACTGGGTCTGTGGTCCAACGTGAATGACAGGGTGGTTGAGGGTGTGCGCTACTTTCGCACCGCTGAGCATTCGGCTCAACAGTCAGGCGCACTCTTACAGGAGTACGAGGACCGGTTCAAGCAGGGGCAAATCAATCTGTTGAGTTGCTCGACGACCATGGAAATGGGTGTCGACATCGGTGGCATCAGCGTCGTGGCCATGAACAACGTACCACCACACCCGGCCAACTACCTGCAACGTGCCGGCCGCGCTGGCCGCCGAAGTGAGACCCGTTCGATCGCTTTGACGGTGTGCAAAAACAACCCACATGATCAGATGGTGTTCCACGACCCGTTGTGGCCCTTCACCACGAAGCTGCCTGCCCCTTCGATCAAGTTAGAGAGCCCAGTCATCGTGCAGCGACACATCAATGCGATGCTGCTCGCAGACTTCCTGTGGAAGCAGATGGCGCAGGCCGGAGGTCAAGGTGACCTCAACAAGCTCAATATGGAGTGGTGGGCGCTACCGAAGGGGTCGTCACGGGCAGATGCATTCGTTGCCAGATCCGAGTGCTTTGACCCGCAGCTTGAGCAAAGACTGACCGGCGGTCTGCGTATGCTTCTGAAGCACACCTGCTTCGAGAGCGGTGTACCACTTACCTCGCTGGCAATTGAGTCCGCGAAGCTGATGAAAGCCACCCTCGATGGGTGGTATGGCGAGTACTTTGCACTGAAGGCGCAACTTGGCACGTTCGATGAACGAAAGGATCAGAAGGAGCCGGCTTACCGTGCATTGAGCATCCAGATCAAGCGCCTGACCGACGAGTATCTATTACGCGAACTGGCCAGCGAAGGCTTCTTACCTGGCTACGGCTTTCCAACGAATGTCACCTCATTCGACGTCTTGAACAGGGAGGCTCTGGACAAGCAGAAGTTTGGGCGGGATCAAGGGCGCGAGGACAACAAGATGCGCCATCGGGATCTTCCAAGCCGGGACGCGGTTACGGCGTTGCGAGAGTATGCGCCTGGTGCCGATGTTGTGATTGACGGGCAGGTGTATCGCTCGGCCGGCGTTACTTTGAACTGGCATGCACCAGCCTCGGTCGACGTTACGCAGATCCAAAGCATTCGACAGGCCTGGCGATGCAGCCACTGCGGTGCGAGCGGCACAGAAGTCACCCGCGAAGGGCATGACCGCTGCGAAGCCTGTGGGGAACCATTGAAGGATGACGAGCGCTTCACCTACCTCGAACCAGCGGGATTCGCGGTCGACCTGTATGCAGCCACACACACGGACGTCAGTGAGCAGTCCTTTGTTCCTGTGGCTCAACCATGGATCAATGCAGAGGGTGAGTGGCTACCTTTGCCGAACCCGGAACTTGGTAGTTTTCGAAGCAGTTCCACTGGTCGAGTCTTCAATCACTCGGGCGGCGTCAACCGCCGCGGCTATGCCATTTGCCTTGAGTGCGGCCGCGCCGAGCCAATGTCGCTACATGCCGATCAGACAGCGAATGATGGCTTGGGCCACCTTCCGCCCTTGTTCAGGGTCTCTCACAAGCGACTGCGTGGATCTCAAGGTGGGCTGACCAGCGAGTGCAAGGGTAGCCACCACAGGTTTGCCATCAAACCGAATCTGCATCTCGGGCTGGAGGAAGTCACCGACGTTCTTGAACTGCATCTGAACGGACTCGATGGCTTGCCTATAGCGAACAAGGTCGCGGCCTACTCGATTGCGGTCGCGCTACGAGGGGCCGTAGCAAGCACTCTCGGCGTCGAAATCAATGAGATCGGATGCGACGTCAAACCTATACGTCACCCCATGCAAGAGCAGGGTTACGTGCTCGTCCTGTATGACCACTCTGCGGCTGGCTACTGTTCCTCGGTGGCTGATCGCTTGCCCGAAATGCTCCATGCGGCCCGCAAACTTCTCGACTGCCGCGCCAATTGCACGAGCGCTTGCCAGCATTGCTTGCTGGATTACGACACTCGATTCCGTCTGGACGACCTTGATCGAGTCGCTGCGGCCGAGTTCCTGTCAGAAAGCTGGATGCAGAGGCTGCGGCTGCAAGGTGCCGATGAGCTGTTTGGACCTGGCACATCGTACGCAGAGACGCAGACACTGGCTGAAGCCGTCACAAGGGAGTGGGCCAAGGCGGGTACTGAAGAACTGCGCATCTACCTCCAAGGCAAACCCGAGGACTGGGACTTTTCGGCTGCGGCGCTCAAGAGGCTGTTGCTTCGATGGTCAGAACGTGGCACGGTAAAACTAGGTTTGCCCCAGTCAGCTGAAAACTTGGTGTCAAGGGCGCAGCGTTACGCGCTGGGGCAACTCACGCAGTTGGCCAGTATCAGCATCCATTACGTTCCTGATAGCCACTGCAGCGCCTTAGCGGAGGTCGTTGGCAAGCCCGGCTGCGTGCTATGGGCATCGCGAGACATGGCCGTGGGCGTGCCAGGCGACGCATGGGGCCAAGCCGGGTCTTCCGTTCTGGTTCGAGGGTACTCTGCTACGTCTATGCTGCTGGGCGTTGCCCACGAGTTCAAGGCGGACCTGCCGGCAGAAGTGTCGCCCGCAGCCGGGCGGATCGAGATCCGCACTGAACTCAACGGTCTCGCTGACGGATTTGGGGAGAAGTTGCTGGAGCGACTCGCGACCGCTGTCCGGGGGCCGCTGCTCGATGGCGAGGCCGACATCAAGGCTGTGATCTACCGTGACCGCTATTTGAATGCGCCATTGCCAGTTTCGCTACTCATAAGTCTTATCGGTGCGATCAAAGCAAGGTACCAATCACGTTGGGACAATCCAGTTATCGAGGTCGTGTCCGTGGCTTTGCCAGAGGACGGTAGAGCCTTTCCAGTGCCGACCCAGGTGTTCCACAATTGGCAGAGCACGCACTCACGCGACTCGGCGATCCGTGCGGCCTTCGTCTACAGGGGGATGGAGGCAGTCGTGCGCAATCTTCCCAAACCGATGGCGTCTCACGCGAGGACGCTGGAAATCGGCCTTGCAGATGGCAAGAAGTTGAAGGTTTGGCTGGACCAAGGATTTGGCTTCTGGAGCACCCCAAGGTCCGGCTCTCGCGCAGCCCAGGCCTCATCGACTTGGTTCGGATTCAGTGAGGAACCTTCGTGGCAGGGAGAAGAAATCGGCGAGGGGCGCTATGCGATTGAGGGCCAGTCATTTCCGACCCATGTCTTCTTCGAGAAGGTGTAGTTCAACGCCAACGCGCTTCAATCTGCAATGCATTCGCAAGAGTGGCTTGTCCGAAGTGTTGTTCAGGAGGTTGGCCTGACCTGGGCCGCAGCGACGCACCCCGGCCAGTACAAGCAAGTCGGCCGCCAGTCTGACCTGCCTGCCACATCCAGAAGGGCCTCATCGGCCGCCCGGTCCCGCGAACGACAGCTGTTCGGCTTCGAAATCTGAGAGGCGACTAGCATTTCGGGGTCGGGAGTCGGTCGTCGTGACTTCGAAGACCGGTCATTCACGTTCCGGCTCCCTCTGGGGCCGTTGGCTCAGCAGAGGCAGCAATCTTGAAGGGACAGGTGCGAGACGCGTGTGCGCGGCAGTGGCGCGTGCGTCATCGCGGATTCGTTGTCAGTACCGCTGGCAACGGCGGCATCACGTCCTCGGTGCGCCACACCCAGGCCTCCGTGCCACGAGCCGCAATCGCCCGCTCCTTGGCAGCGCGCTCCTCCGGACTCATGAACGGACTGATCAGATGCAGCGGCAAGGCAGATGGGCCAGCATCGAGCAGCAACGCATTCGCAAACCCCGAGACGCTCCTTGCGTCGTAGCGCAGCGGCTTGACGAATCGACGCTGCTGCGCCACCAGCACCTGGATGAGTGGCAGCTCGTGCACGCCCTCCACCGGTATCCAGTGTTCGCTGGTCAGCATCAAGCTCAGAGATTCGACTTCGTAGGTCTGCTCCCTGCGGGCACGGATGAGGGCCGCCATCATGAGGTGAACCCCGACGCCCGTGTCGGCATCGCGTGCCTCGAACAGCGACCCGAAGACACGCTCGGTGCGCTCCCACAGCCGACTCGAGGCCAGCAGTGGCACATCCGGCATGTGCCTGATCCAGATCCGCTTGCCAAAGGCCGTGTCGTCACACACCTTGAACTCGCCCAGCACGACGGCCAGCGGCCAGTGCCCGTCGTGCGGGCACAGGACCGCGAGCTTGGCGCGCCGGCGCTGGGCAGCATCTGACTTCCGTTGCTCGCTGAACGGCTCCGGGACGTACAGCCTCTCGCCCAGCGCGGTGCCCTTGACCAGAACATCCTCGGCCGCCTCCATCAGGTACTTGTGGAGCACGCCCTGATTGCGCTTGCCCTCCATGGCCGGACTCCACCGATTGAACCCGGCCCGCTCGAACAGGAAGTGCATCAGCGCACGAAGACTCATGCGCCGGCGTGGCTGCGCAACTTCGGCCGGCTCCGCGGGTTCGCCGCGCGCCACCGACCGACCCGTCATGCGCTCCCACGGGAAGTCGACCCGTAGTTCGACCCGCCCGGGTTCGACCTCGATCACGGCCTGGCCGACCAACTCGCCGAGCCCGGATTGGCTGGCCTCAGGTTCGAACGACGGGCATCCGGGGTGATGCCGGTCCCCGGTGTCGGGCATCCGCTTGATCACGTACTGACGGTGGCGGGCCACGTACATTTCGACGCCGCCGGGAACACATAGGCAACGCGGACGCGAGGGCGATTGGTAGGCACGGGCCAGCGCGTCCTGCAGCTGGACGTCGTCCGCACCGATGACGCGCCCGTCGACCGCAAATCGGTGCAGGTCCATGGCAACGCCCTCCTGGTTCCGACATCCTTCCATGCGCGGGGGCGGGTGCCACCCGTATCAGCGACAAAATCGCGCCTCTTTCGCGATCGGAGCCGCGCCGTCAGATCACCTCGTCGAGCAGTTCGGCCAACATGGGTTTCGGCCGGGGCAGTTGCTCCCGCACCGCGCTGCGGTCGGCAATGCCCAGGATCACGCCGACCTGGTCCTCGTCGGCGCCGCGGGCGTACATCCTGGACATCAGCGTAAGCCGCGCCGACTGCGTGGACAGCCCCTTGATGTCCGCATATCGGAACAGCTTCCGGTATATCTCCAGCACCGCGCGGCACACATGCCTCTTCTGCCCGGGCTCGCCGTTAGGCGTGATCTGGTAAGGCTCACCTGTCGGCCCGAGGAACAACCGACTGTCGGGATCCAGCCCCCGGTAGTGGTCCGGCGTTCCAAGACCGTGTCCGTTCTTCAAACGTTCCTGAAAGTACGCGTCCAGCGCCTCGTCGAGCCGGCTGTTGATGAAGTACAGCGGGCGGGACTTGCCGTTGATCGCCGTGCTGTCCCGCAACTCCGACTCCCGGCAGACGCTTCCGTCGACGAGGATGTAGTCGCGAACCTCCAGCCGCGCGACCTCGAGCGGGCGCAGACCGGTCGCGAACAACAGGTAGTACAGCGACAGGTCGTGCCAGGTACGTGATGCGCGCCCCTTGATGCGGGTCGCGCCCTGGGCCACCTCCGCCTCCGACAGCACCCGCGCCGGTCGCTCGCCGGAAGGGGCGACGGGGATGAACTGATCCAGCGCCACCAGGATCGCATCCCGGCGCAATCGAAGGCGGCGCACGAAGGCGGCGCCCTCTTCCTTGAGCCCGTCCACACCGACCTCCTGGGTCAACTGGACGGCGATCGACTTGATCCGACGTTCGACTGCGGTCCGAGAGATCCCGAACTGCAGCGCGACGGCCTCGTAGGTGGCGCCGTCGACGACCGATCGCAGCATCTGGATCGAATGGCCTGCGTTTTCGCGGTGCCTGGTGATCTCCGGATCGTCTTCCATGATGTTGTTCTCCCTTGAAGACTCGCACGCCGCCAGCCTGAAGGATCGAAACCGCGCATCCCGGGCGCCACCGGAAATCGGCCGATCGCGCGGGGGATTTCGTCATCGGTCCAACTGGCGGCGCTGTGCTGCTAACGCTTGAACAAGATGTCTCGATGTCATCGTTGGTGACAGGTGTGACTCGCCGGCCTGCGTATCGGCCCGGCTGCGCGCGGGCACACGTGCTGTCGAGGCTCAGCGAACAGCGCACGCAGCATCGACTCTGCGGGCAACCTGTTCGCAGGACGTGTCCGATTGGTGTCCACACGCGTAACTTCGATGCCGAGGCCTTGCTGCGTGTATCAGACCGAGATGCCTTGTTTCTCGATCCACTGTCGGATGTCCTCGGCACGCCACACAGTCACCCGCTCGGAGAGCTTCACGGGTTCCGGAAAGGTGCGCGCCTGGACGCGGCGCCATAGCGTCGACTTGGAGATGGGAACGAACGCCAGCACCTGCGGTTGACGCAGGAAACCGGTGTCGGGCAACTTGAGATTCGGCGCCGGTGCGCCGGTGGCCGCAGTCGTCGCGGCGATGGAGAGTGTGTCGTGCACGATCGAGCCTCGTCCCGGCGTGGGCCGGCAAAGGTCATGACCTGCTCTGTCGCGGCCGCACTAGGTCAGGTTGGCGCGAGCCGATGGGGAACGCTGAACTCGACGGCACGCCGCGCGCGTCCCGGAGTCGCGGCGTGGTGGTTTGCACTTGACGGTGCCACACGCGTCGTGACGCTGGGCAACCTGCTGAGTCCGATGTCTTGCGATCCTGCAGTGCGTCTGCCGAAGTTCGAGACGCACGCGGGTCGGGGTGCAAGAGGCAGGTATCGACTGCGACGCCGCCCGGGCTGCGGGCGGGGCTCCGGTCACCTACAGCAGGCGCCGACGGCGTGGAACCTGGCTACACCGTATTCAATCTCCTGGGTCGCAGCAAGAGGTCCTCGAAGGTTGCCACCGAAACCACCGGGAAAGACCGCCGATTGCGCGTGGCGGACCTTGCCTGCGGCTATTCCTCGACGGCGACGGGCACCTCTGCTGCCGGCTCCGACGTCACCATCGGCGCCGCAACGGCTTCGCGGATGAAGTAGCCGTCGGCCTCCGTCGAACTTTCAGGGGCCTGCTCCGTTTCGGCGTCTATGACGTCCTCCCGCGCCGCCTCGCCGTTGCGCGCATCCAGGGCGTTCATGCGCCGCCGCAGCCCGATCGCGAAGTTACGCGCGCCGTTGGCGATGTCGCGCACCTGGCGCTTCAGACCCGCACGCTGGATGTCGACGGCCTGCGCCGTGATCACCTCGTGGATCTCCAGCGTCTGCAGTAGCGGCATCAGTTGGTCGAGCTTGCCCAGCACCTCCAGGAAGCGCCTGCTGGCAGACGACAGCACGTGGACCTCGACGTCCAGCGGCACGGTGTCGTAGGACGCTGCGCTGGTGATGCCATGGGCCTTGAAGAGTGCCTCCGCACCGTCGATCGCCTTGTTCAGGTTGGCGGTGGCGGCATCCATCTGGGCCCGGATCGCCGCCTCGATCTTGCCGATGTCGTCGTGGTCCAACCGGGTGCGCGCGATCACCGAGATGAAGTGCGTGTTGAGTTGCAGCGTGTTGAACATCCGCACGAAGGAGCGCTTGCCCTCGGCGCTCGTGAAGCGCGTGGGCATCTTCAGGCTGGCCGCCTCGACGCGCCGGAAATCGACCTTGGCCTCTTTCGCGAGGATGCGGGCATTGACGCCGCCCTGGTCCAACTTGACGATCTCGATGTCCGGCATGCCGTGCTCCTGCAAAGGCGGTGGTCGGAGCCATCTTCCCGATCACCGTGCGCAATCGCCACGCGATATGGCCGGCAACTCTGGGTGCTTTCGGGATCAGGCCCGGATCGTCGGCGTTTCGGCATTGACCTCGTGCTCGCGCCGATCTACCTTTGCGTCATGCAGCAGCTGGCCCTGCATTCAAACAAGGCAAGCCCTGGAGTTTTCTGTCTGACGCATGGATTGCGAAGCCTGTGAGGTCCCACCCGGGGTCTTCACGCGGTCGCACCGTGCTCCGAGCCTGACGGCACCGTCGCCGGTGCCCTGTCTTTCGCTCGCCGTCGAAGCCAGCCTTCGAGGCAAGGGCTGCGCGTTGTCGCCGCGCCCTTCCCTCCAAGGCTTTCCTCGATCGGTAGCTGGCGCACCGATCAAGGCGGTTCACGCCGCCAAGCCAAGCCAGCCCTGGAGTCACCCTCCCATATCGCCGGTCTCAGCGCCGGTTGTTCGTCACCCCCTGGGGGCACTCGCCCCCGCCCGTGGTGCGCGTTGCCTCCTGAATTTCCATGGAGTCAACGATGCTGCAAGTCTACGCATCCCCCGGAGCATTCCGCCCAGAGTCCGCTGGGCATCGGTTCCACCCCTTCCATGGGGTCTCGCCACAGCACCCGACCGCCCGCCCCGACGGCATCGCCGATGAGGCATTGCCCGACGACGAGGCAGCAGTCGTCGAGTGGAGCGAAGACGACATCGTCTTCCTGCACTGGCGGCTGCTGCAGGAAGTGCGGCACCTGGCCGACCCGGCCACGCCGCTGGAAGAGAAGCTCGACACCCTGCGCTGGGTGTTCACCGAGCGCGAGAAGGACGCAGCGCCGTTCTCATTCGTCAGCTGCCTGCGCGTCGTCGGCTGCAGCCCGCTGTCGCCGATCGCCTACTGCGGCCTCGTCGACGCCGAAGAGGTGCGCGACCGCATCCGAAATGGCCTGAAGGCCTGGCTCAACGCCACCCTGGAGCGCTACCCCGAGTGGGTGCGCAGTGCCGTGGCCGGCAACCCCGAGTGGGTCGAGGCCCGCTTGGCCAGAAATCCGCAGTGGATCAACGAGCAGCTCAAGCAGATGTCCGTGCAAGGCGACCTGTTCGCCTGATCCCTTCCCCACCCGGGCTCGGCGCCGCAGCGCCAGCCCATCCCGTTCAAGGAGTTGTTCATGTTCACGTCCACGAATGCCCTGCGCATCGGTCCCGATGCGCCACGCCTGCTGACCGTGCAGGCCCCGGAAGACATCGAGTACCTGGTCAAGGAAAGCGAAGTGCTCACCGGCCAGGCCGGACGCACCTTTGTCATCTCCGGCGCCGACTGGCTCGTCTACCGGGTGAGCTTCTGCGAAAGAACGCACCCGAGCGGCCTGAAGGTCGAGCGGCTCGACGCGCATGGCCGCGTCGTGAGCACCCAGCACCTGCAGGTCTGGGAGTTCCTGGACCACAGCCTGGTCGAGGCCCAGGCCGCCGGCCAGTTGTTCACCCCACCGGTTCGCCGACACGGCTGACCGAATTCGTCCATTCCCCCCATCCGGCGGGCCCATCCCGCTGGGGCCGGGGCCCGCCTCCACACATGGAGCATGTCATGCAGATTCAGGTTCGAATCAACGAGGAAGGCGCACTGCGCAACCAGCGCTACGCCTTCACCAACCGCTTCACGCTCGTCTCCGAGCTGTTGCAGAACGCACGTCGCGCCGGCGCGACGTGCATCGAGATCCACTACGACGCGGCGACCCAGGTGCTGAGCGTCCACGACGACGGTTGCGGCCTGGAGGACTTCCAGAAGCTGCTGAGTTTTCACGAGTCGGGCTGGGACGCGGCGACCGCTGCCGAAGAGCGCCCGTTCGGTGTCGGCTTCTCGAAGTGCCTGTACGCGGCCACGCGCTGTGTCGTCACCTCGGGCGGCCAGCGGGTCGACATCGACACCGAAGCCGCGCTCGCCAGGGCGCTGATCACTGTCGAGCAGGTTCCTGAGTGCGAGGCGATCAACGGCACCCGCGTGGAACTGCACGGCGTCGACCTGCCCGACCTGGGCACGCGTGTCGAGGAGCTGTGCCTGGGGTTCCCGGTGGCCGTGCTGTTCAACGGCCAGCCGCTGAAGCGGCCCTTGGCCGAAGGGCACCTGGCCACGCAGGCCAGCCCCATCGGTGCGGTGCACCTGGCGGGCACGCTCGACGGCAAGTACAGCCACGAGACGATGGTGTTCCTGCAGGGCTTCTGCGTCCTCAAGCCGACGTACTGCCTGCGCGACGAACTCAACGTCGTGCATCTGGACTCGCGCCAGTTCATGGCTCGGCTGCCCGACCGCGACAAGCTGATCGACGAGGACGTGCAGCGCAAGCGCATCGACGCCGAGTTGAAAGCCTGCTGGCGCAACACGCTGGAGATCGCGAGGACCCGGCTGTCGCCGGAGCGCTTCGTCGAGACCTACTACTCGGTGATGCGCGGCTGGGGGCAGTTGGACCTGCTGAACGACATGGACGTGTTACCAACGGAGCTGTGCGACGCGATCGTGGGCTATCCGATCCAGGACGACCACGGTTCACGCGATTTCGTCCAGCAAGTGGCCGCCGCGCCGACACGCAGCGAGATCGAGAGCGGCGCGGTGCGGCTGGTCGCTCTCGACTGCGTCGGGGACGACAACGGCGCACGCTGGATGCTGGCCCGCAGCAAGGGCTATCTGGTGTTCGACTGGATCGGCCTGCATCACGACCACTGGGCGCAGCGCCACGTGCGCTTTCTCGAAGAAGAGCGCGCGCACGTCGAGGCTGTGGAAGAACGGGTGCGCACCGCGCTGGAGGGACGCTGGGTCTGGCCCGACGTGATCCTCTGCGAGGCCGTCCGGATCCGGGTCGGCAAGGACGAGGCCGTGATCATCGACGACGGGGTGTGCCACGACGGCACCCTGTACATCCCTGCCGGTGAAAACACCGGCACGCCGGTGCAGCAACTCTCGTCCTTCACCGACGAGCACGATCAGTTCCTCGATGCCGATTGCGACGCCGATCGTGACGCGCTGGCCGACCTGATCCGTCGCCTGCGCTCGGTCGACCCCGTGCAGACGCTCGACTCGTTGCTGCAGGACCTGCGGCTGGGAAAGTACCCGCTGCTTCACGGCAAGATCTTCCAATTGACCGTGGGCGTGGGCGCGTCGCCTGGCCATTCCATCGAACTGCTGGAGGCCGACGGGCTGGCCGTGTCGGCCGAGAGCGGAGGCCTTCATGCACGATCATGAGTACGCCGGCCGCATCGACGCGGTCAAGCAGCGGGCGCATGGCCGGTGGAGCGAGATCCTCGCCAGCGCGGGCGTGGACGAGCAGATCCTGAAGCATCGCAATGGGCCCTGCCCGCTGTGCGGCGGAACGGATCGGTTCCAGTACACCGACAAGTTCGGCGAGGGCAACTACCACTGCCGCCAGTGCGGGCCCGGTGGCGGCTTCAAGCTGCTGCAGGCCGTCAAGGGCGTGGACTTCAATGCCGTGCTGCGCGATGTCGAGCGCTGCCTGGGGCTGCTGCCCGAGGCAACGACGGCGGGCGCGTGCGAGCCCGCGGGCGACCGCATGCGCAAGCTGGTGCAGCGCATCTGGGACGAAGCGCGGCCGGTAACGGCCGGCGACGAGGTCGATCGCTACCTCCGCGGCCGCGGGCTGGCCCTGCCGGTGGTCCCGGCCGTGCTTCGGTTTCACCCGGCGCTGGGCTACTACGAGAAGGACGAGTCCGGTAAGTCGCGCAAGCTGGCCGAGTACCCGGCCATGCTGGCCTGCATCCAGGGTGTGGACGGGCATGCGGTGACGCTGCACCGCACCTACCTGAAGGACGGGGCGAAGCTGAAGGCGGCGGACGCCAAGAAGGTGCTCTCGGCCGGGATCAACGGCGCGGCGGTCCGCCTCTTCGAGGCGACCGACGAACTGGCGGTCTGCGAAGGCATCGAGACCGGCCTCGCGCTGCACCTGGCCACGCGCAAACCGGTCTGGGCCGGCATCAACGCCGGCAACCTGGAGAAGCTGTGCCTGCCGGACGCGGTGCGCAAGGTGTGCATCTATGCCGACAACGACGCCGACGGCGATTTCGCTGGCCAGTGCTTCGCCTTCGCATTGGCGCGCCGGTTGAAGCGCGAAGAGAAGACGACCGGCGCAAGGCAGGTGCGGGTGTTCGTGCCGCGCCACGCCGGGACCGACTGGGCCGATGTGTGGTGCCAGCGCCGGACGGCGTCATCGGCGCCGATGTCCGCCTCGGTGCCGATGCCCGGTGTCGGCGAACAGGAGTGTGAGTGATGTGGGGTGCGGCCTGTCATGGTGACGGGGCCGCACCCGCTTTTTCAGCGGCACTGGATCGATTCGACCCGGTGCCGGCGAAAAGGCTTCGACGAGTTCCCCCACTGGTAGTTGTCAAACCAGGCGGCGCCTCACGGCGTCGCGAAGACAGCCCTGGAGTTTTCCGCGCGATTCGATTCGCGCATTTCGTGGACCGGCCTGCCAAGGTGCAGCCGGTCCGTCATCAGCCCTGGCGGGGATGCGCATCCCCGCGAAGGGGTCGCGCCGTCCCCGCTTCTTCATCCCTCAAGGAGTTTGATATGAAAAGCGGACGTACTCTCGTGAGCCTGGCCCAGGAACTGGAGCGCCAGCTGCACTCGAAGAAGGACCTGGTCGTGCCCTCGCAGCTCGTGCACCACAGCACGGGCGACAGTGGTGAGACCCACCTCGTCATCGACGAAGGCGGCAGCGCCGTGCACTACGGCGTCACGCCGCTGGCGCGTCGCCAGTTGGCCGACAAGCTGAAGATCCCGTATGCGTACTCCGAGCGCATGCGCGAGGAGCAACCGGTCCTGCTGGACCGCAACGTGAATACCTGGCTGCAAAGCGAGGACGACCGGCGCATGCTGCGCACGCTCGACGGCAAGGTGCGGGCGGTGTTGTCCGACCGCTACCGCCGCCTGGACAACTTCGACCTCGCCGAGAGCGTGCTGCCCATCCTGCAGCAGTTGCCCGAGGTGCGGTTCGAATCGGTCGAGCTGACCGAGACGCGCATGTACCTGAAGTGCATCACGTCGCGCCTGACCTACGAGATGGCACCCGGCGATGTCGTGCAGGCCGGTGTCGTGATCTCGAACTCGGAGGTCGGCCAGGGCACGCTGTCGGTGCAGCCGCTGCTGTTCCGCCTGGTGTGCCGCAACGGCCTGATCGCCGCTGACCGCACGCTGCGCAAGACCCACGTCGGCCGCGCCCTGGGCACCGAGGACGAAGGCCTGCAGGTCTACCAGGACGACACGCTGCGTGCCGACGACAAGGCCTTCTTCCTGAAGGTGCGCGACGTGGTGCAGGCGGCCGTGTCGGAAGCGACCTTCCGCCAGACGGCGCAGAAGCTGCAGAAGACGCTGAAGATCCCGTTGGTCGGCGATCCGGTGAAGACGGTCGAGGTGCTGGCGCAGCGCTACACCCTGAACGACGCCGAGCGCTCCGGCGTGCTGCGTCACCTGATCGCGCAAGCCGATCTGTCCGGCTACGGCCTGGTCAACGCGGTGACGCACTTCAGCCAGGAGCTCGAGGACTATGACCGGGCGACCGAGTTCGAGGCCTTGGGCGGCAAGCTGATCGAACTGAGCGCGCCCGAGTGGAAGGGGTTGGCCGAAGCGGTCTGACCCGGGAGCTTGTCGTGGCAGCGGCGGGGGCGAGTGCCCTCGCCGCTCGCTGCGCCAACCGGTGGTCACACGTGAACTCATGCCGCCAGAGCGCGCGGCAATCAGCGCCGCTCACGCATTCGACTGCAGATCCAAGGGATTGCGGATGGCAACGCGGTAAGCAGATGCACAACCCGCCATCTGCTGTTGCGGCCCGCGACCGAGGCCACTTATGCTGAACCACGCGTCGCATCGAGCGCTTGCACTCCCATCTTGACCACGACCAGGACCGCCATCGACAACCCACACCACGCCCCTCCCGGGCCTCACACAGGGACGAACCATGAACCACGCGCAACTCTCCGATGTCCAGATTGCGAACCTGACGCTCCTGCTCACTATCCGTGACGGCGTCCTTCACGACAAGACCGCCGCCTGCTGCAAGTTCGCTCTCGACGCGAACCAGGCTGACCGGCTCGGCGCCATGAGCATTCAGCAGGTCATGGCCATCGTCGCCAACGTGGGCGACGCCACGCTCTTCCCTCCCCGTCGCGACCTGGTCGCGTTGCTGGACATGCCGCTTCCGCTCGCGCGACCGCTGGCCGCGGTGCACGCCGCCCACCATCTGGCATCCTGATGCTTGTCGTCCGCTGGAGCTGCCCATGCAGTCCCGAGTCGACCGCCAGATTCGCGCGCTCGCGCTGGCCCAGCAATGCGCCGCCCACGGCGCCCGCGTGCGCACCATCAGCCGCATCACGGGGATGAACCCGCGCGATCTGCTGCGGCTGCTGTTCCCTGAGCGGCAATCCGTTCCGCGCGGGCGCGCGCCCGACTCACCCGAGTGGTATCACGGAGCCAATCTGCTGTACCGCGCGGAGGCGTCCATCGTCATGTCGATCTATCGCCGCCTGCGCACCGCTGACTTCAGCGGCGGCGAGGCGCTGCTGGGCGCGTACCGCCAGTACGTCGGCGTGTGCCAACCGCCCCACCGCATCAGCTTCGACCGCGCGTTCGACCTGGCGGCCCACACCGACGGCCTGTGGCTCACGGAGTCGAGGAGCTTTTCGCTCGTCGTCTGCCCGGCCTGCCACAGCGAGTTCCTGGCGGCGTTCGGCTCGGTCGCGCTGTCGAACGACCAGTGTCCTTTCTGCAAGCTGGTGCAGCGCTATGGCACCGACCCGCGCGTGCAGTCGTCGTTTCCGGCTCGACCGCTGGTCAATCCCTCGCCGATCCAGTTGGGTATGTTGACCCTGCTGCGGGCCAGCGACCACCTGAGCACCCGGTCACGCGAGTCTGGGTGAAAACCGTGCCGATCAGCGCGGGCCAGCATGCACCCGTTAGCGATCCTCGCCTGCCCTTCGCGGCGCCGACGTGAGCGTCGGCAGTGCAGCGAAGGACATCGGCCACGGCAAGCCGAGAGACGGCTGACTGCTAGGAAGCAGACGATCCTCCAACGGCGAGAATAGCGGCGGGAGGTGAGAACGAATGCGACCACCGCTGCACCAGCGATTTGTGGACAAATCCCAGGCCGCCATAACTGCGGCTGTTGAGGTCTACAACAAGCCTGCCTTCTCCTACAGAGAGGAGACGTTTGCCATTCTCGCGCTCAACGCCTGGGAGCTCTTGGCGAAGGCCAAGCTCTTGAAGGACGCTGACAATGACGTTCGAGTCATCCGCGTCTACGAGTCCCGCGAAACCAAGACCGGCAAGAAGTCCAAGAAGCAATACTTGCGCATTAACGCTGCGGGCAACGCGATGACTATCGGCTTCGTCCGAAGCATGGTGCGGCTGGAGGAAGGCGGCAGCATGCCTGCGGAAGTGGCGCTCAACCTTCGAGCGCTGGTGGACATACGCGATAACTCGGTCCATTACGTCACACCGAGTGCAAAGCTAGCTCAGCTAGCGCAGGAAGTCGCAGCGGCATCTGTCGCGAATTTCGCGTTGCTGGCGAAGAGATGGTTCACACGCGACTTGTCCCGGGTCCTCAACTTAGTGCTTCCACTCTCCTTCGTCGTAGTTCCAGCCGACGCTGCGGCCGTGGTTGTGTCCGCCGATGAGGGACGGCTCATACAACACTTGCGCGCGCTGGGAAGCGAGCCAGTAGACCGGAACAGCGACTACTCGGTGGCTGTGAAGCTTCAAGTCAAGCTCGAAAAGAGCAATCTCGATGGCGCTTCGAAGATTGTCTTCTCCAAGGACCCTGACGCAGTGAAGATCCAGCTTACTGACGAGGAGCAGTACAAGAGGTTCCCGTGGACCTATGATGACCTCTGTGGGCACATGACGAAGCGCTACGTTGACTTCAAAGCCAACAACCACTTCCATGTGCTGCGCAAGAAGCTGGCGGCCGACCCCCGCTTCGCGATAGTGCGCTACTTGGATATGGTCAAGAAAACCGGGCTCCGGAAGGTCTACTTCAACCCGAACATCCTGCCAGCCTTCGACGAGCACTACACCAAGAAGTCATGAGAGTCCAAGTTGCCGATCCACGCGCTAGAGTCGAGCATGGACGAGGATCAGCACGACGAGATCCCGTATCTGCCGCGGGATTCAATCAAGGCAGGGCAGCTCCGGGATGCTCTGTGCAACCTGAAGTTCCTTGACGACGACCCGTTTCTCCGCATGCAGGCGGTCAACCTCGATATCGTCGATCAGTTCCTCACCGACCTTGAGTACAAGGTTCTTCGCGAGCTGCACCAAGAAGAACGCACTCCACCCAGCGCGTTCTTTCTGAATGCGCAGTCGCAGATGTGGATCTTCGCGGTCTACGAATTGCTTCGTACATGGGAAGAGCGCGCCAAGGACATCATCAAGTGGGCAATGAACGGTGGCCTTCAGCACAAGCTTACGCACCTACAAGCCGAGCAGGAAGACTTCCTGCACTTCGGTCGCGAAATTCGCATAGACCAGCTAAAGGCAGTGATCGCGGATCCGACGCTAGTCGACGTGCTAGACCGGCAGCTCAAGCACATCCACATTCAGTATGGGCGGTTGACCTACATTCGCGTTTCGCTCGCCAAGCACCAGGTATCCGGCAAGTCAAAATCCGTCGCTCTGAACCCTGGCTATGGTCGGATCAACATGTGGTGCGGCGCCTTGGACTACGCGCTAGAGAATGGCCGAGTCCACCTCGGCACCATCAGCCGGCGCGACATCGCGGACGGGTTGCGGGCGCTTCAACTTGAGGAGGCACCTCCATCAGTCGATGACCTTCGTAGCTTCGACGAGTTCATGAGGGCGACGCCACCGGCGGACCTTTGACGCAATGGCAATCCGGAGCCGACCGACCACATTGCCTGGCTGCCGCTATGCGGATCACCCGTAGCGCAAGGCCGCGCGCCCCCAGATAGAGCGCGCAGCGGCAGGAGTGGCGCGCAGTCCAGCGCCTGGATCTGGCACTTCTCGTCCACGCACAACACCATGGAGATCAGCGCTGGACTGGGCACGGGCCGGCGATGTGGCAGACCTTCTCGATGAACAGCGGATCCTGGAGAACCTGAAGGTCGCCAAGATGTCCGCACCATCGACGGTGGCATCCCTTCCGAGATCGGTCACATCGCCCGACGCGTCGAGATGCTCACCGGCTTGTCCCACGTCGCTGCCAGCCGAGCGAAAGCTCAAGCCTGAAGTGCCGCAGCATAGTTGGTGTTCACGGGAAGGCGGCCTAAGTAACATCTGTACCTACCCCTGCATTGAAGGGGATCAATCCGATTGTTGAGGGAGCGCTTTGTGACTGCCAAGAGCTTGTTCTCGCGCGGGATCCCACTGGACCCTCGGCCTGATCTCCTGGTCGACGAGAACCCGGACGGCAAGGGGGTTGGCCCATGGGTGCCCAAGGACAAACACCGGCTACTCACGGACTATCTTCATGGAACCCGAAACGCGTGGAAGGCGTTCCCCAAGCGCGTCTTGATTGATCCGTTCTGCGGCCCGGGCCGCATCCGTGTGGCTGGAGAGATTGGTACACGCGATGGAGGAGCGGTCGCCGCCTGGCGCGAGATGCACAACGACGCCACTTCATTCACGAACGTCTTGGTGGGGGACCTGGACCCAGACAAGGCCCAGGCCTGCGCTGCTCGACTCCAAGCACTGGGCGCTGACGCACGTGCTTTTGTCGGACCCGCGGTCGAGACTGTTCCTCAAATGGTCGCGAGCGTGCCGCGCGGCTCGCTCTGCATGGCGTACGTGGATCCGTACTGCCTGACGTTGCTGGACTTCGAAATGCTGCGAACGCTGGCCACGCTGAAAGTGGACCTAGCCGTGCACTTCAGCACCATGGACCTGCAGCGCAATGTGATCATCGACCTCGCCGATGATCGGGACAACTTCGAAAGAGTGGCGCCTGGTTGGAAGGCCTCCGTCGACCTGACGACCACCGGCGTGGCCAACATCCGCCACGCCTTCTTTGACTACTGGAGAGGCCTGCTTGTTGGCCTGGGGTTCCAATACAGCCGCGAAATGCCTTGGATCTACAACACCCAGGGCTCTGCAATGTATCGACTGGTCTTCTTCGCGCGCAACGACATGCCGCTACGCGTGTGGCGCGACGTCGCCAGGCAAAAGACACGAGACCTCTTCGAAGAATAGCTTCCTGCCTATGCAACTGCTGCGGCAACGATCCTGACGGGGAACTGATCCCAACGTCGTCCGGCGAGCTCGCGCCCGTTGCTCTTCTTGTTGCGCCTCACCCCGTCGGGCCCCCAGGCGCCCCATTGCTTGAAGAAGAATGCTGCGCCCTGCGCTTGAGCCTGAACGCGTACCGAGTCAGCCCACTCTGGGCTCATTGGGCGCGCGCCATGCCCGCTCTCACCGCCCACGATCACCCAATGGATGCCTCGCAGGTTTAGTGACCCGAGATCCTCCAGCAAAGGCTCGACGGAAAGGAAGCGGACCCGTGCTTGCACCTTGCGCAACTGCGCAATGCGGGGGACGCCGTAGCGGCGGTCCTCAACGGACACACCAAGCCATACGTTGTCCGGCACCAGCCGCTTGGCAAAGAACACCGGCAACCGCTCCGCGCGCTTCGTGAGGATCTGATAGGTGTGCTGCGGCGTCTTCCTGCACGTCGCCAGCACGCGATCGATGAAGGCGTCGGTGACGTCCTCGTGGAAGAGGTCCGACATCGAGTTCACGAAGTACATCGTGGGCGCCTTTCGCTGCAGCGGCTGCCGCAGGCGCGACGGGTGCATCGTCAGCTGGAACTCGTTTTCGTAGCCGGCCGCGCCCATGGCGGCCAGCCGCCGGGCCATCACCTCGGCGTAGCAGTGCTTGCAGCCGGGCGATACCTTCGTGCAACCCGTGGTCGGGTTCCACGTGTGCTCGGTCCACTCGATCGACGACTCGGCCATGGGTAGCTCCGTGCGCGAGTGTAGGCCCCTGGGCATGCTCAGCGCGCCGTCAGGTGTTGCAGCGGCGCCCAGCTTCCAGCGCACTGCAGTCGCACGCAGCGTTTGACTTTGAACAGCCGATTTCGGCAGCCGCAGACATTCAGCTTCACGCAACGAGTGACGGCACCCAGTCTTGAGGAGCCGCTCGGGCGCCGAACTTACTCGGGCGCTGATGTCCGTCAGTGTGAGTGCAGTGACCCACGCTGAACGACCGTGCTGCGGCCTTGCATCTGGCGCACCCACTGGGCCGCATAACAGCAAAGTGCAGGCAGGCGGCGGCTCGGATCACAGGACCGCCTGATCAGAGGATCTGAAGCGCGTATCACCATCGTCGCCGGCCGATTCCGGGTGACGCGTCACCTGATCCCGAAACAAGCCCTCTGCGCCTGCCGTTTTGCCAGGACATCAGCAAGCGTGCCTTCAAGAATGAAGGCCCTGCCCGATGCATTGACGCGATGTCCCCCCAAGTTCAGGCTGGCACTTCGTACCCTGCCGCCGACCCCGGTTTCGCCGCCTTGCCGGTCGCCGAACTGCTCGCCTCGGCTGACGACCTCATCGCGCGAATCCGCCTGTGCTTCGGCATCGACCGCGGCACCTTCGACTGCGACGTTCAGCCCTTGCTGCACCGATACGCCGCCTACGTGCACCTGCTGCCCGCCACCGCCGACAACTACTTCAGCGCACCCGGCGGGCTGCTGAGGTTGGGTCTCGAGGTCGCCTTCTTCAGCCTGCAGGGCACAGACGCCCACATCTTTTCCGGCCGTTCGACGATCTCGGTGCGCCGGCAGCTTGAGCCGCGCTGGCGCCAGGCCACCTTCATCGGCGGCCTGTGCTGCGAGCTGCACCGGGTGCTCAGCCACGTCATCGTCACCGACGCCGGGGGTGACGAGTGGCCGGCGTACCTCGAGCCACTGGCCGATTGGCTTGCGAGGCGCGGCGCGGATCGCTACTTCGTACGGTGGCGTCCGAACGCCATCGAGTCCCGCGGTCTGGGCGTCATTGCCCTGCCGCATGTGGTGCCGACGGCCACCCTGCAGTTCCTAAACGACGACAACGCGGTCATCGTGCCCCACCTGCTGGCCAGCATCGGCGGCACGCCGGTGTACCGGGATCACAACGTGCTTGACAGCCTGGTGCGGCGCTCGCTGGCGCTGGTCATCGACCGCAACCTGCAGGCGAACGCCGACCGCTACGGCGCGCCGCAGTTCGGATCGCACCTGGAACGATACCTGGTCGACGCATTGCGGCGGCTGGCCATCAGCCACTCGGGCTGGGTGCCCAACCGCGAGAAATCGCGTGTCTGGTTCGGCCGCGAAGGACTGTTCCTGCTGTGGCCCCAGTCCGCCGGCGACATGCAGGCCCTGCTGGAAGCCGACCAGTTGCCCGGCATCCCGAAAGCCCCCGAGACCGTGCTCGAGCTACTGCTGGCCGCGGGTGTCTTTGAACGCCAGGACAGCGAGCACGCGACGTGGACGATCCTGCCGCCCGAGGCCAAGACGCCGCTGGAGGCCGTCAAGCTCGCGTCGGCGGCGATCCTGTTCGCCGGAGTCGATGCGCCGCCACCGACGCTCGAAGCGCGCTTGGTGTGCAGGCCGGGTGAGCCGTTGCCGGCGCGGCCCAGGCCGCCTACCACCCCCGCCGCGCCGCCGGGCACGCACCTGTCGCTGATCGCCCCGGAAGCCCCTTCCGACGCGCCGAAAGGGTCGGCCGCCGAGGCACCGCGACACGAGCGCATTGCGCCGACGCCCCAATCGCCTGCGTCCGCCCAGCCAGGCCCTGAGCCGCCGCCCGCCCCTGCACCGGTCCCACCGCCACCCGATTTCAAGCTCAACGCGCCGTTGCGACTGAATCCCGCCGTGCGTAACGCGCTCGCCGCAGTGGTGCAAACGCTCAACGGCCCCGGCGCCTCGGCAGCGGCCTGCGCCGTGTCGGACGGTCTCTTCATCCCGCTGCGTCAACTGGAGCGGCGCGGGATTCAGCCCGCCGTCGCGATGCGGGCCCTATCCGACGTGCGCATGCTGGTGTACCAGGATCGCAGCCGCCCACCCACCGTGTCGCGCGATTTCGGTGGCGACATGACCGTCGGACTGGTCATCGATCCCCGCTGCGTCGATGGGTTCGACCTGGCGGCCTTTGCCGTGCCCGAACAGCTGGGCCACTGACATGCTGGCGCGCCGCTACGAGATGCCCTGGCGCCGCGCCTACGAAAGCTACGCCGGCATGGGCTGGCTGGCGGCCATGGCGTTCTTCGTGGTCGCCGGCGCCACGCTGCGACTGCCACGATCGCTGGCACTGCCACTGGCCGTTCTGTGCTTCTGCATGGGTGTGCTGCGACTGGTGCAGGCGGTGCACACGCTGGTGTTGCGTGCATCGCTCTCGGGCCGCGGCATCCAGGTCATCACCACCGGCGAGCTGGCCCGCTGGTGCCGCAAACCCGAAGAGGTGTTCCTGGGCTTCGGGTTCGAGTGGCGGCCGGTGCACTCACAGCGCCTGTACGAACTGGCCAAGATCGACTACCGCGAGTTCACGGTCTCCCCTCGCCTGTTGACGCTGCTCGGCTACCCCTCCAAACCCCAGCCCGACGCCGAAATCGGTCTGCCGTACATCCATGGCGTCGAGCCGAAGGAGGTGGCGCTGCACCGGCCACTGCAGAACTTCGAAGGCGGAACGCTGCTGGTGGGCACGACCCAGTCCGGCAAGGGCGTGGCGCTGGCCAGCCTGATCACCCAGGCGGTGCGGCGCGGCGACGTGGTCATCGTGATCGACCCCAAGAACAGCCGTCGCCTGAAGCGCGTGACGCAGCGGGCATGCGAAGACTGGCGCGAGACCGACACGTTCCTCGAGTTCCACCCCGCATTCCCCGAAGCGGGCGTGCGGCTGGACTTCACCTTCAACTGGCAGAAGCCGACCGAGATCGCCTCGCGCATCCAGTCCATCATGCCGCCCGACACGGCGGGCGCCTTCTCGGCGTTCGGCTGGGACGCGGTGAACGTGGTAGTTCAGGGACTGGTCGAGCTGGAGGAACGGCCCAACCTGGTCAAGCTCACCAAGTACATCGAAGGCGGCATCGAGCCCGTTCTCGAAGGCACCCTGCGCCGCTACTACGAGCGCGCACTCGGTGCCGGCTGGCGCGAACTGCCGGAGATGAAGAAGCTGCTGAACGATGCGCACCGCGGCAACATCAGACGGCCGTCCGAGGCCGCCAGCGCCGACCTGCTGGCTTTCGTGGCGTACTACGAACACTTTGTGGCCCAGTCACAGCGCAACAAGGTGCTCGACGCCCAGGTGCGCACCTTCCGCCACAACCGGGAGCACTACCAGAAGATCACCGCCAACCTGCTGCCGGTGTTGTCGATGCTGACCTCGGGCGACCTGGGCCGCAGCCTGTCGCCCGAGCCCTTCGATGCCGACGACCGCCGGCCCATCATGAACTTCGAGAAGATCGAGCGTGCCGGCCATGTGCTCTACATGTGCCTGGATTCGCTGCCCGACCCGTCCGTGGCCACCGCCATCGGCGCGCTGGCGCTGGCCGACCTGGCCGCGCGTGCGGGCATGCGCTACAACCTAGGCGGCTACCGGCGCATCTCGCTGTTCGTCGACGAGGTCTCGAACGTCATTAACCAGCCGTTGATCGAGATCCTGAACAAGGGCGCCGAGGGCGGCATCTTCACCACCTGCGCCATGCAGACCCTGGCCGACCTGGCCAAGCGCCTGGGCAGCGAAGACGCGGCGCGCATGGCGCTGGGCAACCTCAACAACCTGATCGCCTTGCGCTCGAAGGACCGGCCGACCCAGGACTTCGTGGTCGAGACCTTCGGCAAGACGGCGATCCACACCATGCGCGTGGGCCTGAGCAGCGGCGCCGACGCGCACCTGGGCGACTTCTCGTCGAGCTACTCCACCCAGTTGAGCGAAAGCTTCGAGGAGATGGTGCCGGCCGACGTGCTAGGCAAGCTGCCGAACCTGCAGTACTTCGCCTCGGTCTCGGGCGGCCGCATCATCAAGGGGCGATTCCCGATCCTCGATCCGGATCCGCCGAGTTCGTCGGGCGCTCCAGCCGCAACCGCAGAGGCAACCCGATGATCCGCGTCGTCGCGGTGATCTCGTTGGTCTGCCTGCTGGTGATGGTTCTGTATCTGCCATCGGCGCATCCGCCCGAGCGCTTCCTGGCGCAGCTGCGTACAGAGCACGAGGCGACCGCCGCGTACTGGGGCGACGCCCCGGCGCTGCGCATCCTGTCGCGGGCGCTGAGCGTGCAGGACTCGGCACGACAGGCCGCACCCATTCCGTCATCGGCCGACGCCCCACCGGCCAACGCGGTTGACGGCGCCGTCGCGCGCGAGATGGCCACGGTCAACCAGCGCTTGTTCAACAACGCCTACTTCAGGTCGATCGACGCCCTGCTGCTGCTGGCCAGCTTCCGCTTCGCCACACTGATCGAGTGGCTGCCGTGGCTGCTGGCGTTCATGGTTGCCGTGCTGTTGGACGGCTACATCGTGCGGCAGATCAAGTCCAAGGAGTTCCGGCGGCACGACCCCGAGCTGTTCGCGCTCTACACCTGTGGCGCGATCGTCATGGCCTGCGCGACGGTGGTCGGCTTCGTCGTGCCGTTCACCCTGCACCCGCTGGCGATGCCCTGCGTGCCGCTGGTGGTCAGCCTGCTGCTCAGCCGGGCGGTGGGAAGTTTTCACCGACGGGGGTAGACGCGACGATTCCTGCGATCTGCTGATTAACCGGATCCCCTGGACCATCGCACCTCGCAAATCCGATGTCGACATCGGCCGGCCCAAGAACCAGGCGGTGGTAGTTGATGTATGGCCGGTGATCCAGGCGTACAGATGGCAGCCGATCGGGACTGCACACGACGTTGTCTCAGCTCAGCGCGACACGCAAAGCAGCGCCTGCCACCGGCAACACCAGCCAGACCTGCTCCACTGGCAGGCCGCTAGCGGCTTCCAACACGTCGCGGTAGGCGGCGAGTTGGCCGGCATGCGTCGCAGCAAGATCGCCCCACTGCTGGGCGCCCTGAGGCGTGGACTTGTGATCGAACAGGATCCACCCGGTCGCAGTGCGCAGCACGAGATCGGCACGGCCCCGCACCTGCTGGCCTTCGGCCGTGGCGCGCGTCATCGGGAACTCGATCACCGGCACAGCCTCCGGCCAGCGGCTGGTCAACCAGGAACGAATCGCACCCAGCTGACGATGAAGCGCCGAGGCTTCGACGTCCCTCGCCGACTGCATCCGGTCGAGGATGGCTTCGACCTCCGGCAAGTTCAGTGGTTTCTCCTTCGTCGCGAGGTCGGCCGCGATGCACGCGTGGATCGCGTCGCCGAGCCGAGACCGATCTTCGGTGGACGCGGTGTCGATGCGCGAGCCGACCGGCACGGTCTCCAGTATTCGGGCGGTGGCACCCTGCACCGAGGACGGGCTCACTCTGAGCGGCGCTCGCACCTGCGGCTTGTCGATGTGCTCGAACCACGCGAGATCAGCCCCGGAGGCGGTCTCCTCGCTCTGACCGGCTTCACCGACAAGTTGCCAGCGGGCAAACGGCACCGTGTTGCTCGGCGACAGCTCGATCGCCGCGGTATCCCCCTCGGGCAGGATTTCGCCCAACTCCACCGTATCCATCCACTCGCCGGTCGGGTTCTTCTGCTGCCGCGCCAGAACCAGCAAGTCACGGGCGCGTGTCATGCTGACGTACAGCAGGCGCTTGTTCTCCTCGATCGCGTCGCCATGGGCGGCCAGCCCGACAGGAAGAGCCGCGATCTCGTCGGCGATCGGCACCTTCTTTTGCTGCCCGAAGGCCCAGGGCCAATATCGGATGAAACGACGGTGCAGTGGTCGATCAACGTCGAACGCGTCGAGCGACTCGGCCTGGATGTCCCATAGCCTGTCCCGCACGTCGTTGGCCAGATCACAGAGCACGACGACGGGCCACTCCAGCCCCTTGGCGGCATGGTGGGTCAGCACCTGGACAGCGTCCACGGCAGGAGCGGCCATGGTGTCAAGCTTGTTGCCCGCAAGGTCCTGCAGCCAGAGCAGCAGGCCCGACAGGGACGCCGCATCCCCGGCGGCGAGGCACTCGTCCTCGTACTGCTGCGCCAGCGTGATGAGCCGGTCCAGGTTGGACAGGCGGACGCGCGAGCGATCGACATCTTGCTGCCACTGCAGGACGCGACGTGCGAGCCCGCAGCGGGCGATGACGAGTTCCACCGCCTCCCTCGGTGTCAGCACCGCAGCCTGGTCGCGCAGGCCCTTCAGCGTCTCGAGAATGACGTGTGGCTTCTGGCCGTCGAGCGCTCGTTCCTTCCACCCCTTCGGTGGCTCGCCCGATGCCAGCCACGCCAGCCGGTCCGCCAGCCAGCTTTCAGGCTCAGCACAGTCGGCAAGCGACACGATTTCGGCTGTGGCCAGGGTGTCGTTGTCGTCGTTCAGGCGTCGAATGCACGCGAGCGCGAGCACCGCCTCGGGTCGGGCCAGCAAGCCGGGCTGCTGTGTCGCGCTGGCGATTCCGGCATCCTGCAGAGCTGCCGCGATGGCTGTCACGGTGTCGTTGGCCCGAGCGAGAACGGCAATGTCGGCGGCGCGCACCTTGCGCAGCTGCCCGGTTTGCGTATCCACCACTTGAGTGTCCGATGCGAGCAACTTGCAGATGCCCGCCGCCAGGGCCGCATTTCGCTTCTCGGCGTTGCTACCGTCCAGCAACCAGTCCGCGACGGCGACGGCGTTGTCGATCTCCGGACGCTTCGGCGACAGCTCCACCTCGCTCGGCGGAATTCCCTCAAACCGGGTGGCGAAGATGTGGTTCACAAACTGGACCAGCGCAGGACGTGAGCGCCAGGAGTACTCGAGCACCTCCTTTGTGCCGCCCAGCTTGGGCAACGCCTCGATCACAGACCGCATCAGCGCCGTGTCGCTGCCGCGGAAGCCATAAATCGCCTGCTTGATGTCCCCGACCCAGACGACCTGCCGTGCGTACTGGGCCAGCTTGAGGAACAGCGCGAGCTGGATCGGGCTCGTGTCCTGAAACTCGTCGACCATCAGCAGGTCTAGCTCGTCGCCGAGAGTGCTCGCGACGAAGGGGTCGTCCAGCACGTCGAGCAGCAGGCGCTCCTGGTCGGTGAAGTCCAGTGCGCCGATCTGCCTCTTGGCGGTGGCATAGGCGTCTAAGGAGTCCGCCGCGAGCGCGTACAAGAGCTCGAGGTAGCGGGTCAGGTCATCGCGGAGCCGGGGGTGCGCCGTGTAGAGCCCCGCGGCTTCGATGATCGGTTCAGCCACGGTCCGCAGCTTCGCTGGTGCCGCGGCGGTGAGCTTGTTCCACAGCGCCCAGGTGAGTGTTCCATCCTGCAGCGAACGCTCGGCGGCATGAAGCTGTTCGAGGTACTCGCCAACGTTCTTCTGTCGTGTTTGCTCGAGCGCCGTCCTGACCTCCGGCAGCGCTGCTGCGATGGCTTGCCGCAGACGGGCATCCAGATCGCCCGCCACGGGTGCCGGAAAGTGTGCCAGCAGGTTCACCGCGTTCAGGCCACCCGCACCGCGCAGGGCATCGGCATCGATCGCGTTCGCACGGGCCTGGTCGACCAACTTGCCGAGGGCCTTCTGCCACGGCGGCAGCGGATCCTGCGGGGCAGAGTCCAGCGACAGCCGGCGCGCCACCTGCAGCAGTTCCATGAGCGAGTGACCTGCGATGACCGTGTCGATGGTCTCGCGCAGCAACTGACTCGCCCGCGCTTCGTCGAGCACGCGTTGCTCGGTCGGCAGCCCGGCCTCGAAGGCAAAGCGCTGCAGCAGGCCGCCGCACACGCCGTTGACGGTGCCGATGCGCGCGGCACCGATCGCCACCGCGCCGTCGTAGTCGCCTTGCTCGACCAGGAAGCTGCGGACGCGCTCACGCAGTTCCGTCGCGGCGCGGTTGGTGAAGGTGGTCGCCAGCACGCCTGCGGGTCGAACGCGACCCGCCTGGAGTTCCTCGAAGAGCAACTGGGTCAGCCGGTATGTCTTGCCGCTGCCGGCTCCAGCGCTGATGAAACGGATACCGCCGCTCATTGCCCTGCCCCCCAGCCCGCCAGGCGGACGTAGGGGTTGTAGCGATCGTCGAGCGCCTCGATGACCATCGCGTCGGCCGGAGGCGCCGATTCGTCAGTCGGCTCCGTTCCGGCCGCCGCCACTTCGACCAGGCCCTTGTCGATCTGCCCGCGGCGCCAGCGGTGGGTAGCCTTGGCCTTCTCCCACAGCGCGGTAGTGGCACCCTCCTCCTGGGCTACCACCCGAGCCTGCGGAAACAGCCCCTCGGCCGGCGTCAGCAGATCGCCCTCACGCAGGATGTAGTAGCCCACGGCGGGCCATTGCCCTGACGCCTTTTGCTGCAGATGGGCGTAGACCGCGAGTTGCAGGTGAGACCCCTGCTCCAGGACTTTGCGGTACTTGCGTGTGCCGGCCCACTTCATGTCGATCACCGCGTCCCGGTGCCCGGCAAACGAGAGCATCAAGTCGGCGCTGCCGAACAGCAGGCCAAGCGAGGTTTCCGCCTCGAGGTCTTTCTCGGGCGTGATCCTCGTGACCGTGGCACCCTGCAGTTGGGCGTGCAGCCTCAGCAGCGAAGGCCGGAACCGCTGCCGAAAACTCTCCAGCTCGGAGCGCCTGCCCGGCATGCGCAGCACGGCGCCCTCTTCGTCGACGATGGCCTCGAGCTGCTCGTCGAACCAGCGCGCGACCTGCTCGGTGGTCCAGCCCAGACTGCCCTCTTGTCGGTACAGGCGCTCGACGGCGCGATGCGCCAGTTGCCCCAGCAGGCGGAACTCGCCCGGCATGTCCAGCAGCGCCGACGGCTGCAACCGTGCGCCGTAGCGCAGCAGCCATTGGTAGGGGTTGAACAGCAGGGGTTGAAGGCTGCTGTAGGACAGCCTGGCCGGCCACGGAACCACCGTGCCCGCTGGCAATTGCCACCATCGACGCAGAGCGGGCAGCGACGCGTGGTTCAAGGTGGTGATGCCGGGCGCCGACCCAGCACCCAGCACAGCCTCGATCGGCGAGACCGGGATCTCGTCGACCACTCCTTCGATCAACGACCAGACCGGGTGCACCTCCTGTCCCGGCGGAGGCAGAACGAGCGTGAGGCGTTCGCGCGCAAGCAGCAGTGGCCGCAGCGCGCCACGCGACTGGCGCTGCAGCCGCTCTGCCGGGTCTGGCAACTCCGCGCCAGCCCGGCGCAGCGACTCGATCTCCTGCGCAGACCAGACGTAAGGCGCGGGTACGGTCACTGCCGCCATCTGCCACCACGACACCTCGTCGAACGCCTCCAGTACCGCGGCGGGATCGGCGACGCTCGGCAGCGCCCAGGCTTGGGCGTCCAACAGCGGATTGCCGCTGCCGCGCCCGCTGGCCTGAGCCACCAGCGTGTCGAGCATCTCGGCGCCAATGCGGGTTTCACCCTGCGCCATCAAGGTCTGCAGGGCTTGGGTCAGCGCGGTGGTCTGGGTGTGTCCCGACTGCCACGCCGCACGGCGCGCTTCGTCGTTGTCCTGGAGTCGGTTGCGGAAGAAGTCGGCGAGCCGTTCGGCACGTTCCAGCACAACGGACAACGGTGCCTTCTCCGCCGAGACGAAGCGCGGGTGGTCAATCCAGAACGCCACGTCGGCCATCACTCGCGCACCGTCGTCGCCGAGATCGGCGACGATCTGGTCCAAGAGCTCCTGCCAACCCTTGCCACCGATGCCGGGTGCATCCGCCAACCGCTCGGCAATTCGCCGCCGGGCCATCGGGTGGATCGGGTGCAGCGGGTGCGTCAGGAACTGCAGCAGGGCGCGGAAGTCCAGCGGCGCCCACAGCAATTGCATCGCCAGCGGCAGCAACTGCAGTGCGGGGCGCAGCGCACTCGCGCCTCCCAGGCCAAGACGCGGGCGACCGGCCGCGGCCAGTGCCGCATCGAGCAGCGAGCCTCCGGTCGTGGCGACGACGACATGGGACCACGTCTGCGGACGCGTCTGCGCCGCCAGCCACTGCGCGGCCGCAAGCGCCGTCTCGCCTCGAACGACGCGCACCGTCGCGTCGTCGCGCCAGGGCGCCTTGGGGGAACGCTCGCCACCGCGGGCACCGCGCACTGCATCCTGCAGATCACGCAGCATCGTCCCCGGTCGCCCAGCCGGCTGGGCGGCAATGGAATCCTGAATCGGAAGTTGCCCGAGAACCCGGCGCCATACGAGAGCGAAGTCCGAGAGGGGGCCGAGGAGTTCGATCCCCCCGATCTGCGGACGGCGAATTCGCAGCGCGCCTGCCACGTCGGCTAGCCTCTGCCCAGGCCCCGGAGCGACCTCTCGCGATGCCAGCGCCTCCACCGCATCCATGTCGGTCATTCGTCCGGCGATACCTACCTGAAACCGGCCGCTCCAGCCGTGCTCGAACCACAGGTCGCGCCAGCCATTCGAGCAGCGTGGCCGCGGTGCCGAGTTCGTCCGCCTCGAAGCTGCGTGAATAGAACCGGTGCGTCGTCATCGCAGCCCGCAGGCACTGCCGCATCTGCACCACGCGTTCGGACCGCGGCACCGGTACGCGCATCAGCCCGAGGTGGTTCTCGAGAACGTTCAACAGCCCCATCGGGCCCAGCGTCGCGTGGCCGACTTCGGAGCCGAAACTCGCCCCAGCACCGCCGTCGATTGGCAGTCCGAACCGGATGTATTGCATGCGTTTGACCCTGGGTCGATCTAAACAGTTTGCCGGTGCCGTCAACGCACGAGCGTGTTCGGGCTACGCGCCGTGAATGTGGGGCCTCCGCTTAGGCGTTCAGCCTGCGGTCTGTTGGGGAACGCAACCTCCAATCGCACTTGCGCATTGAAGTTGACCTCAATGTTCGGACGACGCCGCGCCATCGTCCCACGCATCAATCCGCTTGAGGGCTCGCTCGGCCTGCTCAAATCCTACCCAAGTGCCGATCTGGTCATAGCCGCGATTGGCGAGTTCCTCTCGCGCCAACCTGTTCAGATCAAGACTGCCAGCCGCAACCCCGACCAAGACGCGCAAGGGCACCGACTGGATGAACTCCACGTCATCCACTGTAAATCGACCGATCGTGTACGCCATTGACTGATCTCCTTAAGGAGCCAGTCTTTCGCAGACCCTTCGACTTTCAACCCCACGCCAAGAGCCGTGTCGTCCCGTTGCACTTATGTTTTCGGCTTCAATGGGTGCACCTGAATTCGCCGGGCTCGCGACGACGAGCGGTCTCTGAAATAGCCGTCGCCCTTTCCCTTCAATGCCGTCAACGCTTCAGGGTCCATGTGAACGTTTGGCGCATTCTTCTTCGCCTCCTTCATGTCCATCGGCTTGAGGACCAACCAAGTCGCGGCGTTCGCCTTAACCTCAGACCCAAAGTGATCGCTCATCTGAGATGCGAGGATCATGCCTAGACCAAACTTGCGTGCTTCTGTGAAGAGCAAATTGAGAATTCGGTCCGGCGCATCCGTGTCGCCGCCTCCGGTGCTCAAAATCTTTGCCTCATCGATGATGACAAACATGCGGAACCGCTGCCTGTCATCAACCGGCTGAACCGGTATTGGCCCCCTTAACCGCAATACACGGAAGATCTTACGCAGCAGCGTTTCAGCCGTGATGTACCGAACTTCATCGGTCAGTTTGCTAAGGTCGAGCCTGACGTTCGCGGACAACATCTCCTCGGTCGAAACATGCTCCTTCCGGTGGAAGATCGGATGCTCAAAGATCTCCTGCACCGCGGCCAAACACCCCTCAATTGCAGAACGCTGACTCTTGCGGGTGTCGTCCTCGGCCCACGTTGAAAGGATGTGCTCAACATCGGCGAAGGTGGGCGGGGCATTTCGCCACGTCTTCGGGTCCCCATCAATAAAGCCAGCGTTCAAGTACGCCTCCTCTATGGCTTCACGAAGGATCGCGTTTTGGCGGTGACCCAGCGCCGGCACGGCGTTGCGGATCATGTCCCGGATCACCTTGCGTTGGTCGTATAGCCCAGTCTCTTCAGCGCTTTGAGAGTCCAACTCCATAGGGTTCACACCAGCCGTGCTGGAGGTTCCGGACGACAACAGCACAGATCGCAGGCCCGGAAATTGGACGTCGCCGTGAAAGTCCAGCACGAGCACGGGTATACCGTGGGTTGCGATACCTTCCCCAAGCACCTTTAGGGTTTCGGTTTTTCCCGAACCGGATGCCCCGAGGATCAACAGAAAGCCATTGCTTTGGCGACCTGGAGACCACGTTACCGGTGCCTTGGTGTTCAGTTCCTCGCCCAGCGTCAACTCGAGGAAAGTCGTGGCAACCACTGCCGCTTCGTCCGCACCACCCGAATCGTTTTCCGCCACCGGCGGAGGCAGTTTCCGGCCCGTCGGCTCGCCTCGACGTCCTTCGCTGGCCGACGAAGGAGCGCCGCCCGCAGTCTCCTCCTTGGCGGGAGCCAATCCTCCGGAGCCGGAGAGCAACTGAAACGCCTGCATGGGTTCCATCGACGCTGAGGCAGACCCGCTGGTCCAATCCTTCGCGCCTTCCGATGGCAGAACGCTCTTGGTCACCTTTGTGGCGGTCAGCACCAATCCCACTTCCGTGCCAGCCAATGTGTTGATCTCCAGCGGCACACCGCTCTCGCTCCGGACGATCACCGGCTCTGCCGTGGCGACGCTCGCCAGTTGGACATGGACGATCCGTCCTGTCAGTCGCACCTTGATCCGGCCATTGAAGAGATCCTGCAACAAGCCGTGCCAACGCTCGATGTACTGTGGGTCTAGGTCGCGCAAGAGCGCCGTATAGAGGTGCTCTCGGACTACCTCCCGCCTGGGTTTGGCCAGAGGCGACGCACCTTGGCCACCAAAGACCTCCGCCAGTGCATGCAAGGTGGCCAGCACCTGGTCAACCGCATGCCCAGTGGCGACGCCGTCACGGATCGTGTACGGGATGTTCTCATCGTGTGTCTTGACCTCGATCACGTCGATGATCAGGTCTCCCCCCTCTTCGCGCAAACCGAGCAGATCGGCCTGCTCCCGCGAGTACCCGCCCGCACTCAACCAACGGCGAGCGTTCTGGGTGTCCAAACTGACCGCCAGCCCACTCGGATCCTGTCGCCTGTACCACCGCATGGCAATCAGTTTGCCGAGCGCCCCCTTGACGTGCTTGCCCTTGTCACCACCCACGAGCCCCAGGATGCCGTTTGGCTCCATCGCCACTAGATCACGAACCAGTTCCTCAAGCGTAGCTGGGTCTGCGACAAAGTGCGTCTTGCGCAACTGCTGATCCAATCGCCGCACGAAGGGACTCAGATCGCGGCTAAAAGTCGTGACTTGGCGTGCGCTCTCGATGCGCCGATCGACGACCTCCGCATCACCCAGGCGCGGCAGTAGGACCCGGTGGGGATCCGCTACGACCGTCCAGGTGCTACTTTCGGCAAGTTGATCCAGCCAGTTCCTCACCGAAGCAACCTGCGGCTGATGCGTTGCCGTGCTCTGGCGCAATTCGCGATGAACCAACGTCGCCGTCGCAAAGTAGGTTGCGAAGATCTCCTCTTCGGCAACTGGTACGACCATGATCTGCTTCTTGAGTTTGTTATAGCGGTACTCGCAACTCGGCATCCAAGGACTCAAGGCATGAAGCCCAGCCCTCGCCACCAGCGCCGTGCGAACCTCAAAGGGATCGAAGACTACGGTCAAGTGCGCAGGCAATTGACGGGCTTCCTCGATCAGGTCTGGCCACTTTCTTATCTCTGGGTCCACGGACAGGCTGAGTAGGCCGCGCTCCTGTCCTGCGCGGATCCGATCCTTGACCTGATCATCCAGATCCTCGAGTTCGGTGGTCCATCCCCTCGTGTCGTCAGAGGTATAACGGAACCTGAAATGAACACCCCAGAAGGTGTCCTCGGCCGTGGGATTGCCGAGGTCCAACTCGTCAAGCACCGCCTCCAGGAAGCGCGTGGGCCGCGGCGCATTGATGAATAGCACCTGCAGGCCTGGGCGCGCAAAGGGCCGTAGGTGAGCCACCAAGGTCGCGAGCACGCCCACCGACTTGAGGCCATCCGGCTCCAAAACGCCACGCGGCGCCTCCTTGAAGAGCGGCAAGTGAGCGATCGCGCCGGCATGTCCCAACAGCGTGGGCTGACCATTGAACGACTCAATCTTGGGCAACACCAGGACGCTGAGCAATTGCAAGTCTTCGGCCGACGCCGCCACAAGGGTTTCGCGCTCCGTGTCGGACAACTTCCCGCCGAGGGACTGCAAGTCCCGGACGATCGCGACGCTGCGCCAGAGGGTCAGTGGATGGACCGGCGAGAGCAGCACCTCGGTGACGCCATCACGCCGATACACGTAGAGTTCCATCGCGAGGAGCCAATGCACCAAACGTTCGGCCTCATCACTGGCTTGGGCGTACATCTCCTGGTATGCCGATTGAAGTTGACGCAGCAACTGGTCGTAGGCTTGTAGGTATGCCTCGGCGGCCTCGAAGATGTCTGGCCGTCCGGCCAAGACCGTGACGGGCGAAGCCGTCAGATCTGCGAGATGCTTCAACAGACGGCCGCGAGTGCCGGCCAGCGAGTCGGCCAGTTCGATGCAAATCGCCGGAGCCAGTTCGGCCTCGACGAATTCCTCGAGCCAAGTCTTGAACTGTTGAAACAGGAATGGCGCCCAGGCCTTGAACGCAGACACCTCGGTCAGTGCGTCCAGGCGGTCAGACTCGATGTCGATTACGCCACCCCACTCGGTGTGCGTTGACCGGGACTTGGCGAGCGCTATCACGTTGGCGTTGACGCTCGTTACCGGTTGCGCGGACGCCGTGCCAGCGCCCTTTCCGGATTCGCCACCCCCGAGTGGCTCGTCCTCGCCAACCGTCTGGTTGTTCTCCGACTGATCGGTCAAAACCGAAATCTGCTCGGCCAGGTCGGCGAGTTCTTCTGTGCCGCCGGACAGTAGCAGTTCCGCCACTATGGACTCCACGGGAACCTTTCCGCCTTGCTTACTACTCTCGGAAATCCCCGTGCCCGTGGGCGAAGGTGCGAGTTTCCCCCGCCATAGTGTCAGCACGTCGGCTAGCTCGACTTCGAGCAAGTCCTCAGTGCTGCGTTGATTGATGGCCTTAAGCCTGCGGCGGATACCATTGAAGCGGGCCTTCTCCTTGGCACTGAGTTGTCGGCAAAACGTCGCCATTCGATCCCAGTCTTCCGGGGTGGCGTTGCTGACCATGTTCAACGTGTCGGAGTTGATCTTCAATCGTCGGACGATGCGCCCTTCAGTCGCCTCATCAGCCAGATGGCTGTCGGGGAACAGGCCCAATTCGTAGAGATGCTTTGGCGCGTTGACAGAACGTTCGAGCGCGCCAAGGCGCCGAAGCGCAACCGCGAAGGTTCCGATCGCCTGCAGCGACAGGCTGGGACCACGCGTGGACTTCAGAGCATCCCACAGCGTGCGAAGCCATAGCACCTCGGCCATATCGCGTTCGTCGTCGCACAGCCGAGCGATGAGAGTGTGCTCCCCGAGTGACCTGAAGTCCTTCAATGAGGAATGCTTGCTCAGCGGCCCGTTGGCGATCACAACGATGGTCTTGAGCTTCTGGTTGCGCCACTGGACTGCACTCTGCTCCTCGGACGAGACGAACTCTGCGTACTTCGGGTGGGTCGCTTGAAACGTGGACACGTCGTCCAGTTCCCCGACCAGGGACACCCGAAGCCGCCCCTTCGTTTTGGACAGCAGATCGGGCAGACTCGCGAGGAAATGGCTCTTGTCAAACACCGCCACGTCCTGAGCGATCAACCCGAACTCCTCACGCTGAACTGCCGCCTCGAACTCGGCCAGAAGTAGTTCAGCCACTCGCCTACTGACCTCGGTCTGGATTTCACGCATGGGTCGCCTCCAACAGGCCAACCACTGCCACGCTATCCGCGAGCCTCCTCGCCAAACCGATTGACTCGAGCCGGCTGAGGAAACGTTCGCTGTTCTCGCTCAACAGTCGAACAGGAACGTTGGCCCCGATTTGCGAGAGCAAGGCCGCGTCTTCGGTTCTCCCCCCGACGATGATGGCCCAGCGGTGGCGGAGTTGTTCCAGGAAATCTCGGTACTCCACAGGAGGCGCCTCGACGTCGATCGTGGAGGCCACAAGCACCTCTAGCGTCCGGTCGGCGGGGTTCAGGCGCTTGTTCGGATTCTTCTGGGTCGGATAGAGAAAACCCGCCCGGATACCCAGGAGCCGCAAGTAGCCATCGAGACCACGCCGGGACGAACCTTCGACCTGCCGTAACAACTCGTCTGCGACCTCGCGCCGAATGTCCTCCGCGTCTGAGTAGTCGGCTGCGATTTCCTCGATTCGTTTGGCCAGCGGGCTCGCTGCCTCTAACGGTGCAAGCCCTGCGGATTCAAGCAGACTGTTGACCGCGGCAAGCGGCGCCGCGGGCCAGTCCGAAATTTGCTCAGTCAATAGGTCGTTCAGCACAGAAGACATGTAGTCGCAGGCGTCGTTGATCAACTGCGTGACACAGCGCGTACTCGCCTGCGCAACGGCCGAATAATGATCGCCGGATGCATCGAGCAATAGGATTCGCTCAGCCGCCCCCGCTCGCTCTCGCGCTCGCGTTGCCGCATGCATGAACACCGACAGGGCAGCCAGCAATACCAAGCGCTGCAAACTGGCGATCGGATTGGGATTGAGCTTGCGTTCGTACGAGCACAGACTGTCGGCCGCTCTGCGGAGTTCGACCTCAACAGCGGAATAGCCATTCGCCAGATCCTCAGCGACGACGACGGGCGACGGGCGGGACTTCTTCGAGTCGACCAACGGTGACAGGAGGGCCGACAAGTCGTCCATCTGTGCTGGATCCTTGTCCGGCGAACTCAGGTCGGCCAGCAAGTCCAAGATGCCCAGACGTCGCGACGAATCGTGCGCCCCCCAAAGTCGGTGAACGAACGCACCTGCACCATCGTCGGACGGGTCGCCGGTCACGGTCAGTGCGGTCGGCGACGAGAAAGAGGAGAACTCTGGCGAGGTGCCGAACACTGCCCCATCCGCACCTAGCAACGTGCGAATGAGCGGCAAGACTTTCGTCATCAGTGGCGACGATTTCAAGTCGGTCGACTGTCCAAGCGCACCCCAGCGGTCACGCTGCGTGTCCAGCATCGATCGCACTGCTGTCAAGCGCTTGTCGATGCTGTTCCTGGCCAGCGTGGCCTCGAACAGTTGCTCTAGCACCGTCATTCGCCCGACGCACTGGTGTTCGCTGCGCATAAGGGCATTGGCGATATGCACCGGCTTTATCTTGGTCTCCATCACCTTGTAGCCGTGCCTGCGTTGAAGTTCTTCGGTGAGGGCCTTGCGAAGCTGCTTGCTCATGGCGGTCTCAGTTCGCGGAGTCGTAGCGACGGTTGACGAGATCGACGACCACGGTAGTTCGCAGATCGCTCTGAGGATCGACAACGTCGACCGTCCGCACATCCGAACTCTTCTCGCCATACTGCGACAGCACATCGTTGAACTGCCCAAGTCTTCGACTGATCTCACTCTGTCCGTCAGCGATTGAAGCGTGAAGCAAACCCTCCAACAGTTCCGGATCCACCACTAGGCGCGCAAATCGAGGATCGTCCGCTGACGCCAAGAGCAGGTGCCCGGTCGGCTGCTCTCCGAACGCCTTGCGTAGTACGGGGGCAAGGTCTGGCTTGTACAGCCGCAGCCGATTGCGGTTCACAACGAGACCGCATACCATTGCTTGGCTCTTGGCTCGAGGCTGATACGACAGCCTTGTCCAAAGACGCAACGCGTCTGCCTTCGGCTCGCCGCCTCGGTTCCACCATCGATTGATTAGAGAAATCAAGCGGCTAAGTCGGATGGCCATCGCAATGGACGTGTCCTGCAGTTCCTCGAACAACCGGTTCGCCTCGGAGAAGTCGAGCAACTTTCCCTCTGGATGCTCAAAGTACCAGCGCCGCTTTAGCGCTGTGAATTCATCAGCGAGATTGCGCTGCTCGCGCTCCGCCAATTCATCGAGGTTGCGTTGTACTGCGGGCAACAGGTCGTTACCTGCGAAATCGGTTGGCGCAAATCGGCCTCGCCATAGGTTCTCATCGACCTGCGGATTCGTCTGCTTCATGGGGTCGATGCCCTTCGCCAGAAGATCGAATATCGCTCCCTCGCCTTCGAACGCGTTCCAGTAGTAACGCGCCTCTTCGCTGGTCCCCAGTTCCCTTAGCTCTTGGCAAGACTTGCCCGCGAAGATTGCATAGGAGACGAACGCAAGAGCCTCGCGGAAGGTGACCTTTACACCAGTCTTTCCGACGGCAGTAAGCAGCCTCACCATTCGAGCCTTCGGCACCGGCGACCGAAGCATCGTGCGGTTGTAGGTCACCGCGCACGAGCCCATCGCGGGACATTCACTGCAACCCTGATACCACTGGTCATCGGTGAGTTTGTCGATGATGGCCGAGGTCAGGTCCACAGACAGGACGCGACGATGGCTCAGATCGACGATCACTGTCTCACCAACCTGCGGCTTCCAGTTCTCGTCTTCATCGCCTTGGGAACTCTCCAACGGCTTGTACCCGACGAGGCGCAGCAACTGGGCACGAATGTCCTCAAGCCATGGATGTTGTTTCCGATGCTCCCGGACCAAATCAACCAGCGGTCCCTCGTTGATTGCAATGCAGAATGGCCGCTGCTCGTCGCGCGCCAGTTGCCAGCGTGCCGCGATGTCCGCGGAAGCCAATTCGCTGGCATCGGTGACCACCTCAGCGTCTCTCAGTTCCTTTTTCATCAAAAGGATTGCATGGGTCTTCCCGTCCCCGGCATTGCCGGTGATCACAACGGACCCGCCGCTTCGCACAACCTTGCGCACAACCTCCTCGAGGTTGGTCTTGATGTTCAATTCCTTAAGTCGCGCCAGACTCACATGGTCGCTGAACGCACTTTCGTTGCGGTACAAGAGCCGTATGAATTGCAGGCGCTCATCGGCCTTGACTTCCTTATGCATTTCGGTCCTCTCTCCCGTGGCCGTTCTGAACGGCGATTGCGTCTGTAGCGATTGCTCTGTCTTCCGCTCCGGAATCAGACGCGAGATGCGTTCCGTGAGGGGTGTCGATCGCGCGACTGCTTCGAGCGCGGGATGATGATCCAGTCGCGAAGCTAGCCACCGCCGAATCCAATATCGAGCGATGTCGCCCTCCGCATTGGTCTCGGCAGGGTCGATGGCGAAGGACGGCTCAGCCTCGATTCCCAGCAACATACGCGGCAGATTCTTGGCAAGAGGCACACCGTAGATAATTCGAGGCGAGCCGTGCTGGAGTAGATTGGTCTGGTTCAAACCCAGGCCAGCGAATCCCTCCCGCAATTGGCGAAGTTTCGGACTCTGTCCTTCGCCGAACACAAAATTCACATTGCGAAAACCACTAGCCGCTTCAGAGATCGCGGCCAACCCAAGTTCGGTCTCCGCTGACAGGTTGGGGGACCCGAAGCCTTCTGTTCGACCAAGTTGTAGGTATTGAATTGGAGCTGATTGACCGGCGACAGTGCCGTGCGGCAACTTCACACGGTTGTACTGCGACGAGTGATCGGTATAGAGACTCGTGGTGCCGAGAAACGCCAAGTGCGGCCTCTTTGTGACTGGGCGCCCGGCCATCTGGCTGGCGATGATGCTGACCATCCCCGAGTAGCGCTCCTGGTAGTCGTTGACTACGCGAGGGCTCATCATCATCAGGCAGACCAATTTGCCGCCGAGCAGGTGGTTGTATGGCGCGACAGAGCCACACACTGTGAGTTCCATCATGCTTGTCGCCGAGAACCGCTTCTTCAACTGTTTGAGGACGACGTTCAACGCCCACGAGCCATAGTCAGTCGCGGCGAGATCACGCAGACTGAACTGCCAAGTTGCGATCGTGCGGTACGCGCGCAAAATTTCGCGCGCTGCCCTTGCTCGCTTCGATCGGAACAGCGGCGTCTTCGTCAATAGAAGCAGACGCTCAGGCGTGAAGTCCTCGACTCTCTTTGGAGTACCCTCATCTTCGGCTCTCAGCGCATCCTCGCGGTCGCGAGCCGCGTCCTGCTCGATGACCGCTAGACGGCTAAGCGTTTCGTCATCGACGCAGTGGTCTATCCGCTGATCGACAGGGAGATCATCGCGATAGACCTGCTCGAAGTCTTCTTCCAGTCGCACTCTGAACGCCCTCAGCAACTCGGCATCGCCTACCTGGCCCCGATCGCACATGTCAAGCAAACCGTCGAGGGTCCACCCGAGCCCTTGATCTCGGGGCGTCAATTGCATCACTGTATTTCCAAGAGCGGTGATGCCGATCACAGGATGGTTCGGCTGCGCCCCATCACGGACCAAGTAGAACTGGTTGCGCCCAGGCGAACTTCGATAGCGGGTACTCCATCCGTGGCGAAAATAGCGCCAGATGTCAATTAGCCTGATGTTGGTGAACTCGTCGCGCTCTTCACTGACTAGTTGGAGATAGGGCTGGCACACGCGCTCGATCAATGCTGCCCTGCCCTCCCGGACGGTCGCAGCAATAGGCCGCAATTGCTCCGCCAGTCGACGCCCATCTGCAATCAGGTCTGTAATCGGCTTGCAGGAAGAGTATCGCGACGGGCGTTCCATTGCGTACAGGAACCGCCTGTGAGAGTCCTCGCTTAGTTGGTCGTCGCGACCATAGAGGAGTTGCTGCCTAGTGAGAGCCTTTCGTATCGTGGGGTCGGACGTCTTTGGTGGTCGAACAAATACGTGGTGGGCGTTGGCACGAACCTCCCAGCCGATGCTCAGCAAGTCTCTGAGAAGAGTTGTCGAGACGCGCGTCTTCAGCGCCTTGAGTGTTGCCGTGCCTTGCGTGGCCGCGAACTCGGACAGCCGCGCAATCGCCTCGCCCGAGGGGAGTTTTGATAGTCTCCGAATGGTCGCGTACGCAGTCCCATCGTCGTCAATGCTGGGGTTGAACAGTCGCCAATCCTCATCCATCGACGATGCCTGGCGCCCCTTCTCGTTCGAGTTGGACTCGCTCCCATGGATTCTTTGGAACTCCACGTCGTTCTTCTGCGTTGTCTTCGTCAATCTCAGTACTGCGGATAGCGGCATAAGGTTCTTGAATTTCTTGTCACAGGTTCGGGGGCTTGCGACATCAGCAATCTGGATCAGTCGTTGGCCTCGAGAGTGTCACGATGATCCCGATTCCAGAGCGAGCACAGGAGACGCGGAATCGTTGTTCATTTAGCACACGCTCTTCTTTGTTCATTGGGTGGTCTAGGAAGAAACGCCCAGTAATCGCGTGGCCGATCAACGCAGGGCATAGATGGCTGACGCCTCCCGCAGTCGGTCGCCGACCACCTTGCGAAGTGGTGCGGGACTGACGACCTCAACCTGTGCGCCTTGCCGCAGGATGTCCATGACGACTTCTGTCTCTTCCGCGTACGGTAGCTGTAGTTCGAATCGTCCATCTTCAAGCCAACGCCCTCGCTGATCGCGATGCCACTGCTCCCTACTCACCCACTGGGCGGCCTGAGATTGAAAGATCAACGTCGCGACGTGACGCTTGGCACCGGCGTAGATGCCGTACCCGCCGTCCATTTCGGCCTCAACCTGCTTCAGCGGCACGTCCTTGGCCTTCGCATCGATCGCTGAGGCGTGCTCAATGGCATCGAGAGCGAATCGCAACAAACGTTCCCGCGAGTGGCACCAGGCATCGACGTACCAGGTATTGCGGTAGTGAACGAGCCGCTGCGGTGACACGTCACGTTCGCTGACCTCCCTTCGTCCACGCGTGAGGTAGCGCATGTGCAGTCTTCTGCGCTTCAGCAGCGCCTCGCCCACGAGTTCGAAGAACTGGCTCGAGACCGGTCGCTTGGCCGAGCCGATTATCTTCACGCGCTTGAGCAGAGCCTTGGCGTCGGCCTCACCGGTGCCCAGCATCTGGTGGATGCGGTCGAGCAGCGGTTGCAGGTGCCGGCTGATTACTCCGTCAGAGTCGAGCTCGCTCAGCAGTTGATGGGCCATCAGCAGCGAGTACAACTCGCGCTCGCTGAACCAGAGGCCCGGCAACTCGTGCTTCTGCCCTCGGAATTCCTCGCCGAAACGGTAGCCGTTCAGGAAGCGGTCGTACAGGATCGGCGCCCCAAGTTGGTCTTTGAGGTAGTCGAGATCCCGCTTCAGGGTGGCGGGCGACACCTCCAACTCGTCGAGCAGCGTCTGAAAACTCACATGTCCGCGATTGCGGATGAGCATCTCGATCTTGTAGACGCGCGCGGTCTTGGTCATTTTGCGGCGGGGCGAGACGCTCACCGACTGAGCGATTCCGACTGTAGTCGCAGAAGGGCTAGCTTCCGACCAAGCTTTCGAGATTTCGACGCTTTCCGACCGATTCATCGCGCCATCGTCAAGGTCGAGAAGCTCAGGAGGCGAGCTATCCGGTGAAACCCTAGCTCGTCGAGCGGATCAGCGGTAGCTCGCTCCTTGAGCTTGTCGTGTTCGATGCTGGATGCATGGATGGGCACAGTGCCCGCCGCCAACCGGACCACCACCATGACCCTCAACGCCACCCTTGAAATCGATTCCACTTCGTCCAGCCAGGGCAACCTGCCCGATACCGGCTTCGAACTCGGCTGGGACTACGCACACTACACCGTCGTGCCACCGACCGAGCACCTCCACCCCTTGAGCCCGGTGCGCCAGGGCTGGGAGGCAGGGCGGGAATGCTTCGGTCGACGGACCCTGCAGGCCCATCGCTTCGCCCGCAAGTGGCTCCAGTTGCGGCTCAATGCATGGCTGCGCGGCCGCGCTTTCGACGGAACACAGGTCAATCCGGCGTTCCTGCGCCAGATCGATGTGGCGCTCTGCCCGGTGACTCGCGAAGTGCTGACGCACGGCACCGGCGAGCCGACGGACGCGTCGGTGGACCGGGTGTTCAACGACGCTGGCTATGCGGCAGGCAACCTGGCCGTGATGAGTACCCGGGCAAACCATGCCAAGAGCGCATACGGTGCGGAGGACGCCATGTGGTTCGTCCGACAGATTGAGTTGGGACAACTGAGTGAAATTGACGGGATGAGCGCCGAGCAATGGTCCCGGATCGCGGTGCTGACGTCCTTCTGCACGCCGATGTCACACGCCAAGGCCGCCACTTTGCCGCTGCTCGTGCTGCCATCCAACCGCCTGCGCGTGCTGAACCCGGTTCAGGCGCTGCAGGTGATGCTGAGCCTGCAGTTCACCCGCGCTGGACATGCAAGGCGCTGCGCCGCGTTGGCGGGGTTGATGCCCTCGGCAGATGCCCGGTACGCGTTCAACGCGTTCATGCACACCCTGCTCGCACGCCGGCTGGCTGCCGGCCGGTTCGCGGACAACACTGCCGAGCGGCATGCCGTGGAAGACCTCTGGCGAGACCCGCTGGTGAATCAGCGCTGGCAACGGCTGGCACTGCGCCTGACGGCGGATGACTGTGATCGGATCGCCCGCCAGGCCGCGGGAAGGGGGCTCATGGGCGCAGGCGTTCGTTGGTCGCCTACCGACTCGGCGACCGAGGGGTGGGCACTCGAATCTGGCGGCTATGACGTCGCCGCGCCCCGGTCGACGGCTGCTGCGATCTGTCCGCCGCAGATGCGCGCGCCATTTCGCACGGCAATGCCATTGGCACGGAGCGCGCTGCCCCGTGCCGTCGACCAGTCTCATGCCTGATGTTTGCGCCATTTGACTGTGTATTATATGTGTCGCATACTGGTGCATGCCCACTCACACCCCTCAGGCGGCCGAACCCGGTGCAACCGAGCGCTACTCGATCGACGAGTTGGCCACTCTGGCCGGCGTCACGCCGCGCACGGTGCGCTACTACATCGCCGAGGGCCTGCTGGACCGGCCCGAAGGCGAGAAGCGTGGCGCCCACTACCTGCGCCGCCACCTGGAGCAACTGCTGCTCATCCGCCGCTGGACCGATGCCGGGCTCAGTCTCGAGCGGGTGCGCGAACTCATTGCGGGGGCGCCGGAAGACCCGCCGCGGCAGCGAGCCATGCCTGGTTCGGTCGAGGTCTGGAGCCGGATGACGCTGGCCGACGGTCTGGAAGTGCATGTGGAGCCCGGTCGGGCCGGGCTGTCGCCCGAGCAAGTTCGCGCTCTGGCGCGTGGCATCGCCGCGATGTATCGCGAGGTGCGAGCGGATCAAGAACCCGGGGTGCCACGGCACGAGCCGTGATCCCCACCCGAATGCTCAGGGAGAACGACGATGAACGGTGAGAAGAACGCATTTGCATTGGCCAGCCGCGTTGTCGGCGCGCCCAGCCCGGTGCTCACCGGTGTGAAAGCGGAGGGTCGCCTGGACGGCGTGCTGTTCGAGCTGGCGCTGAGGCAGACCTACCGCAACACCTCTGAAAAGGTGCTGGAGGTGGTTTACACCTTCCCGCTGCCGCACCAGGCAGTGCTGCTGGGCTTTGCGGCCGAGCTCAACGGCGAGCGGAAGGTTGGCACCATCGTCGCCAAGCGGGAGGCCGAACGGCAGTACGAGGACGCCCTCGCCGAAGGTGATGCGCCCGTGATGCTGGAGGCGCTCGATGGTGGGCTGCACACGGCCAACATCGGCAACCTCAAGCCCGGCGATGAGATCGTGTTGGAGACACGCTTCGCGCAGCTGCTGGCTTTCGAGCAGGGGCGACTTCGCCTGGCGATCCCGACCACGATCGCCCCTCGCTACGGGTCCGCCGAGTTCGGCGGGCTTCAGCCACAGCAGGTGCCGCAAGTGTCGATGGCGGCTGAGTACCCTTTGGCACTCTCGGTCATGGTGGCGGGCTCGCTGGCGGGCGCGGCCATCGAGTGCCCGACGCACGGTTTCACCCGCGCGGCTGCCGAAGGCGGCATCCGATTGGATCTGGATCGCGGCTCCTGGCTGGATCGGGATGTGGTGATCGTGGTGCAACCCAAAGAAGCTCGCCCGTCGCTCGTCATCCAGTCTGCCGATGCCGTCTCCAAAGTGGCTCCGCTGGTCCTGATGGCGGCAATCCAGCCACCCGTCACCGCTCCTCGCGACCAGATCGCAATCAAGCTATTGGTGGACTGTTCCGGCTCGATGGGCGGCGACAGCATCACCTCCGCACGCGCCGCCCTGCGCAGCGTGCTCGGTGGCCTGACCGATCGTGACCGGGTGAGCCTGAGCCGCTTCGGCTCCGAGGTTGAGCATGTACTGGCGCCGGCTGAATGCTCGCCGCGCACGCTCCGACACCTGGCTCCGCTGGTGGACGCGATCGAAGCCGATCTGGGCGGGACCGAGATGGAGAAGGCACTGCGGTCGGTCTTCGAACTGCCAGTGAACAAGAGCCGTCGCGGCGCCGACGTCCTGCTCATCACCGACGGTGAAGTCTGGCAGGCCCAGGAGATGATCGCCGCGGCAAAGGCGAGTGGTCATCGCGTCTTCGCGATCGGCGTGGGCACCTCTCCCGCGGAAGGCGTCCTGCGCTCGTTGGCCGAGGCCACCGGAGGCGCCTGCGAGTTCGCCACTCCCGGCGAGGCCCTGGAAGCAGCCGCGCGACGCATGCTCGGGCGCATCCGCCAGCAGCCTTGGCGGGACGTGCGAATCGACTGGGGCGGCGAGACGGCTTGGCAAAGTGCCCTACCGGCTGCGGTGTTCGGCGGCGATACCCTCATCGCATTCGCCGGGGCAGCAGCGAGAGCGCAGGCTTCGGCTGTCCGCTTGCTGGCAACAGATGCCCTGGGCGCGACGACCGAATTGGCGCGGGGAGAAGCAGATGCACCCTGCTCTGGCGACAGCCTGCCGAGGATTGCGGCGTCGCGTCGCATGTCCGGCGCCGAAGACCGCGAGTCGCTGACGCTCGCGATTGACTACCAGCTCATGAGCAAGCAGACCAACTGCATCCTCGTGCACAGCCGCGCCGAAGCGGACAAGGCCACCGAGCAGGCCGAGTTGCACCGGGTCAGTTCGATGCTTGCAGCCGGCTGGGGCGCAACCTCCACGGTGATGGAGTCGGCATCGATGGACTACGCAGCGCTCAGCACGCCGTCGGTCTGGCGCAGCGCTCGCAGCTCCGCCGATTCGGACATTCGCTTCAGCCTGGCCAGCGCCGACGACTTCGAGATTCCCGCGTTTCTGCGCAAGCAGTCTGAAGACATGCAGCCGGCATCGCTCAAGGCCATCGCGGAAGCGGTCTCTGAACACCTGTCGCACGGCGGCAGAGTCCAAGGCTTGGCCGCGCATTGCGAGGCAATGGACCTGCACGCCGACGTCCGGCTTGTGCTCGACCAGGCGGTTGACCTCGGGCTCTGTATCGGAGATGCCTGGCTGCTGCTCGCGCACTGGGCGAACCGACGTCCTGGCGCCTTGGCAGACTCGGCCATCACGGAAGCATTGCGCCCGCATCTGGACGGGATCGGCGCTGACCTCTTCGACCGGTGCATGAAGCTGTTCGATCGAGCTCTCGGCGCGTACGAAAGCGACAGCTGGACGCTGTCCCGCACCCGGCGATTGCGGCGGGCGCTGACCCGGACCCTGCCGTGATGGATCAATGGCAGCCTCAGCCATGGAACTGAAGACCATAAGCGATGACGCGGCTGCGCGCTCGATTCGGACTGCAAGGAATCGCGCGGTCTACGCGACGCCGGGGGTAACCGACACCGTGGCTGCAGCGCTGATCGAAGCTTGCGGGCGTCTCGGGAGGGCGAAGGTGCGCGTTGTGCTGGACGGCAGCGCCAACGCGCTGCGGCTTGGCTACGGACAGGCGGACAGCATGTCGATGCTCTTGGAGCACGGGGTCGACGTTCGCGTCGAACCAGGACTGCGCGTCAGCCTGCTGGTAGTCGACGACAAGGCAGCCGTCTTCATGCTGCCGGCGATGTTGGTTGAGGATCCGAATTTGCCGCGCGGCCCGAACGCGCTGATCCTTCCATCCGATCAGGTGGACGGCATCCTGAGAACGGTCGCTCCCGACCTCAGCTCAGGGCAGACCGAAGACGCAGGTGGTTCGCAGTTGCCCCAGATCGGGCGTTCTTCCCTCAGCGCGGAGCAGGTCAAGAAGGTGGAAGCCGATCTCGTGAACAACCCGCCTCAACGCTTCGACCTCGCCCGCACATTGAACGTCTTCAACGCGTACGTCGAGTTCATCGAATTGCGATTAACCGGCATGCAGATCACTCGGCACACGGTCAAGCTACCGCAAGATCTGATCCTCGCACTGCGCGACGAGGCCACCAGCCGCCGCCTTCGCACGAGCTTCAATCTGGTGGATGGCGCCAGCAAGGTGGGGCGCGAAGCCGAATCCATCGAAACACGGGTCCGAAACATGCGAGATCGGTTTGTTCGTCCCATCGGCGACCTTGGAACGATCACCTTGCGCAGCAAGCGTAAGGAGGTCGACGCCTTGATCGAGGCGATCCGCGTCGACATCGAGCGCTTCCGCAACACCGTCGTGGAACGACTCACCCGGGAGATCGAAGCGTCGCGCGCGAAGCTGGTCACCGGACTGACTCCGGCCCTGCGTAAGAAGCCGCCACAGGATCTGCTTGACCAGGTCAGCAGTAAGCTGACCACGGAGCACGTGACCCGCTACCTTTCACATCGCCTGGAGGAAGTGTTCCCGCGCGCCGAGACGCTCGTTGGGGAGATGAAGCTCGACTGCATCCGCAAGGGTGTGACCTACGAGACGCTGGCCAGCGGTGACTTCCAGGAGAAGGTGCGCGACGCCTTCCCCTATGAGGACTGGGACAAGCCGTTCTCGGAGTTCACTGCCGCAAAGGCGGTGCAGATGTCGTTGCCGGAGGACTGAACACGCACTCGCACATGCGTCTCAAGTTGACGGATCCGCCCCCCAATCTCGGAGCAAACAGGCGGATTGCTGCCTTCGACGCAGGAACTTGAGAGCTTCGTTACTGAGGGCGCCATCGACACGTATTGGATTGCGGCCAAGGGCCTACACCCGCGGCGGGCCGTGTTGTTGCACTACGGACGTCGGCGTCGGACCGCAGCTCCGAAATCTATGGTTTCGGGTCCGAACCCGACCCGCAGTCGGACAACATCTCTCGGACGCTGTCGACCAGCGGCTGGCCCACCTCCGGCGACAACTGCAGACCGCGGACCGCAGCGGCCGGGATCCCCCAGAGATCGCAGACACGCGAAGCCGCAGCCCCGTCGGTCCTCCCGGCGTCTACTTCGACGTCCGTCCCAACGGGGGGTGCCAACCGCCAGTCGATCATCTGCAGATTGCGCCGGTAGGCTGCCCTGTACTCATGACCGGCGGCCCTCTGCAGAATGACGCCCTTGATCGGGTCGCCGGCATCATGCTTTGCCCACAGCGCTTCCACTGAGCCGTGGTCGCGAATGATCCTGGCCGCTGTCTTGATACCAACACCAACGACACCCGGGATGCCGTCGCTCGTATCGCCGGCCAGCGCTTTCGCGTGGATGAAGTGATCGACTGATGTGAACGGTCCGCCGGCAACCAGGTCCGGATCGCCGAGATCCGTGTGCGTGACGATCCTGCCCGTGGCAACTGAGTACCACTCGACATTTGTTCGCACGGCTTGTAGCCAGTCGCTGTCGGTCGTCGCCAGCTTGATCAGCCAAGAGGGGTCAGCGCGCCTGCAAATGACACCCACGATGTCGTCGGCCTCGAAACCCGGGCAGAAGATCTGCGGGAACCCGAGGTGTCGAAGAAGCGCGCGCGCGATTTCGACTTGCCGCAGGTAGCTTTCAAGAAACGCCACTTGCTCCGGGGTTTCCCAACGGTGCCGCTTGTATCGGGGAAGGAGCGCCTCCCGCCACCTGCAGCGGTCGTCCCAAAGCGCGATGGGAACGTGGCCCGGATGGCTGACAACGAGTTCAGCCAGCTTTTCGACAATGCCCAAAATCGCTCCGGTCGCCATGCCGCCGTGGCTCAGGTCCCGAAACCGATACTGGCGCATCGAACCGATGCCCAACACGTTGGTGTCGATGAGTAGCAGTGCCGGCATTTCAGATGTCGTCACGATCCAGCCTGGGCGTGCCAGTGATGGCCATCGCCGAGGCAGCGTGCGCCTTGAGACTCACCGCGTCCTTCATAGAGGCTTGGGCCACGAGCGGGACAGCTATCGGTTCGTCGGTAGCCCTTACTTCATGCGTGCGACCTTGCCTTCGCTCTCCATCAATTGAGCAAATTTCTCCCAACTGAGCCTACGCTTCTTCACGCTGTTGTTCGCCGGCACCCACTCGATGTTCCCTTTGCTGATGAGCAGGGAGCCAAGCTTCGAACCGTCTGACTTGATGTCGAAGACGACATCCTTGGCAAGGACGAACTTCTGCGGAATTTCGAAGGAAACGTCATGTGTCGCCAAGCTGGGCTCCTCGGAGTGGCGGTGGTTGTGCGCTCAAGGATAAGTGGGCATTGCTGTTGCGAAGCAACTCCAGACTGAGCTCCCGCGGCCAAGCACTTCGTCAGTCACCGTTCGCGGTCAGCAGAGACGCTTGCGTGGGACACCTGAAGAGAGCATCAACGCCTTTCTCGATACAACTGCGCTGGCCTGAACGCCCCACCCCTCATCGCTCCCTCCACGGGTGCGACGATGTCCCGTTCAGAGAGCCTTCTCCTAAAACTCGACTTGTCGAGTCGCCGCCCCAGCAACTTTTCGCATGTGGACTGCAGTTCGCCAAGCGTGAACTCTTCCGGAAGAAACCCGAAGGGCAGTTCAAGCCCATCCACTTCGTGCCGCGTCGCCTTGACGGCCTGCCCAATCAAGGCCGCATGATCGAACGCCAGCCCCCGGTCCTCCATCGCCTCTTCGACCGGCCGCCACGCCAGCGCCTCGATTCGTTTGCCTGCTGACGGATCGAGCTTCTCCGCCGGCACCAGCGCCCGGTAGACGACGCTGAGCGCCCATGGCGCACGGGGATCGCGCGTGGGACCGCCGACCGCACAGAGTTGCCGAAGAAACGGAAGCTCCAGGCCCAGGCGTTCGTGCATCACTCGCTGGGCAGCGGTGTCGAGCGATCGGTCCAGGTCGATCCGCAGCACGCCCCCCGGCAACGCCCACTTGCCTGCATGCGGAGCCTCGGCGCGTCGGGCGAGCAACACCTGCAGTACACCGTCGACGAGACTCATCACGGCGATCTCCAGCCGCGTGAAAGGCATCGGGTGATGCTTCGACGAAGACTCCGACCGCACAGGCGTCATGATCATTCTGTTAGTTGCACTTATCCACGAAGTGTAGGATACTCTCTTCGTGGCATGTTGCTACGAAGTAGGAAGGAGATCTCGATGGGCTACGACGTGATCGGTGACATCCACGGCCAGGCGGACAAGCTGGAGGCGCTCTTGCAGAAACTCGGCTACGTCCGGAAGTCCGGTGGCTGGGTACCCCCGTATGGCCGACAGGCCATCTTTCTGGGGGACCTGATCGACCGTGGACCGGAGCAGATCAAGGTCGTCAACATCGTGCGCTCGATGATCGACACCGGCCACGCCAGCTCGGTCATGGGCAACCACGAGTTCAACGCGATCGGCTACATGACGGAGCGTCCAGGCGCGCCTGGCGAGTTCTTGCGCAAGCACAGCGAGAAGAACAAGTCGCATCACGTCGAGTTTCTCGACCAGGTCGTCGAGGGCTCCACCCTGCATCGCGAACTGATCGAATGGTTCAAGTCGCTGCCGCCGATGCTCGACCTGGGTGAGATCCGCGTCGTGCATGCCTGGTGGCATGAGCCGTACGTCGAACTGGTGAGCGGACAGGTACCGTCCGGGCGCCCGATGGGCGAGGACTTCCTTCACGCGGCCTATATGAAGGGCTCAGCGGAATGGCAAGCGATGGAAGGCCTGACCAAGGGCCTCGAAGTTCGCCTGCCGTCCGGTCACTCGTTCGTGGACCACAGCGGTATCGAACGCCACGACGTGCGGACAAAGTGGTGGCACGACGAGCCTCGAAGCTACCGCGACGTCGCGATCGTTGGTCCCGCACAGCACCACCGTTTGCCCGACCATCCCCTGCCTGCCGACTATGCCGGTGCGCCTGTGGACGGCCCCCCTGTCTTCATCGGCCACTACTGGATGTCGGGAAAGCCGGAGCTGCAGTCGCCCAAGGTCGCGTGCGTCGACTACTCGGCAGCCAAGGACGGCCCGCTGGTGGCCTACCGTTGGGACGGCGAGCAGGAACTGGACGCAAGTCGGTTCGTTGAAGCCGGCTGAACCCGAAACTCAAACCAAGGAGTCCGCGATGCCCTACGTGGTGATGGTGGATGACAACTTCCACTACATGGACGAGGACGAGCGGTACAGGCACGGCGAGTTCTCCGATGGCGGCGTGGCAATCGAGCAATGCCGGCAGATCGTCGACGAGTACCTCGAATCGGCCCTCAAGCCCGGAATGTCGGCGGAGGAACTCTGGGATAGCTACAAGAGTTTCGGGGAGGACCCGTTCATCCAGGGCGTGGACGTGGCACCGGGGCACTTCAGTGCCTGGGATTACGCCCGTGACCAGTGCCTGGTACTTTGCAGAGTCACGAGTGACTGCCCTTGAGGCCCGCCAGCAAACTGCCTCATTGGGCATCCGACTATCGCCCCCGGCGCAACCGATACTTCCTCATCTGCCATGAACGTACTCTCTCGACGCGTCGCGCAGACACATTTTTTGACGGAAAGTTGATGTGCGACTGGGAGAGGGCCGGACGGAATCGACGTATGCGAATCCTCCGACAGTTGCTCAACTCCCGGATCAGGTTCGGCGGAAGCAGCATGTCACTGAAAGACCTACGATCAACGGCGATCGAGCGTCATCAGGCAAGCGGCCTCGTGATCATCGGGGAGCGATGGCAAACTGATGTGAACGCCGACGTATCGTCTGGCGGCAGCGCTGGGCATGTGCCAGCGCCTGAATGACCTGCCGCCGGCCCAGCTTGCCGACCGAGTGCCAAGTGGACAAATCGACTACAGATTGCCCGTTCTGCAACCTGCCCGAGTCCCGGATCGTGCACGGGCATCGCCTGGCAGTGGCTGTTCGCGACGCCTACCCCGTCGCGCCGGGTCACACCCTCGTGATCCCGCGGCGGCATGTCGGATCCTTCTTCGAGCTCCTGCCGTCCGAGAAGGTCGCGATGATGGAATTGCTCGATCAGGCTCGAGCGGACGTCGAACTCTGCCTTGCCCCAGATGCTTTCACGATCGGGATCAACGACGGGGTAGCGGCAGGCCAGACCGTGCCGCATGTCCACCTGCACTTGATCCCGCGACGAGTTGGGGACGTTGACGACCCCCGGGGAGGCATTCGCTGGGTCCTGCCCGCCAATGCAAAGTACTGGCCATGACGCTCCAGACCTACGTCGACAACTTCTCGCGGCTCGTCGTGAACGTGAGCCACGGCCGTGCGAGTCCGCACAAGATTTGCATGCTGCTGGCCGTGCTGGATCTCGCAAAAGCAGGCGGCCTAGCGGAAAACCGCATCGTGTACGGGCCCCAATTGCTTGAGCGCTACCGGCGCTTCTTCGACGCCGTCCGCGCGCCCGGCGACCACCCCAACCCGTACTTCCCGTTCTTTCATCTGGCGGGCAAGCTCAGGGGCGGCAGCCCGAGCTTCTGGCGCCTCGAGGCGCTGCCCGGTCGAGAAGCCGTCCTATCAGCGATGACTTCGGCGCGCAGCGACGCGGATATCACCGGCAACGTCGCCTGTGCGAGCCTGGACAACGAACTGCACCAATTGCTGCAGGCCCCCCGGACCGTCGACACGCTGATCGCCGCCGTGGGTGAACATTGGTTCGGTCGCGGGTTACAGGATCTCGTTGCCGTCGTCGAACGCAGTTCACAGGTCAGCCGCTACGAGCGCCAACTGCGCACCGGAGCGCTTCCGCACTTGGCCGCGGAGCCATCCCCTCCAGCCTATGTCCGCAACCCCGCGTTCCGGCGCGTCGTGACGCAGGTTTACGACTATCGATGCGCGGCCACGGGCTTACGCATCCTGCTGCCCAGCGGCGAGGCGATGGTCGAGGCGGCGCACATCCACCCGTTCGCCGAGGCGGGCGACGACGATCCGCGCAACGGTCTCGCGCTGTCGCCTGACATGCACTGGGCGATGGACCGCAACCTGATCGCACCAGGCCCGGACTTCCGGTGGCATGTCGCCACGGTTCTCGATGGCCGCATCCCTGACTTCCGTGCGTTGTGCGATTTGGACGGGCGCGCACTGCTGCTTCCGGCAGAGGCGCGGATGTACCCAAAACGTGAGGTGCTGGAGTGGCGCATCGAGCGGCTGCGTGACCCAGATTGGATTGCGCCAGAAGCCCTTCAGTCGTAGAATTACCAGCAGCATCAAGAGCACAGGCCGCCTGCCTGTCACCAACCTGCCGTCCTGCGGCAAGGTGGTACCCGACAAGTTCGGGGATGGGGCGCAGTCCACCAGGACGAGCGCAACAACAGCAGGCACGCGGCCCTCGCTCTTGAGGGCCGTTTTCATTTCATCGCCGATTTATTCGACTACTTGCAGGGCGATTCACAAATCCTGCTAAAGCGTCGGTTGCGCCTCCCTCGTCCGGCGCAGCCGCGCCCGCGGTTCCGGACGGAAGGGAGCATGAAGATGAAGAAGCGCACGCCTCGTGGTGAGACGACGGTCGAGTCGTCACAACAGGCCATCGATCCGGTCTCGCCAGCCGGCCGTTCGCCCGGGTTGCTGGCCAGTCTGGGCCTGCACGGCCTGGCGCACCTCGACGCGCCGGTCCTGGCTGCACTGGCGTCCGAAACGCCGATGCTGCTGATCGGGCCGCACGGCAGCGCCAAGAGCGCGTTGCTCGAGCGGCTGGCGACGGCGTTGCGGCTGGAGCACCGGCACTACAACGCCAGCCTGATCTCCTTCGACGACTTGGTGGGTTTCCCTGTTCCGGACGGGGATGGACTGCGCTATCTGCGCACGCCCGCCACGCTATGGGGCGCGCAGAGCGTGTTCCTCGACGAGATCAGCCGATGCAGGCCCGAGGTGCAGAACAAGCTGTTCTCGATCGTTCACGAGAAGCGTGTGCAGGGCATTGCGCTGGACTCGCTGCGGTATCGGTGGGCGGCGATGAACCCGCCTGGCGTGCTCGACTCGGCCGACGAGCAGGACGTGTACGCCGGATCGTTGCCGCTCGACCCGGCGCTGGCGGACCGCTTCGGCTTCGTGCTGCCTCTGCCATCGCTGGACGACCTGTCGCCTGAAGCGCGCCGGCTGGTCATCCGCAGCGGCCTTGGCGCCGTCCGCATCGACACCGATACGCTCGATGTGCCCGCCCTGGTGGCCGGATGCCGGCATCACGCCGAGATCGCCACGTCGCTGCACGGCGACTGGATCACCGCGTACACGGCCGCGCTGGTCGTGCCGCTTCGTCAGGCCGGTCTTGCCATCTCCGGCAGACGCGCAGCCATGCTGGCGGCCAACATCGCCACGATCCATGGCGCCCGGCAGGCTCTCGGCGACGACGGTGCCGCCGCAGATTCAGCCTTGGTGGCTTTGCGCCACTCGCTGCCGCAGCGAGCGCAGGGCAAGTCAGTCGATGCCGGCATCGTGACCAGCATCCATCGCCAGGCCGTCGACGCGGCCACGCAGTCGCAAGGCGATGCCACGCTGGCGCGCATCCTCGACGAGGCCCATCCGGTTAGGCGCGTGGGCCTGGCGCTGGCGGCGTTGACGCAGGACTCCGCCCGGGTTCCCCGGCACACGATGTCGCTCCTGGTGGCGGACGCACTGGCCTCGCAGGACAAGCAGGCGCGGTGGGTTCTGACGCAAGAGTTGCTGCCGGCGCTCGTCGAGTTGGACTGCGTCGATGCCCCAACGCTCGAACTGCTGGCCGGGCCGTTCACAGCGCAGGTGTCATTCGAGGAGCGGCCGAACCTGCGCCACGAGGTCCCTCGCAGCCGGGTGGCGCCGTTCAACGCGCTGGTGACGGCGATTGCGTCGCTCGACGCGAGCGATCCCGAACAGGTGGCGCTGGGTAACCTGGGCGCGGCCCTCTACGCCCAAAACGAAGGCGCCGCCGAGCCGGCGGCACTGAGGCACCAGCGGTCGGCCCTGCGTGACCAACTCGACGTCAAGAGCCTCCATGCGCTCTGAACCCGGCGCACCGACGCTGGCGAACATGAGCGCGCCGCCGCGCTCGACCGTGATACTGCCGCGGCTGGTGGCGGGTGCGCCGATCGAAGGTGACGCCGCAGGAGGTCCCGCCAGGAGCCCCTGTCCCGCTCGGGATGTTCCGGTCGGCCCAGGTGGCGGCAGGCTGTTGTCTCAAGCGCTGTGCCTGGCACGCGTCGAACTCCCGACCGCCGTCTGCGCCCATCTGCACATGGGCTACGGTGCGCCGCTGCTCACGAAACCACTGGGACTTGCCCGCGCGCTCGTCGCCATCGCCCGACACGCAGACGACGCCTGCGCAGCCCGCGGCCGAAGCCGCGCGGCACGACTGGAACTCGACCGGGTGGGCGAGTTGCCGGAGGGCGAACTGGTGAAGGAGTTGACCTCGCGGCTCGAGTCCGTCGAGTGGCCGCACTGGGTGCCACGGATCGGCATGGTCACGCCCTTCGGAATGGACATCGCGGTCGGGATGGATCGGCAGCGTCCGCCAAAGATACCCAAGGGAGTGACTTGCCCGCTGCTTTCCGCGCGGGTGGTGTCGGCGATTCGCGGGCCGGTCTTCATGCGCGACATGGCGCCCACCCTGACCCACCTGCTGGATCTCTTCGGCAGCACGACGCCGTCCGGGACCTGGGAACTCTGGCTGCCCGTGCGGCCCGGGACGGTCAGGTCACCAGCGACCGCGCCGTCAATCGCCAGCCACGCGACGGACCGGGAAGCACCATGACAGACGCCACCACCGAATCACCTGCGCAACGGATCGTCGATCGCGATGCCCAGGCTGCGTTGAGCCACTTTGAGCACCGCGTGCTGGCCGACCGCGTGCGGCAGTGCGTTCCCCTGCGGCACCCAGCGTTCGGCAAGCTGCTGCACCTGCTGTCGATCGAGATCAGCGACGACGTGCCCACCGCCGCGGTAACCGTCGGCGCGCGCTCGCGCATGCTGATCAATCCCGCGTTCGTTGCCACGCGATGCCGCACCGACGAGCACCTGTCGATGCTGGTGATGCACGAGCTCTACCACGTGCTGCTCGGTCACACGCGTCTGTATCAACGCCCGACGCTGGCCGCCAACTGGGCCTTCGACTGCATCATCAACGCGCAGCTTTGCCGGCTGTACCCTGGCGTCGAGTTCACCTCGCTCTTCTCGGCCGGAGCGGCGCCCGAAGGGCCCTGGAGCCTGATCGGGCCACCGCCGGGCTGGCCGTCGGCGCCCCGCTATGCCGCAGGCGCACTGGGCGACGTACACCGCCGCCTGTACAACGACGCAGGGGCGACCACGGCCGAGCTGTTCGGGCTGCTGGACAGCGTTGTGCTGACGGTCAACGCGGAGGATGCCGATCGCCTGCTCGGCAATCATGGCGACGAGTCGGTGGGCGGCGATCCTCTGCACGCCGACCCCGAACTCATGGCCGAGGCGCGGCGCATCGTCGCGCGCTGGCCGATGGTCGAGCGCCGTGGCGGCACTGACGACGGCGGCGCTCCAACGTGGGAACGTAGCGAGCATCAAAGGCACCGGGCTGCACGAGCGGCCATTCGAGCGTTGCTCCAGGCGGCGGCGTTCGGCACATACGGCGGCCCCCTGGTCCGCACTGACGTCGAGACCGAGTCCTTCACTGCCTGGCCGCAGGCGAGCGATCGCCGAGCCCACCTGCAGCGCCTGATGGGTGCGGATCCGCTCTGGTGGCAGGGAGTTGTCCAGCAGGCAGGACGACAGCCCGCAGGGCAGGTGGCCGTCTACCTGGATGTCTCCGGTTCGATGGCGCCCTGGCTGCCCGTGCTGCTGGAGTCGCTGACCGAGGCCGCGGCATTGCTGCAATGGCCACTACACGGGTTTTCGACGGTGGTGCATCCGGTAACCCGCAGCGAACTGGCGGGGGGACGCTTTCGGTCGACCGGCGGCACGCACATCGCCTGCGTGGCGCAGCACATGCTCGACACGCGCATCACCCGGGCCGTGGTGATCACGGACGGTGACGTGCAGAAGGTGCCGACAGCCCTCGTCGATCGCCTGCGGCGCGCGAGGCCACGCGTGCGGGTCGGGCTGCTCGACGGTTGCGACGGCAGCTTCTGTGCCCGGCTCGGCTGGGCGGTCACGAGCCTGCCGTCGCTCGACAAGGGCCATGTCTGACCCGACGAAATCAATCCAATGTTGAGGAGATCGCGATGAACAACCATCCCGTGACCGTGGCCGAATGGGTCCTCCCGGGTCACCCCGACAAGCTCTGCGACGCGCTGGCCGACCGCATCGTCGGCGAGGTACTGCGCGCCGACCCCTACGGGCAATGCGGCATCGAGGCGGCATGCGCCTTCGATCACGTCTTCGTGACGGGTCTGATCGGCTTCGACCGCAGCACCCTGCCCGACATCGAGGAGCGCCTGGTCTCCTGGGTGCGGGACACCTACCGAACAGCCGGCTACGGCGGGCGCTGGGATCCGCTGCCGGAAGAGCTGCAGGTCGACCTGAGGGCGCTTCGCATCGAGCAGCGCGGGGCCGAGTGGCAGGAATTGCGCCATCTGTCGGACGACCAGTGCATCTGCATCGGGTACGCGCAGGCCACGCCACAGACAGGGTTCCTGCCCGGAGCGGTGTGGATGGCGCGGCGCATCGCGCAGGCGCTGCACGCCCAGCAGCGGGCGTATCCACAAGGAGCGATAGGTCCGGACGGCAAGGTGATCGTGCGCGGCGAGGAGCACGAAGACGGCCGGTTCGTGACGAGATCCGTGTCGGTGTCGCTGCACCATGCCGAGGACGCCGACTGGCTGGCACTGCGCCGCCACGCTGAAGAGGCCGTTCGGGCTGCCCTCGATGGCCCACTGTCGGCACCGATGCCCGATCTGACCATCAACGCCGCGGGCATGTTTCTTTGCGGCGGGCCCACCGGCGACAACGGCACCACCGGCAAAAAGCTCGTGATGGACGCCTACGGCCCGGGCGTGCCCATTGGCGGCGGCGCCTGGAGCGGCAAGGACTTCCACAAGCCAGACAGGGTGGGCGGTCTGCTCGCGCGTCGGCTGGCCCTGCAGTGCGTGCACGCCGGGGTCGGACGGCGCGTGAGGGTGCAACTGGAATACCGACCCAACTCGGCGGCGCCGGAGTCGGTTCAAGTGTGGGCCGACGGGCGACTGGTGCCGCTGCCACCGGGGGTGCAACCGGTGCCGACCCGCGACGCAGCAAAGGCGATGATCTCGGAACTCGCGGGGGATGGATTCGCAACCCTGATCGACGGGCGGCTCGCTCGATGGGGGCACCCCGGTGCAATCGGGTCCTGGTGGGAACCATCGGCCCCCGGCTTCTCGGTCCCAGTGTCCACGGCCAACGCGGAGGCATTGGCATGACCCGCAAACCCCACATTCCCATGCTGCCGTCGGAACTGCCGCAGCAGCGTCTGTACCTCGTGAAGGGGCTTCCGGAGCGCCCAGCGAACTGGTCGATGACGACTGGCAAGCTTGCCGAAGACATCGCCCCGTCCGCGATGCCAAGGTTGGCCCGCTACATCGGCCAGGTGGAGTGGGCCTGGTCGCCAATGCACATGCGCATCGACGCCTACTACCTGTCGATGTGCAGTCGCCACCACCACTGGGTTCTGTGGTCCAAGCGCTACGACGACAACTGGAGCCGGTGGATGGATCCGAGCGCGATGGCCGTCGCATCGCGCGCAGGCTTACCCGCCGATGCGGCAGCGCGCCTGATGCTCCACAGCTGCTGGGCACAGGAGCGCGATGGCGGGCTGGACCGGTTCCACTGGGTGAACGAAAGCGGCATCCTCGACGCGGGCGAACTCGCCGAAGTCGCGTCTGCGGTGTGGGGTGATGCAGCCGGCGAACCCGAAGAGCAGCAGGAAGCCGACCTGTAGCCAAAGCCAAAGCCTGCCGCGCGAAGTCGAGCTTGCCCGTCGTGAACCCGATCGCGCTGTTGCTCAAGCCCGGTCCCGCAGTTCTCCAAAATCTTCGTCAACTCGGCGTCACGCGCACTCGCCGTTCACTTGGACTTGGCTGGCGCCATCAACGAGTGCCTGAACTACATCAAAGCCGGCTCCAGCGGAATCTAGATCGAGGATCGGCGAGAGACAGGCTCCGGCGTTAGCTGCACTCGAAGCAAGGTATTCCACAGCCTCACCCGGCAGACCGACCCATTGACCTAGCGGCATGTCGCTCTCACTCGTCCACACTAGGACACAGCTCTGTTGAGCCCTTCAACCGCCCGCCCGTGTCCGCAGAACGGGCACACATAGCCTACCGCACCGCGCTCCAACTTGTACGGCACGGCTAGCACATCCGCCCCCAGGAACTGATCCAGCCAACCCACCTCAGCAGCCTCGCCTACCGTCCACGACGTCACTTCCGGCAGCAGCGTGGGGATCCATGCCCTGCAGTTCGGACAGGCCTCTGCTCCCCACTGCGTAGAACAATCAGGACACTCACAGGAAAAGCGATGGTCGGGTCCGCCCTTGAAATCACGCCTAGGGTCGGCAACCGTCGCACAAGTTGGACAAGTGAGAAGAGACTGGACGACCGCCACTCCAGCCTCCAAGTCAACCTCAAGCGAGGTCAAGAAGCCGATGCGCGATTGAAGATCGGTGATCTGGGCATTGAGTCCCTTCTTTCGCCCGTTAAGGAGCCCGCTAGCTCGTCCATCTCTCACCGCCATGCGCAGTTGCTGGGACACGTCTACATGCTCGGCCTCCAACGCGACAAGCCGGCTCTTCTCAGCTACTAGCAGCTGTGCAACTGGCAGCGTTTCATGCGGCCCAGGGGCTCGAACAACTACTACGTCCGAACCAGACACCTTGAGCCAGAGTGCGTTGGCGGCGAGTTCCGCCACAAGGGGATTGGCGAAAGACGGCGGATATGCAAGGAACGCCGGCGCCGAGATCGCCCATCGGAGCTGACGCGCAACTCGTTCAACGCTGATCAAATCCCAAGGGGAAACGGGCAAAAACCCAGCCCTCGTTTGACCCTGTTCTGCGATCTCATGCGACAGGGCGTGCAGTCGATGAGCATGGGCTGGCTCCATGCGCTGAAAAGCAACTTCAGTCGATGGGCTTGGATAAACCACCAGGGTGATCTCACCCGAACTTCCCGCCTCGTCGGCATTGCGCATCAGTCTGGCGAGACCATCATCCGGGAGCATCGCGACGGACGCTGGAATCGGGACGATTCGCAATGGCCTGCCATGCTCAACTGCAAGACGCAGTACACCGTCGCTGGCCGACCAGGACAGCCGCGCACGTGCGCCCTGCCCTGCCAGCTCAATTTCTTGCCCAGCGAGAGACTGCGACAGGTCTACAGGTTCGATACCCAGTTGCTCCAGCCCCCTGATGACGAGCAACAATGCGAACGAGCCAAAGCATCGGCACAGCGACTGCATCTCCTCGAAGTGCTTCTCCGGCTTCGGCGACTGCTCCAGCCCTAGTCGCGCCCATGCGAGCCAGATGTCCGCCACCCGGCGATAGTGCGCGTCATTCGCAAGGATGTTCGTCATCGTGAGGGTCGTGCTCACGAACGCCCTTCTCGGAACCTCGCGATACAGCAGCGAGTCCATCAGACCCGATATCGAGTACTTCAAATACTTAATTTGCTCAAGGGTGCGCTCAGCTTTGCGCCGAGCGTCACCGGCATCGATCGATGAGCCCCAGAGCTGGTAGACGCGCCTTTGTCGCCAGTGCGAACCCTGCCCTGCGGTGGAACGGTGATCCCCAGCCGCGCTGAACAAGCGAAGCAGCCTGGAAACTTCGGTCACACGGCGTGAAAGGTAAGCATCCACATGGTCGACCAAGCGCGCCGCTACCCTGTTCTCGTAGATGTCGTACTGGTCCTCCCGTACAAGCGAGAGGATGCGCTTAGGTATGACCGCTCGCAGCGTCGGTCGATCCCAGTCCTCGGTATGGGCGGCCAGATAGCTGGATGCCTGCGTCGCTACTCGCCTCGCCCGAGAGACCGCCGTCCGCTCGACTTCCACCCTAAGATGGGTCCGGGGCCGCTTACAGACCTCGATCAGATGCCCAAGATGCTCGGCAAGGAACTTCTCGAAGTCCTGCAGTTCCGCTCGCTCGGACATGCCCGGGACCAATGGAGACACACTGAGCGTATCCAGCCAGGTGCCTCCCGATGAGATGACTTCCTCGACGCTCTTTCCAACGTCCAAGATGCTCGAAATGTCGAGTCGATCCAGAACCTGCGTTCGCGAGATCGTTCCTTCGATTCGCTCCTGCCCTGGTTGCAGGAGTTGCCACTGCCCCCGCAAATCGGGAACGCAGTAGGTTGATTCCGCGATCGCGACGGAATTCAGGAACGTCGAATCATCGCCGGAGTGCTCCACCATGAAGCGGCCGAGCAGAGTGCTCCCTGCCTGCACTTCGCAGGCCTTACCGCTCAATCGATCGACGAAGCGATATGTCATGCGGCCTCGTCGGCACCCAGTCGCCGGAGTTCGCTGCGGATGATTTCCTTCGACTTCACAGGCTCGCCCTGAGAGCGGAGACGGGGCCATGCCTCCTCAACAGCAATCCGAAGCGCTTCCAGGTCTTCCGGCCTGGTGTCATGCCGATCCCGAATCTTGCGTAGGAGTTTGGTCGCCAGGACGTGGTCCACCGCCTCGGTCAATGTGCCACCGCCCGCCAATACCACCGGAACGAAGTCAAGCATCTGTCGCTCCAGACGATTGCCCCAGCCGACCCGGAATCGGCGTCCCAATATGTCGGCGAAGGATCCGTCCACGAACTGATAGGCATCCGTGGCCTGCTTCTGAAAAACGTTCTGAGCTGCAGAGAATGCCCCCTGCAATGCAGCCAGAGAAACGGGCGGTCGTGCCTTCGACCGCTTGGGCTTGAAGAACTCCCGATGACGGGGAAGTTCCATCACATGCGCACGGTCGTAGGTCTTGTCCGCAAAGTCCTTCGTCGTTTCGTCATGATTCGCCGTCCCTACGAACCAGACATTGCCAGGCAGCGGAAGCGTCCGACCGTTCTGAAGCAAGGCAGGAGCCGGCTCAACGGATGCAGTCATCAGATCCAGCTTCTGGTGCTGGGGGTCCTGTTCGAGTGCCGACAACAGGTCGGCGAAGTACTGCTCGGGATGGGAGAGGTTCATCTCGTCCAGGACGACGATGTACACGCCGTTCGCGTAGCGGGGACACTGTGCCCGGTAGAGCGCCTGCAGGAACTCCGACTCGTAGAAGCGACGCTCGAAAGCGTTGAAGTGGCCAATTAGATCTTGACGGTCTCTCCACCCTGCCTGCACCTCGACCAGCGTCGACCCGGCGCCAAGCGCACGGGCCATGGCAAGCGGCAGGCTCGTCTTCCCTGTGCCGCTGATGCCCTGCAGCAGATGCAGTCTGCTCATCGCCATGCCGGCCAGGAAACAGCGGATATCGGAAAGGGAGTAGTGCAGAACCTTGCTGGACGCTGGATCGATGGCGATCCGCTGCTGGAGGTCCTCGCAGAAGGCACTGAGGTCGGGAATTTCGTCGTACATCGGCGGGCTGACCTGAAGCGCCTCGTCCCTGTCCATCTCGCTGCACGATGGGAAGGGGCTCACGCCATCGGAGCGCCGGATTCGATCATCCACATCCTTCCTCAGTTCCTCCAGCGCGGCCTGAAGCAAGTCCCTGCCAGTCTCCAGTGCAGCCTTCTGATCTCGTAGCGACTCCATCTCGGTGACGGCAATCGAGGACCTGGCTACCGCGGCACGACTGGAAATCAGCTCCTGGGACAGACGCGCACGATCGGCTTCCCACTCTTCCTGGGCACGCTCCAGCGTTTCCAGGCGCGCGACCATGTCCTCGCTCGGACGCTTGGCCAGACGATCGGCCAGAGACTTCCTCTCCTTGATCAGGTTGTCCAACTCCTGCTTGACTTCGCTGAGAGGTCTGTTGCCCAGTGCACGTTCTGCCTCCTCGCGTTCGCGCAGCCTCTCGTAGAGTGCGTCGCGCTCGGTCCGTGCGGCATCGAGCCGAGCTTCCAAGTCACGGTACTTGGCGCCAGCGTCTTCCAACAGTGCGCCGGCTCGCTGTTGCACCCGCAGGTCGAAGGCTGCGCGATCTTCGGCCATCACTTCTGCCAGTACATCCAACTTCGCCTGCTGCTTCTTGACATCAGTGCGGGCTCGCGAGCTTTCGATCTCGAACTGCCGCCGTTGCTCATCCAGCTCCGCTGTGACCTTGAGGTGCGCAGCGTTCTGCTCGGCCCTGAGGGCTTCGAGATCTGCGCGGACCTTGATGTCCTGCTCGTGCCAGCGCGAGTCCCATTCAGCACGTTCGGTCGCCATCAATCCACGTGCGCGTGAGAGTTCCTCGCGGACAGCAGCGGCTTCCTGGTCAAGCAGCTGCAGCGAGGCACGTCGCTCAGCGACAAACCCGGCCTCTGCATTCAATTCGCGACCACGAAGGCTGTCCTCTAGAGAGCGGAACTCTTCCTCGCGCTTCTTTAGGCCCGCCTCACGTTCATCGATATCTCTCTGATCCGCAGCAAGTCGACTCTGCTGCTGAAGGAGCGTCGCCTGCGACTCCTGAAGGCTGGCCTCCCCGGCTTCGAGTCGCACCATGCGCTCTGATCGCGCTTTGCACATCGCAAACGCTTCGCTCAGCTCGCGCACCGCCTTCTCGAGATCTATGGCGTCGCCATTGGACGGCGTCGCGATCATCGCAACCTCGATGTCCGACTCAGTCGCTGCCTCGAGCACTTGTGAGTGAATGCTGGTGATGGCCTGGGCAGCTTGGACAGGCGTCACTAACTCGCCAGGATTCAATGACGGCGCAATGCCTACCGGCGCCGGAGGTGTCACTCCGGAGGTAGGCGGCAGGTCAGGCTTCTTGACCGGCGCTGGCTGCTGCCTGTGCTTGTTCTTGTTCTTTGACATCTATCGACCCTTCTCAACTTGATTTATCTCGCCAACCTCGATGCCGCCAAGGATTGCAATGGACCGGTAGACCGAATCGATCACTGGAGTGATGGCTCCAAGCTCTACGATGCTGTCTCCCGCATGGATAGCCTCACCGGCCATCGAGGCCACCGCATCCAAGTCCTCGATCAGTTCAGGACGTCGCTTTGCGGCAAGAACCAGCGGGTGCAATGGGTTGTTGACTGCGGCCATCATCGAAGCGACGATCGCGCCGCGAAGCCTCCAGCCAGACTCGAAACATGCAGCCCGCAAATGGTTCGGTCGCGTACGTTGGACGGCCTCCGGAAGGGGAGTAGCGAAACCGAGATTGGTGGCGCAAACCTTGTAGACGTCCGATACGTAGACTTGGTCTTGAACGGGGCGATCCTTCCCGGCCTTGTCCTTGAAGTAGACGTGACGCCAGACATCCCCCGGAGGAAACTTCGATGCAATCGACCTAAAGGTCGATTCCAGCGCCCGTCTCGCCGCACCCAGCAAATCGCGTAGGCGCTGCTCAGGACAGGCATCCCCCAGAAGTTCGGCATCCAGATAGGCCATCTCGAGTTGAAGGAGTTCGTCGAAAGCCGGCAGGTCTCGCGCATTGACCGTGAGCTTGCGCTCGAGATTCGAAGTGGCAAGTTCCCTCAACTCGGCAATCCACCCGCGCTGCTTCTCGACCTGCGCATCAAGCGATGAGCCGATGAGAGCCTCGACGGCCTCTCGGAGCCTCGGAAAGAACGCGACCTCACGATCTATGGCACGTCTGAGTACCGGGCTCTCTCCCAATCCGAAGGGATCGCATGCGTGCCACTCGCCGGTGTTCTCGTTCTCTGCCAGATAGATGAACGTGGTGAGAAAGACTGGAGTTGGTGCGTCGTCGACCAGCGAGATTCTCTGTAGGGCCGTGCCAACGTCGAGCGACATCTGCTCATCGTCTTCCGGCACCTCAAATGACTCCGAGTTGCGCAAGGCAGACTTGTGTCGATGGGTGGCGCGCAGGATCTGCCGCACGTCCGGAGATGGAGGCACTGCATCGTCGACCGGGCGGCACATGAAAGCGCGCTCCCGCCGCGGCTTGCCCTTGGTCCCCAAGATCAAATCGGGGAACCCGTTGTCTCGACGGTCCAGTTCCACATAGTCCAAGCGCTGGACGAATCGTGGCCATAGTTCACCGGACCACGGGTCCTGGAAGACGTGGCCTGTCACCGGGGGCCTCATGTCGAGAGCCTCGTCCTCGAAAACCTCGTTACCGGCGGCTGTCGGCAGTCCGTCAGGCTTGATGAGCGCCCGCTGCAGCAGCTCCTTCATGATCAGCTCGGCCAAATCTGGGTGGATCCTCAGCTTTTCGCCTACACGCACAGGGGAAGTCACACCGGCGCGGCACATGCCGAGCACAGCCTTCTGAAGTATGTTGATCTGGCGAGGCCTGACCTCTGGCGCGACGACCCGGTACATCAACGCAGGCCACAAAAGGAACTTGCGTTGGCTGTACCTGACTCCCGCTGGCATGCGGGGGCCGAAGTGCAGGACCGGCGAATCAAGCTGAAACAATGCAGCCATGCCGTCCCTCACAGAGTTTGCGGAAGGCCACCAATCCAGCGAGGCTTTGTTCCGCAACTTCACCGCGGAGCATCCCTGAATCTCCCACCACGATCAGCAGCCGCTGTTGGCGACTCATCGCGACACACAGCCGGTTCTCGAGCATGAGGTGACCAAACTTTCGCCTCAACGATCGGTTGTCCGTGATCGGAAGGTCATTCGACCGCGTCATGGACAGAAACACGACATCGAACTCCTTGCCCTGGAAGGCATCCACCGTACCGACCCGAATGCGCTCCTTGAGGTGGCCATCCATTCCTCTTGTCTCACGCCAAGCATCGGCGACGCGGAACGATCCGTCTGGCAACTGTTCGGCTATGCCGAGCGGTTCCAACTCCGCAAGGATTCCATCGACTTGACCCGCGTAGAAGGAGATGACCCCGAAGCTGAGATCCGGTCGCACAGTCGCCAGCGACTTGAGCTCTTTGGCGATCCAGCGTCCCTCCGCGGGCCTGCGCTTGCTCTGCCCGCCCTGCTCCTTCCCTGCCGACAGAGGGACGTCGACCCAAGCCGCTACGTGAGGTTGGTAGCCTGGCAGGGCATGCTCGAATTGATCGGCAGGCGTCTCGGACCTGAAGGCCTCCCCATAGGGCGCATAGAAGGTATCGCTGACGAAACCCCCAAGCACCGGGTGCATCCGGTATTGCACGTCAAGCGTGACTGTCCTCTTGATGCCGTCGATCGCTTCTCGCTGGCGCATCGACTCAAACAGGCGCTGAAAGAGACTTCGGCGCAATGCCAAGCGAGTCTCTTCAGATACCGACAATTCCAGTTGTCCTTCGACATCTGGTTCGAGGATGTGTGGCAGCTGTCGATGGTCGCCGACCAAGATGATGCGACGTTCAGCCAGTGCCATGGGAATGAACAGATCGAGAGGATTGGCACGCGCCGCCTCGTCGACGATGACGTTGGCGAAGACGCTTCGCTCACCCTTCAGCGCGCTCATCTGAAATCCGACTGCCTGCTGGCACGTGGCCGCCAGCACGACGGTGTAGTCACGCACCGCAGACCGCACCGCATCGACGTCGTTTTCAAGGTCGAATAGATACTCATAGAGGACGGCGTCCTCACCGCCCGACGACTCCCGTGCCCGCGAAAAGAGTTCATTGACGATCTCGGGCAGGATCTCCTCCAGGTCGCCGTGGCGACTCGGCCCACCAACGGCGACCTGTTCAGAGAATCGATCCAAGAGTGCTTCCTGCAGTGCCTTGAGTTCAGGCAGGAATGCAGGCTCACCGTCCGCATCCCAATCGGAGGCAACGGTGAGTAGCCGTAGCGCGTCGCCATCGCACGCGCCGAGCAACTCGAGCCTATGCAGGACTCTCGTAGCGTTCCTCGGACCGTCATCGCCAAAGCTGATCGCATCGACACGCAATCCCCGAATGGCTTTGAGCAGCAAGTCGCGATCGTCGGACTGAAAGGTCGGACCTCCATCTTGCTTTCCAGAGAGTTCCTGCCGGATAGCCAGAAGACGATCCAACAATGACGGTGACAGGTATGGCCGCGCGATGTCCTCGATATCGCGGACCATCTTCGTAGTCTCGGTTGGGCTGAATCGGGATGCGTGGTAGGCCGCGGACATGGACCGGACCTTCCGCAGTACCTCGCTGACCGGTCTTTCCGGCAATCGCGCCAGGTCCGCCCGAATGCCGTCGACGCGCTCGCGCCGCCAACGGTCGAACCCGTCGCCGTCGTCGGTGCGCCCGTGCTTTCTGCCGACCTTTATCGCAGGCAGACCGAAGACCAGCGTTCTTGCCGCTGCGTTCTCGACTGCATCATGCTGATAGCTCGTGAGGAGCGTCTGGCCAGCAAGGTCCCCGTCTTCGCCCAGTTCAGCCAATCGCGCCTGGAGCGCGGCGATGGTCTTCGTCTTCCCGGTCCCCGGAGGCCCTTGAATCAGGGCGATATCCGGCGTGTTCAGAGCAACCCGAATCGCCTCGATCTGCCTCGGTGTCGGATCGCCCCCGAACACTTCTCGGACGACGGCCGACAGCGCGGTCTCGGTCTTCCTCCGTCGCTCCGGCACAGCGCTACCCTCGAGCAGTAGACCCAGCTGAGGCATAGGGCACTCGGCCAAAGCGATGCTGGCTTGGGCCCGTTCCCTGCGTTCCAAGCGCCTTCTGTCCCCACTCATGCTCATGAACAGCACGCCAGGGATCGGGGGCTCGCGATCGTCCAGGTCTCCCGTGGGTAGAACGTCGAGGTATCGCCCAGAGTCGCCCCCGACGAAAGACCCGACAAATGCCCTCGGACTCCTGGTGGCGCCGCCCTCGGTTGCCAGGCCACTGCTCGACGAGTCCGAGCTCTCCTGCAACTCTCGCGGAGGCTGTGATGCGGCCTCCAACTCCACATCCTCTGCACCTCGCAGCAGATTCAACGCGGTGTCGAGTTGTTTCGAATCTTGAATCCGAAACCGCCATCGGCCATCTGCCTGCCGTTTGGCCTCCGAATAGCTGAGCCAACCCAGTGTCCTTGCTCGGCGAAAGACACTGTCTCGTTCAAGCTTGTTGTACTCCCGCCAGACGTTCAGATAGCTGCCTGCTTGCTCGACCAGTTGATCCAACTGAGACCTAGCTGCACCCCTGAACGCGCCTGCAATGGTCGAGTCGCAAAAGCGGACGTTCCCTTGGACGGGGACGATCGGGCGTCTTTCCTCTGCAGAGGCACCGCGTCTTGCCTCGACCAGCCGAGTCAGAAGCAACTTGTCTTCTGGCGTCTTCTGAACGTCTATCGCATAGCCCTTCCCATGCATGCGAAACGGGCGCCGGTGATCGCTCTCCGGCGTTGGACTTCCAGAGATGAACACCTTCGACCCCGACTCCTGGTCGATCAGGACGAAACGCTCGGTCAGCCATTCGATGACTTCGGTTGCGGAAATGCTCTTTCCGAGCTTCTGGCGGATGACGTCGACAACCTTTTCGTCAACCCCAACGTCGATGTCACCTGGCCAGGAGTACTGCACGGGGAACTCGTGCACTTGCACTTGAATCCACTCGATGGGACCGCTTTTCGGCGTCGTTGCGGTAACCCACCCGAGTCGTGGAAGATTGCGGTCCCTCAGTCGGGCGAGGATGGCTTGCGCTTGCTTGTCTCGCCCGATGACGCTGACCGCCGTCGGACCGGCACGCAGCAGTGATTGACCCGTGGACTCGGAGAACAGAATCGCGATCTCCCGTCTCAAGGCCACAGAGCTGTCGAAACTCACTGCATCGGAGGGGACGAGTTCAACCAGCGAACACGTTCCGTAGGGAACCTCATGTGCCTTCATTTGGAACCCGCTTTCCGCGCGGTGAAGGACACGACCCTGTGGAGGGTGTCGATCGATCCGAGATGCAAACGCCAAGAGGCTTCATCCTGCTTCAGCAGGATTGATGAGGGTCTAGGTCCGACTTCAGCGGACCGCGCACCGGTGGGCGATGTAAGTCGATAAGTTGCTCCATCGAGGGCTTGAACCGTGACCCGCGATCCTTCGAGCTTCAGCGCAATGACAGGCCGCTGCCCTTCCCGTCCCGCGTGCCCGTTGACGTGTCGCCGCGTGATGACCTTGGTTTCCCCATCGGTGATCGCCAAGGCGGCCGCAATGACCGGCCTGTGCCGATCCCCGGAAGGCTTCGAGACGATCTCAGAACCCTCGCCTAGCGAGGGATCCCACAGGTGGAACTCTGCAATCGCGAACCCGGAACGAGGCGCTTCACACCACGGACATTGCTTGGCATTCATGTAGTACGTGCCCTGGCATTCTGGGCACAGTACGGTTGCGTCTGCAGCCGCATGCAATCTCTCCGCCCACTCCGAAACTCCGGGGCGCTGCAAGGGCTGATTGAGGCCGATGCCGAAGGCTCTCTGTGAGATCTCAGCCAACCTCGAAGACAGCGTCAAGCTACGGGGTATGCCGCTCGAGCAACTGTTCGAACGATCAGTCGGATCATCGACCCACGGCACAGCCCCCGCAAATGCTTGTTCCTCTCTCTCTGGCGGGCCGTTCGAAACTGAGTCGCCGATCAGCGGGTGAACGAGCGACAAGGTCTGGAAACACAGAACACCGAAGGCATGCGCATCGGTGAGCGAGTTCACGCCCGATGTGCATCGCATGAGTTCGGGCGCTCCATAGCCAGGAGTAAAAACAGTAGCAACCCCCGCGCTCGACGAGTAGTGGATGTTGTCGCTGTCGATGAACCTGACTTCAATGGCATCGCTGGACTCGGACACGAAGATGTTGTGCGGCGAGGGGTCTGAGTAGACGAGTCCCTTCCCATGAAGAGCGGACAACACATCGGCCGTGCGGGCCAACAGCGCCAGACGCCTGCGCAGACCACCGGTTTCGAAATACCACGCCTTGACTGAGGCGACCGATTTGGGTGGATGGCAAAGCGCGCTCAGCGGCTGCATGCCGGTCAGCAGTTCCATCAAGTAGCCAAGAACGGGTTCACGCAGCATCTCGAGTGGACGCGCAATCTCGAGGTCGGCTAGAGGCAACCTCTTGATCTGGGTAAGCTGGTTGCGGAGCTTTTCACGGCGGGAAGCCGAGGAGTCGAAGACGATCTTGGCAGCCAGGCGGCCGCCCTTGACCTCGAAGACCGCGCCCTGTCCGCCGCGCCCGATTTGCCGAGTCAAGACGTGACGCGCGCCATTCAGATCGGTCACTTGCCGTGAGACGGATTTCATGCAGCTTCCTTGCTCGGCCAAGCCAGCACCGCAATCGTCTTGTCGTCGAGGTGTCGAGGTGTCGGCCAATGGGTCAACTCACGACGCAGCGATCGCCAACGTGTGACCGGTTGAAGGTGAGCGAATTCGTCGTTCAGCCAAGCGATGAAGTCGGCAAGGCGATCGGAACGCAGGTCGTCCGAGACTCCGTCAGATGCGAGAACGGCGATGTCAATCTCGGAGCATTCGAAGCAGCGCGTTGCCCAGACACCACCACTGCCAAGGGACTGAGTCTCGTTGGAGAACCCGGATCCTCGAGGGTGCTCCACCCGCTCGATGACTCCCTGAACTCGAACCGCCACCATGCCGTCGCCAAGCGCAGCCAAATAGGCGCACCCGCCGACATGAGCCAGCGCAAGCAAACAAGTTGCGGCACAGTCACCGCGGTCGAACGGCGCGATCTCTTCAAGCCAGAGCGGCTCGATCCTGCCGACGAGGTCATCGATTGAGCACGTCCCAGCCTTGTGCCAGGCACGGACAGCCCGCAACGTGGCGATGCAGGCCTTCTTGGCGCCATGCCTGGCCTGGCTCTTCGAGCCCAGTCCGTCGCTCACTACGACCAGACTTCCGAAGGCGCCAGAAGCACCGAACCACTGGTCCTCGTTTGGCCGTCGCAATGCGCGGTGTGCCGGGCCGGCGACACTCGCTCCGAAGTGATCGACTCGGCTCCTGCGTGCCAATCGATTTCTAGAAGTCATATTCATCGAGAGCCATGGGATCGACCACCACCACGCTGTTTGGGTTCACGCTGCGGGTGCGCTGAGTAACGCTCATGGTGACCCAGCGGAAGAAGTTCTTGATCTGGCGGGCCTCATGCGCCGAGTAAACGCGCGCCGATGGGTCCGCCAAGAACTCAGCCAGCATTGCTGGGTCGGCGTCATCTCCGATTCCCAGCACGAACCTGGAGGCCTTGGCGGCACGGTCCGATGCGAGCATGCGCTGCAGGGGTTCCCGCCATTCGTCAGTAGGCTGGCCATCGGATACGAGTACGACGGTCGGCCGATAGGCTCGGCTCGGAATCTGGTCGTGGTCCTCGACCATCTTCACGACCAGGTCGAACGCAGCACCCATTGGCGTATTGCCCGCTGCGGTGACCCGTTCCCACTTGATCTGCGCAGCGGGCAACAAGGGTTGGTGGAGCCGCGCGCCACCTTTGCCAAACGCGATCACCGAAACATGGATCTCGGCGCGGCTGTGATCCTCAGTCGCGAAGCTCTCGATCATCGATTGAATCGCGTCGTTGAGTGCATCGATCTTGCCGTTCGTGGCCATGCTTCCACTGACATCGGCCAGCAGGATGACCGGCAACGGACGGGCCGTCGTGACCACGAAATCCTTGAGCTTTGACATGTGTTGTTCTCCTTGATTCTTCAACTTGATCTTGCCCGGAGCCTTGGGGCTGCCGGGCCGTGCCACACGCCCAAGCTCCTTCTGGAACTGGTTCTGCACGAGAGACGTCCCGTTATGCCGACTAGCGATGTCTTCCAGATACTTGGCCCATCCCATGCGCTACCCCTTGAGGTTCCAGGTGTGTGACGTGCTGGCCATCAATGCCAACGCCGTCCACTGCGCGGCTTGAGCCCGCGAAAGTCGCTGTTCCTGTAGACGGTCAAGATTGCAGAGCTGTCCGGGGTGCAGACGACTTGCACACCTTCGTATTCCGCTACATCCACGCCTGACCGCCCAAGCCTCTCCACCTCCTTCCGACCGATGACGTAGATCGCCGCCCCACGTACGTGGATCACGCGCCCATAGCTCAGCACCGCATCGATGGTCTGTCCGTTCAACCGGCGCCCGCACATCCGGGCCCAGGCGTGCTGGGTAACTGCCGGTGCGCTGCCGAATACGGAGCCGTTCGTGGTCACATTCATGTTCATTTCGCTGGTTCTCCTGGGTTGATCGGGCTCGGAAGGATTCCGTGCTCCACACCAACCAGTAGTGCGATATGCGTGCCAACGTTCGCCATGACAGCCCCAAATAGGCGACTAACTCCTTGTAAATCAATGACTTAACATCACTCTCCACACACGATTTAGTCCTGCTGACGCCCCTGAACAACGGCCATTTCAGGAACAATCTTTCCGCCGGTCGGATCATTTTTTCCCATCCCGAGTGGCTGCCCACTCCCTCAAGGCACGATCCGTGACATCGCAGAGGGATTCAGAGGAGACCCCGCGCTTCTTGGCGATCCTGCGGATCTCTTCAGCCAGGTAGGCCTTGAAAGCTCTCTCGACCGCCTTCGTATTGATCGACTCGCCCGATGCGACGAGGGGTTCCAGACTTGTCGATTCAGCGAAGGCAAGTGCCACGGCCTTGGGCAGCGCGTCGGCGCCAATCTCGGAAGGAGACCCTTCCACACCCGCAAGTCCGTACTCCGACGCGTCCGCGGCTGAGAGCGGTGAGTGCTGATCGACTCTGGCGGCGATGGTTCGGTACGCCACACGGAACAAGTCCCGCAGGTTGCCGGGAAGCGGATGTCTCGACAGTTGGTCGACGATCGCCCGGTGTGCGCTGGCTGGAAGTCGCACACGGCCACTGCCAGCCCGATGCGCCGCCTGCGCAAACACCATTTCCCAGAGCCATGAGATCTCTTCCGGAATCTCGCGCAACGGTGGCATCCGCAGTGTCAGCATGCTGATGCGGTCGAAGAAGTCCGGATCGAGTCGCTCGCGGAGCTTTTCGTCGGGAAGGTTGGTCGCCGAGATCAGCCTGAAGTCGCTCGTCAACTGTCGGTCGTCACCAAGACGCATGTAGCGCTTTTCCTCGACAGCCTTGATCAGCAGGCGCTGGAGGTCTCTGCCGACATCACCAATCTCGTCGAGGAACAGCGTGTCCTTGTGGGCCACCGCGAGAAGTCCTTCGTGGTCCTTGAGTGCACCAGTGAAGGATCCTCGCTTGTAGCCGAACAACTCGGCACGCATCGTCTCGGGGTTGTACTGACCACACGCAACCGCTGGCCAATGCCCGTCTCGATCCGGCACTCGATAGGGACTGTGAGAACGAATCCAGCCCGCCAGCGTCGTCTTGCCAGTACCGCGCTCGCCCAAAAGGAGCACTGGCACATTCAGCTGAGCAAATCGGCGAGCTTCATCGAAGATCTCACGCATGCGACTGGACTTGAACCGCGCGGGATCCCAGACGACCGCCGCGTCTTCCGACGACACCTCCGAGGGCCGGGCAGCGCGATAAGCCTTGTAGTAGCTGTCGATACCGAGTTGGACGGGCACGACTGCGGGACGGCCGTTGCGCTCCTCCTTCCGGTACGACTTGACGAGCACAAAGGGTGGATCGATGAAACCGGTCTCGCCCATCAGCACGAGCACAGTTTGCATGGAAGGCGTGCCGGGGCTGACATGCAGGATCAGCTCCCTGTCGGCAAACTTTCTCCGTATCGCCGGCAGCTTCTCCCTCAGGAAGTCGAATAGCTGAACGTGATCGGTAGGGTCATCTCCCTCCCAAGGCTCCGAGTGGATTCGCAGCCCGGGATCACGAAGGCGCAGTTCTTCTACGGTTTGCTGGAAGGCGCGTGACTGACGGGTCTCGTGCCCATCAGGAGGTTGACTGTGAAACAGCACGAGATCGGCGATGCTCCCGACATAGGGCGAATCAGCATCGAACAACAACGTCAGGGTCGGCCCGGGAACCGGTGAGCCCTCGACGAGGCGGAACGTGTTTCCTGCCCGGTCTCTCTCGAAGGGATCGTTGTTGACGGCTATCCAGGAGATCAGGACTCGACGGCGCATAGTTGGCAGTTGTTCATGTAGCCGGTGAGACGGGGCGTGCCTTGCATTCGATGACCCCCAGTCACGGCGGCTGCGGCGAGGCCACGTGGCGACTGGTGCATATAGTGTCCTCTGCCGATTTCATCGGTGGCCATTCGCAGGACTTCGAACTGGGAACCAGCGACATGCAGATGCACAAGGACTCGTCGACCGGCACCAGTCCTCCGCATTCAGTAGGAGGGCCCGCTCGCAGCGCGGCCCAGTCGGACGCGAATGCTCTCCTCGACCGACATTGTGTGCAGTTTCGGTCAGCCAATATTTGTGGGAGGCGGCAGTCGGTCCAGTCTGCACGCCTCGATCGCTCAGGCCCGGTCTGCGGCTGTTGGCAAGCCAGCACGTCATGATTGCTGTAGATGTCCAAAGCACAGCCACTGCAAACGGTGGCAGTTGCTGCCTGGGGCAGGGTGCGCCGGCGTCCGATCCGGCGCGAGAATGCTCGGATGGCCAAGTCTCCTCGCATCGACCTTCGCCCGGGCGTCACCGAGCCTGTCGTCCTGATGATCTCTCGCCGCGAGGTCGAGGCGAAGGACCTGGCCTCTGTGGTGTCGCGCCTGAAGGTGTTCCTGGCCACGCGTGAAGATGCATGGCGCTACCGTGGCCAGATGACGCTGGTGGTGGACGGCTACAACCAGGATCCGCGCGAACTGGTGGACATCCCTGAGGTCCGCGCCCTGCTGCGCGACCTGGAGGCGGCGTGGCCCTACTGGGCTCACTTTTTCAACCAGGTCGATGACAGCATCAAGCTGCTGTTGTCCTGCGTAGCTGGCCACAGGTTCCTGGGCCGGGGCGCGGTCGAGATGGACGCAGACCTCGTGGCGGGCGCCCTGGCGCGTGGTTTCGGTGGGATGAACGCGGTGTTCGAGCGGTTCGGTTTCCCCGAGGACGAGCTGGAGAGGATGAGCAAGGGCCTCGTAGAGGTACTCGAGCAGGCTGGCATGGCTTGAAGGCCTGTGTCCGGGACCACGCCCCGGTCCTCAACTGCCTGCGCTCTGGCCACCTCGAGGACGCAGGAGAACGGTGTTCATGCCCACCAGGCGATACCGGTGCCCGCCCTCCAGTGTGACCTCACCGCCGCGACGAGCCCGTTTGAGTCCGCGCGCTGCATCGACTCGACTCACGGGAACCGGACCCGCAGTCCACGCGTTGAAGGCATCCCAGTCATCCGGATGGGCCTCCTCGAACTGGAGCTTCATCGGGCGAGGTTTGGTCATGTTCACACTCCGGCGGCACGGCCGCTTGCTCGTCCAGCCATTCTGCGACCGCCCCCGAGCGATGCAAGGCCGTCGCGACGCGACGCCGATAATCCAGGAATGAAAAACCTCCGCCCAGACACCATGGGCATCCTGCAGCGCATCGAGACCCTCAGTGGTCGATCTGTCGAATTCAAGCCCGACAGCAGCCTCACCCTTCGCGCCACCCTCCAACTGGCGCGAAACGGTGCGCCGACGCATGTGCTGCGCTATCGCCCGGCAAACGAACCCCTGGACTACTGGGTCGCCTACCAGGCAGGCTACCTGCTTCGCCTCCTGGAACTGCCGCCCGACGAACGCTTCGACTTCGCCGCGACCGGCGCTGCTGCAGGCGCAGTTCAGGAACTGATGACCACGGGCCAGCCCCTGGACGACGGCGACAAGGCCAGCATCCCTCAGTTCGCCCAGATGACGGCCCACTGGGCCCTGATGAACCTGCGCTCCTATGCCATCGGCATGCGCATCGACCAGTGGCTGGCGAACGACCACCCCGAGCTGCGAGAGCTACAGGCCGCGGGCGTGGATGCGATGCAGCAGGAAAACCTTCAGCTTCTGTCCAAGCGCATCGGCAATCTCTCGATTCCGGTGCCGCTCCTGGCGCCGGTGGCGGCGTATGCGCTCTTCGCCGACCGCCTGCTCAGCCAGGCCGGCTATGCGATACCGTATCGGGCGGCCGGTGTGCTCGAGCTCGGCGCCGAGCTGCTCGCCATCAGCGACTCGATGTCGTCCAAGGCAGCCCACGACCGCGAACTCGTCGATGCGTGGGCCGGCGCCATCGGCATGTCGGGCTGGTACACCTGGATCCCCTACAAGCCCTGAAACCGCATGGCGACCGAATTCAAGATTCCGCTGCACCGCTTCGACACGAATCTGCTGCCTCCCGAGGCGCGCCAGGTCGGCACGGAAGCGTTCAAGACTGCCGTGATGCTGCACTTCGCGGCCGAGTACGCAGCACAGGGACAGACGGCAATGGTCACGGTGGACGACCAGGAAGTCACCGTGATGGCGTTCCCGGCCGAGTCGTCGGCGCTGGACTTCGTGCTGCCGATGCTCAAGGCCGGCAAGATCGACGAAGCCGTGCCCTTCCTGGAGAGCCTGACCAAGTCCGCACCGGCCAACGCAGCCGTTCTCTACAACCTGGGCATCGCCTACAGCGAGCTCGGCCAGTTCGACGAGGCAGTCATCCGCCTCAAGCGTGCGGTGCAGCTGGACCCGGGCCACGCCCACGCGTGGGTAGGCATCGGCAATGCGTACCACCGCATGCGCAAACCCGAGCTGGCGCTTCAAGCGTTCGAGAAGGCCGTCGAAGCCGACCCCAATGACGGCTACACGCGCCGCAACCTGGGCGGCATCCTCATTGGCTTCAAGCGCATCGACGAGGCCGTCACCCATCTCCGCCGCGCGCTGGCGCTGATGCCGGACGATCCGCAGGCCATCTTCGGACTGGCCACGGCGTTGGAGCAGGCGGGCACGGATGCTGCCGAAGAGGAAGCCGACAGGCTCTACCTTCGCTTCATCGATGAGCATCCGAACTCACCCATGGTCGAGCAGGCAGAGAAGGCCCGAACGGCCTTTGCCCAGAAACGACTCAAGTCGAGCTCGGTCGGCGGCTTTCGTCCTGACGTGATGATGTACATCGCGGGCGCTTTGCAGACCTTCAAGAAACTCGGGGCGCAGAAGCGCCAGGCGATCGCGCTGGAGATCGCGGTGCTGGGGCGCAGTGGCCTCGAGATCAACGACCCCGCCGACAAGTACACGCTGAAGTCGCTCCCGGGCAAGTTCTCGGGGCTGCACCTGCTGGCCATCATGTACACGGCGTTCCGCCAGATCGATCCGACGATGGAGACGGGCGCCGACTTTGGCGCCGAGTACCAGGCGGCGCTGGAGATGCACAAGGGTTGACACCCAGGGTGCGGATCGGGCTGCCTTGCAGCCATCCATGTTTGCTTTGCCCACTTTCGGTGGCGCCGCTGCGCTGCCGCAGCGCTCGGGCGCCCGATCCCGAAACCCCCCTCACAAACCCCGCATTCCGCGCTGCTCCATGGCGCACCCCACCCTACCCTTCGGTCACGCGCTCAACAGAGCATCGCCCGCAGCCACCGACCCGAGGGAAGCGCCATGTTCTCCGCACTGCCCACCGCCCGCCAGGAGCCCGCCCCGCACAGCGCTCCTGAGGCCGAGCACCCGGACACCATCGAGACCCGCCTCTGGCTGGAGGAGCACGAGTGGCTCTACGGCCTGCTGCGCAGCAGCGACAACGTCTCGCCGACGTTCCGGTTCCCGGACCTGATCAGCGCCTGCGTGTCGCTGGTGTTCGCGCAGGACGATGCCCCCGCCCGCATCTTTGACTTTCTCGGCAGTCAGCTGGTGCTGCGAACGCCGACTACACCAAGGAGGCGCGAGTCGATGTGGCGCCAGCAGTACGACCTGCTGCTGGCCGTGCAGCGCTCGCCGGCCAACCGCCACCCGCATCCGAAGTTCCAGCTCGACCAACTGACCACCGCCTGCGTGGCGCTGTGCCGCCAGCTGGAGCACGCCGACACCCTCGTCCTGCAGCAGGCACGCCTGAACATGGCCGATCGGTCGGCGCGCTGGCGGCTGCCTCCCGCTGACTGACGGCACTGCGGGCCTGTTCCTGCCACCCAGCGGCACCTGATCTCACCCTGCCGGCCAGCGTGCCGGCCCTACCTGAACCCGACCCAGGCCGTACCGACGGCCCAGACCTCCCCCCGCCAGCCCCCCGGCCGGCGGTTGTTCTGTCCTGGAGTTCACGACGGGTTGAGCCATGCGTTCGAATTGCCTCGCCGGATCGATCTTGCTGCTGTGCGCGCCGCTGCACGCCGTAGCGTGCTGGGATCAGGCGGCGCAACGCTACGGGCTGGCCGCAGAACTCCTCTACGCCGTTGCGCGCGTCGAGTCGGACCTGAACCCGCGCGCCGTCAACCGATCGCATCTGAAACGCACGGGGTCCTACGACATCGGCCTCATGCAGATCAACAGCTCGCACCTGCGCACGCTGGCCCGACACGGCATCACCGAGGCGCAACTGTACGAGCCCTGCACCAACATCCAGGTTGGTGCCTGGCTGCTGGCCCACTCTTTCGCGCGCAATGGCGTCACCTGGGACGCCGTGGGCGCCTACAACGCCGCGTGCTCAGAGCTGAAGGGATCGGCCTGCACACAGGCGCGTGCCCGATACGCGTGGCAGGTCTACCGCAAGCTGCCAGCATCGCGCGCGACGTTGGCTGTGGATGCCGCGAACCCGCCTTCGATCGCCGCGCCCCAGCATGCGGTTGTCCCGGTGGCATTGATAGCGAGGGTGTCACCGTGAAGGCCACTCTTGCGCGTGTCGTCGGCGCCTTGGTGCTTGCCGCCGCGAGTGCAGCCTTGGCTGCATCCTGCAGCGCGCCTGTGGTCGCAACCGGCAGCCTGGTGGCGCCGTCGCGCGGCCCCGCGCCCGTCGCCGCCGTCCACGTCGCGCAGCTCGACTTCGGCCGGCACGCCGGCTTCGCGACGTGTTTGCCGCCGGCATGCCCTGCGGTCACGCCCAAGACGTTCCCTGGCGAGCCGCCACCCGCAGCACCGGTGCCGCCTGCCATCGGGCTTGCGGAGTCGCTCGGTCGCGGCGAGACGGTGCTGCCCGCCGTGACGGGCCGAGACGTTCCGCCCGTACCTGCCACCCGAGTCACGCCCCGCGCCGACGCCGCCAGCGCATCAAGGCAAGTCGTGGTGCATTTCGCCTTCGGCAACGCGATGCTCAGCCCGACCGCCCGCGGCCTGATCGACGAAGCCGCGGAAGCCGCCCCCGCGGCACGCCGCGTCGCCATCAGCGGCCGTACCGACAGCGTCGGACCTCCTCAGGTCAACCAGGCCCTCGCCCTGGCGCGCGCCGAAGCGGTACGCGAGCACCTGCGAGCTCGACATCCCCGCCTGGCGCCCGCCTTGACCGTCCAGGCGGAAGGTGCCTGCTGCTACGCCGCGCCGAACGACACCGCGTCGGGCCGCGCCTTGAACCGCCGTGTCGAAGTCGTGTTCGAGCGTGACGCGGAGGACCTGTGATGAATCCACGTACCACCACAGGCCACTGGCCACGGGCTGGACCCACGCCACCCGTCTCACCTGCCGTCATCACCCGCTCCGACCCGCTGTCGACCCGCCGAGCCCCGCAACCCACCGGTTCAACCGGTTCGGCTGACGGTGCCCACCCCCATCCCGCGTCATTCGCTCAACCGCATCTGGAGGACTCCATGAGCACCGTCACTTTCGCTTCCGCATCCACCTTCCGCCTGTCGCCGCGCCGTCCGCTGACCGTGATGGCCCTGTTCGGGCTGCTCGTGCTGGGCCTGTGCGTCGCCTTCCCGGGCCATGCGCTCGACCTCGTCGGCTTTGTCGGCATCGCCGGTCCGATGACTTCGGCGCTGGCGCAGATCGCCGCGCTCGGGCCGAGCATCAAGGCTCTGGTCGGCTTCGTCGGCTTCGTCGTCGCGCTGATCTCTCTGTCCGCGCTGCGCAACTTCGGGCCGGTTCTGTTCTACGTCGGTCTGGCCATCTTCGCGGCCGTGGGCCTGGTGATCGCCGGCGCGATCATGGGCGCGGTCATCTGAAGCTGCTGCGCGACGTATCCCAGGGGGCCGTATGCAAGCCGACACCTACATCCCGCGTCGCCTGGATGACCAGTGGAAGATCGGCTTCTGGGACGTCGACGTCGCAGCGCCGATCCTCTTCGGCCTGTTCCTCGGCTACATGTCCGGCTCGAAGGTCTCCTTCGCGCTGTGCATCGCGACGGGCCTGCTGACGTCGCGCTGGATCGCGCGCATCAAGGCCGACAAGCACCCGGCCTTCGCGATGCACTGGCTGTACTGGCACCTGCCCACCAGCCCGATCACCGCGATGCGCGCCACGCCGCCCTCCCACATCCGCCGGATGGTCGGCTGAGGCCCGCCCGAAAGACGCCCATGGACTTCGAACGTCTCAACGGCGACATCAAGGAGATGCGCCGCCGCAACCGGGGCCTGGGCCTGACCGTCGGGCTGCTGGCCGGCGGTCATCTGCTGGCGCTCGTCGTGATCCTCAACCTGCTGGGCACGGTGCGCACGGTGGTCGTGCCGCCGTCGATCAACAAGTCGTTCTGGGTCTCGCGCGACAAGGCCAGCAGCGAGTACCTGGAGCAGATGGGCAGCTTCATCGCCTGGCTGGTGCTCGACGTGACGCCTGCTTCCATCGACTGGAAGAAGGACATCCTGCTGGGCTACGTCGAACCTGAGCAGCACGGCGAGCTGAAGACGCGGCAGGAGTTGGAAGCGGCGCGCCTGAAGCGCATCAACGCCAGCACCTTCTTCATGCCCCAGCAGCTGGTGCCCAGCGAGGACGCCCAGTCGGTGGTGGTCCGCGGGCGCCTGCGCACGATGGTGAACGGCCTGGAAACGTCCAACGACCTCAAGGCCTACCAGGTCGACTTCGGCTACAGCGGCGGGCGCATGCACCTGAAGACGTTCAAGGAGGTGCCGAATGCGGCCCCCTAACGACATCGCCCAGCGCGCATGGCGGCCAGCCGCGTCGACGCTGATCCTCTGTGCGGCCGCACTGCAACCCGCGCATGCGCTGCAGGTGCTGGATGCCCGCGATGGCGTGGCCATCGAGGCCATCCTGTCGATCAAGGAGCCCACGCGCATCCGCATCGACGGTGCGCCGATCACCGACGTGTTCGGCAACATCCACTCGAGCAGCTGCGGTGCAGGCAATGCCGCCGCAACGCCTGCCGGCATCGTCACGCCCGTGGCCAATCCGGGCGGCGAGATCGTGCTGGAGTGCGACCGCGACAAGGGCGAGATTTACATCCGGCCGGTCGGGGACTCTGCCAAGCCGGTCAACCTGTTCATCTCGTCGGCGCAGGCCACCTACACCCTGGTGCTGCGCCGCTCGGACACGCCGGCCGACACGATCGTCATCCGCGACAAGTCGCTGCGCTTCGGACCATCCGGCACTGGAACTCCGTCGAACCCACAAGGCATGACCGGACCTTCAGGACCGTCAGGCCCCTCCGCCAACCACATCCGCACCATGAAAGCGATGCTGGTGGCGATGGCCTCGGACCGGGTGCCACCCGACATCCGCGTCGACGAGGTCAACCGTCCGATGCAACTCTGGGCCGAAGCGCGGTTCGCGCTGATGCGGCGCTACGAAGGGCGCGGCCTGCTCGGCGAAAAGTACCTGCTGCAGAACGTGAGCCAGACGGTCATGGTCGTGGCCGAGCAGGAGTTCGACCGCCCCGACAGCAAGGCGGGCGGCCAGGTGGTCGGTGTGGCGGTGGAGAACCACAACCTGCGCCCCGGCGAAAGCACCAACGTGTTCGTGATCCGACGCGGAGGTGAGCGATGAGCGCGCCGCTAGTCAACGCTGCGGCCTCGGCAACAGGCACGGTGAAGGGCGCGTTCAGGGCGGCGCTCGAGCGGCTTTCACCCAAGCAGCGCCAGTACGCGATGCTGGGCGCCATCCTGCTGGGCGGCGTCGGCATGCTGTGGCTGATCTTCGCGTTCACGGACAACGGGGCGAAGGACAAGATCGCCAAGTCACCCGCCGGCACCCTCGGCACGGTGACCAACATCGGTGTGATGCCGCCGGGGCAGCAGGTCAACCCGGTCGACCAGTGGGTCGGCACCGCGGGCAGCAAGCTGGCCCAGTACGAGAGCGAGCGCGAGGAACAGGGTCGGCTCAACAAGGACCGGCAGGCGTTCGAGGCGCGCACGATGCAGCGCTTTTCGGACCTGGAGCAGCGTCTGACCTCCGCGGCGCAGGCCGCGCAGGCACCGGCCTTGCCCGCGCCGCCACTGCAACCTCCGGTCACTCTGCCGCCCGCGGCCAGCCTGCCGTTGCCACCGCCACCCACAACGTCCTCTCTTGCCGCCGGTCGGCCGCTGTCTCCCTCAGCGATTCCGCCGGGACAGCCCAACATGCCGATGGCGCCTTCGATGCCCATGCCAGTGGCGCCGGTTCTGAGTCGCGTGACCCTCGTCGACAGGTCTGTCCCACCACCCGCCCCCAACGGCTCACAGGCCGCTGCCAGTTCGTCGGCCGAACCACGCACGGTTTCCACCTTCCTGCCCGTCAGCTTCACTCGCGGCACGCTGCTCGGTGGTCTGGATGCGCCGACCGGCGGGCAGTCGCAGTCGAACCCGCACCCGGTGTTGATCCGACTGTCCGACAACTCGGTGCTGCCCAACCGTTTCCGCGGCGCGTACCGCGACTGCTTCGTGATCGCCGCCGGCTACGGCGACATCAGTTCCGAGCGTGCCTACCTGCGCACAGAGAACCTGTCGTGCGTGCGCTCCGATGGCGCGGCACTGGAAGTGAAGATCCAGGGCAGCGTCTACGGCGAAGACGGCAAGGTCGGCATGCGCGGCCGCCTCGTTACCAAGCAGGGCCAGATGCTCGCCAACGCGCTTCTGGCCGGCGTGGTCAGCGGCATCGGCCAGGGCCTGGCCACCTCGTCAACCAGCTACAGCACCTCCGCGCTCGGGACCATCGCCAGCACCTCCGGCGCCGACGCGTACCGCGCGGGCCTGGGCGCCGGTGTCGGCCGGGCGCTGGACCGACTGGCCCAGTACTACATCAAGCTGGCCGAGAACACCTTCCCCGTGATCGAGGTCGATGCCGGCCGCGAGATCGATGTCGTCATCACCAAGGGCGTGCGCATCGATGTGCCGATGGCGGGCAACGCCGATCGCGGCTCTCGGTCCGACGCCCCGCCCTACGACCGCACCCAGGAGGCTTCCGACGATGGCAACTACTGAACAGGCGCGCCGCCCCCTGCGGCGCCAGAAGCTCTTGCGTGTCCTTTGCGCAATCGCGGCCGGCGTGTCCGGCGCCGCGGCGTTCGCTGCAACACCGGATGAGGCCCGCCTGCTGGCGGCGCTGAAGAAGGCCCACCCCGGAACCCAGTTCAGTCAGGTGACGCGCTCACCGGTGGATGGCGTCTACGAGGTCTGGATGAACAGCAACGTGGCCTACGTGGCCGCGAAGAACCCGCGCTACTTCCTTTTCGGCCGCGTGTTCGACACGCAGACGATGCGCGACCTGACGGGGCCCAAACTCGTGGCTGCGGCTGCCGCGGCGCAAGGCGCCGTGCAAGGGGCCGGGCCAGACGGCATTGCCACGCAGTCGGTCAGCACCGTGGCGCCACTCGTCTTCGACCAGTTGCCCTTCAGTGACGCGATCAAGACCGTGCGCGGCACCGGACGGCGGCGGATCGCCGTCTTCAGCGACCCGGGCTGCTCGTACTGCCGCCGGCTGGAGCCGGAGCTGGCCGGCCTGGACGACGTCACGATCTACACCTTCCTGGTGCCGTTCCAGGGGCAGGCCCGGCCGGTCGCCATCTGGTGCGCGGCCGACCGTGAACAGGCCTGGCATCGCTTCATGCTCCAGGGCGATGCCTCGATGCTGAGCGTGGCAGCGGCCTGCGATCACCCGGTGGACCGCAACCTCGCGCTGGCGCACCGACTGGGCGTGCAAGGCACACCGACCTTGGTCTGGGCCGACGGGTCTCGCACTGACGGCTATGTCGATCGCAGCGTGCTCGAAGCACGGCTGAGGCAAGTCGCGGAGGTGCGGCCATGAACGCGATGTGTGCATCGCCCTGGCGGAACTGCCTCGCCGTCACCGCTGTCGCGCTCGGCGGCTGCGCGAACATGTCGGGGCTGAGCGGCAGTTCCGACTATGCATGCAAGGCCCCGGAGGGGGTCACATGCGACTCGGTCTCCGGCACCTACGCCAACGCGATCCAAGACAACCTGCCGAGCCAGCGACTCCGTTCAGCGGCGCCAGAGTCCACGAACGGCTCAGCCGCGCTACCCGCGCCGGGCACGCGGGCCTTGCCACCGGGCCCGGCAAGCGCCAGCACCGCCTTCGGCTCGCTGGGTCCGCTGTCGACGCCTCTACGCTCCTCAGCGCGCATTCTGCGGCTGTGGTTCAAGCCCTGGGAAGACGCGGATCGCGACCTCTACGACCAGGGCTACGTGTACGTGCAGATCGACAGCGGCCAGTGGCTGATCGAGCACGCCCAGCGCCAGATCCGGGAAGCCTATGCACCGCTGCGCCCGCCGCCGCGCGGCACAGGGCCGGCCATTGACCCGAAGGACGGCGCCACCGCGCCACCACCCCTGAAGGGAGCGCCCCGCCTGCCGTCCGCCGAGAGCCTTCTGCCGGGTCTGGTGCCACCTGCAAGCCGCCCTGATGGACGTACCGACGGCAACGAGTGAGGACCGCGCGATGCCCTTCCCGCACACATCTGCCCGCCCACCGGCGCCGCAAGCGGCACGGTCCGCATGGATCGGCTTTGGTCAGGCCATGGACTCACCGGCCGAGCAGTTCGCCTCCTGGCTGCCCTACTCCGCCTACCTGGCCGCCGAGAAGCTGTTCGTCAACCGCGACAGCGTGGGCTTCATGCTGGAGGTGATGCCGCAGTCCGGCGCCGACGAGCGCATGGCCGAGGTGCTGATCTCGCTGTACTCGACCTGCCCGCCCGGCACCGGCATCCAGTTCCACCTGTTCGCGTCACCCCACGTGCGCGAGCAACTGCGCCGCTACGCCAACCTGCGCGTCGAGGACACCGACCAGGCCGACAAGGCCAAGCATTGGGGCCGCCCGGCGCGCAACGACAACCTCTTCCACCGGCTGGCACGCCAGCGTGTCGGCCACCTGCTGCAGGGTGCGCAGCAGTCGCTGACGGCCGGCTTTCACTACACGATCCGCGACTTCAGGCTGATGATGAGCGTGGCAGTCACCGCCGACGCCGAGGACCTGACCCGACGCGACGCGTTGATGGCTCTGCGGGAGTCGATGTCGTCCACGCTGCGCTCGGCCTCGCTGCCCAACCGCGTCTGCGATGCAGCCGACCTGATCAACTGGTGCGCGCTGTTCACCAACCCCGACCGCGTCTCGCAGACCGACGCGCCCAACCTCCACTACGACGACGGCCGCGAGATCCGCGACCAGATCGTCGACTTCGACACCATCCAGGACCCGCACCCGGCCGGTCTGCGGCTGTGGAAAGAAGGCGGCGCGGACGTTCTCGAGGCGCGCTTCTACTCGATCAAGTCCTTCCCCGAGCGCTTCGCGCTCTGGCAGATGGGCTCGCTGATCGGCGACCTGATGCAGCCGGCGCTCCAGTACAGCGCACCCTTCCTGCTGACCATGGGCGTGCACGTGCTCGACCCGAACGTCATGAAGTCGGTCGTCACCGCCAACCACGTGCGCGCGACTCAGAACGCCAAAAGCAAGATGGCCGACGTGATGCCGGACGTCGGCAAGAAGCTGCAGGACTGGACGGCGGCGGCCAACGCCATCGACATCGGCAGCAGCCTGGTCAGCCTGTACCACCAGCTCGCCATCTTCTCGACGCCGGGCAAGTCCGTGGCCGCCCAGGAGACCGCCAACGCCATCTGGCGCGGCCGGGGTTTCCAGCTCAATGCCGACGTCTACATGCACCGGCAGGCGCTTCTGGCCAGCCTGCCGATGACGTTGTCGGAGAAGTTCCACAAGGACCTGGCGAAGATGCGCCGGGTCTCGCGCAAGACGATGGCCAACGCGATCCACCTGGCGCCGCTGATCGCCGAGTGGCGCGGCACGCGCACACCGGCGCTGGTGTTCGGCGGCCGACGCGGCCAGCTGATGACGCTGGACATCTTCGACAACGACCTGGGCAACTACAACTTCGCGATCATCGGCGCGCCCGGGTCGGGCAAGTCGGTGCTGATGAACGAGATGGCGTGGTCCTACCGCGCCATCGATGCCAAGGTCTGGATGCTGGACCTCGGACGTTCCTTCGAGAAGCTGTGCCGCAAGGCCAAGGGCACCTACATCGAGTTCAAGCCCGATGTGGACATCTGCCTGAACCCGTTCACCCACATCGTCGACATCAACGAGGACATCGACATGCTGGTGCCGGCCATCTCCAAGATGGCCTCGATGTCGCGGCCGTTGGACGAGGTTCAGTACAAGGCCATCTCGGCGATGGTGCTCAAGCTGTTCAAGGCCCACGGCAACGACCTGACGGTGACCGCGCTGCGCGACGCCTTCAAGGGCGGGACCATCGAGGAACTCGGCGCGATCAACGACCCGCGCATCAAGGACCTCGCGATCATGCTGAACCCGTATGCGCGGGGCGGCCAGTACGAGCGCTTCTTCGAGGGCCGCAACAACATCGACTTCGCGAACGACTTCGTCGTCATCGAGAACGAGGAGCTGAAGCGCCGGCCCGACCTGCACGCGGTGGTCAACATCCTGCTGCTGCACCAGATCACCGGCGAGATGTACCTGACGCGCAACCGGCGCAAGGTGCTCTTCATCGACGAGCTCAAGCAGCAGCTCGGCGACATCGGCGCCGACGACCCGGTCAAGGCGGCCGTAGTGGAAGAGGCGGCCCGGCGCGCGCGCAAGTACGGCGGATCGCTGGGCACCGCCACCCAGAGCGCCGACGACTACTACGGCTCGGCCCAGATGGAGGCCGCCTTCAACTGCTCCGACTGGGTATTCCTGCTGCGGCAGAAACCAGAGTCGATCGAGATGCTCGACCGCAAGGGGCGCCTGTCGATGGACGAGCCGAAGAAGCGGCTGCTGAATTCGCTGCGCACCGAGCCCGGTGTGTTCTCCGAGGTCTACATCTCTTCGCCAGTGGGCGAAGGCGTGGCGCGCAACATCCTCGATCCTGCCACGCACCTGCTGTTCTCCAACAAGCTCGAGGACAACGCACCCATCGACGAACTGCGCGCGCAGGGCCTGGGCATCGACGAGGCCATCGCCGAGTTGCTGCGGCGACGGGGGCATCAGGTATGAAGGACGGTATGAAGGCGCTTCTGCTCAATGCCGCATTCGCCTTGCTGATCGTGTTCGGCACGCTTGCCGCCTACGACCAGATGGTGGTGCGACCCGCGCAACGCGTCGGTGTCGTCGATGTTGGGGAGGTCTATCGCCAGAAGGAAGCCGAGTTCACGCAGATCCTCACCAAGGCCGGGTCCGAGGGCGAGCGCGACAAGGCGTTCGCGATGGCACGCACCTTCTCCCAGCGCCTCCCGCTCGCCTTGGAAGAGCTGCCCCGGGAATGCGGCTGCCTGGTGGTGCTCAAGAGCGCCGTTGCCGGCCCGACGCCGCGCACGGTGGACTTGACGGCCCAGTTGCGCCGCAAGGTGGAGGCGCCATGACCAGCACGCTATCCCGCCTGATGGGGAAGTTCGTGGGCCAGTTCGCCGAGTTCCTGCGGCACATGCGCGGCCGCTGGTTCCTCTACGTACCGATCTTTGCCGTCTGGGGTTTTGCGTACACCCGGTTGTTCGTCGACCCGACGCCACGGGTGCCGGTGCTGTTCAACTGGACGCCGAGCCTGCCCTACAGCGTCGCGGTGATGCACTACGGACAGCACGACCTGCAGCGTGGCGACTACATCGTCTTTGCGTTCGCCGGGGAGGCGCGCACCGACTATCCGGGGCTCAGCGGGCAACCGTTCTTCAAGATCGTGCGCGGCCTGCCCGGCGACACCGTGACGGTCTCGGGGCGAACGGTGGCGATCAACGGCCAGGTCGTCGGCACCGCCAAGACCCATGCCTTCGACCGGCGGCCGCTCGACCCGATTGCGCCTACGGTGATCCCGCCGGGTCACTACTACGTGCAGGGCACGAGCGCCGACTCCTTCGACTCGCGCTATCGCGCCAGCGGTCTGGTGCGCGCCGAGCAGGTGCTGGGCACCGTGGTGCCGTTGTTCTGAGGGCGTGCGATGAAGAGCGCCATCGTCCGCAGTGCAGCCCAGGCCGCGGCATTCAGCGCCGCGCTGGCATGCGGGGCGGCCGGCGCCGCACCCGCCGCCGAATCTGCCGCATCAGCGCCATCGGTGGCCGACGACATACCGATGGCCGACTACCTCGGCCTGCTGGCCCAGATTGCGCCGGCGGCCGAACAAGGCGCCAGGGCCTACCTGCAGGCCTACCAGCAACGCTGCGGCCGGCAGCTGGCCACCGCCGACCTTCGGCGGGCGATGTCCGACGGCGACGGTGATCCGATGCTGATGGCGATGATCCGGGCGAGCCACCTGCGCGACAGCGCCACCCTGGCCCAGCTGGGTCAGCGGATCGCCTGTGAACGGCGGGCCTCACGATGATTCCGGTCGTCGCCTCCTGCGCCGCACTCGGCTTGGCCCTGCTCCCGACGCTTGCGGGCGCGGCCGACCTCGGCACGCTGGGGCCCACCTACGGCATCGCCGAGCCGCATCTGCTGAACTTCATCGAGCAGCGCCTGCGCGACAAGGAACGCAGCGGCGAACTGCAGCGCCTGATGCAGGAGGCGCAGTCCCGTGGCATCGACGCCGTGAAGCGACCCCAACCCGTGGCAGGCCTGCGTGCGACTGAAGGCCCGCGCACCTTCTACATCGATCCGACCTTCACGCTGGACCGCAACCTCGTCGACGCCCAGGGGCGGTTGCTGTTCGCCGCGGGCACGCGCAAGAACCCGCTTGAGGTGGTTTCCCTGTCGAAGCGCCTGCTGTTCTTCGACGCCCGGGACCAACGCCAGGTCGCGCGGGCACGCGAGCTGATCGCCAGCTACGGCGGCAAGGTCAAGCCCATCCTCACCGGTGGCTCCTACCTGGACCTGATGAGGGCCTGGCGGGTGGCTGTGTACTTCGACCAGCAGGGCACCCTGACTCGGCGCTTCGGCATCCGGCAGGTCCCGGCCCTGGTCTCGCAGGAAGGCCAACGGCTGCGCGTCGACGAGGTGGGGCTGCCATGAAGCTCTGCCGCCCAAGATGCCACTTCGTGCTCGCGATCATGCTGGCGCTGACCGCTGGCCTGCTGCCCGCGCTCTCCCACGCCGCCGACAGCCTGACCTGCACCGGCCGCTTCCCTAATCCCATCACCGAGATCTGCTGGAGTTGCATCCTGCCGATCAGCATCGGCAGTGCGACGATCGCCAACGTCGACGGGCAGGAGGACATCGCCAACCCGTCGAGCCCGGTCTGCAGTTGCGGCGTCAACCCGACGATCGGCCTGTCCATCGGCTTCTGGGAACCTGCCCGCCACGTGGAGGCGGTGCGCAAACCGTTCTGCCTGGCGTCGCTGGGCGGCATCGACCTCGACCCGGGCATCTCGGCCCCGGCGGCCGCGCGTTTCACGCGGGCGGAGGGGGACGGCGACGGCGGCAGCTTCTACCAGGCGCACTTCTACGTGAACCCGGTCCTCTACTGGCTGGAGGTGGTGACCGACTTCCCCTGCCTGGAACGGGGCTCGTTCGACCTAGCCTACCTGACCGAGGTCGACCCGCTGTGGAACGACGACGAGCTGACGCTGATCCTCAACCCCGAGGCGGTGCTCTTCGCGAACCCCATTGCCGTAGCGGCGTGCGCCGCCGACTGCGTGGCCGCCACCGCAGGGTTCGGCATTGCCGAGATGTTCTGGTGCGCCGGGTGCCAGGGCGGCATCTACCCCCTCGACGGCCACGTGCCGTACCACATGGGCGGCGTCCGCACGGCGGCCCTGATCGCGCAGCGCCTCACCGCCAAGATGCACCGCGAGCTGTTGGCCTGGGGCTGGCATGGCAAGCCGGGGCTGTGCGGCCCCTACTTCCTGCCGGCAATGGACAAGACCGCCTACAAGACCCAGCTCACCTACCCGGTGGCCAACACCGTGAAGGACGGGGGCCGCTGCTGCCAGCCCTTCGGCCGCAGCACCATCGTCTGGGGCGCCGGCAAGGAGTACCCCGTCCGCGGCGAGGACTTCGCCTTCATGCTGTTCAGGAAGCGGAACTGCTGTGTGGGCTACTGACCGCCGCCTTCTGGCCCGCCTCCTCGCCCGCCGCCGGACCACACGCGCAGTGCTCTGTGCCGCTGCGGCGCTGGTGCTTCAGAGCGCGGCTCTCGGCCAGACCCTGCCCAAAGTGACGGACGCCGACATCGAGCGCGCGCGCCAGCAGCACCCGATGCCCACCGACGCCGAGTTGGCCCGCGTTCCCGTACCTTCGACGCCACGTATCGACGCGCTGCCCCTACCTGCGACCAGGACGCCTGTCGATCTGGAGGCGCTGGCCAAGGGATTCGATGCGCAGGCGGACAAGCCGGTTCTCGGTACAGCCTCCGGGCCCAGCCTGCTGGTCTTCGTCAGCTTCGCGATGCCCGAAGCCACGATCACCCGGCTGCTGGACCAGGCGTCTCGCGCGCGGGCCACGCTGGTGCTGCGCGGATTCGTCAACGGCTCGCTTCGCGACACGGTCGAGCGGATGCAGCGCCTGATCGGCAACCGCCAGGTCGCCGTGCAGATCGACCCGCAGGCCTTCGACCGCTTCTCGATCGTCCGCACGCCTTCGTTCGTGCTGGTGCGCGAGGGCGCCGCATCGAAGCCCTGCGCCGCCGGCATGTGCATCGCCAGCGACCAGTTCGTGCTGGCGGCCGGCGACGTCAGCCTGGACTACGTGCTGAGGTTCTTCGAGCGTTCGGCGCCCGCCATGGCTCGCGACGCATCGTCCTACCTGCAGCGCATGAAGGGGGCGGTGCGATGAGCCTGCGCAAGGTGGTCGTCTGGTTCACGCTCGTCTGCTTCGTGACGACCCAGACCGCGAGCGTGGCCGGTCCGCACGAGGAAGGTGTCGCCGCCGGCCAGGCCGCGAACCCGGTGGCGCGCGGCAGCGTCACCGCCCCCAGCGCCACTGGCGTCGTGCCCGGCTACACGACCACGCCGCCGGAGCGGTCCTACTACCGACAGCCGAACCTCGCGTCCCAGGGCAACGCACGCCTGGCGCTGTGCGCGACGCTGCCGAACGACCCGACCTGCCAGGCGCAGCGCGGCGCGCTCAGCTCCGCGAACACGCCCCGACCCGCGGTCTCTCCTGACGATCCGGCCGTGGCCGCCGCCCGCGATATCGCTCGCAGCCCGTCCAATGTGCTCGGCAGCCTGGCGGCGTACTACAGCGGCTGCACGACCACGGTTACCAACCAGCCCGCCACGACCCAGACGCGCAGTTGCCTGCGCTACCTGGGTGTCGGCAACTACAGCTGCGCCCGGTCGCTGACGGTCGCCACCGATCGCACCACGAGCTGCACACCGGGCGACTGGTTCGCCCACGCCGGGTCCGGCCGCGCCGGCATCGACGTCCAATGCCTTCCCGACCGGCCGGAAACGGCGCAGCACTTCCGGGTCACGCAGGACAGCAACCCGCTGACCTTCTTCGACGTGAACATGACGACGCCGGTGGTCTTCCCCGAGATGGTCGCGGTGCTGGAGACGAACTACTCCGGCATGACCGGTCTGCCGATCCGCACCGGCGTCTGGGTGGCGGACAAGTCCTGTGCCGGCAGCACCTGCAGCCTGACCGCGATGATCGCCGCCGAGGTACAGGAGATCTGCTCCGGCAACGGCGACTCGGGCTTCAGTTGCACCAGCGCCGAGCCCTTCCTGAAGATCTACGCGGCCTGCCGTGCCGGCACACAGAGCGGCGACAACATCCAGGACACCCTGTGTCAGGGCGACAACGGCTGCACGACGACCGTGCTGGATGGCGCCAAGTGTTATGCGCCGGCCGGCGGCTGGACACCCTACGCCGGCACCGACATCACGGGCACGGTGCCGGGCTACTACTGGAACATCGACGCCGATCGCGCCGTGGTCGGTTGGGCACCCAATCCGGCCTACGGCCCAATCCCGACGATGCGGTTGACCTACACGCGACCGACCACGGCCGTGACCGCAACCGACCGCTGGGACGACCAATGCCCGGCGCTCGCGGCCGGTGGCCGCTGCACCGTCAGCACGGCCGCCGTCTGCACCGACGGCCCGGCGACCAAGGTGATCGACGGCGTCTCGGTGTATCGCGACTGCTGGGAGTACACGAGCACGATGACCTGCAGCAGCGGAGCGCCGGTCGACCAGTGCGCGCCGCTGGTGGCCGCCGGTTGCACCCCGCAGAGCTCGGCGTGCAAGCGGACCAACGCCACCACGGGCGTCTGCGAGGTCGTTGAAGACGGCTACAGCTGCCCGGTGCCGGCGCAGAGCGTCACCACGGCCAGCAACTGCCCGTCCAACGTCTTCTGCCTGAACGGCAACTGCTTCGACATCAGCGCACCGAACGACGCCGACTTCGCGCGCAGCATGTCGATGCTGGAGGCGGGCCGGGAGGCGGGCGTGTATCTCGACTCCGACCGCATGCAGGTGTTCAAGGGTGAGGAGAACCGCTGCCGAGACCGCCTGCTGAAGAACTGCTGCTACGCCGACGCTGCGGGCGCGGGCATGACCAACCAAAGCCTGTTCGGCAGCGGCTCACGGCTGGTCTACGACGTGCTGATGAACTCCGAGAACCGGGAGTTCCTGTACCAGGGCATGTCGGCCCTGCTGTCCGGCGCCGGCTTCAGCGGCAGCTTCACGAGCTACGGCGTAACGGTCGCGGTCAACGGCACCGCACTGCCGGCCGGCTCGTCCGTGCTCTATGCCGGCGACAGCCTGGTCGTCGCCTTCGACCCCTGGTCGCTGGTCATCGCCGTGGTCATCTACATCATCCTGTCGATGATGTCCTGCAACGAGGACGAAGGAAAGCTGGCGATGAAGGAAGGCGCCAAGCTGTGCCACACGATCGGCACCTGGTGCTCGTCCTGCATTCGGATCCTCGGCGCCTGCGTGTCGTGCATCGAACACACGACCTCGAAGTGCTGCTTCAACTCGATGCTCGCCCGCATCGTCAACGAGCAGGGCCGCGCGCAGATCGGCAAGGGCTGGGGTGGAGCGCAGAGCGCCGACTGCTCTGGCTTCACCGTCGCGCAACTCCAGACGCTCAACTTTGCGGCGATGGACCTGTCGGAGTTCTACGCGTCGCTCGTGCCGATGCTGCCCGACGTGGCCACGCTGCAAGGCAACGGCGCCAGCCGCATCCCGACCTGCTACTACGGCCAGGGGAGGTGCCAATGAAGCCGCATCCGATGCTCGCGCTGGCGATGGTCATCGGCGTCGGCTCGGGAGCCATGGCGCAGGACCGCACGCCGGTGCAGGACGCCAAGCTGCTGCTGATCGCCGCCATCGATGCGCCGAGCGGGCAGGCCCATGGCGTTTTGGTGGGCGACATCGCCGACGCGATCACGCAGCGCTTCAAGGGCACAACACCGATCTACATCGACGTTTCCACCGAACGGCGCTATGCCCAGAAAGGCTGCCGCCGCCTGAAAGTGCGCTTCTGGCAGGACGGTGTCCAGCTGCCCGGCGTGCCGGCACCGCGTCGGCAGACCATCGACTTCGGCATCAACTACTGCCGCGACGGGCAACCGCCCAAGTCGTTGTCGTGAGGGGCCGGTGATGAAGCGGATCCTCGTTTCGCTGTCGTTGCTGTCGACTGTCATCTTGCCGTTGACCGCCGAGGCGCAGGCCACGGCGTCGCGCTACTGGTCCGATGCGTGGCGCGGCTGGCATTTCTACGAAGAGCCCGAACCGGAACCCGAGGACCGACCCTCACCGCCACCCAAGGTCACCCCTTCCGCTTCGAGGCCCACTTCCGGCAAGCCGCCCGAGATCGTCGAGTTCGAGCGCCTGCAGAAGTCGCTCGAGGAGAGCCGGAACATCGCCATCATGCGGCCGACCGAAGCGAACGTGCGTCGCTACATGGAGCTTGAGGCCAAGGTGGTGGCGCGCGCTTCCACCTTCGCCGACGTCGCACAGCGCATCGCCTGGGCCACGCCCGAGCTGGATCCGACCCTGCAGGGCCGCCCTGTCAACGCCAAGGCACTGGAGGTCTTCGACCAGCTGCAGATGTCCCAGCGCGGCGAGTCGATCGGTGCGCTGGGACGCGACCATGTGCTGTTCTTCTTCTTCCGCAGCGACTGTCCCTACTGCCATGCCTTCGCGCCGACGCTGGAAGCGTTCCAGGCACGCCACGGCATCCGCGTGGTGGCGATCAGCGTCGATGGTGGGCCGATGCCTGGCTTCCCGGACGCACGGCGCGACAACGGCATTGCGACCACGCTGAAGGTCACCCAGGTCCCGGCCGTCTACCTCGCCCAGCCCTTCACCGGAAAGATCACGCCCATCGGCTTCGGTGTGCTGTCGGAAGCGCAGTTGGTGGAACGGATCGCCATCGTCGCGGCACCCTCCACAGCGTCACCCGCGGAGTCGGCCACGTCCCTACTCGCGCGGCAATCCGGGCCGCCCTGACGACTCAAGAGGAGCACCCTCATGAACTCGCTGAAAGCGCAACGCATGGCCGGACGCGCCAGAGCGACGATCGCGACGGTCGCGGCCACCGCACTCGCCCTGTCGCCGATCACCCTACGTGCCGGGGACCTGAACACCGAAGTGAACAACATGTTCAACAGCCTCGGAGCAATCGGCAACTACACGGCGCCCGGCGCGTTCCGCGGCCAGACCTTCAACACCTATACCGGCGGCAGCTTGTTCATGCGCGCGCCCAACAAGGTCTACCAGCTCGCGGCGATCCAGTTCCCCAGCGCCAAGGCTGGCTGCGGCGGCATCGACGTGTTCGGCGGTTCGTTCTCCCACATCTCGGCCGCCGAGTTCAAGAACATGCTGCGCAACATCACCGCCGCGCTGCCGGGCATCGCCTTCCAGCTCGCGCTCGAATCGGTCTCGCCCTTGCTGGGGGGCCTGACCAAGTGGGCGAAGGGGCTGGAGACCTGGATCAACAACGCCCGCATCAACTCCTGCGAGACGGCCAAGGCCATCGTCAGCACGGCGGCCGAAGCGGCAGGCTACAGCTCCCAGGAGGCCTGCGCCGATCTGGCGATCGAGACGGGGCTGGAGAGCGACCGCGACGCGGCGCGCCGGCGCTGCGCCACCGACCGCACCAGCATCCTGGCCACCGCCCGCTCATCCGGCGACTCCAATGTGCGCAACAAGGCGCCCTTCGTCGGCAACCTGACCTGGAAGGCGCTGCAGCGCACAGGCGCCTCGCTCGACGATCCGGAGCGCGAGCTGATCATGAGCATCGTCGGCACCGTGATCTTCCACGCCGAGGAGGACGCGCGCGACCCCGAGCCAATCGCGCCGACCATCACCTCGATCAGTCAGTTGCTCTACGGCCAGGCCCCCGGCGCCGGCACCAACGTGACCCAGCACATGCTGCGCTGCAACGACTATGTCAACTGCGACGTGGTGACGCTGAACCCGGCCTACACGCACACGCCGTTCACGGCGCGGGTGGAGACCATGATGCGCTCGATCGCCGACAAGATCGCCACGCGCGCCGCCATCCCCAACAACTCGGCCGAAGTCGGCTTCGTCAACCAGACCACCGAGCCCGTCTACAAGATGCTGTCGATCGGCGCGACCATCCCCGGGTCGGGCCTTTCGGACAGTCTGATCGGCCAATACCGCGACGTCATCGCCGCCGACTACGCGTACGTCTTCCTGGAGCGCAACCTTCGCGTGGGCATGGCGGCGCTCGACAAGGACTACACGCTGCAGCAGACGCAGCGCGACCTCGCCAACCACGTGCGTCAGCGCGCGCAGGCCATGCTGCTTCAGTTGTCGCAGGAGAAGAACCTGCTGTACCAGAAGGTCGGCTCGTTCCGGGCCGTGTCCAGCCATCTGGAGCAGTTGGAGCGCCAGCTTCGATCCAGCATGCCGCAACACGTGATGGACATGCTGGGCCAGCAGGCTGCCTTCCTGTCGCGATAGGCGGCAGCGCACTCGGCGAATTCGGGGGCTCGTCATGTGGGAGATCTACGCCTACCAGAACTCCGACAGCCTGTTCGGCATCTTCAACGCGGCCGCGGCCATCCATGCCTCCAGCGACTACATGGCCGCCGCGGCGGCGGTCGCCTTCTGCGGCTTCGCCGCCGCGTTGATCGCCTACGCGTTTGCGCCCGAGAAGTTGCAGGGCTGGAAGTGGCTCGGCACGGTGCTGCTGGTGTTTTCGGTGCTCATCGTGCCGCGCGTCACCGTGGGCATCGTCGACAAGACCGGCGGCTCGGCGGTGAAGGTGGTGGCCAACGTGCCCTTCGGTGTGGCCATGCTGGGCAGCATCACCAGCACCATCGGCCACACGCTGACCGGCCTGTTCGAGACGGCCTTCCAGGTCATCCCGGGTGTCGGCGGGCTACCCAGCGAACTCACCTACGAGAAGAACGGGCTGATGTTCGGTAACCGCCTGATCCGCGACACCGGCAGCGTCGTGTTTCAGGACCCGAACTTCCGCACCGATCTGATCAACTACATCCACAACTGCACGATGTACGACCTGATCGACGGCACCGTCGATCCCGGGGCGTTCTCCGGCTCGGACGATGTCTGGACGCTCATGGGAACACCGAACCCGGCGCGCTTCACGACCCTCACCGGTGCAGGCGGCGCCGTCACGGTGGACACCTGCCCGAACGCCTACACGAATCTCAACGGACGGCTGCCGGCGCAGATCACCCGCATCCAGGGCAAGCTGGCCTTCCAGCTGAACCCGACGTTGCCCAGTGCGGCTGCGGCAGGGGCAATAGCCGGCCAGATCCAGCAGGCCTATGTGAAGAACAGCATCGCCAACGCCGCGGCGACAGCAGCGGACCTGATCCGCCAGAACGCGGTGCTCAACGCGATCAACGACACCAGCAGCATCATCGGCCAGAAGGTCAACGATCCGGCATCGATGGTGCTCGCAGTCGGCCGTGCCCAGGCTGTCGCACAGCAGAACGCCACCTGGCTGAACTACGGCAAGGTCGCGGAACAGGCACTGCCGGTGTTCCGCAACGTCATCGAGGCAGTCACCTATGCCCTCTTCCCGCTGCTGGTGCTGCTGCTCCTGCTGACCAGCGGCCGCGAAACCATGATCGCATTCAAGGGCTACGCCGCGATCCTGATCTGGATCCAACTCTGGCCACCGCTCTACGCGGTGCTGAACTACATGGCGTCGATCTACGCCGCCTACGACCTGGCCGCCGCGGCCGACCTGGGGACCGGCGCCAAGGCACTGTCGCTGCAGACCGCGTCGACGATCTACTCGCGGGCGATCTCCGGGGAAGCCGTTGTCGGTTATCTGGCCATCAGCATCCCGTTCATCGCCTGGGCTGCGCTCAAGCGCATGGAGAACTTCGGAACCGCGCTGGTGGGTGGCCTGTCGGGCCTGCAGGGCATGCTTTCAGGCACGACCAGTTCTGCGGCCGTCGGCAACGTGAACATGGGCAACGTGGCGATGGACCAGATGCAACTGGCGCCGAACCGCACCTCCGCGTTCATGAGCAGTTGGCAGAACGACCTGAGCGGCAACACGTTCTCAGCGAATGCGCTGACCGGCCGCACGGCTGTCAGCTTGTTGCGCAACCAGGGGTATGCATCGCGGGTGGTCTCGATGCGGTTGTCTGAGCAGGACGTTCAGGACGCCAGCCGGCAGGTCGACGCCGCGAGAGGCGAAGCCGTGGCGGCAAGCACGGAGCGCTCTGCTGTCCTGTCCGAGGCATTCAGCCGCGGACTGTCGAAGCTGAGATCTACGCGCAACGCCACCGGCTCGACGTCGAGCAGTTTCGAGCAACTCGGGCAGACGCTGAATCGGCTGGATCAGATCACGAGGAGTGTTGCCGAGACCACAGGCATGTCGCAGTCGCAAGTTGCCAACATTGCATTCGGAGCCGCGGCCCACATCGGCCTAAATACCGCTGTCGCTGGCGGGCGTCTCAACGCGTCGGCGGACAAGACCTACCTTTCAGGGCTTTCGGCACAGGAGCAGAAAGTCCTCGGAAACATGACCAGCGAACAGATCAGCGAGTTCAAGCAGTTCGGCGATCGAGTGTCCCGCGACACGAGCTTCGCGAGTGTCGTTGCGTCCGACTCCCGTGAGGCGCGCGAGATGGCCTCCCGCCTGAGTTCTACAGCCGCACGCACTGCCCGCGCCGATGCCAGTATGTCGGAGCGAACGGCCTACGCAGAGCGCATGTCCTCAGCATACGAGCGCGGCGAGGTCATCTCGATCGACATCGCCCAGGATCCGCACAACTTAGCGATGTTTACGCGGTACGCCGAGCAGTACGGGGGAAACAGTGCCGCAGCACGCGCCTTGATGGAAGCCGAACTTGCCAGGCAGTCTCTGAAGCCGAACCGCACGTTCTCGGATGGCACGGGCGTCCCGGCCGCCTTTGATCAGCTGCGAGATGAGTACCTTCGGGAGAAAGGCACCATTGATCCCACGATAGATGTGGACACACGGCGACTAACCGGCGACGCCGAAGCGGGAAGGTTCCTGCGGGATCGACAATCGCAACCAACCGGCGGCACCGCACCGTCAGGCGCCCGCGGTGAAGTTCAGTCTCGAGGTGCTGAGGTCCGCCGGGACGTTGAAGCTCGCCGCGAGGGCTTCGACCGCGAAGCCGAAATCGTGAAGACCGAGGATGGCACGCTGGTGTCGAGGCGGTCGCTGCTGAAGCAGTCTGGCAAGCAGGTGAGCAAAGACGCCAGTGCTTCCCTCGACAACGCCAAGGATGCCGTCACGGATCTGCTGAAGCGGAAGTAGTCAGCCCAGCTTGTCTGGGTCGAACATGTGCTTGTCCGGTTCCGCTTCTTGTGGCTTCATGAATGGCGGATGCCCCTTATCGCGCCAGTAGTTGGCGGCTAACGCCTTGGGCGAAGTGATGGCGCCTGCCTCCAGCGACTCGTCCCAGGCCGGCGCTACAACTTTGGACTTGGGCCTTCGCGTCAACACGGCTCCTATCGGAGCCGCAAAGAGGGCGCCAACCGCCGACATGACCATGCGCGTCGCCCAGTCGTCCTGGGCTGCCGACAGCAACCCGACCAGCGCGCCGACAGCGACGATGCCGATGAAGATGAGCTTTCGCATGATCGTCACCTCTTCAAGGCAGACCTTGCCGCAAACGAGATTGAACAGTCTCGTCCAAATTGAATTGCGGCACGGCAACAAGTGGTTCCCGGGTTCGCCCAGGTCCGCGCGCTATGTACGGCCCCTCAAGACGGCGCAACAGTCGTCTTCCCCGAGGGTTTCCTCTTCGATTCCCTCACTCCAGAGCCCATCCCTTTGGCGTCGATCGCGACCACACGCGGCACAGCCCTGCGCGCCACCGTTGCCGAGCCGGGCTCGCGCGCGCGAGTCTCAGGTCCGAAGTCCGGCTGTTCACCCTTCCGGGTAGCAGTTGCTGGCTGGTCCCGAAGCTCTTCAAGGTAGGTCGCCCACGTGTTCATCATGGCTCTGCGCTGATCCAGGAACTCGGCTCGGTCGTATGCGGCGCCAAGCGGCCCGGACTTCCCATGAGCCAGCTGTGCCTCGATCACGTCCGGGGCCACGTTGAGACGCTCCACCATGACCGTGCGTGCCATGGCGCGGAAACCGTGAGGTGTCATGGTCTCGTTGTCGAAGCCGAGGCGCCGGAGCGCCACCCGCACAGTGTTCTCGCTCATCGGTCGCTTGCTACTTACGAGCGCAGGGAAGACGTACCGTCCTCGACCCGTCAGCGGATGCAGGTCCTTCAGGCCCGCCACGGCTTGCGGCGCCAGAGGCACCAAGTGTGGGCGGCCGTTCAGCTTTTCGCGCTTCGTGCGCTTCATCTTCTCCGACGGTATGGTCCACATGCCCCGGTCCAGATCCAGTTCGCCCCACTCCATCTGACGAATGTTGCCAGGACGCTGGAACAGCATGGCGGACAGCCAGAGTGCGGTCCGCGTCACAAGCTGTCCGTGATAACCGTCGATGGCCCGCATCAGGTCGCCGACCTTGTCCGGTTCAACGATGGCGGACACGTGCCGCGTCAGTACCGGCTTCAAAGCGCCACGAAGGTCAGCCGCAGGGCTGCGTTCGCACCGCCCAGTCGACACGCCGTATCGAAACACCTGGCTGCAGGCCTCCAGCAGCGAGTGCGGAAGCTCCCGGGCGCCACGAGCTTCTACCCTGCGCAAGGTCTGCAACAGCATCGGCGCGCCGATCTGCGACAGCGGCAGCTTTCCAAGCCACGGGAAGATGTCCTTGCCCAGGCGTTCGAGCCAGCGCTTGGCGTAGTGGTCGCTCCAGCCGACCCTCTTGGTCGCGTGGAACTCGCGGGCGGTCACCTCGAAGCTCGCGTTCGCGTCGAAGCGGGAACTCAGACGGTCCACCTGACGTGCGAGTACCGGGTCTGCGCCTGACTGGTGTTGCTTGCGCGCATCGTCGCGAGCAGCCCGGGCATCCTTCAGACTGACTTCCGGGTAGCTGCCCAACGACAGGCGCTTCTCCTTGCCGCCGAAGTAGTACTTCCAGAACCAGCGCTTCGAACCAGCCCCGGCAACCTCAAGGTAGAGACCGCCCGAGTCGGTCACGCGAATACGGGCCTTGCCCTCTGGGCAGGAGGCGTTCTTGCACTGTTTGTCGGTGAGCATAGGGGAACAAAACTCCAAATGGCCTGATGAACGCCATTTGTTCCCCTACATGTTCCCCTACTTGCGCTGCGCTGCCGTGAGACGGCAGGAGACTTCCTGACTCAAGCGACCGGCTAAGTCGTTGATTTTGCGGGAAGTTCGGTCCGGCATGGGACCGAGTGAAACGCTGGGATGGGGTGGCTGATGGGGCTCGAACCCACGACAACAGGAATCACAATCCTGGACTCTACCAACTGAGCTACAGCCACCACCGAACTTCGAAGTATACCTGCGCTTCAAGCCCAGGCCATCGCGCGATCAGCGCGCGGCCGAAGCGGCGTCGGCGGGGGCCTCGGCCGCGGACTTGATCTCGACCTTGTAGCGCTGCTTCAAGGCTGCCAGGTAGGCATCGGCTTCGGCGGCCGCCCAGGCCTGCGTGTACTGCGCGCGCATCGACTCGTCAGCGCCGGGCGGGTTCTCGCGCGGCAGCACCTGCGTCAGGCGCATCACGACGTAGCCCTGCCCCGGCAGGTCGAGGCCCAGCACGGCCGGCAGTTTGCCGGCGTCGGCGCGCATCAGCGCATCGAGCAGGGTCCTGGGCAGGCCCTGTGCGTTGCTGCGTGACACGGTCAGCGTGTTCGGCAGGCCCTCGGCCGGGTTGCCGCGCAACGCAGCCGCCCGCGCTTCGCCGTCCTTGCGGGCCAGCTGGGCGGCCTGGATGTCGATGACGCGCTCGCGTGCCGCGTCCTTGACGTCGGAGAAAGGCAGGACGCGCGCCGGCTGATGCTGCGTGACATGGGCCGCGATCAATTGGTTGGGACCGACTTCGAGCGCATCGGTGTTGCGCTTGTTGCGCAGGCTGTCAGTGCCGAAGACCGCGTCCAGGAACTTGGCCGATGCCAGCGGGCCCTTGGCGGCGGCCGGTGCGTTGCGCATCACGGTGGCGGTCTGCTGTTCGAGCTTCAGCTTGTCGATCACCGGCTTCAGGCTGTCGCTCTGTTCGTAGACCGTGTTGGTGAACATCTCGGCGTTCTCGGCCCAGCGGCGCTGGGCTTGCGCCTTGCGCAATTCGGCGTCGATCTCGCTGCGGACCGCATCGAAGGGCTTGCTCTGCCCGCCGCGAACGGCCGTCAAGGTCATCACGTGGAAGCCGAAATCGGTTTCCACCAGGTCGCTGATCTCGCCGGTCTTCAACTTGAAGACGGTGTCCTCGAAGGGCTTGACCATGGCACCGCGCCCGAAGAAGTCGAGGTCGCCGCCCTTGGCCGCCGAGCCCGGATCGTCGGAATTCTTGCGCGCCAGTTCGGCGAACACGGCCGGGTTCTTGCGCACCTCGGCCAGCAGGGCCAGCGCCTTGGCCTTGGCCTTTGCGCGTTCGGCGGCCGGCGCATCCTTTTCGGCCTTGATCAGGATGTGGCTGGCGCGCCGCTCTTCGGGCACGGTGTACTTGGCGATGCCTTCGTCGTAAGCCTTGCGCAGTTCGACGTCGCTCACGGCGATGCCCTTGGCCAGGGTTTCCAGGTCGAGCACCACGTAGTCGATGGTGGCCTGCTCGGGCGCCTTGAACTGCGCTTCGTTGGCCTTGTAGTAGGCCTCGACCTCGGCGTCACCAGGGCTGACCTTGGCCCGGTAGGCGGCCGGCTCGAAACGCTGGACCTGAACCTCGCGGCGCTGGAAATAGGCATCCAGGGCGGCCGAGGCGGCCAGCGCGGGCACCGGTGCGGTCTGCGTCACGCCAGCCAACACCTGGCGCGTCGCCAGGTCCTGGCGCAAGCGCTGGTCGAAGAGCTCGGGGCTCATGCCCTGCATGGCCAGCAACTCGCGGTTGAGCTTGCCGTCGGGGCCGCGAAGGCCGGCGAACTGCGGGTCGCTGTCGAACAGTCGGGCCATCCGGTTCACGGTCGGGTAGAGCTGCAGGTGGTTGGCGGCAGCCAGCAGCACGCGGTCGCGAATCAGGCCGTCCAGCGTGTCGCGGCGCAGGGCGGGGGTGTCGATCAGCGCGGCGTCGATGCCCGGCGACTGGCCCCGGACCTGATCGACATAGCGCTTGTGCGCGTCGTCCCATTCATTGCGGGTGATGCCCTGCCCGTCGACCTTGGCCACCGTGGTGTTGCTGCCGTCGGTGAAGCGCGAGTAGCCCTGCACGCCGAAGAAGATGAACGACGGGATGATCAGCAAGAGCATGAAGCCCAGTGCCAGGCGGGTGTGTTCGCGAACGAAGTCAAACATCAGGGGAAACCTTCAGGGAGGTGATGGTGGGTGCTGACGGGCTCGAACCGCCGACCTGCGCCGTGTAAAGGCGACGCTCTGCCAACTGAGCTAAGCACCCGCAGTGCGGATGCGCGAAGCGCGCTTTACAGCGCGTCGCGCAGGCCCTTGCCGGGCCGGAACTTCGGCACCTTGGCGGCCTTGATCTTGATCGCCGCACCGGTGCGGGGGTTGCGACCCATGCGGGCCGCCCGCTTGGGTGCAGTGAAGGTACCGAAGCCGGTGATGGTGACGCTGTTGCCTTTCTTCAGCGTGGTCTTGACAGCGTCGATCACCGCTTCCAGCGAGCGCGACGCAGCGGCCTTGGATATGTCGGCCTGCTGCGCTATGTGCTCGATGAGTTCGCTCTTGTTCACGTCGCTGGTCCCCACGCTGTTGGTCTTGGAATTCGGTCTGTCCGCCGTCTGAAAACATTAAGCCCCGCTGCTTTCGGCGGTGTCAAGCGGCGCCGCGATTCTAGGCCCTGACACCCCGCGAAACGGGGGCCGGGCCGCCTGCGGCAGCACCGCCGCCAGACCGCGGTGCCGCGCCGCGCTAGCCGCGGGCCAGGGTCGCGACCAGGGCCCGCCCCAGGTCGCCGGTGCCGGCACGGCCACCCAGATCGGGCGTGCGCGGGGCCTCGGGGTCAGCCAGGACGGCCTCGATGGCGCTCATCACCGCATCGTGGGCAGCGCGGTGGCCGAGGAAGTCGAGCAGCATGGCTACCGACCAGACCTGTCCGATCGGGTTGGCGATGCCCTTGCCCGCGATGTCGGGCGCCGAGCCGTGCACCGGCTCGAACAGGCTGGGCCACTGCCGTGTCGGGTTCAGGTTGGCCGACGGCGCGATACCGATGGTGCCGGTGCAGGCCGGGCCCAGGTCGGACAGGATGTCACCGAACAGGTTGCTGGCCACCACCACGTCGAACAGCTGCGGGCGCTGCACGAAGAAGGCCGTCAGGATGTCGATGTGATACCGGTCCACCGCCACCTGCGGGTAGGACTTGGCCATCGCCTCGACACGCTCGTCCCAGTAGGGCATGGTGATGGCGATGCCGTTGCTCTTGGTCGCCGAGGTCAGCTTGTGGCGCGGCCGCGAGGCGGCCAGCTCAAAGGCGAACTTCAGCACGCGGTCGACCCCGACACGGGACATCACCGTCTGCTGGGTGACGAACTCGCGGTCGCTGCCTTCGAACATGCGGCCACCGACGCTGGAGTACTCGCCTTCGGTGTTCTCGCGCACGATCCACATGTCGATCTCGCCGGGCTTGAGCGGCTCGCCCTGGCGGTTGACCAGCGGCGAACGGATGCCCGGCATCAGCCGCGCCGGGCGCAGGTTGACGTACTGGTCGAAGTCGCGGCGGAACTTGATCAGCGAACCCCACAGCGAGATGTGGTCGGGTACGGTGGCCGGCCAGCCGACGGCGCCGAACAGGATCGCCTCGTGGCCGCCGATCTGGTCCTTCCAGTCGGCCGGCATCATGTCGCCGTGCTTGGCGTAGTAATCGCAGCTGGCGAAATCGAAGTGGTCGAGTTGCAGCCCGATGCCGAAGCGTCCGGCGACGGCCTCGAGTGCGGCCACGCCGACGGGCATGACTTCCTTGCCGATGCCGTCGCCCGGAATGATGGCGATGCGGTGCTTGCTCATGGTGTGGACTCCTTCAGAACGGGGACTGTGGGACGGCCTGGCCGCACCACCAGGGCAACGCCTGCCGCGGTGAGGGCCATTCCCGAGAAAACGGTGGCGGTGAGTGTTTCATTGAACAGCCACCAGGCCATCAGCGCGGTGGTCGGCGGCACCAGGTACATCAGGCTGGTGACGGCGGTGGCAGCGCCGCGCTGGATCAGCAGCGACAGCAGCGAACTGCCGCCCAGCGTCAGCACCAGCACCGACCAGGCCAGCGCGATGAACAGGTCGGGGTTGGGGTCGAACTGCCACGGCTCGACCAGCGCCAGCGGCAGCGTCACGGTGAAGGCGGCCAGCAACTGCACGGTGTTGGCGCTGCGCACGTCGCAGGCCTGCACCCAGCGTTTCTGGTACAGCGTGCCGGCGGTGATGCTCAGCAAGGCGAAGGCCGCCAGGGCGACCGTCTGGGCGCGGGCTTCGCCGACATGCAGCTTCTGCCAGACCACCAGCAAGAGCCCGCCCAGACCCAGCGCCAGCCCCAGCCACTGCAGCGGCAGCACGCGCTGCGCCGCGGCCCCCCCTGCGCCGCGTGAATTCATCCACAGCGCCGTCAGCACCGGCTGCAGGCCGACGATCAGGGCCACCAGCCCGGCGCCCAGCCCGGCCTTCACCGCGCACCACACGCCGCCCAGGTAGCCGGCCTGGATCAGCGTGCCGACGACGCCCAGGTGCAGCCACTGCCGGCGGCCCTGCGGCCAGGCCACGCCGGCGGTACGCACCCACAGCGCGAACAGCAGCGCCGACAGGCCATAGCGGCACATCAGGAAGCTCAGCGGCTGCGCGTGCGGCATGCCCAGCCGCGCGACGACGAAGCCCGTGCTCCAGATCAGCACGAAGGCCACCGGCGTGGCGCGCACCAGCGCGCGGTCCGAAATGGCAGCCACTCAGCGGGCCTTGGCGCGGATTTCGGGAATCGCCTTGCGCAGGTAATAGACCATCGACCAGATGGTCAACACGGCGGCGACCGTCATCAGCCAGCCGCCCCACTGCCGCGTGCCGATCAGGCCGAACAGGCGTCCGTCGTAGAGCAGGAAGGGAATGGCGACCATCTGCGCCACCGTCTTCAGCTTGCCCAGCATGTGCACGGCGACGCTGCGTGAAGCGCCGATCTGCGCCATCCATTCGCGCAGCGCCGAGATGGCGATCTCGCGGCCGATGATGACCAGCGCGATCAGCGTGTCGACGCGGTCCTGCTGCAGCAGGACCAGCAGCGACGCGCAGATCAGGATCTTGTCAGCCACCGGGTCGAGGAAGGCGCCGAAGGCCGATGTCTGGTTCAGCTTGCGGGCCAGCCAGCCGTCGAGCCAGTCGGTGGCCGCGAACAGCATGAACATCAGCGTGGCCGCCAGGTTCTTGCTGGCCATGTCCCAGGGCAGGTAGTAGACGCCCACGATGAAGGGAATGGCCGCGATGCGCGCCCAGGTCAGCAGCGTGGGGATGGTCAGGAACATCGCCCGATTGTGCCCAAGCGGGCCGGCCTGCGGCGGGCGCTGCAGGCGATCAATCGGTATCCAGCGTGCGCGGCTTGAAACGCAGCGCATCGTCGAACAGGAAAGTCTCGATCACCGTCCAGGGTCTGGGCAGTTTCGCGACCCGGCCGTAGGGCGCCGCGCGCCGGACGGCCGCGATGGCCAGCCGCGTGGCTTCATCGCCGGTCGTCGGGTGGCGCAGGACGACGATCTTGCGCACGCTGCCGTCGGCGTTCAGCTCGACCTGCAGCACCGGGATGGCCCACAGCCGGTCGGGCGTGGGGCTGAGGTAGCTGGTGTCGGGGTGGGCGGCGACCAGCCGCCGGGCCAGCTGCAGGCGCAGCTCGGCGGCGTTGCGCGGCGCGGCCGGCGGCTCGAGTTGCAGGTAGCGCGGCGACGCGGCGGCGGCATCCTCGGCGGCTGCTGCCGGCAGGGCGCAGCCGGCCAGCAGCAACACGGCCATTGCGCAGCCCCAGCGGTCAATGCAGGGCACGGTAAATCTCTTCGGCCAGGTCCTTCGAGATGCCTTCGACGGTGGCCAGGTCCTCGACGCCGGCGCTGGCCACGCCACGCAGACCGCCGAAGCGCTGCAGCAGGCGCGCGCGCTTGCGCGGCCCGACACCCGCGATGTCTTCGAGCTTGCTGCCCCCCGTGCGAACGCTGGCCCGCTTGGCGCGCATGCCGGTGATGGCGAAGCGGTGCGCCTCGTCGCGGATCTGCGCCACCAGCATCAGCGCGGCCGAATCGTGGCCCAGGTAAACCTTGTCACGGCCGTCGGCGAAGACCAGTTCCTCCAGACCGACCTTGCGGCCTTCGCCCTTCTCGACCCCGACGATCAGACCCAGGTCCAGGCCCAGTTCCTCGAAGACCCCGCGCGCCATGCTGACCTGGCCACGGCCACCGTCGACCAGCACCAGGTCGGGCAGGCGCGCCAAGCCGCGGCGGGCTTTGGCTGCAGGAACGGCAGCTGGCGCGACGGCGGCCGCTTCCTCGGCGTCGGGGTCAGCGACCGGCGCCGGTTCGCCTTCGTCCGCCTTGCCTGCCGCGATCGCCTCGGCCAACTTGGCGTAGCGCCGGGTCAGCACCTGGCGCATGGCCGCGTAATCGTCGCCGCCGGTGATGCCGTCGATGTTGAAGCGGCGGTACTGGCCGCTCTGCATCGCGTGGCCTTCATAGACCACGCAGGACGCCTGCGTGGCTTCGCCGGCCGTGTGGCTGATGTCGAAGCATTCGATGCGCAGTTGCGCCGGGTCGGCGCAGTCCAGGTCCAGCGCCTCGACCAGCGAGCGCGTGCGCTGCTGCGCCGAGCCCTCTTCGGCCAGCAGCCGCGCCAGCGACAGTTCGGCGCCCTTGGCCGCCATTTCCAGCCAGATGCGCCGCTGCTCGCGCGGCTGGTGCTGGGCGCGCACCTTCACGCCGGCGGCCTCGCTCAAGGCGTCGAGCAGGTTCAGGTCCACGACATGGCTGGTGACCAGTTGCGGCGGAATCGACTGCCCGATGTAATGCTGCGCGATGAAGGCTTCCAGCACCGCCTGCTCGGGCGAGTAGCTGGACTCGGGCCCGGCCAGGTCTTCCTCGAAGCGGTCCTCGGCTTCCTGCTCGCTGAGCGCAGCGCCGTCGTCCACATGCGTCGGGAAATAGGCGCGGTCGCCCAGGTGACGGCTGCCGCGGACCATCGCCAGGTTGACGCATGCGCGGCCGCCGGCCACCTTGACGGCCAGGATGTCGACGTCCTTCTCCATCGCCGACAGGCTGCTGGCCTCGACGCTCTGCTGGTGCAGCACCTTGGCCAGCGAACCGATGCGGTCACGCAGCGCAGCGGCGCGTTCGAATTCCAGCGCCTCGGCGTGGACCATCATCTGGGCCTGCAGGTCGCTGATGACCTCCTGCGGTTCACCGAGCAGGAATCGTTCGGCGTCGCGCACGTCGCGGCCGTAGTCCTCGGCCGACACCAGGCCCACGCAGGGGCCCGAGCAGCGCTGGATCTGGTACAGCAGGCAAGGCCGCGAACGGTGGTTGAAGACCGTGTCTTCGCAGGTCCGCAGGCGGAAGACCTTCTGCATCAGCTGGATGGTCTGCTTGACCGCCCAGGCGTTCGGGTAGGGCCCGAAATAACGGTGCTTGCGGTCGATGGCGCCGCGGAAATAGGCCATCCGCGGGTACTTGGGCGCCGACAGGGCCCCGGCCCCGTCGGCGGCCGCACCGGCACTGCCCGTCTTCACGCCGGTGATCTTCAGGTAGGGGTAGCTCTTGTCGTCGCGGAACAGGATGTTGAACTTCGGCGACAGCGTCTTGATGAGGTTGTTTTCCAGCAGCAGGGCCTCGGCCTCGCTGCGCACCACCGTCGTCTCGAGCCGCGCGATCTTGCTCACCATGTGGCCGATGCGCGTGCCGCCGTGGTCCTTCTGCAGGTAGCTGGACACGCGCTTCTTCAGGTCGCGCGCCTTGCCGACGTAGAGCAGCGCGTCCTGGGCGTCGAACCAGCGGTAGACGCCTGGCATGTGCGGCAGCGCGGCCACCTCGGCCAGCAGGCGGTCAAGGACGGCCGGGCTGCTTTCAGGTGAGAGGTCGCGGGGGGGCTGGGTAGCGCTCATCGACGCCGATTATCAAAGCTTCGACAATCCCGCCATGCGGCCATTGTCCCCATCCCCGGCGCTGAACTGGGACCTCTACTGCCGCGTCATCGACAACTTCGGCGACGCCGGCGTCTGCTGGCGCCTGGCCGCCGACCTGGCCGCGCGCGGCGACCGGGTGCGCCTGGTCATCGACGACGTCGCGCCGCTGGCCTTCATGGCGCCGCAGGGCACACCGGGCGTGACCGTCTTCCCCTGGCCCGGGCCGCAGGATGCGCCGGGCGATGTGGTCGTCGAGGCTTTCGGCTGCGACCCGCCGCCGGAACGGCTTGCCGCGATGGCCGCGAAGCGGCAGCCGCCGGTGTGGATCAACCTGGAATACCTCAGCGCTGAAAGCTACGTCGAACGTTCGCACGGCCTGCCGTCACCGCAGGCCAGCGGGCTGACGAAGTGGTTTTTCTACCCCGGCTTCACCGAACGCACCGGCGGCCTGCTGCGCGAGCCGCTGCTGCTGGCGCGGCGCGCGGCCTTCGACCGCAGCGCCTGGCTGGCGCGGCAGGGCCTGCTGCTGCGGCCGGGCGAACGCGTGGTCAGCCTGTTCTGCTACGGCAACCCGCGGCTGCCGGCGCTGCTGGAGACGCTGGCGGACGAACCGACGCTGCTGCTGCTGACGCCCGGCTTCGCCCAGGCGCAAGTCCACGCACTGCTGCCGCCCGGCAGCGAGCGCGGCGGCCTGCGCAGCCACGCCTTGCCGTGGCTGGACCAACCCGGCTATGACCGCCTGCTGTGGGCCAGCGACCTGAATTTCGTCCGCGGCGAAGACTCGCTGGTGCGGGCGCTGTGGGCCGGCGCACCCTGCGTCTGGCAGATCTACCCGCAAGACGACGGCGCGCACGCCGTCAAGCTGCAGGCGATGCTGGAAACGCTGCAGGCCAGCCCGGCCGTCACCGCACTGTGGTGGGCCTGGAACGGCCTGTCCGGCAGCACCTGGCCCGGGCTGCCGCCGCTGGCACCCTGGGCCGGGGCCGTGCAGGCTTTCCGTCAGCGCTTGCTGGCCCGGAGCGACCTGAGCACGCAGTTGCGTGCCTTCGTGCACGAGCGGCTGGCGCTCAAATGCTAGAATCAGCGGCTTTGCGCTGCATGCGCGAGCCTTAACGATCTACGGAACACGCCATGAAAATCGCCCAGGAAATCCGCGCCGGCAACGTCATCATGCACGCCAGCAACCCGATGGTCGTGCTCAAGACCGAGTACAGCCGCGGTGGCCGCAATGCCGCCACCGTGCGCCTGAAGATGAAGAACCTGCTGAACGGCGGCGGGGCCGAGATCGTCTTCAAGGCTGACGACAAGATGGACCAGATCATCCTGGACAAGAAGGAGTGCACCTACTCCTACTTCGCCGACCCGATGTACGCCTTCATGGACGCCGAATACAACCAGTTCGAGGTCGAATCCGAGAACATGGGCGACGCCATCAACTACCTCGAAGACGGCATGGCCGTTGAAGTGGTGTTCTACGACGGCAAGGCCATCTCGGTCGAACTGCCGACCACCGTGGTCCGCGAAATCGAGACCGACCCGGCCGTCAAGGGCGACACCTCGGGCAAGGTGCTGAAGCCGGCCAAGCTGGTCGGCACGGGCTTCGTCATCAACGTGCCCATCTTCGTGGAAAACGGCGACAAGATCGAAATCGACACCCGGACGCACGAGTACAAGAAGCGCGTCTGAGCCCTGTCCAGCCGCTGCGAAAAGCGCCCCGAGGGGCGCTTTTTTCTTGGGCATGATCGGCACATGAGTTTCGATTTCGACGCCGCCGTCACCGCCCCCTTCCGCATGCAGCCCGGCCTGCGCCGCCTGGCGCCAGGCGCAGCGCAGCTGACCCCGCTGGCACCCGGCTCGCGCCACCAGCGCGAGAAGCTGGCCGTGCTGTCGGCCTTCTGGCCGCAGGCGCTGTGCGCCGTGGCAGGCTTCGACGCCACGCCAGCGCTGCACGCGCTGGTCGCCCACGCCGCCGCCGAGCAGCCGCAGGCCTGGTCGTGGGACGGCACGACGGCCGCCGCGCACACGCTCGGCGTGGCGGTCGATGCGGCGGGCACCATCGACCAGCGGGCCGGCGGCGCCTTCGGCCTGGGTGACGAGATCGCGCGCTGCCTGCAGGGCCTGCCCGCGTCGTGGCGCTTGCCGGGCTTGCTGAGTCTGACCTTTGCCGAGGACTTCGCGGTGGTCGACGGCAGCACGGGCTGCATCCCGTGGCTGGCGGTCACGCTGCCCAGCCACTGGGCGCCCGAGGCGAAGCTGGGCCGCCACTTCGCCGAGGTCCACGCGATGGTGGCCGACAACGCCCTGCTGCTGACAGCCACCGCGGGTCTGCTGCGCGTGATCACCAGCACCGAACGCTGGGAGCGCTTCGTCTGGAACGTCACCGACCAGCCGCGGCTGCACGCCCACCCGGCGCGCGTCGGTGCGCAGCGCTGGCAGCACACCGCTGTCGGGCAGGCCTGGTGGCGCACGGAGCGGCAGACCTTCATCCCGGTACCCGGCCAGCAGCAGGCCCTGTTCACCATCGCGGTGGACGTGCACCGGCTGGCCGATGCGCTGCCCACACCGCAGCACGCCGGGCGTCTGCACGCGGCCCTCGCGACGATGAGTCCGGCGGTGCTGGACTACCGCCACCTGACCGGCGTGCGCGACGCGCTGCTGGCCTGGCTGGCCAAGCGGGCGGAAGGCACTTGAAGACCGCGCCGATACGCCCGGCGCGCATCGCTTTCGGCGCCGGCCGCGACAGCGCGCCGCATTCGCTGGATTTCGACGCCGCCTACCCGACGGCCGAAGCCGGGCTGGCGCGCGCGCGGCAGGTCTTCCTGCGCGGTACCGCCCTGCCCGCCCGCTGGGCCGGCCGCGGGGACTTCGTGGTGCTGGCAACCGATTTCGGCCTCGGCCACAACTTCCTGGCCACCTGGCAGGCCTGGCGCGACGACCCGGCGCGCTGCACGCGGCTCTTCGTCGTGGCCATCGCGAGCCACCCGCCGGGCGCCGCCGATCTGGCGCGCGCGCACGCGACGTCGCCGCTGCCGGAACTGGCCAGCGCACTGGTCCAAGCTTGGCCCGTGCTGACGCCCAATCTGCAGGCCCTGGATTTCGACGGCGGCGCGGTGCAATTGCTGCTGGCCCTGGGCGCGGTGGCGCTGCTGCTGCCAGCGCTGCACATGCAGGCCGACGCCATCTTCCTCGACGGCTTCGGGCCCGACCGCGACCCCGGCCCGTGGCAGACGCGCGTGCTGAAGGCCCTGGGCCGCAAGGCCGCCGTCGGCGCGCAGCTGGCGTCCGGCTGCACCGCGCCGGCGGTGATTGCGGGCCTGCGCAGCGCCGGCTTCGCACTGCAGCCCACGGGCGAGAGCGACACGCGGCAGCCGTTCACCACCGCGCAATGGGCACCGCGCTACACCCAGCCCCGCACGCCGCCCAGCGGCGCACCGGCGCGCCCTGTTCGCACGCAGCGGCCGCAGTCGGCCGTGGTCGTCGGCGCGGGCTTGGCCGGCGCCGCCGCCGCGCAGGCGCTGGCGCGGCTGGGCCTGCAGGTCACCGTGCTCGACCGCCGCAGGGCGCCGGCGCTGGAGGCCTCGGGCAACCCGGCCGGCCTGGTCCACGGCACCGTCAACGGCGACGACAGCCACTACGCACGGCTGTTCCGCGCCGCCGCGCTGCAGGCCCACCGCAGCTACGCCGCGGCCATCGCCGACGACCCGCTGATCGGCGCCCTGAACGGCCTGCTGCGGCTGGACCTGGGCGATAGCGGGCGACCGGCGCAGCAGGCTCTGCTGGATCGCCTGGGCCTGCCGGCGGGCTGGGTGCAGTGCGTCGACGCGGCAGCCGCCAGCGCGCGGGCCGGCGTCCAGCTGCCGGCGCCGGCCTGGCTGTACCCGGACGGCGGCTGGATAGACCCCGCGCGCTGGGTGCGCCATGTGCTGGCCCGAGACGGCGTGCGCTTTCAGGGCGGCGCGCGGGCCGGGCGCATCGGCTTCGACGACGGCCGGTGGACGGTGTGGGATGACGCCGACCGTCCGCTGGCGACGGCGCCGGTGCTGGTGCTGGCCTGCACGTCCAGCACGCCGCAGTTGCTCGAACCCTGGTCTGCGGAAGCCTGGCCGCTGGACGCCACGCGCGGCCAGGTCACACGCTGTTCAGGCGACACTGGTGCGACGCCCTTGCGCTGCGCCGTGGCCGGCGACGGCTACGCGATTCCCTTGCCCGACGGCAGCCTGCTGTGCGGCGCCACGCGCGTCGCCGGCACGCTGGACGAGATGCGGGACAGGCCCGACATCGGCGGCGAATTCACGCTTGCTGCCCACCAGCACAACCTCGAGCGGCTGCAGCGCTTGACCGGACTGCCCCCACCGCGCGACCAGGCCGGCTGGCAGGCTCGCAGCGGCTGGCGACTGCACAGCGACGACCGCCTGCCGATCGCCGGCGCGCTGCCACTGCGCGAAGGGCCGCCCGGAGGACGCCGAGACCAGGCTCGACTGCTGCCGCGCATCGATGGTTTGTTCGTGCTGACCGCGCTGGGTGCGCGGGGTCTGACGCTGGCGCCCCTCCTGGGGCGCCTGGTGGCCGCGCAGGCCACGGGCACGCCGTGGCCGCTGGAGCAGGACCTGGCCGACGCGGTCGACCCGGCCCGCTGGCGCGTGCGCGCCGCGCGGCAGGATCAGGCCGGGGGCTGACCCGGCTCGGTGCCGGCTTCGCCGTCTTCAGGCTCGTCGGGGCCGTCTTCGAGCGGCGGCAGGCCGGCGGCCTTGCGGGCGGCCTTTTCCTTGTCCTTCTCTTCTTTTTTCTTCTTCTTGGCCAACTCGCGTTGGCGCTTTTCGAACGAATAGTTGGGTTTGGCCAAAGCGGGTCCTCGGATGTCCTGGCGGGTGGGTGATTAGAACACCAAGGTCTGCACGCCCTGCGCCGTGCCGAGCAGGCACAGGCTGGCGCGGTGGCGGGCGAACAAGCCCACGCTGACCACGCCCGGCCACTGGTTGATCTCGGCCTCCATCGCCAGCGGGTCGGTGATCTGCAGACCGCGCACGTCCAGGATCGGGTGGCCGTTGTCGGTGATCACGCCGGGCCGCAGCGTCGCCGTACCGCCGAGCTTTTCAAAGTGACGGCTGATCTGCGACGCGGCCATCGCGATGACTTCCACCGGCAGCGGAAACGCACCCAGCACGGCCACCCGCTTGCTCTCGTCGGCGATGCAGACGAAGCGCTCGGCGAGGTCGGCGACGATCTTCTCGCGCGTCAGCGCGGCCCCGCCGCCCTTGATCATGAAGCCGTGGTGGTCGATCTCGTCGGCGCCATCGACATAGACGGCCAGGCGCGTCACGTCGGCAGCGTCGAAGACCGGAATGCCGTGGGCCAGCAGGCGTTCGGTGCTCTTCACCGAACTGGAAACCGCCCCGCGGATGGTGGTCTTGATCGCCGCCAGTGCATCGATGAAATGGTTCACGGTCGAGCCCGTGCCCACGCCGACCAGTTCACCGGGCACCACGTAGGGCAGTGCCGCCTGCCCGACCAGGGCCTTGAGTTCGTCTTGAGTCATGCGCCGATTATCTTCATGCGGGCTGAGACAATCGCGGCCATGCTGCCCTTGCCCTACGCCCTGACCCGCCCCTTCCTCTTCGGCCTGGACCCCGAGGCCGCCCACGACCTCACGCTGGGCAGCATCGCCCGACTGCAAAACACGCCGGCGCAATGCCTGTGGCAGCAGACGCGCATCAGCGATCCGGTCACCGTCGCCGGCCTGCACGTCCCCAACCGCGTCGGCCTGGCGGCCGGTCTGGACAAGAACGGCCGCTGCATCGACGGCCTGGGCGCGATGGGTTTCGGCTTCATCGAGGTCGGCACCGTCACGCCGCTGGCCCAGCCCGGCAACCCCAAGCCGCGGATGTTCCGCCTGCCGGCCCAGGAAGCACTGATCAACCGCCTGGGCTTCAACAACCAGGGTCTGGCCGCCTTTCTGGCCAACGTGCAGCAGGCGCGCAGCTTCCGCCAGGCGGGTGGCATCGTCGGCCTGAACATTGGCAAGAACGCCGCCACGCCCATCGAGCGCGCGGTCGACGACTACCTGATCGCGCTGGCCGGCGTCTACCCGCACGCCGACTACATCGCCGTCAACGTCAGCAGCCCGAACACCAAGAACCTGCGCGCACTGCAGAGCGACGAAGCGCTGGACGCGCTGCTGTCGGCGCTGCAGACCAGGAAGCTCGAGTTGGCAGCCGAGCACGGCAAGGCCGTGCCGATCTTCGTGAAGATCGCGCCCGACCTGGACGAAGCGCAGGTCGGCGTGATCGCCGCCACGCTGCGTCACAACGGCATCGACGGCGTCATCGCCACCAACACCACCATCGAGCGCGGCGCCGTGCAGGGCCTGCCGCATGCCGAGGAAGCCGGCGGCCTGAGCGGCGCACCGGTCTTCGAGGCCAGCAACCGCGTCATCCGCCTGCTGCGCGCGGCGCTGGGCCCGGGCTACCCGATCATCGGTGTCGGCGGCGTGATGAGCGGCGCCGACGCCCAGGCCAAGCGGGCTGCCGGCGCCGACCTGGTGCAGCTCTACACCGGACTGATCTACAAGGGCCCGGCGCTGGTCAGCGAAACCGCCAGGGCCTTGCAGCGCGCTTGAACCGGCGCGGCGGTTTCAATCGCCGCGCACGACGCCTTCACGACGCGGATCGGCGCTGAACCAGCCGCCACGGCAAGACCGGGGACCGGGGACCGCGAGCTTCACAGCACGGCTGTGCCGGTCTTGCTCTGCATTTCTTCGCGCGTCACGCCGGGCGCCAGTTCCACCAGCTTCAGGCCCTCGGGCGTCACGTCCAGCACGGCCAGGTCGGTGATGATGCGGTTGACCACCGCCACGCCGGTCAGCGGCAGCGTGCAATTCGGCAGGATCTTCAGATCGAAGCTGCCGTCCTTCTTCTTGGCGACGTGTTCCATCAGCACCAGCACGCGGGCCACACCGGCCACCAGGTCCATCGCGCCGCCCATGCCCTTGACCATCTTGCCCGGAATCATCCAGTTCGCCAGATCGCCCTTTTCGCTGACCTGCATCGCACCCAGGATGCTCAGGTCGATCTTGCCAGCGCGGATCATGCCGAAGCTGAGTTCGCTGCCGAAAATGCTGCTGCCCGGGATGGTCGTGACGGTCTGCTTGCCGGCGTTGATCAGGTCGGCGTCGACCTCGTCTTCGGTCGGGAACGGCCCGATGCCGAGCATGCCGTTTTCGCTCTGCAGCCAGACTTCGATGTCGGCGCGAACGAAATTGGCCACCAGCGTGGGCAGGCCGATGCCCAGGTTGACGTAGTAGCCGTCATGCAACTCTTGCGCCGCGCGGGCGGCCATTTGATCGTGGGTCCACGGCATGTTCAGGCTCCGGCTTTCTCGGTTGTCTTTTCGGTCGGTCTTTCGCTGAGCGTGCGCTTCTCGATGCGCTTCTCGGGTGTGGCGTTGACCACGATGCGGTGCACGTAGATGCCGGGCAGGTGCACGTCGTCGGGGGCGATGGCGCCGGTGGGCACGAGTTCTTCCACCTCGACGACGGTCAGCTTGCCGGCCATGGCCACCGCCGGGTTGAAGTTGCGCGCAGTCAGGCGAAACACCAGATTGCCCGAGTGGTCGGCCTTCCAGGCCTTGACCAGCGAGATGTCGGGCACCAGCGAACGCTCCATCACATACTGGTGGCCGTCGAATTCGCGGACTTCCTTGCCTTCGGCGACCAGCGTGCCGACACCGGTTCGCGTGTAGAAAGCCGGGATGCCGCAGCCGCCCGCACGCAGCTTTTCGGCCAGCGTGCCCTGCGGCGTGAACTCCAGTTCGAGTTCGCCGGCCAGGTACTGGCGCTCGAATTCCTTGTTCTCGCCGACGTAGCTGCTGATCATCTTCTTGATCTGGCGCGTGCGCAGCAACTTGCCCAGGCCGAAGTCGTCGACCCCGGCATTGTTCGAAATGGCGGTCAAGTTTTGCTTGCCACTGTCGCGAACCGCGTCGATCAGGGCCTCGGGGATACCGCACAGACCGAAGCCGCCGACGCCGAGCAGCAAACCGTCTTTGATGACGCCAGCCAGCGCTGCATCGGCACTGGGATAAACCTTGTTCATGAGATGGATCTCCGTCGGGCAACACCGCCCCAGCTCGCAAGCGTACACCGCGATTGACGGCGATCAATTTCGGAAAACTGACCCCATGCTCGAATGCCACCTGCTGGATGTCGGATGAGGCATTCAGCAACTCCGAATGGGTCTGCTTTTTGGGTACCGGTCTGACATTGCCGGCGAGCGTGTTCGCCAACGCACCGACCGGACAAGCCAACGCCAACTATCCTTTCGCAGGGAGGGCGCTTCATTGGATATGAACGTTGATGGCAAACAGGGCCCCGATCAAGGGGTCATACGGGTGTTCGTGGTTCACGATCATCCGATGATCCGGTGCGGCTTGGCGGCCTTGTTGCGGTCGGAACACGGCATGCAATGCGTCGGCGAGGCCAGTGATGGCGACGAAGCCATCAGCTTGGCGTTGGCAGCACGACCGCAGGTGATGGTGATGGGTCTGCGCATGCCGCGCATGGCCGGAATCGCCGCGATGCAGGCCTTGCGGCCCTTGCTGGCCGATACGCGTTTCGTGATGCTGGCCGGTGAAGCCGCGCCGCGCGAGTTGCGCCGGGCTCTGGCAGCGGGCGCGAGTGCGGCCCTGCCGAAAAGCACGGGTGCAATGGCGGTGGTCGAGGCCATCCGTAGCGCGTACCAGGGCCAGCAGGCCCTGACGCCGGCCCAACCCGGCGCGGCCCCCGACACCCCGCCCGCCGTCGGTGCCAACCTGACCCAGCGCGAGCGCGACCTGCTGGTTTTGCTGGCGCGGGGTTGCTCGAATCAGAATATCTGCAATGCCTTGGGCATTGCCCTGCCCACGGTCAAATACCACGTCACGCATATCCTGACCAAGTTGCGCGCGGACAACCGCACCGAGGCCGTGCTGGTGGCATTGCGCCACCAGTTGGTCGAGTTGCAGCAGGCCGCGCCGCGATGAAGGGCTATTACCAACTGATCGAAGGCCACCAGGGCAACTTCATGTTCGCTCTGCGCGCCGGCAACCACGAAACCATCCTGGAAAGTGGCGTGTACTGGTCACGCCAGGCCGCACTGGACGCCGTGGACGCCGCGCGACTGTGCTCGCAGGACCCGGGCTGCTTTGTGCGACGCGAATGTGGCCACGGCAACCACTACTTCGAACTGCTGGACGGCCATGGGAAGTCCCTGGCCCGCAGCCCGGGTTACGGCACCCGGGGTGGCTTGCTGGCGGGCATGGCTTCGGTGCAACGCAATGCGCCCGCCACCACCTTCCGCGGGCTGATCCGCCGCCACCTGCACACCACGGTGTCGGCCGGCGTGGCCGTCGCTTCAACCGCCGGCTGACAGGCCGCCAGCGGACCGCGATGCGGCATCATCGCGCCCATGATCATCCTGCACCACCTGGAGAATTCCCGCTCGCAGCGCGTGCTGTGGTTGCTTGAAGAACTGGGGCTGCCCTACGAGGTGAAGCCTCACGCGCGCGATGCCCGGACGATGCAGGCACCACCCGAGTTGCTGCTTGTGCATCCGCTGGGCAAGAGCCCCGTCATCACCGACGGCGATATCACGGTCGCCGAGTCGGGCGCCATCGTCGAATACCTGCTCGATGCCCACGGCGACGGCCGCTTGCGCCCACCGGCCGGCAGCGCCGAGCGGCGGCTGTTCACCTACTGGTTGCACTTCGCCGAGGGCAGCGCCATGCCCTTCCTGCTGCTCCAGCTGGTTTTCGACAAGGTCCGCACGGCAGCCCTGCCCTTCTTCCTGAAGCCGGTGGCCAAGGGCATCGCCGATCAGGTCAGCAAGACCTTCATCGCACCCAATTTGCAGCGCCAACTCGACTACATGGAAACCGAGTTGAAGCAGCGGCCCTGGTTCGCCGGCGATGAATTCACGGCCGCCGATGTCCAGATGAGTTTTCCGATCGAGGCGGCAGCGGCGCGAGGCGGGCTGGGTGACCGCCATCCGGCACTGAGCGCCTGGTTGGCCAGGATCCATGCCCGGCCGGCCTATCGGCGAGCCCTGGAAGTGGGCGGGCCCTACACGCTTTAGCCCAGGTGGCTCAGCCCAGGTGCTGGCGGAACCAGTCGGGCATGGGGGCCGACTTCTTCGCTGCGTAGTCGGTCCACACCGTGCGAGCGCCGCCTTCGGCGTAGACCACGCCGGGCTCGTCGGTCCGTTCGATGGTGTGGTAAGTCTCGAAGCTGCTACGGCCCGGGTTGGCCACGTACAGGGTCACGCGCGCGTCGCCGGGAAAGGCCAACTGGCGCAGGAAGTTGCAGAAAGCGTTGATGATGATCGGGCCGTTGCCGGTCAAGTCGGTGCTGCCGCCGACCTGGAAGATCCAGTCCAGCCGCACGATTTCCATGTAGCGGAAATAGACCGTGTTGTTGACGTGACCCATCGCGTCCATGTCGCCCCAGCGCACCGGGACCACGATTTCGTGGACGAATTTCTTCTCAGCGGGCAGTTCAAATCGCATCGTCGGCGCTGGCTTGTTCTTCGATGCCCAGTTCGCGCGCCATGCGCTGCACCAGGGCCTTCAAGCTGGCCAGTTCCGCCGCCAGGCGCGTCTGCTCGGCTTTCAAGGCCGACAGTTCACCGGAACTCACCGCACCGTCCGCGGCTTCGCCCGGCGGTGCTGGCGTCAGGCCCGCATCGCCGCACAGCAGCTGCGCCCAGCGCGATTCGCGCGCACCCGGCGCCCGCGCGAGCTTGACGGTCATCGGTACGGCCTTGTCGGCCAGCTCGTCGAGGAAGCCCTCGACCGACGAAATGTCGACGAAGCGGTAGAGGCGTTCGCAGTTCAGCCGCAACTCGGCCGCAGTCTGCGGGCCGCGCAACATCAGCACGGCCAGCAGCGCCACGGCCTGCGAGGGCACCTGCAACACGCGCGCCGTGTTGTGTTCGAACTTGACGACGCGGCTGCTGCTGCCTTCGAAGACCAGACTCAGACTTTTCAGGCCATCGACGGCGGTCAGCACCTCGGCCTCGGTGGCCTCGATGACCGGCGACCGGGCCGTCTTCTGGTTGCTGCCCGCCACCAGCGCGTTCAGCGACAGCGGGTAGGTGTCGGGCACCGTCGATTGCTTCTCGATCAGCACGCCCAGCACGCGGGCTTCAAGGGGTGTCAGGTGGCGCATCACGGCGCAGGGTCAGATCGCCTGACCGTCGTCGGCGGAGATGACCGCGCCATTGACGAAACCGCTCTGGTTGGCGCACAGCATCATCAGCGCGGCGTCGAGGTCCTGCGGCTGGCCGACGCGCTTGCGCGGCATGGCCTGCACCAGCTTCTGCCCGGCCTCGGTCTGCCAGACATGGTGGTTGATCTCGGTGTCGATGTAGCCTGGGCACAGCGCATTGACGTTGATGCCGTAACGGCCCCATTCCAGCGCCATGGCACGGGTCATCTGAACCACTGCCGCCTTGCTCATGCAGTACACGCCGATCTGCGGGAAGACGCGCAGGCCGGCCATCGACGCGACGTTGACGATGCGTCCGCCCGTGAAAGTGCCGGGCGCCTCGCCCTTGCTGCGGGCGATCATCCGCTTCGCCACTTCCTGGGCCATGAAGAAGGCGCCGCGGGCATTGACGCCCATCACGTAGTCGAAATCGTCGGGCTGCACATCGGTCAGCTTGCCGGTCAGGCCGACGCCCGAGTTGTTGACCAGGATGTCGATGGCGCCCATCTCGGTCTCGGCGTGAGCCACCGCCGAACGGATGCTGTCGTGGTCGGTGACGTCCAGCTCGACCACGTGGGCCACGCCGCCCAGGCTCTCGATCTCGGCGCGCAGGCTCTTCAAGCGCTCCAGCCGGCGGGCGGCCAGCACCACACCGGCGCCGGCAGCGGCCAGCGTCTTGGCGAACTGCGCACCCAGACCGCTGGATGCCCCAGTGACGAAGGCCACGCGGCCCGACAGATCAATCTCGTAAGCCATGCTGTGCAACCTGTTCTGGGTGGTGGAACCTGGCGGCCGCGAAGCGCCCGTTTCAAGGACTTTCTCGGGGAACGATAGCACGCAGCCTGCGGGGTGATCGCCGGCAAAAGGGGGCTTCTGGCCCCATCATCGCAAGCCATGCTGACCCTTGAATCGCTGAGCAAGAAGTACGAACAGACCCCCGTCTTCCACGACGTCAGCCTGCGGGTCGCCAGCGGCGAATTCGTGGCCCTGCTGGGTGAATCGGGTGTCGGCAAATCCACGCTGCTGAACTGCATCGCGGGGCTGGACCGCGCCGACAGCGGCACGGTGGCGGTCGCCGGCACCTCGCTCGGCGGCCTCAGCGACGACGGCTGCGCGCTGCTGCGCCGTGCCCGCCTCGGCTTCGTCTTCCAGGCCTTCCATGTGCTGCCGCACCTGACGGTCGCCGAGAACGTCAGCCTGCCGCTGCGCCTGCTGGGCCGGCACGACGACGCGCGGGTCGCATCGCTGCTCGAAGCCGTCGGCCTGGGCGGCCTCGGCGGGCGCTTCCCGGCCCAGTTGTCGGGCGGGCAGCTTCAGCGCGTGGCGATCGCCCGCGCGGTGGTTCACGCGCCAGCGCTGATCCTGGCCGACGAACCGACCGGCAACCTCGACCCCGAGACCGCCGAGCGCGTGCTGGCCGTGCTGCGCACCCAGGTCCGCGACGCCGGGGCGGCCTGCCTGCTGGTGACCCATTCGGCCGCGGCCGCAGCGCGTGCCGACCGCGTGCTGCGGCTGACCGCGCAGGGCGTGCTGCCGGTGGCGCTGTGACGGGCGCCCCGACAGGCGGCCTGCTGCCGCTGCTGGTGCTGCGCGAATGGCGCCACCACCCGTGGCGCCATGCCATTGCCTTGCTGGCCGTCGCGCTGGGCGTGGCGCTGGCCTACTCGGTGCACCTGATCAACACCTCGGCCCTGGCCGAATTCTCGGCCGCCGTGCGGACCGCGAATGGCGAGCCCGACCTGAGCCTGCGCGGCCCGCGCGAAGGCTTCGACGACGCCTGGTTCGATCGCGTGGCGCTCGACCCCGGTGTGGCCGTGGCCAGTGCGGTGCTCGAAGTCGACACCTACGGCCAGGCCACCGATGGCCACCGCGTGCCGCTGAGGGTCCTGGGCGTCGATGCGCTGCAACTCGCGACGCTGGCGCCGGCGCTGCTGCCGCGGCCGGCGGCGGGCGTTGAACCACTGGCCTTCCTCGACCCCGATGCAGCCTTCCCCAATGCGGCGGCGCGCCAGCAGCTGGGCCTGGCCGACGGTGGCACGGTCGCGCTGCAATCCGGTCCCGGCTACCAGCGCTTGCGCGTGGCCGGCAGCGTGGCCGCACCGGGCACCGCGCTGGTGGTGATGGACATCGCTGGCGCGCAACAGCATTTCGCGGCGCTGGCCCGCATCAGCCGCATCGACCTGCGCCTGGTGCCTGGCACCGACCGCGGCGCGCTGCTGGCCCGGCTGCAACTGCCGGCCGACTTGCGCCCGGCTGCGGCCGACGAAGCCGAGGCGCGCATCAGCAACCTGTCGCGTGCCTACCGCGTGAACCTGACGGTGCTCGCGCTGGTGGCGCTCTTCGTCGGCGCTTTCCTGGTGTTCTCGGTGGTTTCGCTGTCGGTCGCGCAGCGCACACCGAGCTTCGCGCTGCTCGGCGTGCTGGGTCTGACGGCCCGCCAGCGACTGGCCTGGGTGCTGGCCGAATGCGCGATCCTGGGCGCGCTGGGCAGCGTCGTCGGCCTGCTGCTGGGTGCCGGGCTGGCGGCTGCGGCGTTGCGTTTCCTGGCCGGCGACCTGGGCGGCGGCTATTTCCCCGGCATCGTCCCGCCGCTGCAGATCGGTCTGCTCAGCACGGCGGGCTTTGCGCTGCTGGGCACGGCATCGGCCGTTGCCGGCGGCTGGTGGCCGGCGCTGCAGGCCGCCCGCATCGCACCGGCCCTGGCGCTGAAAGGTCTGGGCGCACCCGGGGGCCGTGCGCCGTCGGCGGGCCCCGGCCTGGTGCTGCTGGCGGCGGGCGCCGCGGCGGCTTTCGCGCCACCGTTGTTCGGCCTCCCGCTGGCGGCTTACGCGGCGGTGGCCGCGCTGCTCTTCGGCGGCGTGGCGCTGGTGCCGGCCGTGGTGCACGCGCTGCTCGCCGCCGTGCCGGCGGTCCAGGGCGCGCTGCCCTTGCTGGCGCTGCAGCGGGCGCGCTTCCAACGCCGCACGGCGACGGCGGCAGTGGCCGGCGTTGTCGCCAGCCTGGCGCTGTCGGTGGCCTTGACGGTGATGGTCGCCAGCTTCCGCAGCGGCGTCAGCGACTGGCTGGGCAGCGTACTGCCGGCTGACCTCTACGCGCGCACGGCCAGCAACGGCGCCATCGCCGAGCAGGCCTGGCTGCCGCCGGATTTCGCCAGCCGCGCCGCCGCCCTGCCCGGCGTGCAGCGCGTCCAGGCCTCGCGGTCGCGGGCCCTGCAACTGGCGCCGGGCAAGCCGTCGGTGGCGCTGATCGCGCGACCGCTGGACAGCCCGCAAGACGACCTGCCGATGCTGCAGGCACCGCTGCCCGCCAGCACGCTGCAGGCCGGTGAAGTGGCCCTCTACGTCAGCGAGGCGATGGTCTCGCTGTACGGCGCGGCCGTCGGCCAGATCCTCGAATTGCCGCTGGGAGGAGCCGGGAAGGCGGGTCCGGTGCCCGGCCCTGTGGTCGGACGCGTGCTGGGCGTCTGGCGCGACTACGCCCGCCAGTTCGGCAGCATCGTGATGCTGGACGGCGACTACCGCCGCCTGACGGCCGACGCCCGCATCAACGACCTGGCGCTGTGGCTGCAGCCCGGCGCCGACACCGCCGCGGTGCAGCAGGGCCTGCGCGGCCTGCTGCCCGACGCCGCGATGCTGGACTTTGCGTCCAGCGCCGACTTGCGCAAGCTGTCGCTGCAGATCTTCGACCGCAGCTTCGCCGTCACCTACTACCTGCAGGCGGTGGCCATCACCATCGGCCTGATCGGCATCGCGGCCAGCCTGTCGGCGCAGGTGCTGGCCCGGCGCAAGGAATTCGGCCTGTTGACCCACCTGGGGCTGACGCGGCGGCAGATCGTCGCCGTGGTCGCCGGCGAAGGCCTGGCCTGGGTGTCGGCCGGCGCGCTGGTCGGCCTGGCGCTGGGGCTGGCGATCAGCATGGTGCTGGTCTACGTCGTCAACCCCCAGAGCTTCCACTGGACGATGAAGCTGGTGCTGCCGGGGGGCCGGCTCGCGCTGCTGGCGCTGGCGGTGATCGCCGCCGGCACCGCCACGGCCGCCTTCAGCGCAAGGCGCGCGGCGGGGCGGTCGGCGGTGTTGTCGGTGAAGGAGGACTGGTGATGAGCCCGGCCCGCCGCCAAGCGCTCTTGCGCATCGCGCAGTTCACCGCCCTGCCCGCTGCGTGGCCGCTGACCGGCGCGCGCGCCCAGGGGGTCCAGCGCGGTCAGGTTCTGACCTTTCCGCGCGACCACGGCGCCCATCCCGAGACGCGCACCGAGTGGTGGTACGCCACCGGCTGGCTGGGCAGCGCCGAGCAGCCGACGCACGGCTTCCAGCTCACTTTCTTCCGCAGCCGAACCGGGCTGGCCCAAGGCAACGCCAGCCGCTTCGCCGCGCGGCAGCTGCTGTTCGCCCACGCGGCAGTGACGGTACTGACGAATGGCCAAGACCCGGCTGGCCGGCCAGGCCAGCATCTGCACGAGCAACGCATCGCGCGCTGGTCCGGCGACCCGGACGCGGCGCTGGGTGCCGCGCGGCGGGACGGCGGTGCAGTGAAGCTGCAAGGCTGGTCGCTGCGCGACGCTGGCAGCGCCTGGCAGGCCCGGCTGCCAAGCCGCGATTTCGGTCTGGACCTGCAACTGACGCGCACCCAGCCGCTGCTGCTGCAGGGCGACGCCGGCTACTCGCGCAAAGGCCCCGACGAAGCGCAGGCCAGCCACTACGTCAGCGAACCGCAGCTGGCCCCACGCGGCAGCGTCACGGTGCAAGGCCGCCGCGTCGAGGCCAGGGCGGGACAGGCCTGGATGGACCACGAATGGAGCGACCAGATCCTGCACCCGCAGGCCGTCGGCTGGGACTGGATCGGCATCAACCTCTTCGACGGCAGCGCGCTGACGGCCTTCGTGCTGCGCCGCGCCGACGGCAGCACGCTGTGGGCCGGCGGCAGCTGGCGCCGCGCCGGCCAGGCCGTGCAAGCCTTCGCCCCCGATGCCGTGCATTTCAGTCCCGGTCGGCGCTGGCGCAGCCCCTCCAGCGCCGCCCACTACCCCGTCGAATGGACCCTTGAAACGCCGGCCGGCGGCTTCGCCTTGCGCGCCCTGCTGGACGCCCAGGAGCTCGACGGCCGCGGCAGCACCGGCACGGTCTACTGGGAAGGTCTGAGCGAGTTGCTCGACAGCCAGGGCCGGCGGGTCGGCCTGGGCTACCTCGAAATGACCGGCTACGCGGGACGCCTGGTGCTGGGCTGAACGGCACGCCGGGCGGCCATCGGCCGGCGCCGCGCGATCAGGCCGGCCCGTCCTGCCGCGGCTGCGCCCGGCGCTCGCCGCGGCCCGTGCGGGCACTGCGGCCGCGCTCCGGCTCGATCGGCGCCGAACGCACGCAGTTGCCGCCGGCCTGGCGGGCGGCGGCGAGTGCCTCTTCGGCATCGTCGATCAAAGCCTGCAGGCTCAGGTGCGAGGCGCGCAGCGGGGCCACACCGGCGCTGACCGTGACGCGCAGCTTCTGCGGCAGGGCCGCAGCGCTCTCCAGGCTGACTTCGATCTGCTCGGTGCGTTCGCGGATGCGTTCGGCGACGTCCAGCGCACCGGTGGCATCGGACTGCGCCAGCAGCACGGCGATCTGGGTCTCGGCATAGCGGGTCACGATGTCGGCCGGCCGCAAGGTGGGCACCGTCAGACGCAAGATTTCTGCGAGCACCAGGCCACCCGCGTGCGGGCCGCGCGCCTCGCACAGACGCGCGTAGCGGTCGACGTCGATCAGCAGCAGCGCAGCGCCGCTGCCGTAGCGGCGGGCCCGGGCCCACTCGCGCTGCGCCAGGTCCATGAACAGCGGCAGCGCCATGCCACCGACGGGCATCGCGCCAGCCCGGTCAGCCAGCGCCTGGGCTGCGCGGAGCCGGCGCAGCATCAGCCCACTGAGCGGCAACAGGCCGACCAGCGCACCGGCCGCCGCGGCCAGCGGGGCGACCCAGGCGAGCCCGGTACCCAGCGCTTGCGCGATGCCGAAGGCGCAGGCTGCAGCGGCTGCCACCGAACTGAGCCCCAGGCCCAGAGCCGCCAGAGACAGGCGATCAGGCGACGTTGCCCGCGCAGCCGAAGGGGCGGACTGGATGTTGGAAGGGTTTTGAACTGGATTCATCGGACACCGAATTTCAATCTCTATTCGACCACAAACGCGGCGTTCTGAAGGGCTCTCCGAAGACGCGGGTGTGACGGAAGCGGCATGCCGGTGAACCGGGTGGCGTGGCCGGTCTGGTCGCTTCGCGCCGCATAGACTGGCGCCATGGCCAAACAAGAATCGAACCGCCCCACCGGCAAGTCCCCCCGCTCGCTGTCGGGCCTGCTGCCTTTCATCCGCCCGTACCGGGGCACCGTCGCGCTGGCCGGGCTGTTCCTGGTGCTGGCGGCACTGAGCACGCTGGCCTTTCCGCTGGCACTGAAGACCCTGATCGACCAGGGTCTGGTCGCCGCCGATCCCGGCGACCGCGTGATGCAGCTGCGCGAACACTTCATCGCATTGTTCGGCGTGGCCGCCGCACTGGGCGGCTTCTCGGCGGCGCGCTTCTACGTCGTCAGCTGGCTGGGTGAGCGCATCACCGCGGACCTGCGCAACGCCGTCTACGCCCATGTGCTGCGGCAAAGCCCGGAATTCTTCGAGAGCACCAAGACCGGCGAGGTGCTGAGCCGCCTGACGACCGACACCACGCTGGTCCAGACCGTCGTCGGCAGCAGCCTGAGCATGGGCCTGCGCAACGCCGTGATGGGCATCGGCGCGCTGGCCGCGCTGGTCATCACCAACCCCTGGGTGATGACGCAGGTGCTGGGCATCCTGGTCGTCGTGGTGCTGCCCAGCCTGTATTTCGGCCGCCGGGTGCGCAAGCTCAGCCGGGCCAGCCAGGACCGCGTGGCCGACAGCAGCGCCATCGCCGCCGAAGTGCTGGGCGAAATCCCCGTCGTCCAGAGCTATGTGCAGGAAGGCCGCGAGGCGTCGCGCTTCGACCAGAGCACCGAGGCGGCCTTCGAAACCGCGCGCAAGCGCACCCGGGTGCGCGCCTTCCTGGTGGCCTTCATGATCACCGCCACCTTCGGCGCGCTGCTTTGGGGTCTCTACCAGGGCACGCAGGCGGTGCTGGCCGGGCGCATCAGCGCCGGCCACCTCGGGCAGACGGTGGTCTTCGTGATCATCTTCGTCGGCGCCGTGGCGGTGCTGTCCGAGGTCTACGGTGACCTGCTGCGCGCCGCCGGCGCCACCGAGCGCCTGATGGAACTGCTGGCTGCCCAGTCACCGGTGGCCGACCCCACCCGCCCGCGCGCGCTGCCTGCCGTGCAGGGCGGATCGGCGGTCAGCCTGCAGGACGTGGGCTTCCATTACCCGTCGCGCCCGCTGCAGGCGGCGCTGAAGGGCTTCACGCTGTCGGTCCGGCCTGGCGAAACGGTGGCCCTGGTCGGCCCCAGCGGCGCCGGCAAGAGCACCGTCTTCCAGCTGCTGCTGCGCTACTACGACGTGCAGCAGGGGCGGATCACCATCGACGGCGTGCCGCTGCCCGAACTGGCGCTGGCTGACCTGCGCGGCCGGGTCGGCATCGTGCCGCAGGACAGCACCGTATTCAGCACCAGCGCCCTGGAGAACATCCGCTACGGCCGGCCCGATGCGACCGACGCCGAGGTGGTGGCCGCGGCACGGGCCGCCTACGCCCACGACTTCATCACCGCCCTGCCCGAGGGCTACGCCACCTACCTGGGGGAGCGCGGCGTGCGCCTGAGCGGCGGTCAGCGCCAGCGCATCAGCATCGCGCGGGCCATGCTGAAGAACCCGCCGCTGCTGCTGCTCGACGAAGCCACCAGCGCGCTCGACGCCGAAAGCGAACGCATGGTGCAGGCTGCGCTGGAAGCGGCGATGGCGGGGCGCACGACGCTGGTCATCGCGCACCGCCTGGCCACGGTGCTGAAGGCCGACCGCATCGTGGTGCTGGACGGCGGCCACATCGTCGACATCGGCACGCACGCTGAACTGGTGGCCCGCGGCGGGCTGTACGCCCGGCTGGCGGCGATGCAGTTCGGGATCGAACCCCTGACGGCCTGAAGGCGCGCGGCGCCAGATAATCGCCGCCATGAACAGCCCCAGCCTTGCGCGCGTCTTGTCCCCCTACGACGATTTCATGCGCCTGGTGGCCTCCACCGGCGTGGCCAAGGGCGACCGCACCGGCACTGGCACGACCAGCATCTTCGGCCACCAGATGCGCTTCGACCTGCGTGCCGGCTTCCCGCTGGTCACGACGAAAAAGATCTTCTGGAAAGCCGTCGTGCTGGAACTGCTGTGGTTCCTGCGCGGCGACAGCAACGCCAGGTGGCTGCAGGAACGCGGCGTGACGATCTGGGACGAATGGGCGGCACCCGACGGCGACCTGGGCCCGGTCTACGGCGTGCAGTGGCGCAGCTGGCCCACCCCCGACGGCGGCCCCATCGACCAGATCGCCGAGGTCGTCAAGCAGCTCAGGACCAACCCCGACAGCCGCCGCATCATCGTCAGCGCCTGGAACGTGGCCGACCTGCCCAAGATGGCGCTGATGCCCTGCCATGCCTTCTTCCAGTTCTACGTGGCGCCGGCCACCGAGCCGGGCGGGCGCGGCCAGCTCAGTTGCCAGCTTTACCAGCGCAGCGCCGACATCTTCCTCGGCGTGCCCTTCAACATCGCCAGCTACGCGCTGCTGACGCACATGCTGGCGCAGCAGTGCGACCTGGATGTCGGCGACTTCATCTGGACCGGCGGCGACTGCCACCTCTACGACAACCATAAAGAGCAGGTCGCGCTGCAGCTGTCCCGTGAACCGCGGCCATCGCCGACGCTGCAGATCAATCGCCGACCGGAATCGATCTTCGACTACGCCTTCGAGGACTTCACGCTGCTGGGCTACGACCCGCACCCGCTGATCAAGGCGCCGGTCGCGGTCTGAGCGGGCCTGAAGGTATGCGCAAAGACCTGGTGCTGATCGCCGCCGTGGCACGCAACGGCGTCATCGGCCGCGACAACGGCCTGGTCTTCCACGAGCCGGCCGACCAGCAGCACTTCCGGCAGGCCACCACCGGCTGCCCGGTGGTGATGGGCCGCAAGACCTGGGATTCGCTGCCCGCGCGCTTCCGTCCGCTGCCGGGCCGGCGCAATGTGGTGGTCAGCCGCAACGCCGCGCTCGTCGCCCCGGGCGCCGAGGTGGTCGGCAGCCTGCCAGCGGCCCTGGCGCTGCTGGCCGATGCGCCCAGGGTCTTCGTGATGGGCGGCGGGCAGCTCTATGCGCAGGCGCTGCCGCTGGCCACGGAATTGCTGCTGACCGAGGTCGATGCCGACCTGACCGGCGACGCACACTTCCCCGACTGGGAGCGTGCGGCCTTCGAAGAGACCGAACGCCGCAGCGCGGTCACCGCCAGCGGTATCCGCTACCACTTCGTCACTTACCGCCGGCGCTGAAGCGCCTGGCCTGCCCGAGCCTCAGAGATGCAATTCGCGACCTGGAATGTCAACTCGCTGTCGGTGCGCCTGCCCCAGGTGCTGGACTGGCTGGCGCTCAACCCGGTGGACGTCCTGGTCCTGCAGGAAACCAAGCTCACCGACGACAAGTTCCCGCAGGCCGCCATCGAGGCCGCCGGCTACGCGGTGCAGTTCTTCGGCCAGAAGACCTACAACGGCGTGGCCCTGCTCAGCCGCAACGCGGCGCAGGACGTGGTCAAGAACATCCCGGGCTTTGACGACGCCCAGGCCCGCGTCATTGCCGGCACGGTGGACGGCGTGCGCACCATCGGCTGCTATTTCCCGAATGGCCAGGCCCCCGACAGCGACAAGTTCGTCTACAAGCTGGGCTGGCTGGACGCCTTGGCCGCCTGGCTGAAGGCCGAGTTGCAGGCCCACCCGCAATTGCTGCTGATGGGCGACTTCAACATCGCACCCGACGACCGCGATGTCTACGACCCCATCGGCATGGAAGGCCAGATCCACTGCACGACCGAAGAACGTGCCCACTTCCAGGGCCTGGTCGGTCTCGGTCTGGTCGACGCCTTCCGGCTCTTCGAGCAGCCGGCCAAGTCGTGGTCGTGGTGGGACTACCGCAACCTGGCCTTCCGCCGGAACCAGGGTTTGCGCATCGACCACATCCTGGTCAGCGCGGCGCTGCGCCCCCGCGTGCAGGCCTGTCACATCGACAAGCTGCCGCGCAAGCACGAACGACCCAGCGACCACGCGCCGGTCGTCGTCACGCTGACCTAGTCGTCCAGGCCCAGTTCCTGGATCTTGCGCGTGATGGTGTTGCGACCGATGCCCAGGCGCTGCGCGGCTTCGATGCGCCGCCCACGGGTCAGGTCCAGCGCGGTGTGGATCAGGCAAGCTTCGAACTGCCGGGTCAGCGCGTCCCAGACCTCGTTCTCGCCGCTGTCGAGGCGGCGGCGCGCCTCGCGTTCCAGGTCGGTCAACCAGGTGGGCGCGCCCACCATCACCGCGGCGCTGCCGTCGGCCACGGCTGGGCCGGGCGCGGCGATGCCGACCCCGGTCTGGGCCTGCGCGGCGCCGTTGGCCGGCTCGTGGAGCACGGACGCAGCCGGCGCAGGCGCCAAGGGTGCATTCATCAATTCCGGCGGCAGGTCTTTCGGCTCGACGACCTGCGCCGGCGCCATCACCGTCAACCAGTGGCAGAGGTTTTCAAGCTGTCGCACATTGCCCGGAAAGTCGAAATGGGCCAGCCGTTCGAGCGCACTGTCGGTGATGCGCTTGGCCTCGACACCCAGTTCGCGCGCGCTCTTGCCCAGGAAGAAGCGCGTCAGCATCGGGATGTCGTCACGCCGCTCGCGCAACGCCGGCAGGCGCAGGCGGATGACATTCAGGCGGTGGAACAGGTCTTCGCGAAAGCCACCCAGGCGGACCCGCTCTTCCAGGTTCTGGTGGGTGGCGGCGATGACCCGGACATTGCTTTTCAGCGGCTGGTGGCCGCCGACGCGGTAGAACTGGCCGTCACTGAGCACCCGCAGCAACCGCGTCTGCAGGTCGAAGGGCATGTCGCCGATTTCGTCCAGGAAAAGCGTACCGCCGTCGGCCTGCTCGAAACGGCCTCGGCGCGTGGTCTGCGCGCCCGTGAAGGCGCCGCGCTCGTGGCCGAAGAGTTCGGACTCCAGCAGGTCTTTCGGGATCGCCGCGGTGTTGATGGCGATGAAAGGCCCCTGCCCGCGCGGGCTGTGCTTGTGCAGCGCGCGAGCGACCAGTTCCTTGCCGGTGCCGGACTCGCCGGTGATCATCACCGTGACCTGGCTCTGGCTGAGGCGGCCGATGGCGCGGAACACGTCCTGCATCGCCGAGGCCTGGCCCAGCATCTCGGGCGCCTGCACCGGCGCCGTTTCGGCCACCTCTTCGCGCAGGCTTTCCTCGCAGGCGCGGCGGATCAGGTCAACCGCGGTGGTCAGGTCGAAGGGTTTGGGCAGGTATTCGAAAGCCCCGCCCTGGAAGGCGGAAACTGCGCTGTCGAGGTCGGAGAAGGCCGTCATGATGATGACGGGCAGACCCGGATGGCGTGCCTTCACCGCGGCCAGCAGGTCGATGCCACTGCCGCCGGGCATGCGGATGTCGCTGACCAGCACCTGGGGCGCGTCTTCTTCCAGCGCCCGCATCACCTCGCGGGGGTTGGCAAAGGTGCGCACCGTGAACTGCTCGCGCAACAGCGCCTTCTCGAGCACGAAACGGATGGATTGATCGTCGTCTACGACCCAGATGGGTTTCATGCAGATGGGGGGCGCCTCGTGAGCGCCAGTCAAGGCAGGGGGATCAGGATCTTGAAAACCGTCAGCCCCGGCACGCTGTCGCATTCGATCGTGCCCTGATGTTGTTGCACGAAGGTCTGCGCCAGCGTCAACCCGAGGCCCGATCCGCCATCGCGCCCTGACACCAGCGGGTGAAAGATGCGATCGCGGATGTCCTCGGGCACGCCAGGCCCGTTGTCTTCGATATGCAATTCCAATGCCAGACGAAATCGCTGGCGGCCGAAAGTGGCCTGGCGCGCGACGCGGCTGCGCAGCTTGATCTCGGCATCGCCGGCCGTGATGCGCTCACTGAGCGCCTGGGTGGCGTTGTGGGCGATGTTGAGCACAGCCTGGATCAGCTGCTCGCGGTCGCCGCGGAACTCCGGAATCGAGGTGTCGTAGTCGCGCTCGACGACCAGACCGCGCGGGTACTCGGCCAGCACCAGCGAGCGCACGCGCTCGCAGACCTCGTGGATGTTGACGTCGGCGACCACCTGCGGCCGGCGGTGCGGCGCCAGCAGGCGGTCGACCAGGGCCTGCAGGCGGTCGGCTTCCTGGATGATGATCCGCGTGTACTCGGTCAGCTCGCGCGAGGTGATCTCCATCGCCAGCAGTTGCGCAGCGCCCCGGATACCGCCGAGCGGGTTCTTGATCTCGTGCGCCAGGTTGCGCACCAGCTCCTTGTTCGCCTGCGCCAGGCCGTGGGTTCGCTCCTCGCGGTCCATGCGGGTCTGCTGCTGGATCTCGATCATCTCGACCAGCACGCGGTCGGGCCATTCGGTCTGGCTGACGATGACGTGCACCGGCAGATCGGCGCTGCCGGCCGGCAGGCGCTTGATCTGGGCATCGAAGCGGCCGGTGGCGACCTGGTTGCGCGCCACCAGCCACAGCGTTTCGCGCAGCTGCGCGGGGTCGAGCAGCCAATCCTGCACATTGCTGCGCTTGAGCGCCCGGCGCGACATGCCGACGACGTTCTCCAGCGCCGAATTGGCTTGCAGGCACTGGCCATCGGGTGCAGCCAGCGCCACCATGGTGGCCAGTTGATCGAAAGGCTCGAAGCCGTCCAGCTCGCCTGCAGCGGGTGCTGCGCCGCTGCTCATGACGGCAGCTTGCCGAGCTCGCGGCGGATGGCCGCGATGTCCGCTTCCTTGCGGGCGATGGCCGCCTTCATCTCGGCCACCCGGTCGAGGTACTTCTGGTAGTTGCGTTCGTCGCCCTGGCGTTCGGGTTCGCCGTTGCCGAGGTCGCGCCGCAATTGCCCCAGCCGGTCTTCCTCGCGACGAAGTTCCTCGCCCAGGATGCGCCTGGCGTCGCTGTCGCGCGCGCGCTGATCAGCCGGGTCGACGCGGCTGGCCTCGCCGGGCCGCACCCCGCCGCCGGCGGCCGACGCCGCGGCGCGCGGCTTGGTCGCCGGTACGATGGTGATCGGCGCCCCCTCGATCGTGCGGCAGCCCTTGTCGCGGGCTTCCTGCGACGACATCGCGTCGGTGTACAGCACCGGTGGGCCGGGGCAGCGGTAGACCGGCTTGTCCTGCGCCTGCGCGGCCGCTGCCGACCACAAGGCGCAGGCCGAGACCAGCGTGCGACAAACACGCCAAGGGAGAGACGGGAGGGGCTGAAGGTCCATGCGGGGATTGTCGCGCAGCATGAAAAAAGCGGGCCCGAAGGCCCGCTGGGTGCTGATCGCCAGAGGCGTTTACAGCGAGTAGTACATCTCGAACTCGACCGGGTGCGTGGCCATGCGGAAGCGCGTCACTTCCTGCATCTTCAGCTCGATGTAGGCGTCGATGTAGGCATCGGTGAAGACGCCGCCCTTGGTCAGGAAGGCACGGTCCTTGTCCAGGTAGTCGAGGGCCTGGTCCAGGCTGTTGCAGACGGTCGGGATCTTCGCGTCCTCTTCAGGCGGCAGGTGGTAGAGGTCCTTGGTGGCGGCTTCGCCCGGGTGGATCTTGTTTTCCACGCCGTCCAGACCGGCCATCAGCAAGGCGCTGAAGCCCAGGTAGGGGTTCATCAGGGGATCGGGGAAGCGAGCTTCCACGCGACGGCCCTTGGGGTTGGCCACGTACGGAATGCGGATCGAGGCGGAGCGGTTCTTGGCCGAGTAGGCCAGCTTGACCGGGGCTTCGAAGCCCGGCACCAGCCGCTTGTACGAGTTCGTACCCGGGTTGGTGATCGCGTTCAGCGCACGGGCGTGCTTGATGATGCCGCCGATGTAGTACAGCGCGAAATCGCTCAGGCCGGCGTAGCCGTCACCGGCGAACAGGTTGACCCCGTCCTTCCAGACCGACTGGTGCACGTGCATGCCACTGCCGTTGTCGCCGACGATGGGCTTGGGCATGAAGGTGGCGGTCTTGCCGTAGGCGTGGGCCACGTTGTGGATCACGTACTTCTGCAGTTGCACCCAGTCGGCGCGCTGGATCAGCGTGCTGAACTTGGTACCGATCTCGAGCTGGCCCGCATTCGCCACTTCGTGGTGGTGGACTTCGACCGGGATACCCAGCGATTCCAGCACCAGGCACATTTCCGAACGCATGTCCTGCGAGCTGTCGACCGGGGGCACCGGGAAGTAGCCGCCCTTGACGGCAGGCCGGTGGCCCATGTTGCCGCTTTCGAATTCCTTGTCGGAATTCCACGAGGCTTCTTCGGATTCGATCTTCACGAAGCAGCCCGACATGTCGTTCTTCCAGCGCACGCCGTCGAAGACGAAGAATTCGGGTTCCGGGCCGAAGTAGGCGGTGTCGCCCAGGCCGGTGCTCTTCATGTAGGCCTCGGCACGCTTGGCCAGGCTGCGCGGGTCGCGCTCGTAGGGCTTGCCGTCGGCCGGATCGATGACGTCGCAAGTCAGGATCAGCGTCGGCTCTTCGAAGAACGGGTCGATGTTGACCGTGTTGGGGTCGGGCATCAGCTGCATGTCCGAAGCTTCGATGCCCTTCCAGCCGGCGATGGACGAGCCGTCAAAGGCGTGTCCCGATTCGAACTTGTCTTCGCTGAACGCAGAAACGGGCACGGTCACATGCTGTTCTTTGCCACGGGTGTCGGTGAAGCGGAAGTCAACGAACTTGATTTCGTTGTCCTTCACCATCTTCATCACGTCGGCAACGGTCTTTGCCATTCAGATCTCTCCTAGCGGGGCTGGTGGATAGGTATTTGTGCGGGGGCAGTCTGCCGCGGGGCCTGAGCCCCAAGAAGGCGCATGGAAATTTAGCAGAAAGCATGCCCGCGGCGGGCTGCGGCGCTGGCGCTGCCGAGCGATGGCCCAGCGCCTTGTTGCGGTGCCATCAGACGCACCAACGAAGCGCTTATGGCACGCCATCAACGCACCAATTCAGGGCCAAGTCGGGCGCCGAAGGTCGCCAGCCCGACCCGCAGGGCGGCGTAAGCCGCCTGCGGGTCTTGCGCCGCCTTCACACCCAGCTCGATGTGGCGGCCGTGCTGCGGGTGGTCGACGCTGGGCAGGCTGAACACCTTGACGCCAGGGAAGCGGGCTTCGATGTCTTCCATCAGCGGCGTCAGGCTGGCCTCCATCGCGCCGTAGACGATCACCGAACGTTCGACGCTGCGCGCGCCGCCGTGCAGGTGGGCGTAGCGCTGGTCCAGCACCCATTCGATCATCGGCCAGGCCATCACCGGGAAACCGGGCACGAAATGGACATCGGCGACCGAGAAGCCGGGAATCTTGTTGTAGGGGTTCGGGATGATCGAAGCGCCCAGCGGGAACACGCCCATGTTCAAGCGGTGCACGTTGTCGGCGCGGTCGGGGTCGAAGGCGATGCCCTGCTCGGCCGCCGTTTCGCGCATGCGCTCCTGGATCAGCAACCGGGCTTCGGGGTGTAGCGCCAGTTCGAGCCCGCGCGCCGCGGCGGCGCACTGGCGGGTGTGGTCGTCGGGCGTGGCGCCGATGCCGCCGCAGGAAAAGACCAGATCGCCGCTGTCGAAGGCGTCGCGCAGGGCAGCGGTGATCAGCGGCCGGTCGTCGCCGGCGTAGCGCGCCCAGGACAATTGCAGGCCGCGCGCGGCCAGCAGTTCGATGACCTTGGGCATGTGCTTGTCGGCGCGCTTGCCCGACAGGATTTCGTCGCCGACGATGATGAGACCGATGTTCACGCTGCGCTCCGCGGGGTAGGGGGTAAGTCGATGATGGGGGCCGCCAGAGGCCCACAGGCGCCCCGCAGTTGCTGCAGGGCGGCCAGCAGGTAGTGCGCAAACCAGGCCGAAGCGAAAGCGAAGATCAGGGTGTACAGCCACACGGAGACGATGACCAGCAGCGGCGCGAAGATCAGCGTGGCGGCGCTCAGCGCCCACAGCAGCGAGGGCAGTGCGCCGAGGTAGCCGCAGACCACGCCCATCGCCAGCAGCGGCAGGCGGTGGCGGCGGATCAGCAGGCGGCGCTCATCGGCCGCCGCGTGCGCGGCCAGCACGTCGAAGGCGAAGACGCGGCAGGTCAGCCAGCCCCAGATCAGCGGTGGCAGCAGCATCACCAGCGGCGGCACGAACCACAGCGGCACGCTCAGCAGCAGCGCCAGCAGCGCCGCCGCGGTGCACAGCAGCGACCACAGCAGGCCCTGCCACCACGAGCCGCCTTCGCGGCGTTGCAGGCCCGGGAAACGCCGCTGGCCGACCAGGCGGACCACCGCCGGCGTGACCAGCGCGGTGACCAGCAGCAGCGTCACCACGACGACCACCGGCACCGACAGCGCGACCACGATCATCGGCGCCATCAGCGTGCGCAATTGCGTCGCACCCACCGATTCCAGCCACTGCAGCATCGCAGCCACCAGCGACCAGCGTTCCAGCGTGCCGCGCACCATCGCAACGGTGCTTTCCCAATAATTCCAGCCCAGCAAGCCCACCGCACCGCCGGCCAGCGCCAGCGGCAGCAGCGACCACAGCATCACCCGCGGGTGCAGGCAGTAAGTGACGGCGCGCCAGAAGGCGTCGAACAGGGCGGACACGGGTTGGCGGCTCAGCGCATGTTGCCGGTATGACCGAGCGAATAGCGACCGGGCTGCGGCCACACGGTCAGGCCGTGCGGTTCGCTGCCGACCTTCAACTGCGTCACGTCGCCGCTGCTGGTGTCGAAGCGGTAGACGACGTCGTCATAGCGCGCGGCCAGCCACAGCCACTTGCCGTCGGCGCTGACATTGCCCATGTCGGGGCTGCCGCCGCCCGGCACCGGCCAGCGGGCCACGACCTTCTCGGTGGCGAAGTCGATGACCGTGACGCCGCCATTGCCCAGGCGCGAACCGTGGATCTTGTGCGAACCGCGGTTGGCCACGAACAGGCGCTTGCCATCGCGGCTGGGGTAAAGGCCGTGCGCGCCGATGCTGGTCGGGATGAAGCCGACCTGCTTGAAGGCGTCGCCGTCGATGATGTGCACACCGTCGGCCATCATGTCGGCGACGTAGAAACGCTTGCCGTCCGGCGAGATGCGGATGTCCTGCGGCATGCCCTTGGTCACTGTGCAGATTTCGCTTTCGCCCGGCTCCCAGACCGCGCCGGCCTGGGCGCGCGGTGCGCCGGGCGCTTCCTTGATGCGCGTCTTGGGCATCTCCAGTTTCAGGTAGCCGAGCACCTTGCGGCCTTCGAGGTCGATCTTGGCCACCGTGCCCGAGAACTCGCAGGTGAAGATGGCGAACTTGCCGTCGATGGCGAAATCGGCGTGGTTGATGCCCGGACAGCCCGGGGTGTCTATCGAGTACTGCAAGGCCATCGTCTGCGGGTCGCGGAAGTCGAGCCGCTTGCGCGCCTCGGCCACGACGATGGCCGACTTGCCGTCCGGCGTGGCGTACATGTTGTACGGGTCGTCGACGGCGATCGGCTTGCCCGGCTTGCCGCTGCGCGGGTCGATCGGCGTCAGACTGCCCTTGCTGGTGTTCTCGGCGTTGTTGGTGACCCACAGCGTGCGCAGGTCCCAGGACGGCACGATGTGCTGCGGGCCGATGCCGACCTTGAAGCGGTCGACGACCTTCATCGTGGCCGGGTCGATGACCGAGACATCACCGCTGCGCAGATTGGGCACGTAAATGCGTTGCAGGTCGCCGGCCACCGCCGCACTGAGCTTGTCGGCGGTGCTGCTGCTGTAGACATTGCGCGCGTCGGCGGCTGGCGCTGACGCCGCAGGCGCTGCCGCCTGGGCAAGGCCGAAGGCCAGCATCGAACCGGCCAGCAGCAGGCGGGCTGCCAGGGCATCGGCAAGGGGTTCAAGCCGCGTCTTCATCGTCGAATTCATATCCGTCACTCCTGCTACTTCGTTCGCTATGGACCCGCGCACGGTGCCGTCATCACCGAGGCGGCCGCACGGGCCGCCTACTGGCCGGGCTGCGTCGCGGCGCGAATGGCCGCCACGCTGGCCCGCACGATCAGCTCGACGCCGGCCCGGCCGAGCTCGGCCGTGGCCTTGGCCGGGTCGCCAGCCACGCCGTTGCCCGGATGCCGGGCCCCAGCCGCTTGCGCCAGCCTGTCGGCGCGCACCAGCGTCGGGTCCAGCGCCATTGTCAGCGCGGTGTCGGCCAGCCCGGCGTGGGTACCGATCTCGGCCGCCGAGTAACCCTGCGACGCCAGCAGCTGCGCATAGCCGCCGGCGGCGGCGCGATAGTACTCGGGCAGGGCGTGCACCCGGCAAGCCGACCGGGGTGCCCACTCGCGGTTGACCTGGGCCGCGACGCGGTCCAGGCTGGCGCGGTAGCCGCCGTGTTCACCCAGCAGCACGAGGTGGCAGAAACCGGTGGCGCGCAGGCTGCGTGCCGCATCGGCCAGCAGGCGCTCGAAGGCCGACTCGGGGATGCTGATCGTGCCCGGAAAACGCATGTGCTGGCTGGGCGGCGAGATGCTGCCTTCCGGCACGTAGGCCAGGACCGGGGCGACGATGGCATCGCCCAGCTGCTGCGCGATGCGCACCGCCAGCAGCTGCGCCCGCCGGTTGTGCTTGCCCAGCGCCATGTGCGGCCCGTTCTGCTCGGTACCGCCGATCGGCAGCAGCGCCGTCGTGGCGCCGCCGGCGATGCGTTCACGCAGTTCAGGCCCGGTCAGGTCCTCCAGCTGCACCGAGGCCGGCGCGGCAGCCCAGGCCGGCGCTGGCCAGGCGCCGGGCAGCAGCAGTGGCAACAGCGAGAACAGCAGGCCGCGCGCCCGGGCGCGCCGGCTATTCGTCGTCACCCGACATCAACCCGCTCAGCAGACCGCCGCCCAGCAGGCCGCCGCCGGCCGCCACGCCCAGCAGACCGCCCTCTTCCTTGTGGCCGCCTTGCTGCGGGGCCGCGGCGAAGACCCGCGACGCCAGGCGGCTGAAGGGCAGGCTCTGCAGCCACAGCGTGCCGGGGCCGGTCAGGCGCGCCAGGAACAGGCCTTCGCCGCCGAACAGCGCGGTCTTGACCTGGCCGACATACTGGATGTCGAAGTCGACCGTCGGCGTGTAGGCCACCACGCAGCCGGTGTCGACCAGCAAGGTTTCGCCCGCCTGCAATTCGCGGCGCAGGATGGTGCCGCCGGCGTGCACGAAAGCCAGGCCGTCGCCTTCGAGCTTCTGCATCACGAAGCCTTCGCCGCCGAAGAAACCGACGCCCAGCTTGCGCTGGAAGGCGATGCCCAGCGCCACGCCGCGCGCCGCGCAAAGGAAAGACGATTTCTGGCAGATCAGCGCGCCGCCCAGCTGGCGCAGGTCCATCGGCAGGATCTTGCCCGGATACGGCGCCGCGAAAGCCAGTCGCGCCTTGCGCGCGCCCTGGTTGACGTAGACGGTGGTGAACAACGATTCCCCGGTCACCAGCCGCTTGCCGGCGCTGAACAGCTTGTCGAACAGGCCGCCGCCGCCCGAAGCGCTGCCGTCGCCGAAGACGGTGTCCATCGTGATGCCGGCTTCCATGAAGAACAGGCTGCCGGCTTCGCCGACGGCGGCCTCGCCGGGGTCGAGTTCGACCTCGACGAACTGCATCTCGCTGCCCTTGATTTCGTAGTCCACCACGTCCATCGCCATCGCGCCTGCTCCCGCATCCGGAAAACCCGTCGGCCATGGTAACGAGGTGGGGCCGCTGAACAGGGCCGGCTCATAGAATCCCGGCTGATCTTGACAGCAACGCCCCGCGCGGAAACAGCCCCCATGAGCCCTGCCGAAATCCTGTCCCAGTATGGCCCGCGTGAAGCGATGGAGTACGACGTGGTCGTGGTCGGCGGCGGACCCGGCGGCCTGGCCACGGCCATCCGCCTGAAGCAGCTGAACGCAAGCCTGTCGGTGGTGGTGCTCGAGAAGGGTTCCGAGCCCGGCGCCCACACGCTGTCCGGCGCGGTGATGGACGCCCGCGCGCTGACCGAGCTGCTGCCCGACTGGCAGGCAAGCGGCGCCCCGCTGAGCCAGCCGGTGACCGGCGACGACGTGCTCTTCCTGAGCGCCGACGGCGCCCGCCGCCTGCCCGACTTCCTGGTGCCCGAATGCCTGCACAACCACGGCCACTACGTCGTGCGCCTGGGCGAGGTCGTCAAGTGGCTGGGCGAGCAGGCCGAAGCCCTGGGCGTCGAGATCTTCCCGGGTTTTGCCGCCGCCGAGGTGCTGTACGCCGACGACGGCTCGGTGCGCGGCGTGGCCACCGGCAACATGGGCATCGGCAAGGACGGCCAGCCGCACGGCGGCTTCCAGATCGGCATGGAACTGCTCGGCAAGTACACCGTGTTCGCCGAAGGCGCGCGCGGCCATCTCGGCAAGCAGCTGATTGCGCGCTACCGGCTGGACGCCGGCCGTGACCCGCAGAGCTACGCCCTGGGCGTCAAGGAACTGTGGGAGATCGACCCGGCCAAGGCCCGCCCCGGCCTCGTCGTGCACACCGCCGGCTGGCCGATGGACGAGCACACCTACGGCGGCGGCTTCCTGTACCACCTCGGCGACAACAAGGTCACCCTCGGCCTGGTCACCGGGCTGGACTACCAGAACCCCTGGCTCAGCCCTTTCGAGGAGATGCAGCGCTGGAAGACCCATCCGGCGATCCGCGCCACGCTCGAAGGCGGCCAGCGCATCGGCTACGGGGCGCGCGCCATCGTCGCCGGCGGCCTGCTGAGCCTGCCCAAGCTGGTGTTCCCGGGCGGGGCGCTGGTCGGCTGCGAGGCCGGCACGCTGAACGCCGCCCGCATCAAGGGCAGCCACGCCGCGATCAAGACCGGCATGCTCGCCGCCGAAGCCGCCGCCGCGGCACTCCAGGCCGGGCGCGCCGGCGACGAACTCTCGGCCTACCCCGAGGCCTTCGAGAAGAGCTGGCTGTTCGAGGAACTCGACCGAAGCCGCAATTTCAAGCAGTGGTTCAAGCAGGGCAACACCATCGGCACGCTGATGACCGGCATCGAGCAATGGCTGCTGCCCAAGCTGGGACTCAAGAGCCCGCCGTGGACCATCCACCGCAGCAGCCCCGACCATGCACGCATGCACGCCGCCGGCCAGATCGAACCGATCCGCTACCCCAAGCCCGACGGCGTGATCACCTTCGACCGCCTGAGCAGCGTCTTCATCAGCAGCACCAACCACGAAGAAAATCAGCCGGCGCACCTGACGTTGAAGGACGAGCGCGTGCCAGTGGCCCTCAACCTGGCGCGGTATGCCGGACCCGAGAGCCGCTACTGCCCGGCCGGCGTCTACGAGTTCGTCAAGAACGCGGATGACAGCGACCGCCTGCAGATCAACGCGCAGAACTGCGTGCATTGCAAGACCTGCGACATCAAGGACCCGACGCAGAACATCGTCTGGGTCACGCCCGAGGGCGGCGGCGGGCCGAACTACGCCGGGATGTAGGGCCACCCCTCGGCGCACCCCTCAGCGCGCGGTCCCAGCCGCCTTCTGCTGATACTTCTGCTCCAGCCGCCGCTGCCGGTTGCCGGCATCGACTTCGCGGCCCTGGATGAAGACGCGCTCGACCTGGGTGGCGGTCTCCAGCGGGTCGCCGTCGGTCACGATGAAGCTGGCCAGTCGGCCCGGCGCCAGGGAACCCAGGCGGTCGGCCACGCCCAGGATCTGCGCCGGGTAGAGGGTGATGGCCTTCAGCGCTTCGTCGCGCGGCAGGCCGTAGGCGATGGCCGTGGCGGCCTGGTAGGGCAGATTGCGCTCGGCCGCCGCGGCGAATGCGCCGCCCTCGCCGGCGATGCAGAAGGCCACACCGGCCTGCGCCAGCTGCGCGGCGAGCGTGTAGCGCGCGTCATAGGCGTCGTCGCGCCGCAACGGCAGGGTGTGCACGCCAGCGATGACCACTGCCACGCCGCGCGCTTTCAGCAGCGGTGCGAAGCGCGCCGCGTCGGCACCGCCGACGATCACCAGCTTCAGGCCGAAGCGTTCGGCCAGCGCCAGGGCGTGGCGGATCTGCGCCGCGTCGTCGGCGTGCATGAAGACCGGCCGCTCGCCCCTGACCACCGCCAGCATGGCTTCCCAGCGCGCGTCCCGCGGCGTGGTGTTCGGCTCGGCGGCGCGCGCCCGGGCGTAGGCCGATGCGTCTTCGAAGGCCTGGCCGATCTGCTGCAGCCGCGCCGCACTGAGCTTGCGCACCTCGTCCTTGAACGGTTCGAGCGCGCCCTTCAACACGTCGCTGTTGGTGCGCATCGTCGGCAGCACCACATGCAGCCCCACCTCGCGCACCAGCGCCATGTCTTCCCAGGTCCAGCCGTCGATCTGCAGCAGCGCCGAAGTGCCGGCGATCGACCCGAAAGTCGATGAGCCCGGCACCGCCAGCGCCGCCAGCACGCCGTTGCTGCGCGCCACCGACAGCAGTTCGCTGTCGGCGTTGACGGCCACCAGCGCCCGCACATTGGGGTTGATGACGCCGATCTCGGTGGTGTCGACGCTGGCCCGCACGGCCTGCACCTCGACCAGGCCCAGCGCGCTGTTGGCAGCGATGAAGCCGGGGTAGACGTGGCGGCCGCGCAGGTCCAGCACGGTAGCCGGGCCGGTCTCGGCGGCGGGCAGCGCCTCACCAGGTCCGGCGATGGCGCGGATGCGCCCGCGTTCGACCAGCATGCGGCCGCTTTCGATGACCGCGCCACTGACCGTGTGCAGCGTGGCGCCGGTGATCAGCAGCGCCTGTTTTTGCGGCGGTGGCGTGACCTGATCGGAAGCCTGCGCCGTGAGCGTCACGAGGCTGGCCGCCAACAGGGCGGCCAGACGGATGGGGAAGGGCTGGCGGCTCATCGTGCGTCCTCGGTGCATTCGTACCAGGCATTCATGCCGTTGTAGCTGCCGCGTTGGGCCCGGGCCTGGTCGAACCATTCGTGCCAGGCCGGGTCGCCCTGCCCGTCGGCCTGCGCCAGCGCCGTGGCGGGCGGTTTGGGCGGTGGCGGCGTACCGCTGCCCATCTGCGCCAGGCGCGCCGGCAAGGCCTTGGCCAGCAGGCGCTCGCGTTCGGTCTGGGCGGCGGCGCGCAGCGCCCCGTCCTGCGCCAGGTCGAAGTAGCGGCGCCCTTCGATCCAGGTCTGCTCGGCGCGGCTGGCGGTGGACAGCGGGTGGCCGCTCCAGACCACGAAGTCGGCGTCCTTGCCGACTTCCAGCGAACCGGTGCGCTGGGCGATGCGCAACTGTTTCGCCGGGTTCAGCGTGACGAAATTCAGTGCGTCGATCTCGCCCAGCCCGCCGTACTTCACGGCCTTGGCGGCCTCGGTGTTGAGGCGGCGGTGGAGCTCGGCACTGTCGGAGTTGAAGCTGGTCAGCACACCGGCCTTGTGCATCATCACACCATTGCCCGGAACGGCGTCATAGACCTCCATCTTGTAGGCCCACCAGTCGGAAAAGGTCGAGCCGCCGGCGTTGATGCTGGCGATGGCGTCGGCCACCTTGTAGCCTTCGAGCACGTGCTGGAAGGCGGCCACCGGGATGCCCATTTCCTTGGACCAGCGCACGAACATCAGGATCTCGTCGGCGCGGTAGGCATGGATGTGAACCAGGCGCTGGCCGTCGAGGACTTCGACCAGCGCGTCGAGTTGCAGGTCGCGGCGCGGCGCCGGCCGGCCGGCGGGACGGTCGCGCCAGGCTTGCCAGGTGGCACGGTATTCGCGAGCGGCGCCGAAGGCATCACGCAGCACCTGCTCGACGCCCATGCGGGTGACCGGGTAGCGGCGCCCGCCCCAGTTCGAACCCTTGACGTTTTCGCCCAGCGCGAACTTGATCGTCGGCACCGCGCCTTCGAAGATCAGGCCTGAGGCGTCGCTGCCCCAGCGCAGCTTGATCAGTTGGCTCTGCCCGCCGATGGTGTTGGCCGAACCGTGCAGCACGTGCGACGTCGTCAGCCCGCCGGCCAGCCCGCGGTAGATGTCGATGTCGGTGGCGTCCATGGAGTCGGTGACGCGCACCTGCGCGGTCACCGAATTCGTCGCCTCGTTGATGTCGCCGCGCACCGCGATGTGCGAATGGGCGTCGATCAGACCGGGCGTGAGGTGCTTGCCGGCGGCGTCGATGACGACGGCGTTCGCCGGCAGCGCCAGATCGGTGCCCACGGCGGCGATCTTGCCGCCCTGCACCAGCAGGTCGGCCCGCGCCAGGCGGCCGGCCGGGCCCTGCGTCCAGACGGTGGCGTTACGAACCAGCAGCACCGCCGGCTGCACCGGTGGCGTGATGCCGAAGGCGCCGGCCGGGTAGTCGGCCGAAGGTGCTGACGGCGCGGCTTCGGGCGCAGCCGCCTTGTCGGCGAACGCCGCCACGCGCTGTGCCGACCAGGGCTGCTGAACGCCGTTGCCGGCCTGCAGCGTGCCCAGCAGCCTGGTGCCACGACCTTCGGCGACGATGGTGCTGGCCGGGCCGGCTGCCGGGCCGCAGGGCAGGCGCACGATGACTTGCCGACCGCGCAGGCTGAGGTCGCAGGCCCCGCCGTCGATGCGCAGCGCCGGCTTGTCGGCGCTGCCGGTGATCTCCCAGCGTTGCGGCGTTCCAGCCGCGCCGGCGGCGTCCACCGCCCAGCTGCCGCGCGCATCGAAGCGGTCCCAGGCGTCGGTCGTCAGCGGGTTGCCATCGACGAAGGCCAGTTCGACCCGGGCGTCGTCGCTGCTGAACAGGTCGCCGCTGGCGACCACCAGGTTGGCGATGCGGCCGGCCTCGAGCGTGCCCAGGCGGGCCTGCTCGCCGAGCAGGCGCGCGGGCACCGTGGTCAGCGCGGCCAGCGCCTGGTCGGCCGGCAGCCCGCGCTGCACGGCGCTGCGCAGGCGCGGCCAGAAGTCCTTGCGCGGGTCGGCCAGGCCGCTGGCGCTGATCGCATAGCTCACGCCGGCGCGGTCCAGCAGTACCAGGTTGGACGGCGCCTGCTCCCAATGCTGCAGCGTTTGCAACGACACATCCAGCGCGCTGTCGGGGTTCTCGACCTCCGGCGCCGCCGGGTAGGCCAGCGGCACGATGACCGGCAAGCCGGCCGCCTTGAGCTGCGCCGCCCGGCGGTACTCGAAGCCGTTGCCCTGGGCGATGAGGCGCAGCTTGAACTCGTCACGCAGCCGGGCGATGTTCGAATAGTCCTGCTCGTCGGCAGCGGCAAAGACCACCAGCTGCCGGCCGTCCACCACCGGCCCCAGCGCCTCCAGCGTGGCGTTCGGCTCGACGCGCTCGCCACCCTGTTTTTCGGCGGCGGCCACCGCCGTGCCGTACCAGCGGGCGTCGTTCAGCGTCTGGCGCAGCAGCGCCATCGCGCCCATCAGCGACGCCGGGTAAGCGCTGTCGCCGGACCGGTCGACCTCGCTGGACAGGTGCTGTGCCACGCGCGGCGTGATCACCAGCGCCTTGCTGTCGCGCGGCTCGGCCGTGGCGATCAGGGCACCTTGGCCGCGGAAGATGCCGCTGGCCGGGCCCGTCAGCAAGGTGGTGAAACCCAGTTCGCGCACGGCCTTGATCTCGTCGGGCTTGAACTCGAGTTGCTGCGCCACGTCCTGCTCGGCCCGCACGGCGTTGTTGCGCGCGGCCAGCACGCGGCCGTTCAGACGGCGCGGGGCTTCGGCGGGGTTCGCCGGCGCAGCTGGCAGTTCCGCCGCCAAGCCCCACATGGGCCGGCCGGCGCGGCCCGGGCGCAGCGCGGCCGGCACCCCCAGGGTGCTGGCCAGATCGATGAAACCGGCGTACACCGTGCGCCCGTCCAGTTGCCAGACCCGCGCACCGGCGGGTACGGCCACGTCGCGGCCGGCAGCCACGATGATGCCGTCGCGCAGCACCAGGGTGCCGCTTTCCACCACCCGGCCCGGCGCCAGCACCAGACGCGCGCCAGTCAGCGCGTGCCAGCGCGGCGTGGCCTCGCGCTGGCCGTCGGGGCGTTCGGTGGTGGTCTGGGCCTGACAGGCCCAGGCAGCGCCCAGCAGGCACAGGGCGGCTGTCCACCGCGGAACGAGGTCTTGCATTCTTGGGCCTTGCATGGAGGTTTCCGCTGTGCCAATGAAGGGCGGACTCTATCCACAAACCCGGCGCCCGCGGCGTGGTCGAGCCCGCGTCGGTGCGCGTCGGTGCGTGTCAGCGCGCGGCCATGCCGCGCCAGCGCCGCAGCAGCAGCGCGTTGCTGACCACGCTGACGCTGCTCAGCGCCATCGCCGCGCCGGCCAGCACCGGGTTCAGTTCGCCGAAGGCCGCCAGCGGGATGCCGATGGCGTTGAAGGCAAAGGCCCAGAACAGGTTCTGGCGGATCTTGGTGGTGGTGCGGCGCGAGATGTCGATGGCGTCGGCCACCAGCCCGGGGTCGCTGCGCATCAGCGTGATGCCGGCGGCCTGCATGGCAAGGTCGGTGCCGCTGCCGTCGGCGTGGACGATGGCGATGCCGACGTCGGCCGCCGCCAGCGCCGGCGCGTCGTTGATGCCGTCGCCGACCATCGCCACCCGGCCGTCGCCCTTCAACTCGGCGACGATGCGCGCCTTGTCCTCGGGCAGCACCTCGGCGCGCACCTCGGAGATGCCGAGTTGCGCGGCCACGGCCCGCGCGCTGCCCTGGTTGTCGCCAGAAATCAAAACCGCGCGCACGCCCAAGCGCTGGATGCGTTGCACGGCCGCCAGCGCGCCGGGCTTCAGCGTGTCGCCGAAGGCCAGCAGGCCCAAAGCGTACGGCGCCGGGCTCATCACGGCCACGTAGGACACGGTGTGGCCGGCGCTTTCGAGCGCGCTGGCGCGGGCCTGCAGCGGGCCCAGGTCGACCGCCGATTCGGCCATCCAGCGCGCGCTGCCCAGGCGCAGCACCTTGCCACCGACTTCGCCCGTCATGCCACGCCCGGCCACCGCGTGCAGGCCGCCGGCGACGGCGGCCGTGATGCCTGCGGCCTTCGCCGCTTCGAGTACCGCGCGGGCCAGCGGATGTTCGCTGCCGGCCTGGAGCGCGGCCGCGGCTTGCAGCAGCGTGTGGCGCTGGGCGCTGGAAGCCGCATCCACGCCTTCGGCAGCCACCAGGCGCGGCCGGCCTTCGGTCAGCGTGCCGGTCTTGTCGAAAGCCACCACGCGCAGCGCATGGGCGACTTCCAGCGCCTGCGGGTCGGTGATCAGGATGCCACGCTGCGCCGCGACGCCGGTGCCGGCCATCAGCGCGGCCGGCGTCGCCAGGCCCAGGGCGCAGGGGCAGGCGATGACCAGCACCGCCACCGCGTTGAGCACCGCGGTGCGCCAGTCGCCAGCGCCCAAACCCCAGCCGAGCAGCGTGGCCAGCGCGATGAGCAGCACCACCGGCACGAAGACCGCGCTGACCTGGTCGACCAGGCGCTGGATCGGCGCCTTCCTGCCCTGCGCCGTCTCGACCAGCCTCACGATGCGCGCCAGCACCGATTCAGCCCCGACGGCCGTGGTGCGGACGTGCAGCAAGCCTTCGGCATTGACCGCGCCGCCGGTGACGCGCTGGCCGACTTCACGCGCCACCGGCAGGCTTTCGCCAGTGATCAGCGACTCGTCGAGATGGCTGGCGCCGAGGATGACCACGCCGTCCACCGCCAGGCGTTCGCCGGGGCGCACAACGACGACGTCGCCGACGCGCACCTCGGCCAGCGGCACCGCCACTTCCTGGGCATCGCGCAGCACGCGTGCGGTCTCGGGCCGCAGGGCATTCAGCGCGCGGATGGCCGAGGTGGTCTGCCGGCGGGCGCGGGCTTCCAGCCATTTGCCCAGCAGCACCAGCGTGATGACCACCGCCGAGCCTTCGAAATACAGCGCCGGCATGGCGCCGGCCGCTGCGTTCAGCAGTTCGAAGGCGCTCAGGCCGTAGGCCGCGCTGGTGCCGATGGCGACCAGCAGGTCCATGTTGCCGCTGCCGGCCCGCGCGGCGCTGAAACCGGCGCGGTAGAAGCGCGCGCCCAGCACGAATTGCACCGGCGTGGCCAGCAGCCCCTGCAGCCAGCCGTTCAGCATCCAGTGCTGGCCGAACAGCAGGCCCAGCATCGGCAAGGCCAGCGGCGCCGACAGCGCGGCGGCCAGCGCCAGGCGGGCGCCGTCGCCGAAACGCGGGGGCGGTGGCGCAGGGGCGTCCAGCGCGTGGATGCCATAGCCGGCGGTCTGCACGGCAGCCATCAGCGCGGCCGGCACGAAGCCGGGCGCGGCGCTGAGGCTCAGCGTTTCATTCGCCAGGTTGACGCTGGCCTGGGTGACGCCGGGCACCTTCAGCGCCGCCTTCTCGACGCGCGCCACGCAGGACGCGCAGCTCATGTCTTCGACGGCGAAGCGCCATTCGATGGCGGCGCCGGGTGCGGCGGCGGGCGGCGGCGGTGTGGCGATGGCGGTGGCGGCAGGTGTCATGGTCTTGACATGGGTCGAACTGGCGCCATGTCAACAGGGTGAAGATCGCAGTTTCCAGCAACCGCCTGACGCCGAGCGCCCATCCATGCTGAATTTCGAGATCCCGAACATGAGTTGCGGCCACTGCGTGCGCGCCATCACCGAAGCCGTGCACCAGGCGGACCCGGCGGCCCAGGTGCAGGTCGACCTGCCGCAGCACCGCGTGCAGGTGGACACCGTCGTCGCCCGCGACGCCGTGGTGGCCCGGCTGGTGGAAGCCGGCTACACGCCCGCCTGAAGCGCGCGGCCGACCCGCGCGCAGGGTCGGAGGACCTGGGTAGACTCCGCGTCCCCCTGACCGACACCCCATGCCTGGCATCCACATCACCGACATCGAAGCCGCCATCAACTGGTGGCGTGACCGCTCGCCCTCGCCCGACGGCATCAGCGCCTGCCCCGAGGTGCGTGCACTGGCCGAGGTCTACGCGCTGCTGGTCTACTACCGCGAAGCGCTGTGCGACGAGCGCAGCATGCCGGCAAAGGCGCGCGATGCCTGGATGGCCTGGTACACCAGCACACCCGACGCGCCCTGCATCGCGATCTGCTCGACCAGCCAGGGCGATGAGGAGTGCAAGGGCTGCGGCCGCAGCTTCGACGAGGTGCAGCACTGGCCCGGCTACAGCCCGGCCGCCAAGCGCAGCGTATGGCGCCGGATCACGATGGAAGGCAAGGCCTGGCGCTTCAACCGCTACGCCGAACGCGCCCAGCAGGCCAGCGGCGTGGACCACCCACCGGCCGCGACCTTCGAATACCCGCCCGCCCCGGCGGCCGACGGCCCTTGACAGCGGCCGCGGCTGACCCGGCTGGTCCGCCGGGCAGCACCTGGCTCGACAGCGCGCGGCAGATCGCGCCGCTGGCCTGGCCGGTGTTCATCGGCCAGGTCTCGGTGCTGGCCTTCGGCACCATCGACACCCTGCTGGTGGCCCGCGCTTCGGCCACCGACCTGGCCGCGCTGGCGGTCGGCGGCTCGGCCTACATCACCGTCTTCATCGGCCTCATGGGCGTGCTGATGGCGCTGGCGCCCATCGTCGGCCAGTTGCACGGCGCGCGGCGCCCGGCCGAGGCCGGCCGCCAGGTGCCTCAGGCGCTGTGGATCGCCGCCGCACTGGCCCTGCTGGGCTGCACCTTGCTGGCCTTTCCCTACCCCTTCCTGGCGCTGTCGCGGGTCAGCCCGGCAGTGGCCGACAAGGTGCGCGGCTACCTGCTGGCGCTGGCCTTTTCGCTGCCGGCCTCGCTGCTGTTCTCGGTCTTCCGCGGCTTCAACACGGCGGTCGGCCGGCCCAAGGCGGTGATGGCGCTGCAGGTCGGCGCGCTGCTGCTGAAGCTGCCGCTGTCGGCGGCACTGGTCTTCGGCGTGCCGGTGCTGGGCCTGCCGGCCCTGGGCGTGCTGGGTTGCGGCGTCGCCACCGCGGTGGCGATGTGGGCGCAGGTGCTGGCGGCCTGGTGGCTGCTGCGCCGCGACCCGGGCTACGCCCCTTTCGAACTTTTCGGCCGTGGCCTGGACAGCCCCGACGGCCCAGCGCTGCGGCTGCATCTGAAGCTGGGCCTGCCGATGGGCGCCGGCATCCTGGTCGAAGTGACCGGCTTTTCCTTCATGGCGATCTTCATCGCCCGGCTCGGCACGACACCAGTGGCCGGGCACCAGATCGCGGTGAACCTGGTGTCGCTGATGTTCATGATGCCGCTGGCGCTGGCCAATGCCAGCAGCACGCTGGTGGCGCTGCGCATCGGCGCGCAGCAGCCGGCCGCCGCCCGGCGCCTGGGCTGGCATGGCCTGCTGCTCGGTTGCAGCCTGGCCGCGGTGGTCGGCGGCGCGATGCTCTTCGCCCGCGAACCGGTGCTGCGGCTGTACACGCAGGACCCGGCGGTCTTTGCTGCGGCCCTGCCGCTGCTGGCCTGGGTGGCGATTTTCCATGTCGCCGACGCGGCGCAGACCATCGCCGCCTTCGTGCTGCGCGCCTACAAGATCACCGTCGTGCCGATGGCCATCTACGTGGCCGCGCTGTGGGGCGTCGGCCTGGGTGGTGGCTACACACTGGCCTTCAACCTGCCGGGCAGCGTGCCGGCCGCGCTGCAGGGTGCACGCGGCTTCTGGTTCGCCTCCACCGCCGGGCTGGTGCTGGCCGGCGTCGCGCTCAGTGCCTTCATGGTCTGGCGGATGCGCCAGGACCGCCAGGACCACCCAGCGCGCCAGCAAGCCCTGCCCGCGGGCCGCTAGCTAGCCGCCAGGCACGCTCAGCGCCGCGGCAGTTGCAGCACGAAGCAACTGCCGCCGCCGTCGCGCGCATCGCAGCGCACAGTGCCGCCGTGGCGCTCGGCAATCTGCCGCACCAGCGACAGCCCCAGCCCGACGCCACCGGCGCGTTCGGCGTGGCCGGGCAGGCGGAAGAAGGCTTCGAAGATGCGCTGCCGGTAGGCCTCGGGCACGCCGGGGCCGCGGTCGCAGACGCGCAATTCGATCTGCGTGGCGGTGTCCAGCACCTGCACCTCGACCTCGTCGCCGCCGTAGCGCCGGGCGTTTTCCAGCAGGTTGCGCAGGGCCCGGCGCAGCAGCCTTTCGTCACCCCTGACCTGCACATCGGCGCCTTGCGCGCTGGCGCCGACGCGGGCCGCCTCTTCGGCGGCCACGGCCAGCAGGTCGACGCGGTCCTGGAGATCGACCTGGGCGGTGGCGTCCAGCCGGCTGGCCAGCAACACCTCTTCGACCAGCGCGTCGAGTTCGGCCACGTTGGTCTCGATCTCCCGGCGCAAGGCCGCGCGTTGCACCGGGGTGGCGTCTTCGAGCATCGCCATCGCCATCTTCAGGCGGGCCAGCGGCGAACGCAGTTCGTGGCTGGCGTTGGCCAGCAGGCTCTGGTGCGAACGCAGCAGCGTTTCGATGCGCCCGGCCGCGCGGTTGAAGCTGGCGCCGACAGCGGCCACCTCGTCGCGGCCGTCTTCGGCCACGCGCTGGTGCAGGGCGCCGGCGCCGAAGGCCTCGACGCCCTGCTTCAAGGCTTCGAGCCGCCGCGTCAGGCGCCGCACCACCGGGTAGGCGCCGCCGGCCACCGCCATGAAGAGCACCACCAGCAACGCCGCCAGGCCGAGGCCGTTGGGCCAGGCCCGCGGGCCGCCCATCCAGGGCGGCGGATGCAGTTCGGCGGCTCGCGCGCCGGCGCCCGGGCGCATCGGGTTGGGCTTGGGCACCCACAGCAGCCGGCCATCGTCGAAGCGGATTGCCTGCAGCCGGGGCGCCATCGCCGGGCTGTCGAATTCGCGCCGCTGGAAGGATTCCGACCCCGCGATGCGCTGGCCTTTCGCGTCGTCCAGCGCCATCGGCAGGCGCAGGCGCTGCGACCATTCGCGCAGCGCCACCGCCTGCTCGGCAGGCGGCGCGCTGGCGGCCGGCAAGGCGCGCTCCAGCAGGTCGCCCCAGGCCTCGGCGCGGTCGCGCGCCGCGCCCTCGTTGCGCTCGCGCACGCTGCCTTCCGCCGCCAGACGCTGCTCTTCAAGGTGGCGCTGGACCAGCCAGCCCGAAACCAGCGCGAACAGCGCCAGCACCGTGACCACCGTCAGGTAGATGCGAAAGTAGAGCGAACGCATGCGCGGCTAATCGGGCCTCAATCAGCGTCCTGCTTCTTGGCGAAGACGTAACCCGCGCCGCGCACCGTCAGCACGCGCTTGGGGTTCTTCGGATCGTCCTCGATCAGGGCCCGGATGCGCGAGATATGGACGTCGATGCTGCGGTCGAAGGCCTCCAGCGGATGGCCTTTCAGCGAATCCATGATCTGGTCGCGCGTCAGCACCCGGCCCGGGCTCTTGGCCAGCACCGTCAGCAGTTCGAACTGGTGGCTGGTCAGGTCGCAGGGCTGGCCGGCCAGCCGGGCCTGGCGCGCACCGAGGTCGACTTCCAGCCGGCCGAAGACCAGCACCTCGTCGTCGCCGCGGTCGGGTGCGGCACGGCGCAGCAGGGCCTTGACGCGGGCCAGCAGTTCGCGCGGCTCGAAGGGTTTGGGCAGGTAATCGTCGGCGCCGATTTCCAGCCCGACGATGCGGTCCATCGGCTCGCCGCGCGCGGTCAGCATCAGCAGCGGCAGGCGCCGCGTGCGCGGATGGCTGCGCAGTTCGCGGGTGAAGTCCAGACCGTCGCCGTCAGGCAGCATCAGGTCGAGTACCAGCGCGTCGTAATGCGTCTGCTTGATCTGTTCGCGCCCGGCCGACAGCGAGCCGGCCGTGTCCACCGTGTAGCCGTTGTTGCGCAGGTAGCCGCTGACCATGTCGGTCAGGCGCAGGTCGTCGTCGATCAGCAGCAGGTGGCTCATGAACCCCTTGTGGGCATCAAAAACGCCCCGGCGCACAGGCACCGGGGCGAAAAGAGCAGGCCGCTGAGGGCGAACTCCCCGAGTGAAGCGTCAGCATAGCGCGGCGGGCGAGGCGACCGCTGCCGCCAAGTCCTACTTGGTGGCCTTGTCCAGCGTGGCGCGTTCGCTGGCGTGTCGCTGCATCATGGCCTGGCGCTTGGCCATCAGGTCGGCCAGGATCTTGCGCTGCTCGGCCGTCAGCACCTTGCTGGCGTCGAGCAGGGCCTGCGTCATGCGCTTGCTGGCGGCGTCGTGCTGGGCCGTGATCTGCACGCGCAGCGCTTCGACGGCGCGCGGGTCCACCGTCGGCTGCGTGAAGGCGGTCTGCATCTGCTGGTGAAGCGCGCGACCAGTCTCATGGAGACCCTTCAAGTCGCTGCGTGCGGCATCCATGATGGTCTTGATCTGGCTGCGCTGCTCGGGCGTGGCCTTGACCATGCCCAGCACACGGCCCATCGGCGGGCCGCCCATGCCCATGCCCATGCCGTCGCCGTGCATGCCGCCGTGACCGCCGTGCATGCCACCGGGGCCGCCGTGCATGCCGTCCGCGCCGTGCATGCCGCCAGGGCCGCCGTGCATGTCACCCATTGCCTGGGCGTGGGCGGTCGGCGCCAGGCCGGCGGCGACCGCGACCAGCAAAGTCGCCATCAGCATCTGCAAGGGGCGCGACAGGCGGGGCATCAAGGCACGTTGGTTCAGGCTCATCACATCTCCGGGGGTGGTTTGCAACATGGTATGGATGTTGTGCGGCGCCCGTATCGGTGCTGTGGGGCCGCGGTAAAGATGTGTTTCAAGCCGCCGGGTCGATCCGGACCAGCCGCCGCTGCAGCGAGAACTCGGGCTGCGCGCTGCGCAAGTCCAGCCGCAGCAGCACGCCGCTGGCGCGGTCGATGACGATGACGCCGTCCAGCCGGGTCGACAGATCGCCACGCTGGGCGTCGCCGAAGAGTTCGACCACGGCCACGTCGAAGCGCCGGCCGGCCACCGTCTGCGGGCCCACGGCCACCACCTGCCCGCGCACCCGGGCACGGGCCAGCGGGTCGCCGCTGACCAGGATGTCGCCGGCCGTCACGCTGCCGAGGGCCAGTTCGCCGCGCAAGAGATGCGGCCACTGCAGCGCGCCAGCGGGCGACGCGGTGAGGTTGCCGGCCGGGTCCTGGCTCCATGACCCGGCGGGGACGGCGCCCGGCCCTTCGTTGCGGTATTCCACCTCGCCGCGTCGCAGCGCCGTCAGGCGCAGCGACCATTCGACCGCCGGGCCACGCGTGCCGCGCCGTTCGTCGTAGACCAGGCGCTCGCCCAGCACCAGCGGCAGCGCGGCGGCGCGGGCCGCCGGCAGGATGTCGACAGGGGGCGGGCAGGCTCGGGCCGAGGCCGCGGCGCGCAGCGCCTCGTCGCGGCCCTTCAGCTGTGCCAGCGCCTCGGCGTCGGGGCCATCGCTGCGCAACGCCACCAGGGCCGGCCAGAAGAGCGTGACGCCCACGCCCAGCGCGATGAGGTTGTTGCCGGCGTGCTCGTCGACCCGGTAGGCGCGGTCGGCCGCGCGCTGCTGAACGCGGTCGAGCTCATCGGCGATGCGCTCGCAGTCCCAGCCCGCGAAGTCGGCCGGGTTGGCCGGCGCCGGCCGCACCTCGGCCGAGCGCGTGGCACAGCCCGCCAGCGCCAGCGCCAGCGACAGGCCGCCCAGCGCCAGCGCGCCGCGGGCCTGGCGGCCGAAAGGGAAGCGGCGCGGACTCTGCATCGGGCCGGATTGTGCAGCGCCCGGTCGGGGGCCCGCTTGACCCGGCTCAGCGCGCCAGGCCGCGCGAAAAATCGATGATCAGCCGGCTGGCCAGGTACAGCCGCGGTTCGATGGAATCGATCAGCACGTACTCGTCGTCGTTGCTGTGCGCGCCGAAGCTCTGCAGGCCGAAGCGCTCGAGGACCGGGTTGGGCGTGTTCAAGGCCGCGAAGGCCGCGTCGGTGCCGCCGCCGCTGACGTTGTCCAGCACCTTCAGCGTCTTGCCCAGTTCGGCGTAGATGCGCGTGGCGTGGCGGCCAACGCTGATCTGCGCCGGATTGACCTCCAGCGGCGGGCGGCGTTGCTCGAAGGTCAGATCGACCTTGGTGCCGGGAATCAGCTGCTTCTTGATGGTCTCGCGCAGCTTGATTTCCAGCGCGCCGTAGTCGGCCACCTTCTCCACGCGCACGTCGGCCGCGGCGCTGGCCTCGGCCGGAATGACGTTGCGGTTGGTACCGCCGCTGACCATCGTCCAGTTCATCTTCAGGCCGCGCGACGGGTCGCTGAAGTCCTTCGTCTGCAGCATCTGGTGCGACAGTTCGTAGATGGCGTTCAGGCCGCGCTCGGGCGAACTGCCGGCGTGGCTGGCCTTGCCGGTGACCTTCAGCGTCACCGCGGCGATGCCGGCGGTGGCCAGCGACAGCTGGTCGCTGGTGATGGCCGTGCCCTCGTGTGACATCGTCAGCCCGTGCTCGGCGCCCAGCTTGGCGAAAGTGCTGCGCGAACCCGGCGAGCTGATCTCCTCGTCGCCGTTGATCAGCACGGTCAGCGTGCCGTATTCGCGGAAGTTCAGCGCCTTCAGCGCGGCCAGGGTGTGCAGGATGACGGCCACGCCGGCCTTGTCGTCGCCGATGCCCAGGCCGTAGGCGCGGTTGCCGTCGATGCGGAAGGGCTGCCTGGCGCCCATGCCGCGCAGGTAGACGGTGTCCATGTGGGCGATCAGCAGGATCTTCTGCGTGCCCGTACCCTTGAACGTGGCCTTGACCATGCGACCGATCTTCGGCGGCGTGTCGTGCATGCGGTAGGCGTCGGCGCCGGGTTCGATGAATTCGACCTCGCCACCGAGGTCGCGCAGGCGCTCCAGGATCAGCTGCGAGATGCGATCCAGGCCTTCGCGGTCGCCGCTGCCCGATTCGATGCCGACCAGGTCTTTCAGCGTGTCCAGCAGCGGCTGCTTCTGGGTCTGCACGGCAGACCAGACGGCGGCGTCGGGCGCGGCCCAGGCCGGGCCGGCGCAGGCGGTGGCAGCGAGGAGCAGGGTGGCGGACAGGCGGCGCAGGGGGCTGGAAGGCAAGTTCATGTTCGGCAGTCTCGGAAGCGACGGAGGCCCGCATTGTCGGTCCCTAGAATCGCCGCACCACGCAGGTCTTTCCTGTCGCGAGCCACCCCGATGAACGCCGACCGCCCTGCCCCACCGCCTGCGGACTTCCGCGACCTGCCTGCACTCGTCGCCGATTTGGCCGTGCGCCAGCCCGACGCCGACGCGGTCATCGTCGACGGCCAGCGCCTGGGCTACGCCGCGCTCGATGCGCTGATCGACCGCGTCGCCGCGGCCTTGCAGCAGGGCGGGCTGCAGCCGCAGCAGTGCATCGCGATCTGCGGCGCCTCCAGCATCGCCTACCTGGCGCTGTTCATCGGCGCCCTGCGCGCCGGGCTGGCGGCGGCGCCGCTGGCGCCGAGTTCGACGCCGGCACAGCTGGCGGCGATGGTCGCCGACGCCGACGCGAAGCTGGTCTTCATCGACGGCGCGGTGGCCGCGATGGGCGTCGACTGGCCGGCCGGCAGCACCGTGCTGCGCATCGACGCGGCCCGGGCAGCGGCATCCAGCGGCGCGAACTTCGAAGCCTGGCTGGCGCCGGTGGGCGCCAGGCCGCGGCCGGTCGCGATCGACCCGGCCTGGCCCTTCAACCTGATCTACTCGTCGGGCACCACCGGCACACCCAAAGGCATCGTGCAGCCGCACGCGATGCGCTGGGCGCACATCCAGCGTGCCTCGCTGTCGGGCTACGGCCCCGATGCCGTCACGCTGATCGCCACGCCGCTGTACAGCAACACCACGCTGGTCTCGGTGATCCCGACGATGGCCCTGGGCGGCTGCGTGGTGCTGATGCGGAAGTTCGAGGCCGGCGCCTACCTGCAACTGGCGCAGGCCCACCGCGCCACGCACACGATGCTGGTGCCTGTGCAGTACCAGCGCCTGATGGCGCGGCCCGATTTCGGCGCGTACGACCTGTGCAGCTTCCGCCACAAGTTCAGCACCAGCGCGCCCTTCCACGCCGAACTGAAAGCCGACGTCCTGGCCCGCTGGCCCGGCGCGCTGACCGAGTACTACGGCATGACCGAAGGCGGCGGCACGGTGATCCTGCAGGCCCACCTGCACCCGAACAAGCTGCACACCGTCGGCCAGCCGGCTGAAGGCCACGACATCCGGCTGATCGACGAAGACGGCATCGAATTGCCGCAGCAGCCCGGCGTGGCCAGCGCCACCAGCGGCGAGATCGTCGGCCGTTCGCCCGGCATGATGAGCGGTTACCACGGCCGGCCCGACCTGACGGCCGCCGCCGAGTGGTTCGACGCCGAAGGGCGGCGCTACATCCGCACCGGCGACGTCGGCCGCTTCGACGAAGACGGCTTCCTGATCCTGCAGGACAGGCGCAAGGACATGGTCATCAGTGGCGGCTTCAACATCTACCCCAGCGACCTGGAAGCCGTGCTGCGGCAGCACCCGGCGGTGGCCGACGCGGCCGTGGTCGGCGTGCCTTCGGTGCAGTGGGGCGAAACCCCGGTGGCCTTCGTCGTGCGCCGCGCCGGCCAGGCCGAAGGCGCCGAAGCGCTGCGCGCCTGGGCCAATGCGCAGCTGGGCAAGACGCAACGGCTGAGCGCGCTGCGGCTGGTGGCCGAGCTGCCGCGCAGCGCCATCGGCAAGGTGCTGAAGCGCGAATTGCGCGACGCCTGGACCACCGATCAAGCACACAGCAAGGGAATGCCATGAATTTCAAGGACAAGGTCGCCATCGTCACCGGCGCTGGCGGCGGCCTGGGCCGTCAGCACGCGCTGGCCCTGGCGGCACGCGGCGCCCGCGTCGTGGTCAACGACTTCGGCCGGCCCGTCGCCCAGCCCGACGGCAGCGAGATCAGCGCGGCCGACGCCGTGGTGGCCGAGATCCGGGCGGCGGGCGGCACGGCGATGGCCAACCACGCCTCGGTCAGCGACGAAGCCGCCGTGGCCGCGATGGTGACGGCCGTGATGGCGGCCTGGGGCCGCATCGACATCCTGGTCAACAACGCCGGCATCCTGCGCGACAAGAGCTTCGCCAAGATGACGATGGACGACTTCCGCCTGGTCGTCGACGTGCACCTGATGGGCGCCGCCATCTGCACCCACGCGGTGTGGCCCATCATGCGGGCGCAGAAGTACGGCCGCGTCGTGATGACGACCTCGTCCACCGGCCTCTACGGCAATTTCGGCCAGGCCAACTACGGCGCGGCCAAGATGGCACTGGTCGGCCTGATGCAGACGCTGGCCATCGAAGGCGAGAAAGACGGCATCCGCGTCAACTGCCTGGCGCCGACCGCCGCCACGCGGATGACCGAAGGCCTGATGCCGGCCGAGGTGCTGGCCCGCCTGCAGCCGGAAGCGGTGACGCCGGGCCTGCTGTTCCTGGCCTCCGACGAAGCGCCGACGCGCACCATCCTGTGCGCTGGCGCCGGCACCTTCGAGCGCGCGCACATCACGCTGACCGAAGGCGTCTACATCGGCGCGGCGCGCGAGGACGCGGAAAGTGTGGCCGCGCAGTTCGAGGCCATTTCCGACCGCGCCGGCGAGCAGGTGCCGGGCAGCGGCAGCGCGCAGGGCGCCAACGAGGTGACCAAGGCGGTGGCGGCACTGGCCCCGAGGTGACCGCGGTGGCCGGCCAGTCCGGCGACGAGACGATCGCCGTCATCGACTTCGAGACCACCGGCATGTCGCCGGCGATGGGCTCGCGCGCCACCGAGATCGCGGCCGTGCTGGTCCGCAGCGGGCAGATCGTCGGCCGCTTCCAGAGCCTGATGAACAGCGGCGCCTGGGTGCCCCCGTTCATCGAAGCCTTCACCGGCATCAGCAACTCGATGCTGGCGAAAGCGCCGCCTTCACGCGCCGTGATGCGCGAGTTGCTGCAGTTCACGCGCGGCTGCCCGCTGGTGGCCCACAACGCGGCCTTCGACCGCGGCTTCTGGCAGGCCGAAACCGCACAAGCCGGTGCCGACGCCGACCCGGCGCACGACTTTGCCTGCACGCTGCTGCTGGCGCGGCGCCTGTATCCGCAGGCGCCCAACCACCAGCTGGGTACGCTGGCCGACTTCCACCACCTGCCGCGCAGCGGCCGCGCGCACCGCGCGCTGGCCGACGCCGAGGTGACGGCCCAGCTGCTGCTGCAGATGCAGCACGACCTGCGGGCGCGTTACGCCGTGGCGCTCGATGGCGCGGCACTGACGCACCGCCACCTGTGCGAATTGCAGCGCACGCCGAAAGCCCAGCTGGACCGCTGCTTCCTCAGTCCGGATCGGCGGCAAAAAGGCCGCCTGCGGGTGGCGCGGCCAGTTTGACGGCCGGGCCCGCAGGCTCGGCGACGAAGCGCTCGGCAGGCGCCAGCCGCAGCAACTGCGCGGCCTCGACCAGCGGCGCGTGCAGCCAGGCCTCGACATCGGCGTCTTCGATGGGCACCACACTGCGCTTGTCCTGCAGCGCCGGCGGCCGTGCCGGGTCGGGCTTGTGCATGCGGCGCATCAGCGGGTGGGCGTCGGCGTTGATCGTCAGCATCGTGTAGCTCTCGACGACTTCGCCACTGGCCGGGTCGACCCAGGTGTTCCACAGCCCGGCCAGCCCCCAGGCTTGCCCGTCGCTGCGGCCAAAGCGCCACGGCACGTGGCGGCCGCTTTCCCAGTTCGGCTCGAAGAAGGCCAGCGCCGGGATGATGCAGCGCTGCCCGCGTGCCCACGGCTGCCTGTAGCTGGCCTTGGCGCCGAGTTCTTCGGACCGCGCATTGGCCGTCGGGTAGCTGAGCCGGGCGCTTTTCGCGAACCACGGTACCAGCGACCACAGACCGACCACCAGTTCGCGTTCAGGGCGGGGTGCATCACGCACCGCGCGGATGAAAGGCCCGGCGTAGCGCGGGTAGAGCTCGCGTGCCCAGTTCGGCACGTTGCGGGCGCCGACCTGCCAATGGCGCTCGATGTCGCCGGCTTCGGGGGCGATGTAGCGCGTGCACATGGCGCGAAGCCGCAGAACCGAAGCGCCGTCGCCGTGCCGCCGAGGCCTTGAACCGCTCAGGAGCCCGGACGCACCATCTGGCACGAGGTCGGTTGCGAAGCCACGTAGGCATCCCACACCACCTCGGAACGGAAACCGTAGCCGGTGTTCTCGGCGTCGTACTTCACGCCCTTGCTGCCCTGCTTGGCCCACAGGCCCAGGTACAGCGGCGCTTGCAGCTGGTGGTCGGTCTTGCGCATTTCCAGCTCGCCCAGCGGGCTCTTGTAACGCATGCCTTCCAGCGCGTAGGCCACGGCCTTGGGCTCGATCGACCTGGCCTTGCGCATGCCCTCGGCCAGCATGTGCAGGCTGTTCCAGTGCGCCGCGAAGATGAAGTCCTCGTTGGTCTTCTTCTTGTAGGCGACCGCGATCTTTTCCAGTTCCGGCGTGGGCGCGTTGTGGCCCCAGTTCCAGATCACGCCGACCTTCTCGCTGCCCCACGAACCCATCTGCGCCGGCACGCCGGGGTTGTTCGCATTCATCGTGAAGTAGTTGATGTTCAGGCCGAAGTCCTTGGCCGACTTGAAGAACAGCGTCAGGTCGCTGCCCCAGTTGGAGGTGATGACCGTGTCCGCGCCCGAGGCCTTGATCTTCGCGACATAGGGCGAGAAGTCGCGCACCGAGGCGATGGGCACGAAATCGTCACCGACGATCTCGATGTCGGGCCGCTTGCGCGCCAGGTAGGCCCGCGATGCCTTCGAGACCTGCTGGCCGTGCGTGTAGTTCTGGTTGAAGAGGTAGACCTTCTTGATGTCGGGGCGCTTCTGCAGGTAGGTGGTCAGCGCCTCGATCTTCATTTCGCTGGACGGGTAGAAGCGGAAATGCCAGAAGCTGCAGCGGTCGTTGGTCAGGCCTGGGTCCATCGCCGAGTAGTTCAGGAACAGCGCCGCCTTCTGCGGTTCGCGGTCGGCCAGCTTGTTCAAGGCCTCGACCAGCGCGAAGGCCACGCCCGAGCCACCGCCTTGGGTGATGTAGCGGATGCCCTGGTCGGACGCTGACTTCAGGGCGTTCAGGCTTTCCTGCGGCGTGCCCTTGCCGTCGAAGGCGACGACCTCGAATTGGGGGTCGGCCGCCAGGCTGCTGGCGTTGAGCTGCGCCACCACCTCGCGCAGTTGTTTCAGCGAGCCTTCGCCGGCCGCCGCGAAGGGGCCGGACAGCACGTCGATGAAGGCGATCTTCACGGTCTCGGCCGCGCTGGCGGCACCGGCGACGGACAACGCCAGCGCGCCGGCAAGCAGCCTCAGGGTGGCCAGGAAGGACATGACAGTCTCCGGGTGGCTGGATGATGCCCGCCTGCATGCCCATGCACGACTGTCAGCAACGCCCTTCAACTTTCGATATTGCCAGAGCCCGCTGGCCTGGACAGCGCAGGAGAACCCGCGTTGCGGGCCCGGCACGGGCGGTCGCGCCTTACAGCTTGAAGGACGGCCGCTGCGCCATCGCCTCGCGCCAGCGGCGCAGGTTGGCGTGGTGCTCGGCGGGCTTGACCCGAACCACGCGGGCGAAGTCCACGGCCACCACGGCGGTGATGTCGGCGATGCTGAAACCGCCGGCGGCGATGGTGTCGCGCCCCGCGAGTTGGGCGTCCAGGCTGTCGAGGAAGCGCTGCAGGCGGGCCAGGCCGCGCTGCGCCAGTTCGGCGATCTGCGGGTAGTCCACGGGGCCGGGCAAGGCGCGGTCGATCATCGCCGGCGAGCTGTTGCGCAGCGCATCGGCGATGGCCATCAGGCCCTCGAATTCGGCCCGCCACTGCCAGCTGGCGACTTCGGCCTGGTCAGCCGCCGAACGGCCGCGCAGCGGCGGCTCGGGGAAGCGCGCTTCCAGGTAGGCGGCGATGGCCGCGTTGTCGGTCAGCATCAGACCGTCTTCCAGGCGCAGCGCGGGCACCGTGCACAGCGGGTTGATGGCGCGGAAGGCTTTGCCGAGTTGCTCGCCGCGCGCCAGGTCGACCTGGACGGTGGTGTGGGCCACGCCCTTCTCGGCGAGCAGGATGCGTGCACGGCGCGGGCTGGGCGCGGTAGCGCAGTCGTAAAGCGTGATGGTCATGCCGGGTCACCCCAAGAAACCGAAAAGCCGTTGCGGAACAACGGCTTGTTGGCGGAGAGGGTGGGATTCGAACCCACGGTACCTTGCGGTACGCCTGATTTCGAGTCAGGTACATTCGGCCACTCTGCCACCTCTCCAGGTTTTAAAGCGTGGTCTCGCTTTCGCGCAGCCTCAGATTCTAGCCCATCAGGCGCGTAGCACGTCCAGCCCGCCCAGGTAAGGCCGCAGCGCCAGCGGCACGCGGATGGAGCCGTCGGCCTGCTGGTGGTTCTCCAGCACCGCCACCAGCGCGCGGCCGACGGCCAGACCCGAGCCGTTGAGCGTGTGCACGTACTCGGGCTTGCCAGCCGCGTTGCGAAAGCGCGTCTGCATGCGCCGCGCCTGGAAGGCATCGCAGTTGCTGCACGAGCTGATCTCGCGGTAGGTGTCCTGCGCGGGTATCCACACCTCCAGGTCGTAGGTCTTGGTGGCGCCAAAACCCATGTCGCCGGCGCACAGCGCCACCACCCGGTAAGGCAGCTCCAGCTGCTGCAGGATGGCTTCGGCGTGGCCGACCATCTCCTGCAGCGCGGCCTCGCTGTGGTCGGGGTGGACGACCTGGACCATCTCGACCTTGTCGAACTGGTGCTGTCGGATCATCCCGCGCGTGTCGCGGCCGGCGCTGCCGGCTTCGCTGCGGAAACACGGGCTGTGCGCGGTCAGCCTGATCGGCAGCCGGGCGGCATCCAGGATCTGCTCGCGCACGCTGTTGGTCAGGCTGATTTCGCTGGTGCTGATCAGGTACTGCTCGGGCTGCGCTTCGTCGCCGCCGCGCAAGACCCAGAACATGTCTTCCTTGAACTTGGGCAGCTGCCCGGTGCCCTCCAGCACATCGCGGTTGACGATGTAGGGCGTGTAGCACTCGGTGTAGCCGTGTTGCGTGGTGTGGGTGTCCAGCATCAGCTGGGCCAGCGCACGGTGCAGGCGCGCAGCCGGGCCGCGCAAGAAGGTGAAGCGGGCGCCGCTGAGCCGGGCGCCGGTCTCGAAGTCCAGGCCCAGCGCAGCACCCAGGTCGACGTGGTCGCGTGGCGTGAAGTCGAAGCCGGCGGGATTTCCCCAGCGCCGCACTTCCACGTTGCCCTGCTCGTCGGCGCCGTCGGGCACGTCGGCCTGCGGCAGATTGGGCAGGCTCATCAGCAGAACCTGCAGTTCGGCCTGCAGGGCTTCCAGGCGTTCGGCGCCGGCCTTCAGCTGGTCGGCGATGCCGGCCACTTCAGCCATCAGCGCGCTGGTGTCGCCGCCCTTGCCTTTCAGCTGGCCGATCTGCTTGCTGTGCGCGTTGCGCTGCGCCTGCAGCTGCTCCGTGGCGGTCTGGATCTGCTTGCGTTCGGCTTCCAGCGCGCTGTAGCGATCCACGTCCAGATAAGGCTGCGGGTTCTTGCGGCGCTGCAATTGCGCGACGACGCCGTCGAGGTCGCGGCGCATCAGGTTGATGTCGAGCATGGTGTTTCCTTGCGTGTTCGGTGCGATGTGCAGGCGACGCCAGCCTGACGTTTCAAGGGCACCCATCGGGCGCGTGGGGCGCCGCCCTCATGGGGGAATGCAGAAGAACGGCGGCGTCAGGATCGCGAGGTCGTCAATCCACCCATGCTGCGGTCGCCCAGACCGCGCGGCAAGGGGAAGTGCACGTTCTCGGTCACGCCGTCCATCTTGCGGATGGTGGTGGCACCCATCTGGCGCAAGGCGTCGATGACCTGCTGCACCAGGATGTCAGGCGCCGACGCACCGGCGGTCAAGCCGACGCGCTGGCCGCCTTCGAACCACTGCGCCTGCAGGTCTTGAGCACCTTCGACCATGTAGGCCGGCGTGCCCAGGCGCTGGGCCAGCTCGCGCAGGCGGTTGCTGTTGCTGCTGCTCGGGCTGCCGACGACGATGACCACGTCCACCACCGGTGCCAGCACCTTCACGGCGTCCTGCCGGTTCTGCGTGGCGTAGCAGATGTCCTGCTTCTTCGGCTCGCGAACCTGCGGAAAACAGCGCTTCACCTCGGCCAGGATCTGGGCCGCGTCGTCCACGCTCAGCGTGGTCTGCGTCACCACCGCCAGCTTGTCGCCACGGGGCTTGACGTGCTGCACATCGGCGGCGTCCTCGACGAGGTAGATGCCTTCGGTCAACTGGCCCATCGTGCCCTCGACCTCGGGGTGGCCCTTGTGGCCGATCATGATGAACTCGTAACCTTCCTTGGCCAGCTTGGCGACTTCGACGTGCACCTTGGTGACCAGCGGACAGGTGGCGTCGAAGACCTGGAAGCCGCGCTGCGCCGCTTCCTTGCGCACGACCTGGCTGACGCCGTGGGCGCTGAAGACCAGGGTCGCGCCGACGGGCACGTCGTCGAGGTCTTCGATGAAGATCGCGCCCTTGCTCTTCAGGTCATTGACGACGTAGGTGTTGTGCACGATCTCGTGGCGCACGTAGATCGGCCGGCCGAATCGGGCCAGCGCGCGCTCGACGATCTCGATGGCGCGGTCGACCCCGGCGCAGAAGCCCCGTGGCTCGGCCAGCACGACTTCATGCAGAGCGGTCGGTTCTTGCATCATCACAGCACCCCCAGCAATTTGACTTCGAAGCGCACCGTCTGGCCGGCCAGCGGATGGTTGAAGTCGAACAGCAGCCAGCCGGTGCCAACCTCGCGGACCACGCCGGCATAACTGCCGTGCCCGTCGGGCGTCGGGAACTGCACCACATCGCTGACGGCGTATTCGGCCTCGGGGTCGCCCAGTTCGTGCAGCAGGCTGAGCTTCACGCGCTGCAGCATCTCGGGGTTGCGCGGGCCGAAGGCAGCCCCGGCGGGCAGGTCGAAGGCCTCGTGAGCGCCTTCGGGCAGGCCGATCAGCCGCGCCTCGATGGCCGGCGCCAGCTGGCCCGTACCGAGCGACAGCGTCGCCGGCTTGTCGGCGAAGGTATTCACCACGTCGGCGCCATCGGGCCCGGCAAGGCGGTAGTGCAAGGTCAGGAAAGATCCCGGCTGGACGGTATTCACGACGGGTTTCTCGGGTGATGGGCGGCGATGCCGCCCGCAAAACCAGGGTCGAATAGACTGACGAAGATTCTACCGGGGACCCCATGAAAGACCTGCCCGCCGAGCAGCGACCGCGCGAGAAGCTGCTGGCCCGCGGTGCCGCGGCCCTGGGTGATGCCGAACTGCTGGCCCTGTTGCTGCGCACCGGCTACCAGGGCCGCGGCGTGGTGGCGCTGGCCGGCGACGTGATCGCCGAGTGCCAGGGCCTGGCCGGGCTGCTGAACACGCCGCCCGAACGGTTGAAGGCCGTCAAGGGTCTGGGTCCGGCGAAGCAGGCCGAGTTGCTGGCGGTGATGGAGCTGGCGCGCCGGGCCTTGTCGCAGCAGCTGAAGGCGGCCCCGGTTTTCGACGCGCCGGGCCGCGTCAAGGACTACCTGGGTCTGCAGCTGGGCAGCCGGCCGCAAGAGGTCTTCGTGGTGCTGTTTCTGGACGGCCAGCACCGCCTGCTGCACACCGAGGAGATGTTCCACGGCACGTTGACCCAGACCTCGGTCTACCCGCGTGAGGTCATCCGCCTGGCCCTGCGGCACAACGCCGGCGCGGTGGTGCTGGCGCACAACCACCCATCGGGCGTGGCCGAACCGTCGCGCGCCGATGAATTCCTGACCCAGACGCTGAAGACCGCGCTGCGCCTGGTCGACGTGCAGGTGCTGGACCACATCATCGTCGGCCAGGGCCAGGTGGTGTCGCTGGCCGAGCGGGGTTTGCTGTGAAGACGGCAAGATGAAGGCAAGCGCATGAAGGTTCGTTCCCTGGCCGATCTGGTTCACGTCCGCGACGCGCTGCAGCGCCGCGCCCGTGAAGCCGCCGAGCACGCGGCGCAGGAACGCGCCGCACGGGCCGCCGCCGAGCGCCAGCGCCGCCTGTTTGCCGACAGTGTGGGTCTGGTCACGCCGCTGCCGCACGACGGCCGCGCGCTGCCGTCGCTGGCCAAGCCGGCGCCCGAGCCGCGCCAGCGCGAGCTCGACGAGCAGGCGGCCCTGATGGAGGCGATGTCCGACGAGGTCGACCTCGAGACCCTGCTGCTGACCGACGACGGCCTGAGCTTTCGCCGCAGCGGGGTCGGGCAGGACGTGGTGACGCGGCTGCGGCGCGGCCACTGGTCGATCCAGGCCGAAATCGACCTGCATGGCCTGCGCCGCGAGGAAGCACGCGACAGCCTGGCAGCCTTCGTTCGCGGTGCCGCGCTGCGCGGCCAGCGTTGCCTGCGCGTGGTGCATGGCAAGGGCCACGGTTCACCGGGTCGCCAGCCGGTGCTGAAAAGCAAGGTTCAACGCTGGCTGGGGCAGAGCGAATCGGTGATCGCCTTTGCGCAAGCCAGCGGGCCGCTGGGCGGCGCCGGGGCACTGATCGTGCTGCTGGTGGGGCGCCAGCGCGTGGTGCGTCAGCCGACGGTGGAGGCCGTCACGGCGACCGCCGTGACGTCGCAATCACCAGCGCCAGCGGCGTAGCGAAGAACCGGGGCATCGGAGTTTTCAGGTCGGCGTGCTGCCGTCGGGGGTGTTGCGCATCCAGTCGGCGGTGCCGAAGAAGGCTTCGGCCAGTTGCTGCGCCAGCGCCTGGTCGACCGCCTGCTCGTCCATCGCCTGGATCATGCAGGCCAGCCATTGGTCGCGTTCCAGGGTGGCGATGCGATAAGGCAGGTGCCGCGCCCGCAAGCGGGGATGGCCGTGACGGTCGGCGTAATGGTCGGGCCCGCCCAACCAGCCACACAGGAACCAGAACAGCTTGTCGCGCGAGCCGTCCAGCGTGGCCGGGTGCAGCGCGCGCAACTCGGCGTAAGGGCGCTCAAGGTCCATCAGGTCGTAGAAGCGGTCGACCAGGCCGCGCACGCCGGGCTCGCCGCCCAGGCGGGCAAACGGCGTCGATGCCGGCGCAGCGTCGGCGCTCATCCGGGCAGCATCCGCGTGGCCACGGCGACCATCGCGATGGAGGCCGGTGCACCGGGCAGCGCCTCGAGCATCAGCGTGCGCCGCAGCACGCATTCGCGCACCGCCGAATCGGCCGGAATCTCGCCCAACAGTTCCAGCCTCACCGGGCTGTCCAGCGCCGGGTTGACGTAGCGGTCGACGACCTGCTGCAGCTGCTGGCGCACCGCCCGGCCCTCGCCAATGCTGCGCGTCTGGTTGACCAGCAGGCGGATCTTGCGCCGACCCTGGGTGTTCGCCAGCACCTTGATGGTGGCGTAGGCATCGGTCAGCGAAGTCGGTTCGGGCGTGACCACGACCAGCACCTCGCCGGCCAGCGACACGGTGTAGAGCACCACGTCGGAGATGCCGGCGCCGGTGTCGAGCAGCACGTGGTCGAAGCGCGGCTCGACCTCGGTGATGACCTTCTGCAACTGGTCCCGGATCTCACCGGTCATGCGCGAGTACTCGACCATGCCCGAGCCGGCCAGCAAGACCCAGAAACCGCCCGGTGCACGCAGCATGGCGTCGGGCAGCGAGTGCTTGCCGGTGAAGACGTCGTGCAGTGTGATCTTGGGAAACAGGTTCAGCACCACGTCGAGGTTGGCCAGCCCCAGGTCGGCGTCGAGCACCAGCACCTTGCGCCCGGCGCGGGCCAGGGCCGCGGCCAGGTTGGCGGCGACGAAGGTCTTGCCGACGCCGCCCTTGCCGCTGGTGACAGCGATGATCTTTGCAGAGGGAAGGTGAAGAAGTTCCGGCGCCGTCATTCGTGATCCTGGATCTGAAATGTCTCGAAGAGCAGGCGCCGCTCTTCACTGCTCACGACCGAGACGGCCGTGGGCTCCAGCTGCACGAGGTTGCGGCCCTGGCTCTTGGATCGGTACAGTTGCTGGTCGGCGCGCTCCACCCACAGCGCCGGCGTCGAGCGCACCCACTGCGGCGCAAAGGCCCCGCCCACGCTGACCGTGACGGACAACTCCTGGCCCAGCCCGATCTGCACCGGCATGCGTTCGACGCGGCGGCGCACGCGCTCGGCCACGGTCTCGCCGAAAGCGCTGGCGCAATTGGGCAGGATGATGGCGAACTCTTCGCCGCCCACCCGCGCCACCAGGTCCATCGGCCGCACGCTGTCGATCAGGGCGTGGGCCACGGCCTTGATGACCTGGTCGCCGGCGTTGTGGCCCCAGTTGTCGTTGACGCTCTTGAAGTGGTCGATGTCCAGCGCCAGCAGCAGGGCCGGTTCACCGCTGCGCGCCACGCGGTCGATTTCACGGGCCAGCGCCAGCTCGAAGGCCCGGCGATTGGCCAGCCCGGTCAGCGCATCGCGGCTCGACAGATCGACCAGCGCGTCGATCAGCGCCTGCATCCATTCGGGGCTGCTGGGGTCGCCGGGGGGCGGCGCCTGGCCCGAATGCCCCAGCAGTTGCAAGGCGCTTTCCAGCTGCAGCGGCACTGTGACCGGGGGGGGCAGGGGCGGGACGGGGGCCAAGGGTGTGGGTGCTGGGTTGGATCGTGCAAGTCACCCGCGGCAGCGGGCAGTGCTGACGAGCAGTGCAGGCACCGTTCCGGCAGGCAGTTGAAGCAGTCTAGCAGCGGCCAGCAGGGCGGCCTGCGGCGGATCTGGCGCGCTTAGCACCGTCATCTCCGACCTTGCGCCGGCCTCGGCAGCGGGGACACTGCAGGGCTACACCTGGACCGCACCCCATGACCACAGCCGTACCCGCCCACACCGCCGCCTCTCAGAGCCCGGCGACCACGCAGGAGTTCAAGCTGACCGACGGCGATTTCGAGCGCGTGCGCCAGTTGATACACCAGCGTGCCGGCATCAGCCTGCACGCCGGCAAGCAGGCCATGGTCTACAGCCGGCTGTCGCGCCGCCTGCGCGAAACCGGCCATGCCAGCTTCGTCGCCTACCTGGACTGGCTGGCCCGAGCCAGCGGCGCCGAGGGCGAGGCCGAATGGCAGGAATTCGTCAACTGCCTGACCACCAACCTGACCGCCTTCTTCCGGGAAGAGCACCACTTCCACGCGCTGGTCGAAGACCTCAAGGCGCGCGCCTCGCGACCCATCCGCCTGTGGTGCAACGCGGCCTCGACGGGCGAAGAGCCCTACTCGCTGGCGATGACGGTGGCCGAGACGCTGGGCACTTCGGCGCAGGTCAGGATCGTCTGCAGCGATATCGACACCAAGGTGCTGGCCACCGCGCAACGCGGCGTCTATGCGGCCGAAGCACGCGGCCTGAGCCCCGAACGGCTGAAGCGCCACTTCATGCGCGGCAAGGGCAGCAACGACGGCCAGATCCGCATCAAGCCCGAAGTGGCGCGCTACATCGAGTTCCGCAGCTTCAACCTGATGAGCGCGAACTGGTCGGCACTGGGCGAGCCCTTCGACCTGGTGTTCTGCCGCAACGTGATGATCTACTTCGACAACCCGACCCAGCGCAAGGTGCTCGAGCGCATGCACGCGGCGATGAAGCCCGGCGGCCTGCTCTACGTCGGGCATTCCGAGAACTTCACCGAAGCACGCGACCTGTTCCGCCTGCGCGGCAAGACGGTCTACGAACGCGTCTGAGCCGGCTCCTCAAGGCCTGCAGCGCGCCGCCGATACCCCTGTCGATGGCCTACACCCTGCAAGCCGCACCGCCGGCACCCCCAGCCGCCCCCGCGGCACGCACCGACCCCGGCCGCCTGGATCGGCTCAAGGCCCGGCCGCGCAAGAACGGCGAGGCCTCGTTCTTCTTCTACGACGCGCACTTCCGCAACGACGCCGTGAAGGTGCTGCCGGGCGAGTTCTTCGTCCACGACGAAGACATCCTGATCATGACCACACTGGGTTCGTGCATCGCGGCCTGCCTGTGGGACCGCGACAGGCGCATCGGCGGCATGAACCACTTCCTGCTGCCCGAAGGTTCCGGCGGCGCCGACAGCGGCCGCTACGGCAACTTCGCGATGGACCAGCTGATCGGCGAGATGGTCAAGCGCGGCGCCACGCGCTCGACGATGGAAGCCAAGGTCTTTGGCGGCGGCGCGGTGATCAGCGGCATGAACACCATCCATGTCGGTGAACGCAACACCGCCTTCGTGCTCGACTACCTGCGCACCGAACGCATCACGGTGGTCAGCAAGGACGTGCTGGACATCTACCCGCGCAAGGTCTGCTTCCTGCCGGCCAGCGGCAAGGCCATGGTCAAGCGACTGGCATCGGCCAACACCGAGGCGCTGGCCGCGCTGGAACGGGCCGCAGCCAGCCGCGCGACGCCGACGATCGCCAGCGGCGGCTCGGTCGACCTCTTCTGAACCGAGACAAACGCATGAGCCCTCAGAAAACAACCGTCGTCGTGGTCGACGACTCGGCCCTGGTGCGCAGCCTGCTCACCGAGATCATCAACCGCCAGCCCGACATGATCTGCGTCGGCGCCGCCGCCGACCCGTTGCTGGCACGCGAGATGATCCGCACGCTGAACCCCGACGTGATCACGCTGGACGTGGAAATGCCGCGCATGGACGGACTGGACTTCCTGGCGCGCCTGATGCGCCTGCGCCCGATGCCGGTGGTGATGGTGTCGACGCTGACCGATCGGGGCGCCGACGTGACACTGAAGGCGCTGGAACTGGGCGCCGTGGACTTCGTGTCCAAGCCCAAGATCGGCGTGGCCGACGGCCTGCGCCAGCTCGGCAACGACATCACCGACAAGATTCGAGCGGCCTCGAAGGCCCGCGTCCACCGGCTGGCCACGGGGCCCGGGACCGGCGCTGCGGCCAGCGCCGTCGCCAGCGGCGCAGCGGCCAGCCTGCCCAAGGCGCCGGCGGTGGCGGCGATGGGCCGGCTGTCGACGGAAAAGATCATCTTCATCGGCGCCTCGACCGGCGGCACCGAAGCCACCCGCGAGGTGCTGGTCAACCTGCCGGCCGACTGCCCGGCGGTGATGATCACCCAGCACATGCCCCCGGGCTTCACCAAGAGCTACGCGGCAAGGCTGAACAGCCTGTCGCGCATCCGCGTGGCCGAGGCCAGCGACGGCGAACGCGTGCTGCCGGGCCACGCCTACATCGCGCCGGGCGGCTTTCATTTGTCGGTGGAACGTTCGGGCGCGAACTACATCGCCCGCGTGCAGGACGGCGAGCCGGTGAACCGCCACAAGCCCAGCGTCGAGGTGCTGTTCGAATCGGCCGCCCGAGTCGTCGGTCGCAACGCGCTGGGCGTGATGCTCACCGGCATGGGTGCCGACGGCGCCGCAGCCATGAGGGCCATGCGCGAAGCCGGCAGCTGGAACGTCTGCCAGGACGAGGCCAGCTGCGTCGTCTTCGGCATGCCGCGCGAAGCCATCGCCCACGGCGCGGCGCACGAGGTGCTGCCGCTCGTACAGATCGCGCCGCGCCTGATCGAATGGCTGCGCGCCAACGCCGGCGCGAGCACATCGAGAGTTTGATCCCCCGAGCCCGCCGGCGCTCGCTACCCGCCGGGGGGGCCGTCCGTCAACGGCCCGGCAGAGCCGGTTCCGTGGTGGGAAGCGGGGTCTTGCGGCGGCAGGAAGCCGGCCTGCAGGTCGGACAGGAAATCGAAGCCGCGCACCGTGGGTCGGACGGTGTCGGTCGCAGCGTCGCGCTCGATCAAGCCCTTCGCCTCGGCCTGCGCCAGCGCCGCGTTGACGCTGGACAGCGGCAGCCCGGTGCGCTCGGTGTAGCGCGCCAGCTCGAAGCCCTCGCGCAGGCGCAGCGCGCCCAGCATGTACTCGAAAGGCAGGTCGCGCCGCGCCACCTCGTGCTCGTTGGACACCGCCTTGCCGGCCAGCGCCTGCTGCATGTAGGCCGCCGGTTCGCGCCAGCGCACCTGGCGCAGCACGCGGTGCGGAAAGCTCAGCTTGCCGTGGGCACCGGCGCCGATGCCCAGGTAGTCGCCGAATGCCCAGTAATTGAGGTTGTGACCGCAGCGGTGACCGGGCCGCGCAAAAGCCGAGACCTCGTAGCGCTGCAGGCCCACCGCTGCGGTGCGGGCGGTGATCAGGTCCAGCATGTCGCTGGCCAGGTCGTCGTCGGGCAAGGCCTGCGGCGGCCGCGAGGCGAAGACGGTGTTGGGCTCGACGGTCAGGTGGTAGATCGACAGGTGAGGCGGCTGCCAGGACAGCGCCTCGTCGAGGTCGGCCTGCAGCGCGGCCAGGTCCTGCCCGGGCAGGGCGTACATCAGGTCGATGTTGAAGGTGTCGAAATTGTCGCGCGCCTCGGCGATGGCCGCCCGCGCCTGATCGGCGCTGTGCACGCGGCCGAGGGCGCGCAGGGCGGAGTCCTTGAAGCTCTGCACGCCGATCGACAGCCGCGTCACGCCGGCCGCGCGGAAGGCCTTGAAGCGCTCGCGTTCGAAAGTGCCGGGGTTGGCCTCCAGCGTGATCTCGAGGCCAGGCTCCAGCGGCAGGCGGGCGCGGATGTCGCCGATCAGCTGGTCGATGCCGGCCGGTGAAAACAGGCTCGGCGTGCCGCCGCCGATGAAGATGCTGACGACGCGGCGGCCCCAGACCAGCGGCAGCGCGGCTTCCAGGTCGGCGCGCAGCGCAGCCAGGTAGCGCGCCTCGGGCAGGTCGCCGCTGCTTTCATGCGAGTTGAAATCGCAATACGGGCACTTCTTCAGGCACCAGGGCAGGTGCACGTACAGCGCCAGGGGCGGCAACGCGCCGAGCTGCAAGGTGCCCGGCCGCAGGTAATGCGACACCGATTTCGGCTCGGCGCCCGCCGCGACGATCTTCACAGCCGCCACACGTCGCGCAGCAGCAGTCGCATCTGCGCGCAGGCGAGCGCGCGGTGGCTGTGGGCGTTCTTCTGTGCGGCGTCCAGCTCGGCAACGCTGCAGCCCAGTTCCGGAATGAACATCAGCGGGTCGTAGCCGAAGCCCTGCGCGCCGCGCGGCGCGCCCAGGATTTCGCCCGGCCAGCGCCCCACCGCCACCAGCGGCTGCGGGTCCTGCGCATGGCGCACCGCCACCAGCGTGCTGACGAAATGCGCGCGGCGGTCGCTGGCGCCTTCGAGCCGCTGCAGCAGGCGGGCGTTGTTGGCCGAGTCCTGGATGCGGCGCCGCGCCTCGCGGTCGGGCTCGTCGGTGGCGATGACCGCGTAGTGCGCCGAGGCCACGCCCGGCTCTCCGCCGAGCGCGTCGACGCAGACGCCCGAATCGTCGGCGATGGCCGCGCCGCTGCAGGCGTGCGCCGCCTGCCGGGCCTTGACCAGGGCGTTCTCGATGAAGGTATGGAAAGGCTCGTCGGCCTCGGGGATGCCCAGATCGCCCTGGGCCACCAGTTCGACGTCGATACCGGCCAGCAAGACCCGCAATTCGCTGAGCTTCTTGGCGTTGTTCGAGGCCAGGACGAGACGCATCAGGCGATGCCCAGCGCCAGCTTCTGCAACGCGTTGAGGTCGCGGATGCCCTTGGCGGCCAGCTCGAGCAGCGCGTCCATCTCGGCGCGGCTGAAGGGCTGCCCTTCGGCCGTGCCCTGGACCTCGACGAAGCCACCGCTGCCGGTCATCACCACGTTCATGTCGGTGTCGCAGGTCGAGTCCTCGGTGTATTCCAGGTCCAGCAGCGGCGTGCCCTGGACCACGCCCACCGACACCGCCGCGACGAAGTCACGGATCGGGCTTTTGGCGATGCGGCCCTGCTGCAGCAGGAAGCTGACCGCGTCGTGGGCGGCCACGAAGGCGCCGGTGATGGCCGCTGTGCGCGTGCCGCCGTCGGCCTGCAGCACGTCGCAGTCGATGAGGATGCTGCGCTCGCCCAGCGCGCCGAGGTCGAACACGGTGCGCAGGCTGCGCCCGATCAGGCGCTGGATCTCCTGCGTGCGGCCGCTCTGCTTGCCGCGCGCGGCCTCGCGGTTGCTGCGGGTGTGGGTGGCACGCGGCAGCATCCCGTACTCGGCGGTCACCCAGCCTTCGCCGCTGCTGCGCTTGTGCGGCGGTACCTTCTCTTCGACCGAGGCTGTGCACAGCACCTGGGTATCGCCGAAGCAGACCAGCACCGAGCCCTCGGCGTGCCGGGTATAGCCGCGCTGGAGGGTGACCGGGCGCAGCGCATCGGCCAGGCGGCCGGCAGAACGTTCAAGACTCATGTTTTCTTTCTCGGGTACGGGGCAGCGCCGCAGGCGCTGCAAGGGTGGGTCTAGCGTCGTTTCCTGGAACTGCGCTCGATGGCTTCGTTGATCTCGCGGATCGAACGTTCGATCTCGGCTTCATCGAGGTCTTCCATGCTGGCCGCATCGGCCAGGCTGGCCTGGATGGTGGAGGCGAAGACCTCTTCGCCGAGCGACCGGGTCGACACGCCGGCGCGCGCGTCCAGCTCTTCGGCCGACTCCCATTCCAGGGCCAGCACCGTGACGTTGTCGCTCTTTTCGCCGGCCGCCCGCAGTGCGCGCTCGACCAGCTCGGGCACCGCGTCGGCCACGGGCCGGCTGCTCAGCACCTCGGTGATGGTGGTGTCGCTGAGCGCGCCCCACAGGCCGTCCGAGCACAGCATCAAGCGATCGCCGGGCTGTACGGCCAGCGGGCCGGCGGTGTCGACAACGGGCTTGCCCGGGCTGCCCAGGCAGGTGAACAGCACATTGCGATTGACGCGGCTGCCGACGGGCGCCACCAGCGCCAGCGTCTCCTGCAGCTCGGAGTAGGAATGATCGCGGGTGCGCGCCACCAGCTTGTCGCCGCGCACCAGGTACAGGCGCGAATCGCCGCAATGCGACCAGTAGGCCGTGTTGTCCTGGATCACGCAGGCCACCAGTGTGGTGCGCGGCGTATCCAGCAGCGCGCGGCCGGTGGCGTAGCGCAAGAGCTGGCGATGTCCGGCCAGCGTGGCGTCTTGCAGGAAGCGCAGCGGGTCGCGCAGTCGCGGCTTGGCTTCGCGCTGGAACAGTGCCGACAGGGTCTGCAGCGCCAGTTGAGAAGCGACTTCGCCTTCCGGGTGGCCACCCATGCCATCGGCCAGCGCGAACAGACCGGCGTCCCGCGTGTAGCAGTAGCCCACGCGGTCTTCGTTCTTGTCGCGGCCGCCACGACGGCTGACCTGGTAAACGGAAAACTGCATGGCGCGTCAGCGGGCCAGCCGGTTCGGGCTCACGCCTTCTGCCCGGTCTTCAGCGTTTCCAGCTGCAGCTTCAGGCGCTCGCTGAAGCTCAGCTTGGTGTAGCGGCGCTCGGTCTCGCGCGCCAGTTCCTTCTGCAACGCGAACACGCTTTGCGGCCGGCTCAGCGGGTCGAGCGACATGCACCATTCCGTCACCTCGATCAGGTTGTCGGAATAGATGTTGCGCAGGCGTGAAAGGCTCAGCGTCAGACGGTCTTTCTCGATGCGCTGCGGCGCGTCGTTCGGCGGGTAGCCCTGCATGCAGGCGTAGATGCAGGCGCCGATGGCGTAGATGTCGGTCCACGGGCCCAGGGTGCCGTCGCGGCGGTACATCTCGGGCGCGGCGAAGCCCGGCGTGTACATCGGGCGGATGAAGTTGCCTTCCTTGCTCAGCACCTCGCGCGCGGCGCCGAAGTCCAGCATCACGGCCTTGTTGTCGTTCGTAACGAACACATTCGCCGGCTTGATGTCGAGGTGCAGCATCTTGTGCTGGTGCACGATGCGCAGGCCCCGCAACATCTCGTCGAACAGGCTGCGGATGCTCGACTCGCGGAACACCTTGTCGCGCTTCAGGTCGCGGGCGGTGACGATGAAGTCCTGCAGCGTGTCGCCCTGCAGGTAGTTCATCACCATGTAGACGGTTTCGTTCTCGCGGAAGAAGTTCAGCACGCTGACCACGCTGGGGTGGCTGATCTGCGCCAGCGAGCGGCCTTCCTCGAAGAAGCTCTTCAGACCCAGCCGGTAAAGCGGCTGCTTGTCGGGCTTGACGCGGGGCGTCAGTTCACCGGTCGAGCGCTCGGCCAGCGAGGCCGGCAGGTATTCCTTGATCGCGACCAGATGGTCCTTTTCGTGCTCCGCCAGGTAGACCACGCCGAAACCGCCAGCCGCCAGTTTCTTGATGATCTTGTAGCCGCCCACCACGGTGCCCGAAGGCAAGGGTGCGGGCTTGGGCTTGGACATAATCGACGATCACTCTGGGGGCGAAAAGGATGGCTGTTTATAGCATGACGGGTTACGCGAATGCGGCCTCGACAGCCTCGGAGACGGCCGCTTCGGTGAGCGTGGAAGCGCGCTCGGTGAACGGCCGTTTCCTCGACCTGGCGCTGCGCCTGCCCGACGAATTGCGGGGCCTGGAACCGGCGCTGCGCGAACAGCTGACCGGCGCTTTCCGGCGCGGCAAGATCGAACTGCGCGTGTCCTCCGCCCGCGAATCGGACAGCGCCCTGCCCGCGCCGACGTCCGACCAACTGAACCGCCTGGCCTACCAGCAGTCGGCGATCCAGGGCTGGCTGCCGCAGGCGCGCAGCCTGAGCGTCAACGAGGTGCTGCTCTGGTGCCAGGGCGGCAGCACGGCGCAGAAGCTGGACGAGCCGGCGCTGGAGGCGGCCAGGCTGTGCATCGAAGGCCTGCGCGAGGCCCGCGCCCGCGAAGGCGCGCGGCTCGCCGCGATCCTGCTCGAACGCGTCGGCCGCCTGCGCGAGCTGGCAGCGCTGGCCGCGCCGCTGGTGCCGGCCGTGGTGCAGCGCCAGCAGCAGCGCTTCCTGGAACGCTGGGCCGAAGCGCTGACCACGGTGCAGGCCGGCGCGGCCGTGCCCGAGCAAGCGCTGCACGAACGCGCGATGGGCGAAGCCGCGTCTTACGCCATCCGCATCGACGTGGCCGAGGAACTGGGCCGGCTGGCTTCGCACCTCGACGAAATCGAACGCCTGCTGAAGGCCGGCGGCGAACTCGGCAAACGGCTGGAATTCCTGATCCAGGAGCTGCAGCGCGAGGCCAATACCCTGGGCTCGAAGTCGGCGGCGCTGGAACTGACCACCGTCTCGGTCGAGATGAAAGTGGCCATCGAGCAGATGCGCGAGCAGGTGCAGAACATCGAGTAGCCGCTCGGCACGAACCGGCCCGCACCGCCCGCGTTCAAGACGGGTGCAGTCCGGCGCGCAGGCGGTCGATCTCGGCCAGCAGGTCCATCACCAGGCCCACGGCCGCCAGGCCCAATTCGAAATCACGGGCCAGGCGCAGCACCCGGCGCGTCTGCGGCAAGGCGGCGCCCGGGAATTGCCATTCTTGCGGACCCCGCCCGGTCGGCTGCAGCAGGCCTTCGCCGACCAGCGATTGCACCAGCGCCGGCTGGGCGCCGCCGGCCTGGCACAACTCGGACAGCGTGAAACACAGTTCCTCTTCGATGACAAGGGCTTCGGGCACGAGGACTTGGAAATCGGCCATGGTCTTCAAGCCTCCAGTGCGGCTCGGGGGTTGTAGGTGGCGAAAGCGCGGGCGAGCGCGCCGTAAGCCGCCTGTTCAGGCTCAGCCACCGCGGGCGGCAAGGCGATGCTCAGTACCGCGTAGAGGTCGCCTGGCAGCTTGCCGGGCAGGCCCTTGCCCTTCAGGCGCAGCCTGCGCCCTTGCGACGACCCCGGCGGCACGCTGAGCTGCACGCGGCCATCGGGCGTCGGCGCCGTCACCGTGGCGCCGAGTGCCGCCTCCCAGGGCGCGACCGGCAGGTCGAAGCTGAGGTCGCCGCCTTCCAGCCGGAAGACCGGGTGCGGCAGGATCTGCAGTTCCAGGTACAGGTCGCCGGCCGGCGCACCACCCTGCCCGGCCGCACCCTGGCCCGCCAGCCGCAGGTGCTGGCCTTCGCGAACGCCCTTGGGGATCCGGACTTCGAGTTGCCGCGACTGGAGCGTGGTGCGCCCCGTCGCGTCCACCACAGGCATGCGCAGCGAGATCGCGCGTCGGCCGCCCTGGTAAGCGTCCAGCAGGTCGATGGCCACCTTGGCATGGTGGTCACGCCCCGGCACGGGCCCCGCGCCCGCGTTGCGGCGCGGCGGGCCTGCGGTACCGCCGAAATCGCCACGGCCGAACAGCGATTCGAAGAAGTCGCTGAAGTCCCCTGCATCGCCGGCATGGCCGTGGGGCGGGCGGCCCGGCATGCCGCCAGGGCCACGGCCGGTGTACTCGAAGCCGCTGTCCCAGCCGGCTGGCGGTTCGAAGGGCTGCCCGCTGGCATGGCGCTGTGCGATGTCGTCATAGGCCGCCCGGCGTTCGGCATCGATCAGGGCTTCGTGCGCTTCGGCAACGGCCTTGAAGCGGGCCTCGGCGTCGGGCTCCTTGCTGACGTCGGGGTGGTACTTGCGGGCCAGCTTGCGGTAGGCGCGCTTGATTTCATCCGGCGTCGCACTGCGCCCGACACCGAGCGTGGCGTAGTAGTCCTTGAATTCCATGCGGGGCTTTCGGCTTCAGGTCGATGCACCAGCCGCATCGAGAGCCAGCCTAAGCGCGCGCGGTCCTGCCGACCGTGCGGCAGCGAACACGCCCGGCGGAGCCCGAACCCCGAAGCGCGCGTTCGCTGTCGCACAGACCACGCCGCACGGTCCGCGCAGGCTGGTTCCTGCTCTGCAAGCCGGAAAAAGACATGGACATCACGACACGACGCGCACGGATCACGGGACCGGTTTCCTACCGGGCCGGCAGTGGCCGAAAACAGAACATCCCCATCGGCCCCTGCCTCGTCGAGAGCTTCGGCGGGCGCTCGATCGACATCATCTGGGGCGCGCGCGGCCAGAGCTCGGTGGCCCTGCCGGTCGAAGAGATCGAAGCCGCCCAGGACCACGGTCACCTGGTGCTGCTGGAATGAAGGGCCGTGCGGCGCCTGAGCGCCGCTGGCGCTCAGCGGGCCGGCGCCAAGTGCAGCCAGACCTCGTTGCGCCGCATGAACCAGGGCGTGAAAGGCGCGTTGTAGCGCGCGTACACCGCCTCACCGGTCCAGGTCAGGTCGGCGCTGCGCAGGGCCGCCTGCAGCTTCGCCAGGTGCTCGCCGTCGTTCGCCTCGGACCAGAAGCCCGAGTAGCGGATGACGGCCACCTGGCTGGGCAGCACCTCGCGCAGCTGGACGCGTGCGTCCAGCGGTTCCGGCGCGCTGGCCACCGTCACGCCACGCGGCAGGACGAACTGCACGAGGAAGCCGCCGGGCGTGGCGGTCTGCGTGACCGGGGCGGTCATTTCCAGCTTCACCGGCACGGCGGCCTGCGTCACGGGCGCCGTCATCGCGAACTGCCGCTCGCCCTTGTTCTTGCCGAAGATGTAGCCGGCCAGGATCGGGAAGGCCTGGCTGCCGGCTTCAGCAGCCGGGCCGGCGACCACGACTTCGGCCACCGTGTAGGCAGCGTACTGCCGCACCTCGATGCCGGCGACTTGGCGAACGATCTGGTAGGCCGGCTCTTCGGTGGCGTGACTGGTCATGGGCATGGCGCTCAGTGCAAGTGCTGCAAGCAGGCCCGCGCCGAAGGCACGGCGGGGAGGAAAGAGATCGTGCGGGCTTGGACGTGTCATCCGACCATGTTCGCACCGATGGCGCGGCTGGTCTGTCGCCTGCCGAACATCAGGCTGGGGATTTCGCTCTGGTGGATGCCCGCGCAGACCACCCGGCCGGTTGAAGGCGTACACAGCCCGGCCTGTAAAGGAAGAGGGGCGGCTCGAACGCCAGCAGCCTGGGCGTGGCCCTCGTCACCACGGTGGCCGCGCCCCGGTGCGCGGGCGCTGGTCACGGCCCTGCCGCGGCCCGGTACTGTGCGGCCGCCGCCTCGAGCTGGCTGGCCACCCGCTGCACCAGGCTGTCGGGCGCCTGGACCCGCACCTCGCTGCCGTGGCGCAGGATATCCATCGCGATCTCGGTTTCGTCGACGTAGGGAATCTGCAGTTCAAAGGAACCGTCAGCCAGCCACAGCCCGCGCTGCTCGGCATGCCACTCTTCGCGGCTGACCCATTGCGCCGCCTGCGCCGCGAAGACCAGCGTCGCCCAATGGCGCTGGGCACCGGCGTAGATACCGTAGCCGCCGTCCATGGCCGCTTCCATCGTCTTCGCGGCGACCACCTTGGCCATGGTCGTCAGCAGTTCGGCGTGCTCGATGGCGTCCAGCGAGAAGCGCCGCAGACCGTCGCTGCGGTGGCACCAGCCGTCCAGGTACCAGGTGTTCCGGTGGTGCACCATGCGCTGCGGCGACACCTCGCGCTCGCTGGTCTCGGCGCGGCTGCGCGTCAGGTACCGCATGCGGATGCGGCGGCGGTTCAACAGGGCCTCGACCACCAGTTCGAAGAACTTGCCCGGCACCGGCCGGCGCGCGGAATTGATGATGCGCACCCGCTTGAGCAGCGACTGGGCATCGCCCTCGTCGGGACCCAACATCTGGTGGATGCGTTCGAGCAGCGGCTGCAGGTGGCGGCTGATCACGCCTTCGGTGTCCAGCTCGCTCAGCAACTGGTGGGCCATCAACAGGCTGTAGAGCTCGCGCTCGTTGAACCACAGGCCCGGCAGCTCGTGCTTCTCGCCGCGCCGGTCCTGGGTGAACTGGTAGCCGTTGAGGCCCCGGTCGTAGACGATCGGCGCGCCCAGCCGGTCCTTCAGGTAGTCGAGGTCGCGCTTCAGCGTGGCCGGCGATACCTCCAGTTCTTCGAGCAGGGTCTGGAAGCTCACATGGCCGCGGTTGCGGATGAGCGTTTCGATTTTGTAGACCCGGGCCGTCTTGGTCATGCGGTGGCGAGCTGGCGCACTCGGGGTGTGGGCGCCTGCAACTGTAGCGGCAGCGCCATCTGGTGGAAAATCAGCCGATGGAAACCCCCGGCAATCTCTTCTGCGTCGCCGCGCCCAGCGGCGCCGGCAAGTCCAGCCTCGTCAAGGCGCTGCTGGAAATCGACTCCCACCTGACGGTCTCGGTGTCGCACACCACGCGCGCACCGCGCGGGCAGGAGGTGCAGGGCCGCGAGTACCACTTCGTCGACGAAGCCACCTTCCTGGCGATGATCGAAGGCGGCGAGTTCTTCGAGCATGCCCAGGTGCACGGCAACCACTACGGCACCAGCCGCCGCGCGATCCAGGAACGGCTCGTCCACGGCGACGATGTGGTGCTGGAAATCGACTGGCAGGGCGCACTGCAGATCAAGCAGATCTTCCAGCACGCGGTGCTGATCTTCATCCTGCCGCCCAGCTGGGACGAGCTGGCGCAGCGCCTGAACCGGCGCGGCGAGGACCAGCCCGAGGTCATCGCCACGCGGCTGGCCAATGCCCGCCACGAGGTGGCACAGGCCCGGCACTTCGACTTTGTTATCATCAACAGCCTGTTCGAGAAAGCCGTTTTCGATCTGAAAGCCGTGGTTCACGCCCAGCGCCTGAAGTACGCCGCCCAATTGCGCAACCGCTCGCAGGTGTTTGCGGCACTGGGACTGGACTGATCCGAAGACCCCGCTCGAACCGCCGGCACACCGCCGGCACCCCACCGGCACGCGACCGGCAAGATCACCCCGAAGGACACCATGGCCCGCATCACCGTCGAAGACTGCCTCGTCAAGATCCCCAACCGCTTCCAGCTGGTGTTGGCTGCCACCTACCGCGCGCGCATGCTGAGCCAGGGCCACGCGCCCAAGATCGAGACCAAGAACAAGCCCGGCGTGACCGCGCTGCGCGAGATCGCCGCCGGCGAGGTCGGCATCGAGATGCTGCGCAAGGTGCCGATCTGACGCAGCCTTGACCGGCCCGAAAACGGGCGCCCCGTCGGCTTGACGGGGCGCCCGTTTGCTTTACGAAGCGACCGGGCGCGATCGCGGGCCGCCGCCGGGCAAACCACGCTAAATTCAAGTCATGAGTCTGCGTTCGATCGCCGCTGAATTACTGCCTGTTGCGCTGCATGGATTGCAGCGCACGGTGGCCGTGCCCGGCAGCGACCTGACCGCGGCCGACGAGGCCTCGTCCTTCGCCGCGCTGTCGGAGAAGCTGGCCTACCTGTCGAAGGCCGACTTCAAGCAGGTGCGCGAGGCCTACAAGTTCAGCGACGCGGCCCACCTGGGCCAGTACCGCGCCAGCGGCCAGCCCTACATCACCCACCCGATTGCGGTGGCCGGGCTGTGCGCAGACTGGAAGCTGGACGCCCAGGCCATCATCGCCGCGCTGACCCACGACACCATCGAGGACTGCGGCGTCACCAAGATCGAGCTGATCGAGAAGTTCGGCGCGCCGACGGCCGACCTGGTGGACGGTCTGACGAAGCTCGACAAGCTGCAATTCACGACGCGCGAAGAAGGCCAGGCCGAAAGCTTCCGCAAGATGCTGCTGGCGATGGCGCGCGACGTGCGGGTCATCCTAATCAAGCTGGCCGACCGCCTGCACAACATGCGCACCCTGGGGGCGATGGCGCTGGACAAGCGCCAGCGGATCGCCCGTGAAACGCTGGAGATCTACGCGCCGATCGCCCACCGCCTGGGCCTGAACCAGACCTACCGCGAGTTGCAGGAACTGTGCTTCGAGAGCCTGCACCCCTGGCGCCACGCGGCGCTGGCCAAGGCCGTGAAGCGCGCACGCGGCCACCGCCGCGACATCGTCGACCGCGTCCAGAAGGACGTTGAACGCGCCTTCACCGAACACAAGGTCAAGGTGCAGGTCAGCGGCCGTGAGAAGACGATCTATTCGATCTATCACAAGATGCGCGAGAAGCACGCCGGCTTTGCGCAGGTCAGCGACATCTTCGGCTTTCGCGTCGTGGTGCCGACGCTGACCGACTGCTACGTCGCTTTGGGCGTATTGCACCAACTGTACAAACCGGTGCCGGGGCGCTTCAAGGACTACATCGCGATTCCCAAGGCCAACGGCTACCAGAGCCTGCACACCACACTGGTCAGCCCGCTGGGCACGGCCGTGGAATTCCAGACACGTACCGAAGCCATGCACGCGGTGGCCGAGAAAGGCATCGCCGCGCACTGGATCTACAAGGTCGGCGACAAGGGCAATGCGGCAGCCGACGCGCAGCGCCTGTCGACAATCTGGCTGCAGAGCCTGCTCGACATCCAGGACGAGACGCGTGACGCGGCCGAATTCCTCGAGCACGTCAAGATCGACCTCCACCCCGACGCGGTCTACGTCTTCACGCCGCGCAGCAAGATCCTGGCGCTGCCGCGCGGCGCCACGCCACTGGACTTCGCCTACGCCATCCACTCCGACGTCGGCCAGCACACGGTGGCGGCCAAGGTGAATGGCGACGCGGTGGCACTGCGCACCGAACTGAAGAGCGGCGACGTCGTCGAGATCATCACAGCGCCGGGTGCCAAGCCCAACCCGGCCTGGCTGAGCATGGTGCGTACCGGCCGCGCGCGCAGCAAGATCCGCCACCACCTGAAGAACATGGAAACCGACGAGTCGCGCTCGCTCGGTGAAAAGCTGCTCGCCCAGTCGCTGCGCGCCGAAGGCCTGCAGCCGCCGTCCACCGACCCGGCCGACCCGCTCGGCCCGGCGCTGTGGCAGCAGCTGACCCGCTGGAGCGGCAACCGCAACCGCGGCGACCTGCTGGTCGACATCGGCCTGGGCAAGAAGATCGCCACCATCGTGGCCAAGCGGCTGGCGCAACTGATGGGCGAACGCGGCATCAAGCCCGACGCCGTGACGCTGACGCTGGGCCGCTACGGCCACGACGACAGCACGCCGACACAGGGCGTGGTCTTCATCGATGGCAGCGCCGGCGCGTCGATCCAGCTGGCGCCCTGCTGCCGGCCGATACCGGGCGATGAGATCGTCGGCTACCTGGGCCGCGGCGAAGGCCTGCTGGTGCACACCCGCGAATGCCCCACCGGCCGGCGCCTGTTCGAACGCGACAGCGAACGCTGGATGCAGGTCGAATGGGCCGACGACCTGAGCCGCACCTTCGAGACCCACATCTGGGTGCTGGTGAAGAACGGCAAAGGTGTGCTGGCCCAGGTGGCCTCGGCGATCAGCGCGGCCGAGGCCGACATCACCCACCTGGGCATGGACCCCGAACCGGCCGAGGAATCGATCGAACTGCGGCTGATCGTCAGCGTGCGCGACCGCGTCCACCTGGCCGACGTGCTGCGCGCGATGCGCCGCTCGCCAGTGGTGCTGCGCGTGTCGCGCTACCGCACCGACTGAAGACAGTCGCCAGTCGCCAGTCGCGCAGCTGGGTCTGCCAGCCTGCGTCCGCGCAATGCGCAGGCACAGGCAAGCGAGAGGTGATGGATCAGCGCTGCGGGTATCGATGTGCCTGACAAGCCGTGGGTTGCGCTTCGTGGCGCCGCACTGTCCAAAAACTGATAGCAAGCGCTGGCCGCCTCGGCCTCAGTCGTCATCGATGGCGGCCCGGCTTTCCCGGGCCCGATCAACACGACGGGATCGACCAACAACGGCGTCAGCACCGCTGGCGATGGTCGGCATTGCATTGCTGAGCCTGGCCCTCGCCCGCCGCCGGGCTTGATCGGCTCAGCCGCCTGGCGCCCTGCGCCGGGCGGCCTCAGTCGGGCTCGGGGTAGTGCACCGCCAGCACCTCGATGCGCTCGACGCCGCCTGGCGTCAGCAGAGACACCTCGTCGCCTTCGTGGGCCTTCAGCAAGGCCCGGGCGATCGGTGCGATCCAGCTGACTTCGCCGGCCAGGCTGTCGGCTTCGTCGATGCCCTTGATGGTGATCGTGCGCTCGTCGCCCGCCGCGTTGGCGTAGGTCACGGTGGCGCCGAAGAAGACCTGCGTCTTGCCGTGGTGCATGGCCGGGTCGGCGACCTCGGCGATGTCCAGCCGCTTGGTCAGGAAGCGGATGCGGCGATCGATTTCGCGCAGGCGCTTCTTGCCGTACAGGTAGTCGCCATTTTCCGAGCGGTCACCATTCTTGGCCGCCCAGGAGACGATCTCGACGATCTTCGGGCGTTCGCTGTCCAGCAGCGTCATCAGTTCGGCGCGCAGACGCCAGTAGCCGGCCGGCGTGATGTAGTTGCGCGTACCGGCTGGCAGCGGCGGCAGGCCAGGCACGCCGTCTTCGTCGTCATCGCCGTCTTCCGGCTCCTTGACGAAGGCCTTGTTCATGTGGCCACACCGGCCCGGTCCGGGGCCCCGATCACGCGGGAAAAGGAGTCTGCGCAGGCCATGCCCGGGATTGTGACCGCGGCGCGCCCTCGGTCAGAATTGCAGCCGATGAAACACGCCACCGACGATGCACTGCAGGGCCTGACGATCTTCGAGCGCGGCTGGCTGTCGTCGAACAACATCCTGCTGCACGGCGACGGCGGCGGCGCGGTGCTGGTCGATACGGGCCACCTGCGGCACGCCGAACAGACCGTGGCCCTGGTGCGCCACGCACTGAACGGCGAGGGCCTGAGCCGCATCGTCAACACCCACCTGCACTCGGACCACTGCGGTGGCAACGCCACGCTGCAACGGGCCTTCGGCTGCCGCATCAGCGTACCGCCGGGGCAGTTCGCCGCGGTACAGGCCTGGGACGCGGTGGCGCTGAGCTACGCGCCCACCGGCCAGCAATGCGCGCGCTACGCCGCCGACGATGCGCTGCAGCCCGGCGCGACCTTCTCCGTCGGCCGACTGCGCTGGCAGGCCCACGCCGCGCCGGGCCATGACCCGCACTCGCTGATCCTGTTCAACGCCGAGCGCGGCGTGGTCATCACCGCCGATGCGCTGTGGGAACGCGGGTTCGGCGTGGTCTTTCCCGAGCTCGACGGTGTCGATGCCTTCGACGAGGTCGCGGCCACGCTGGACCTGATCGAATCCTTCGATGCCCGCTGGGCCATCCCGGGCCATGGCGCCGCCTTCAGCGACCTGCCCGCGGCGCTGCAGCGCGCCCGCTCGCGGCTGGCCAGCTTCCGCGCCGACCCGCAGCGCCACGCCCACCACGCGGTGAAGGCGCTGGTCAAGTTCCACCTGCTGGAAGTGCAGCAGCAAGGCTGGCCCGAGCTGCTGGCGTGGTTCAGCGGCGTGACGCTCTACGAGGCGGTGTGGCGCCGCCTGGGCTGCCCGGATGGCAGCCTGGCGGACTTCGCCGAGCGCGTGGTCGGGGAACTCGTCGCGCAGGGCGTGCTGGCGCTGCGCGAAGGCGTGGTCTTTGACGCCTGAACCCCGGGTTCCCCGGGGCCGTCAGCTGGCCTGGGCCTCCAGCCGGCGCAGCGCCTGCCCGCCGCCATAGCTGGACTGTGCGGCCAGCGTACCGCCCAGCGTGATGCGGACCGCGCAGTACTTGAACTCCGGGATCTTGGCGAAAGGGTCCAGCGCGGCATTGGTCAGCCGGTTGATCGCCGCCTCGTAGTAGCAGAAAGGCACGAAGGCCGCGCCGCGCGGCGAGCTGTCGTCGGCCCGCGCGTAGAGCACCACCTCGCCGCGTCGCGACGCCAGCGTGACGACATCGCCCGGCTGTGCGCCCATTGCGGCCAGGTCCAGCGGGTGGATCAGCGCGACCGGGTCGGGCTCGATGGCGTCCAGCATCGTCGCGCGCCGCGTCATGCTGCCGGTGTGCCAGTGTTCCAGCTGGCGGCCAGTGATCAGCACCATCGGGTAGTCGACATCGGGCCGCTCGTTGGCCGGGATGATGTCGGCCGGCACAAAGCGCGCGCGCCCGCCTTCACGCGGGAAGGTCTCGGTGAAGACCACCGAGGTGCCCGGGTCGCCTTCCTGCAGGCAGGGGTAGGTGACGGCGTGTTCGCGCTCCAGGCGGTCCCAGGTGATGCCGCCGATGCTCGGCATGGTGCGGCGCATCTCGTCGAAGACTTCCGAGACATGGCTGCGCGGCCAGTCCAGGCCGAGATGCTTGGCGATCTGCTGGATGATCCACAGATCCTGACGTGCATCGCCCGGCGGGTTGACGGCCTGACGGCCCATCTGCACCAGGCGGTCGGTGTTGGTGAAGCTGCCGGTCTTCTCGGGGAAGGCGCTGGCCGGCAGGATCACGTCGGCCAGGTAGGCCGTTTCGGTCAGGAAGATGTCCTGAACCACCAGCAAGTCTAGCGCCGCCAGCGCAGCGCGGGCATGGTTGGCGTCAGGGTCCGACATGGCCGGGTTCTCGCCCATCACGTAGAGGCCGCGCACGTCGCCGTGCTGGATCGCGTGCATGACTTCCACGACGGTCAGGCCCGGCTGCTCGTCCAGCGAGCCGGGCGCGACGTCCCAGGCGGCTTCGAAGCGCGCGCGGGTGTCGGCGTTCGAGACATGCTGGTAGTCGGGGAACATCATCGGGATCAGGCCGGCATCCGACGCGCCTTGCACGTTGTTCTGGCCGCGCAGCGGGTGCAGGCCGGTGCCCGGACGGCCTATCTGGCCGGTCATCAGCGCCAGCGCGATCAGGCAGCGCGCGTTGTCGGTGCCATGGACGTGCTGCGAAACGCCCATGCCCCACAGGATCATCGAAGCCTTGCTCTGCGCATACAGCCGCGCCGTGTAGCGCAGCGTGTCGGCGTCGACGCCGCAGATCGGCGCCATCGCCTCGGGGCTGTAACCCTCGACGTTCTTGCGCAGGTCTTCGTAGCCCACGGTGCGGCTGGCGATGAAGTCGGCGTCGACCAGGTTCTCGGTGACGATGACGTGCATCAGCGCGTTCAGCATCGCGACGTCGGTGTCGGGCTTGAACTGCAGGTGGCGGTGGGCGATACGGACCAGGTCCGAGCGCCGCGGATCCATCACGATCAGCTTGCTGCCATTGGCCACGGCGTTCTTGATCCAGCTGGCCGCGACCGGGTGGTTGACGCTGGGGTTGGCGCCGATGATCACGATGACCTCGGCCTGCGTCACGTCCATCACCGGGTTCGAGACCGCGCCCGAACCGATGCCTTCAAGCAGCGCGACCACGCTGGAGGCATGGCACAGCCGCGTGCAGTGGTCGACGTTGTTGCTGCCGAAGCCGGTGCGAACCAGCTTCTGGAACAGGTAGGCCTCTTCGTTGCTGCCCTTGGCCGAACCGAAACCGGCCAGTGATTTCTTTCCAAAGGTGTCGCGGATCCGGGCCAGACCGCCGCCAGCCATCGCCAGGGCCTCTTCCCAGCTCGCTTCGCGGAAGACGTCCATCACGCGGTCGGGGTCCATCACGGCGTCGCCGCGCTTGGGCGCGTCGGCACGGCGGATCAGCGGCTTGGTCAAGCGGTGCGGGTGGTGGGCGTAGTCGAAGCCGTAGCGACCCTTGACGCACAGGCGTTCGTGGTTGGCCGGGCCGTCACGGCCGTTGACGAACAGGATCTTGTCGTCCTTGACGTTGTAGGTCAGCTGGCAGCCGACGCCACAGAAGGGGCACAGCGAATCGACCTGCTTGTCGGGCACGGCCAGCGCGGCGTCGCGCGCCGGCATCAGCGCGCCGGTCGGGCAGGCCTGCACGCATTCGCCGCAGGCCACGCAGGTGGACGCGCCCATCGCGTCGTCCATGTCGAAGACGATCTTGGCATGGTGGCCGCGAAAGGCCAGGCCGATCACGTCGTTGACCTGCTCGTCGCGGCAGGCCCGCAGGCAGCGCGTGCACTGGATGCAGGCGTCCAGGTTGACCGCGATGGCCGGGTGCGACAGATCGGCGGCGACCGCCTCGCGAGGGGCGAAACGCGGCTTGCCAACGCCCAGTTTAGCGGCCCACTGATCGACCTCGTTGTGCCGCGTGTGGCTGGCCTCGGGCATGTCGGACAGCAGCAGTTCCAGCACCAGCTTCTGCGACTTGACGGCGCGTTCGCTGTCGGTGGTGACTTTCATGCCGGCGGTGGGCGTGCGGCAGCACGAAGGCGCCAGCACGCGTTCGCCGGCGATCTCGACGACGCAGGCGCGGCAGTTGCCGACCGTGTCCAGGCCTTCCTTGTAGCAAAGGTGCGGGATGTCGATGCCGACGTCCTTCGCGATCTCGATGATCGTGCGGTCGGCACGGCCGGTCACGGGCTGTCCGTTCAGCTCGAAGCTGACGGTGGGCGATGCGAGTTGCGCGAGTTCGCTGCGGCTGACTGCGTTCATGGTGTCGGGGCCTTCAATTCAATGGTTGGGTCCGGCACTCAGACCAATTCCTGCGGGAAGAACTTGACCACGCAGTCGATCGGATTCGGCGCCGCCTGGCCAAGGCCGCAGATCGACGCGTCGCGCATCACCGCCGACAGGTCGGCCAGCAGTTCGACGTCCCACTTCGGCTGTTCAATCAGCGCCGCGGCCTTGGCTGTGCCGTTGCGGCAGGGCGTGCACTGGCCACAGGATTCGTGCTCGAAGAAGCGCATCGTGTTGCGCGCCGCGCCGACCGCCGTGTCGTGGTCGGACAGGACCACCACCGCCGCCGAGCCGATGAAGCAGCCGTAGGGCTGCAGGGTGTCGAAGTCCAGCGGGATGTCGTTCATGCTGGCCGGCAGGATGCCGCCCGAGGCGCCACCCGGCAGGTAACCGTAAAAGCGGTGGCCCGGCAGCATGCCGCCGCAGTGGTCGTCGATCAGCGCCTGGATGGTGATGCCGGCCGGCGCCAGCTTGACGCCCGGCTGGGCCACGCGGCCCGACACCGAGAACGAGCGCAAGCCCTTGCGACCATTGGCGCCATGCGAGGCGAACCACTCGCCGCCCTTCTCGAGCAGCTCGCGGACCCAGTACAGGGTCTCGAAGTTGTGTTCCAGCGTCGGCCGGCCGAACAGGCCGACCTGCGCGACATAGGGCGGGCGCAGGCGCGGCATGCCGCGCTTGCCTTCGATGGATTCGATCATCGCGGACTCTTCGCCGCAGATGTAGGCGCCCGCGCCGCGGCGCAGGTGCAGCGTCGGCAGCGCGCCGGTGGGCATCTCGCGCTGCAGTTCGGCGATGGCTTGCGCCAGGATCGCGCGGCAGCCGTGGTACTCGTCGCGCAGGTAGATGTAGACGTCGGCAATGCCCACCGCCCAGGCGGCAATCAGCATGCCTTCGAGGAAGCGGTGCGGGTCGCGTTCCAGCAGCACACGGTCCTTGAAGGTGCCGGGCTCGCCCTCGTCGATGTTGACGGCCATCAGGCGCGGGCCCTGTTCGGCGCGCACGATGCGCCACTTGCGGCCGGCCGGGAAACCGGCGCCGCCCAGGCCGCGCAGGCCCGACGATTCCAGCGTCTTGATCACCGATTCGACGTCGCGCGTGCCGTCCGTCCCGGCGATGCAGGCTTGCGCGGTGGCATAGCCGCCCGCTGCGCGGTAGGCGGCGTAGTCGATGACGGCCGGACCCTGGTCGGCCTGGTGCTTGGTGCGACCTTGGCTGACGGCTTCCACGACCGCTTCGACACGGGCCGGTGCAACCGGGTTCTGGCCGACGACGACGGCCGGCGCCTGTTCGCAACGGCCGATGCACGGCGCGGCGATGACGCGAACCTCGCGGCCCAACAGAGCGGGCAATCTCGCCAGCAGGTCTTGCGCGCCGGCCATCTCGCAGGACAGGCCGTCACAGACGCGCACGGTCAGCGGCGCCGGCGCAAGCTCACCCTCTTTCACCACGTCGAAGTGGTGGTAGAAGGTCGCGACCTCGTAGACCGCCGTCTGCGCCAGCTTCATCTCCTGGGCCAGCGCGGCCAGGTGCGCCGCCGACAGGTGGCCGTGGGCGTCCTGGATCTTGTGCAGGTGCTCGATCAGCAGGTCGGGCTGGCGCGATTCGCTGCCAAGCAGGGCCTGAACCTGTTGCAAGGCGAGCGGGTCGACGCGGCGGCCTTTCGGCGCCTGGCGCTTGCGCTGGCGGGGCTCGTCGAGCACGGCGATCGGAATGATGGGATGGTTCATCGGGTTCTCTTGGGCGGTTGCCGGCGTCGGTTCGGGCCAGCTTATTCCGGAGCGGCTGGCAGCGCCGCCAGCCGGGCTTCCAGCTCGGCCAGCCGCTTGCGCAGCGCACGCTCGTCGTTGAAACGCGCGGTCTCGTCGCGGATCACAGCCACGCAGGCCGTCACCCGGTGCGCGTCGTCGTAGAGCATCGCGACCGTGAAGGCGATCGACATCGCGCTGCCGTCCTGGTGCGTGGCGGGCACGCGCAGCAGGTCGTGGCCGTACTTGGTGGTGCCGGTGGCCATCGACTGGTGGTAGCCGTCCCAGTGCCGCTTTCGCAGCCGGTCGGGCGTGATCAAGTCGAGATTGCGGCCCAGCGCCTCGGCTTCGCTGTAGCCGAAGAGGCGGACCGCGCCCGGATTCCACAGCGTGATGGCGCCGCTGGCATCGGACGCGATGACCGCGTCACCGACCGCCGCCACCAGCTGCTGGAAATCGATGGCTGGATTCATGGTGCCATCCTTGTCTTGAGTTGCCGTCCATCAAGGGAAAACGGCGCCCGTTGGCGCCACTTACCCGGGGCGGCGCAGCCCGTCAGACGGCCTTGGCGGCGTGCAGTTCCTGGATCTGCGATTCGCTGTAGCCGAGTTCGCTCAGCACCGAATCGGTGTGCTCGCCCAGCAGCGGCGAAGCGGTCACTTCGGGCTTGGTGTCCGAGAACTTGATCGGGCTGCCCACCGTGAAGTAGCTGCCGCGCACCTTGTGCGGCACTTCGACGATCGAGCCGCTGGCGCGCAGCGACGGGTCGTTCAGCAGTTCCTTCATCGACAGCACCGGGGCGCAGGGGATGTCGAACTTGCGGAAGATGTCGACCGCCTCGAACTTGGTCTTGTCCTTGATGAAGTCTTCGATGGTCGCGAAGATGTCCATGATGTGCGGCTGACGGCCACGCGGCGTGTTGTAGGCCGGGTCGTCCTTCCATTCCGGCTTGCTCAGCGCGTCGCAGATCGGGCCCCAGGCATGACCCTGGATGGTGAAGTAGATGTAGGCGTTGGGGTCGGTCTCCCAGCCCTTGCACTTCAGGATCCAGCCCGGCTGGCCGCCACCGCCGGCATTGGCGCCGCGCGGCACCACGCCGTCCTTGAAAGCGTCCATCTCGTTCGGGTACTGCGGGTACTCTTCGAGGTAGCCGATGCGGTCCAGGCGCAGCTGGTCACGCATCTTGACGCGGCACAGGTTGAGCACGGCGTCCTGCATGGACACGGCCACCTTCTGGCCCTTGCCGGTCTTCTGCTTGCCGATGTAAGCGGTCAGGATGCCGATCGCCAGGTGCATGCCGGTGTTGCTGTCGCCCAGGGCGGCCGATGAGATGGTCGGACCCGAGTTCTCGCCCTTCCAGTAGCCGGTGGTCGAGGCCGCGCCGCCAGCGCACTGCGCCACGTTCTCGTAGACCTTCAGGTCTTCGTAGTGGTGGCCGTCGCTGAAGCCCTTGACCGACGCCAGGATCATGCCGGGGTTCAGGCTCTGGATGTACTCCCAGGTGAAGCCCATGCGGTCGAGCGCGCCCGGACCGAAGTTCTCGACCATGACGTCGCTTTCCTTGATCATCTTCTCGAGCACCAGCTTGCCTTCGGGCTTCTTGGTGTCCAGCGTCAGCGAGCGCTTGTTGCTGTTGAGCATCGTGAAGTACAGCGCGTCGGCATCGGGGATGTCGCGCAGCTGGCTGCGGGTCACGTCGCCCGAACCGGGACGCTCGACCTTGATCACGTCGGCGCCGAACCAGGCCAACATCTGGGTGCAGGCCGGGCCGGCCTGCACGTGGGTGAAGTCGATGATCTTGATGCCTTCGAGGGGTCTGTTGCTCATGGTGTGCTCCGTAGGGGACAGTGATTACTTCTTGCTGGCGCCAGCGGTCGGGTTCAGGCTGGTGATGCGCCCGCTCTCGGTGCCGGCCGTCTCGTCGATGATCGCGTTGATCAATGTCGGCTTGCCGCTGGCGATGGCTTCGTTCAGCGCCAGGCTCAGTTCGGCCGGGGTGTTGGCGACGACGCCGACGCCGCCAAAGGCCTGCATCATCATTTCATAGCGCGCGTTCTTGACGAACACCGTCGGCGCCACATCGGTGCCGCCGCTCTGGTTGACGTCGATGCCGCGGTAGATGCCGTTGTTGTTGAAGACCACCACGCAGATCGGCAGGTTGTAGCGGCAGATGGTTTCGACTTCCATGCCGCTGAAGCCGAAGGCGCTATCGCCTTCGATGGCGATGACCTGCTCGCCGGTGACCACCGCGGCGGCCACGGCGTAACCCATGCCGATGCCCATGATCCCCCAGGTGCCGACGTCCAGCCGCTTGCGCGGCTTGTACATGTCGACAATGCTGCGCGCGAAGTCCAGCGTGTTGGCGCCTTCGTTGACGACGATGGCGTCGGGGTTGGCCTTGACGATCTCGCGGATCGCGCCCAGCGCGCTGTGGAAATTCATCGGCGACGGGTTCAGCGCCAGCGTGGCAGCCATCTTCGTCAGATTCTTGTCCTTGCGGTCGGTGATGCCACCAACCCAGTCGGCCGGCGCCTTGACCCAGTCGTCACCCATGCCGTCGAGCAGGGCCTGCACACAGGAGCCGATGTCGCCGATCAGCGGGGCTTCGATGGCCACGTTGCTGTCGATCTCGGTCGGCGCGATGTCGATCTGGATGAAGCGCTTGGCGCCCTTGTCCTGACCCCAGGTCTTGCCCTTGCCGTGCGACAGCAGCCAGTTCAGACGGGCACCGACCAGCAGCACCACGTCGGCTTCGGCCAGCACGTAGGAACGGGCAGCGGAGGCCGACTGCGCGTGGGTGTCGGGCAGCAGGCCCTTGGCCATCGACATCGGCAGGTAGGGGATGCCGGTCTTCTCGACCAGGGCCTTGACCGCGTCGTCGGCCTGGGCGTAAGCGGCGCCCTTGCCGAGCAGGATCAGCGGGCGCTTGGCGCCCTTCAGCAGGTCCAGCGCGCGGGCCACGGTGTCGGGCGCGGGCAGCTGGCGCGGCGCCGGGTCGACGACCTTGATCAGCGACTTCAGACCCTTGTCGGCCGGCATGGTCTGCGAGAACAGCTTGGCCGGCAGGTCGAGGTAGACGCCGCCCGGGCGACCCGACAGCGCCGAACGGATGGCGCGCGCGACGCCCACGCCGATGTCTTCGGCGTGCAGCACGCGGAAGGCGGCCTTGCACAGCGGCTTGGCGATGGCCAGCTGGTCCATCTCTTCGTAGTCACCCTGCTGCAGGTCGACGATCTCGCGCTCTGAAGAGCCGCTGATCAGGATCATCGGGAAGCAGTTGGTGGTGGCGTTGGCCAGCGCGGTCAGGCCGTTCAGGAAGCCCGGCGCCGACACCGTCAGGCAGATGCCCGGCTTCTGCGTCAGGAAACCGGCGGCGGCGGCGGCGTTGCCCGCATGCTGCTCGTGGCGGAAAGAGATCACGCGCATGCCCTCGCCCTGCGCCTTGCGCGTCAGGTCGGTGATGGGAATGCCAGGCAGACCGAAGATGGTGTCGATGCCGTTCAGCTTGAGCGCATCGATGACCAGGTGGAACCCGTCGGTCAGCTCTGCGGCTGGGGCCAGGGCTTGCGTTTCGGTCGTCATGGTGGAGTCTCTCCGTCGATTGAATTTCTTGTCGCTGCAGCCGGGGCCTGCGGGGTGCTCGACAAAGGAACACGGGCCCTGGCGCGAGGCGAGACTATGGTTGGTCGAGCCGGTTTTCTCCGTTGACCGCGGTCAACTTTCGAAAAACTAGAATGCGAGGCCAAACACTGCGCCGGCCGCCCCTGTGATTCCGCTTTCAAGCCACCCTGAACAGAACGTCATCCGCGTCGAGTTGCAGCACAACGAGGTGCTCAAGGGCATGCCCGAGTCCGACCGTGCCGAACTGGAATCACACCTGCTGATCGTCGAAGGCAACAAGGGCGACTTCCTGCTGCACCAGGGGGTGCGCGAGATGGAGCAGTACTTCATCCTCAGCGGCGTGCTCAAGCGCGTGGTGTGCAACGCCGAGGGCAAGGAAATGATCCTGCGCTTCGCTGCCGAAGGCGACATGGAAACCAGCTACGCCGCCTGGCGCATGGGCACGCCCACCCCCTACGGCATCGTCTGCGTCACCAAGGCCCGCGTGGCGCGCATACCGATGCCGCAGTGGGTCGAATTCCTGGAGCGGCACAAGCCCACGAAGGAACTCTTCGAGAGCACCGTGATGCGGCTGATGACCGAAGTCATGGGCCACACCATCACCTTGCACCTGCTCGACGCGCCAGGCCGCGTGCACCGCTTCCTGCGCAAGCGGCCCGACCTGGTCGACCGCATTCCGCAGAAGCAGCTGGCTTCGCACCTCAACCTGTCGGCCGAGACGCTGAGCCGTCTGCGCAAGCGGGGCGTGATCTGAAGCCAGGCGCCAGGCCATGAAAAACGGGCGGCGCCTCGCGGCACCGCCCGTTTCGACTTCAGCGATCGGTCAGGCCGGCAGGGCCATGTGCTTCTTGCGCATCGGGCGCAACACGAACCAGGCCAGCAGCGCGGCGGTGGCATTCATGATGCTGGCGACGATGAAGACCGCGTGCCAGCTGCCCGTGGCGGTGGCCAGCACGCTGGACAGCGGCACCAGCAGCGAGGCCGTGCCCTTGGCCGTGTACAACAAGCCGGCGTTGGCCGCCGCGTACTTGGTGCCGAAGGTGTCGGCGCAGGTCGACGGGAACAGGCTGTAGATCTCACCCCAGGCGAAGAACACCAGACCGGTGAGGATCACGAAGGCCACCGGGTTCTGGCCGAAGGTGTACAGGGCCAGGATGCCGACGGCTTCGAGGGCGAAGGCGATGAACATCGTCGGCTCGCGGCCGATCTGGTCAGAGACCCAGCCGAAGAAGGGACGGGTCAGACCATTCAGCACCCGGTCGATGGCCAGCGCGAAGGTCAGCGCCGGCAGCATCAGGCCCATGATGTTCACCGGCACGTCGCCGATCTTGAAGTCCTTGGCGATCGGGCCGAGTTGCGCGGTGGCCATCAGACCGCCGGCAGCGACCATCACGAACATCAGGTACATGACCCAGAACACCGGCTTGCGCACCACTTCACCGGGGCTGTACTCGCGCTTGGACTGTTGCACGTTGATCGTCGAAATGGCCATCTTCTCGGCCTTCGGCGCACGGGTCAGGAACCACGACAGCAGGAAAACCACCAGACCCTGGCCGATGCCGAAATAGAAGAAGGCCGCTTCATAGCCGCTGGATTTGATGTAGGCCGAGATCGGGATGATGGTCAACGCCGAACCCGCGCCGAAGCCGGCCGCCGTCAAGCCGGCCGCCAGACCGCGGCGGTCCGGGAACCACTTCAGCGCATTGCCCACGCAGGTACCGTAGACCGCACCGGCGCCGACACCGCCGACGGCTGCCGAGATGTACAGCATGGTCAGCGTGTCGGCATAGGAGTTCATGACCCAGCCGAGGCCGCACAGGATGCCGCCCACCATCACCACCGGACGCGGGCCGAAACGGTCCACCAGATAGCCTTCGATCGGCACCAGCCAGGTCTCGGTCAGCACGAAGATCGTGAACGCGACCTGAATGGCGGCGCGGCTCCAGCCGTACTTGTCGGAAATCGGGTTGACGAACAGCGTCCAGCCGTACTGCAGGTTGGCGATCATCGCCATGCAGACGATGCCCATGACCAGTTGAGCCCAGCGGTACGAAGGGGCCTGCGCGGCAGCGCCGGCTGCGCCTGCGTTGCCTGGCACAGCATCAAGGGGTCGATTCATTCGGATCTCCAGACTTGTCTTGAAAACGCTCCGCCTGTCCGCAACCTTGGCGGATTCGCAAAGCGGTGTGGGGTTACAGCCATACAGGCGCCTGAGCAGGAGAGACCGGCGCCTGAACCACAGGCCTGGGCTCCCGCTCGACCGAACCCGCCGGGTCCGGTTGTCAGCGCCCTGCCCGCCGTGCCGTCGCTCGCCGGGCCTGCCCGCAATGTCTGACTTTCGGTCCGGGAGACTCTTGACCCGGGTCAACGACTCGGGTAAGCCCTGATGAGGAAAAAGTTCACGCGGGGCGCCCTGCGCGGCGTGCCGCTCCGGCCAGAACGCCTCGGCGTCGCAGATGGGTATTGACAGATCGGGGGTTTACCCGCATTATTCGTCCAAGACAGAATTTTCAACTCTCGAGCTTCACCATGTCCAACCTGACCCTGAATTCGCGCACCTACAAGCCCGCTGCCCCGATCGTGCCTTTGTCCTTGCTGCGCGAAGTTTTCGCGGCGACCCCATTGGCCGTTCTGGTCAAGGCTTGCAGCACGGCCGTCCAGCAGCGCTGAAGAACCGCTGCCCGACGCGCCCGGCTCTCGCGAGCCGGGCGCGTTTTTCATTCCAGCCGGCCTCGACGCTGTCCTTCGGCCCGAAGTTCTTGCCGAACGCCGCAGCACCTTGCTGTGCATCGCCGTCGGCATGAGCAGCCCGCTCACTGCCAGCCATAGCGGCGGATGTAGAGGCGCTTCATGACGGTGGTCAGCGTGCAGTAGGCCAGCAGGATGCCCACCAGCCAGCCGTGGTAGCCCGCCGGCAGGGCCTGCAACTTGAAGTAGCCGGCCAGCGGTCCCAGCGGCAGCCACAGGCCCAGGGCCATGATCGCCAGCGTCATGACCAGCAGCGGCGCGGCGGCACGGCTCTGCACGAAAGGCAGCTTGGGCGTGCGCAGCATGTGCACCACCAGCGTCTGCGTCAGCAGGCCGACGACGAACCAGCCGGTCTGGAACAGCGCCTGCTGGGCGATGCTGTTGGCGTGAAAGACCCACCACATCACGGCGAAGGTGATGAGGTCGAACAGCGAGCTGATCGGCCCGAAGAAGCGCATGAAGCGGCCGATGTCGGTCGGGTTCCACTTCAGCGGTTTGGTCACCAGCTCGGCGTCGACCTTGTCGAAGGGGATGCCGGTCTGGCCGATGTCGTACAGCAGGTTCTGCACCAGCAGCTGCAACGGCAGCATCGGCAGGAAAGGCAGGAAGGCGCTGGCCACCAGCACCGACAGCACGTTGCCGAAGTTGGAGCTGGCTGTCATGCGGATGTACTTCAGCATGTTGCAGAAGGTGGTGCGGCCTTCGACCACGCCGTCGTCCAGCACCAGCAGGCTCTTCTCCAGCAGGATGATGTCGGCGGCCTCCTTGGCGATGTCCACCGCGCTGTCCACCGAGATGCCGATGTCAGCGGCGCGCAACGCCGGCGCGTCGTTGATGCCGTCGCCCATGAAGCCGACCACATGGCCGCTGGCGCGCAGCGCGCGCACGACGCGCTCCTTGTGCAGCGGCGTCAGCTTGGCAAAGATGCTGTGCGACGCCGCGGCGGCCTGCAGCGCGCGGTCGTCCAGCGCCTCCACCTGCGAGCCCAGCAGCACGGCATCGGCCGGCAGGCCGACCTGGCGGCAGACCTGGCGGGTGACGAGATCGTTGTCACCGGTCAGCACCTTGACCGTGACGCCGTGGGCCGCCAGCTGCTGCAGCGCCGGCGCCGCCGATTCCTTCGGCGGGTCGAGGAAGGCGATGTAGCCGATCAGCGTCAGCCCGGTCTCGTCGGCCACCGTGTACCTGGTCTGGCTGGGCGGCAGCGTCTTGACGGCCACCGCCACCACGCGCAGGCCCTCGGCGTTCAGCGCCGCCGTGACCGCCTGGGTTCGCGCCAGCAGCGCGGCGTCGAGTGGCTGGGTCGGCATCGTGCGGTTGCCGTCCAGGCTGGCATCGGTGCGGTCTTGGGTGCGCACCTGCGTGCAGGCGGCCAGAACCTCTTCCACCGCACCCTTGCAGATCAGCTCGTGGTGGTGGTCCTGGCCGGCCACCAGCGCGGCCACCACCACCGACATGCGCCGGCGCTCGAAGTCAAACGGAATCTCGTCGACCTTGCGGTAGGCGTCCTTCAACTGCAACTCGGCCGCCAGTTCGACATGGTCCAGCACCGCGCGGTCGAGCAGGTTCTTCAACCCGGTCTGGTAGTGGCTGTTGAGGTAGGCGAAGTTCAGCACCTCGTCGGTGTCCTGGCCGTAGGCGTCGGCGTGGCGGGCCAGCGCGACCTTGTCCTGGGTCAGCGTGCCGGTCTTGTCGGTGCACAGGATGTCCATCGCGCCGAAGTTCTGGATCGCGTCCAGCCGCTTGACCACCACCTGCTTGCGCGACAGGCTCACCGCGCCCTTGGCCAGCGTGCTGGTGACGATCATCGGCAGCATCTCGGGTGTCAGCCCCACGGCCACCGACAGCGCGAACAGGAAGGCTTCGAGCCAGTCGCCTTTGGTCACACCATTGACCACGAGGACGATGGGCACCATCACCAGCGCGAAGCGGATCAGCAGCCAGCTGACACTGTTGACGCCGGCCTGGAAGGCGTTGGGTGCCACCTCGGTGGCGGTGGCGTGCGCCGCCAGGGTGCCGAAATAGCTGCGCGCACCGGTGGCCACGACCAGCGCGGTGGCGGTGCCGGAAACGACGTTGGTGCCCATGAAGACCAGGTTCAGGCGGTCCAGCGGACCGCTGCCGGATGCGCCCGCCGCGGCAGCGGCGGGCACGAACTTCTCCACCGGCAGCGATTCGCCGGTCATCGCCGCCTGGCCGACGAACAGGTCGCGCGCCGTCAGCAGACGGCAGTCGGCCGGGATCATGTCGCCGGCCGACAACGCCACGACGTCGCCGGCCACCAGGTCGCGCACCGGGATCTCCTGCGCGGCGGGCGACCCGGCGGCGGACGCAGCGCCGGCCGGGCGGTGCACGGTGGCGGTATTGCTGACCAGGGCCCGCAGGCCTTCCGCCGCCCGGTGCGAGCGGCCCTCCTGCACGAAGCGGATGCCGACGCTCAGCGCGACCATCACCGCGATCACCACCGTGGCCTTGGCGTCGCCGCTCAGGAAGGACAGCAGCGCCAGGGCCGTCAGCAGCAGGTTGAAGGGGTTGAGGTAGCAGTGCCACAGGCGCAGCCAGCCCGGCAGCGGCGCTTCGTGCTGGACCTCGTTGGGGCCGTCGCGCAGCCGTCGCCGGGCGGCTTCGGCGGCGTCCAGGCCATCGGCCCGCGACTGCAGACGCGCGAGCGCCGCGGCCGGCTCGTCCGCTGCCGCCGCCAGCAGGGACTGCCCGAGGGCCGCCGCGCCGGGGACGGGCCGGCGTGCGGGCACCGCCACCAGCGTGTCCAGCAGGGGCCGGCGCTCGAAATGCTTCTTCGCGCGGCGGCGGCGCAGGAAGCTGCTGAAGCCCTGGGTGAGTAGCCTGTTCATCGCGATGCCCCGATCTCGCCGGGCGGTCAGCGATCACCAGGCCTGCCCGGCCGGCCCGATTGTCCGGCCGGGCGCTGGCGAACCGACCGACCCCGTTGCGCAGACTCAATGCAGCCCGGCCGCGGTCGCCAAACCATGTGCCGTGGACAGCCTGCTGCCGACAGCCAGCGCGAACGGCTGCCCGCAAGCGCCAACGAGCATCGCAAAGGAAGACCATGAAGACCGACGCACAGCTGCAGACCGATGTGACCCATGAACTGCAATGGGATCCTTTCATCAACGCAGCCCACGTGGGCGTCGCGGCCCAGGGCGGCGTGGTGACGCTGACCGGGCACCTGGACACCTTCGCCGAGAAGTCCGCCATCGAACGCGCGGTGCAGCGCGTCGAGGGTGTCAAGGCCGTGGCCGTCGAACTCGACGTCAAGCTGGCACCCAGCCACCAGCGCAGCGACTCCGAGATCGCCGAGGCCATCGAATCGGCCTTCAAGTGGAATGTCATGATTCCCGCTGACCGCATCCGGGTGCGGATCGAGAAGGGCTGGGTCGCGCTCACGGGTGAGCTGGAGTGGGAGTACCAGCGCCGAGCGGCCGAAAAGGCCGTGCGGGCGCTGACCGGCGTGGTCGGCGTCAGCAACAGCATCACCCTCAAGCCGGCGGTGACGCCGTCCAACATCAGCAGCCGCATCCGCGACGCGCTGACCCGCCACGCCGAGCGTGAAGCCAGGAACATCGAGGTCATCGTGAGTGGCTCCACCGTCACCCTGCACGGCCGGGTCGACACCTGGGCCGAGCGCGAAGCCGCGCAGGGGGCGGCCTGGGCCGCACCGGGCGTCGGCCTCGTCGTCAACAGCCTGACGGTCGATGCAGGTGCCTGACCGCCGCAAGCCAACGGGAAGGCCCCCATGAAGAGCATCCTCGTGCACCTCGACGCCTCGCCGCGCTCGGCAGTCCGGCTGGCGCTGGCCCAGGAATTGGCGGACCGGCACGGCGCCGAGCTGAACGCCTTTTACGGCGTGCTGCCTTCGCTGCTGGCCAGTTCCTGGGCCGCCGGCGAAGGCGTGGCCGCGGCGGCGGCGGTGCTGGCCGACCTCGACCGCGAGCAGCGCGAACGGGCCCGCGCCCTCTTCGAACAGGCGGCGGCCCGCGGCCGCCTGAACTGGCTCGACGGCGACATGGAGCCCGACTGGCACCTGCTGCAGCACGCGCTGTATGCCGACCTCCTCGTGCTCGGCCAGACCGACGCCGACGACGCGCGGACCGGCGCGCTGCAGCCCGAGCTGGTGCCCGCGGCGATCAGCGACACCGGCAAGCCGACGCTGGTCGTGCCCTACGCCGGGGCCTTCGAAGCCCTGCCGAGCCGGGTGCTGATCGCCTGGAAGCCGACGCGTGAAGCCGCGCGCGCGCTGACGGCGGCGTTGCCGTGGTTGCGGCAGGCCGAGACGGTGCACATCGCCACCCGGCCGGAAGCCGACGCGGGTGACCTCGAGCCGGTCGCCGCGCTGACGCATTGGCTGCAGTTGCAGGGCATCGCGGCAGCCGTCCGGGCCCACGGCCTGGGCCCAGGCGATGTCGGCGAGAGCCTGCTCTCGCTGGCCGCCGACACCGGCGCCGGGCTGCTGGTGATGGGCTGCTACGGCCACAGCCGGGCGCGCGAATGGGTGCTCGGCGGCGCCTCGCGCAGCATCCTGCGCTCGATGACCCTGCCCGTGCTGATGGCGCACTGAAGCGGCGGGCCGCAGTGCCGGCACGCTGGGCGCGGCGCTGCGGCGCTACCTGCCGGCAGGTTGAGCGCGCGCAATCACGCCCCGGTCCGGTCTGCGCACAGTCAGGTCGCGGGCGCTCGACAGGCCCAGCGATCACAGGACGCGCCCATGGATCTGGCCACCCAAACCCATCTCAAGACCCTGCGCGAAGCGCTGGTGTTGCAGTTGCAGGCCTTGCGCGCCGAAACGCACGCCGCCGCGCAGGCCCGGCTGGCCGAACCGGCGGCGGCGGTCGACGACGTCAGCGACCTCAAGGACATGGCCGAGCGGCGCGCGTCGGCCGGTCTCGCCGACGAAACCGAGCGGCGCAACCTGGCGGAAGCCGAAGGCGTCGAAGCGGCGCTGCGGCGGCTCGATGCCGGCAGCTATGGCGACTGTGCGGACTGCGGCGAACCCATCGGCTGGCAACGCCTGCTGGTGCTGCCGGCGGCGTCCCGCTGTGCCCGTTGCCAGGCCGCGCGCGAGCACACACCCGAGCCGGAAGCTGCGCGCGACCGCCGCTGAACGCTGGCGGCGCAGCGGCTGAAGGCGTCAGGCGCCTTCAAGCACCAGACCCGCTGTCCTGATCTGCAGCGGGCGCCAGCCAGGGCCGCAAGGGCGTCCAGTCCACCTCGCTGGCGCTGTCCCCGGCATCGACGCCGGCCACGCCGCGCTCCGCAGGCCGGCAATGAAAGACCGCCTCCACCTCGTCGGGCTGTAGCGGCTCGGCGGTCTGCAGTTGCATGTCGAGCACGGCCTCGTCGGCATCCGATGCATCGTTGCCGCGGGCGGTGCGCGCGCGCAGCCGCTGGCGCAGCAGCGCGGGGTCGACGTCGAAGTCGAGCATGACGCAACGCGCGCCCTGCTGCGCCGCGAACTGCCGCGCCGCGTCGCGCTGGGCGCGCCGCAGGAAGGTCGCGTCGAGGATCGCCGGGTAAGCACCCGCCAGCACCGGGGCGGCCAGGCGGGCGAGTTGCGCGTAGGTGGCGGCCGTCATGGCCGGGCTGTACAGCGCACTGGCCGGCTGCGCACCGCTGCGGTCCAGCGGCTGCAGGCTGGCCAGGCGCTTGCGCTCGACATCGGCGCGGATGCGGATGGCGCCGATGGCTTCCAGCAAGCCCTGCGTCGCGGTCGACTTGCCGCTGCCGGCGTAGCCGTGGGTCAGCATCAGCAAGGCCGCCGGGCGGTCTCGCTGGCTGAAGTCCCGGGCGAGGTCCAGGTAGCGTCGGGCGGCTGCACGCACCACTTCAGCGATCCCAGCCGCCGTCCCGTCCGTGCCCCCTTCCGCAAGCCCGGCCGGCGCCGCGGCGCACTGCGCGGCCCGCCAGCCGTGGACCTTGGCGCGGACCAGCGCCCGGTGCACCAGGTAGTAGTTCAACACCGGGACGCCGGCGTAGTCGCCGCCCCGTTCCAGGTAGGCGTTGATGAAGCGGTGCGCCAGTTGCGGCAGGCCGTGGGCGTGCAGGTCCATGGCCATGAAGGCGACTTCGCTGATCACGTCGATCCAGCGGAAGTCGTCGTTGAAATCGATGCCGTCGAAGACCGTGCTGCAACCCTCGATCACGGTGACATTCCTCAGGTGCAGGTCGCCGTGGCATTCGCGTACACGGCCCTGGGCCAGGCGCTGCGCCAGCAGCGGGCGCAGGCGCTCGAAGGCCGCGGCTTCCCAGCGGCGCATGGACTGCAACAGGACCGCAGGGGCGACCGCCGGGCCCAGGCCCTCGAGTTCATCCAGGCTCTGCAGCAAGGGCGCGCGAACCTGGTCGGGCGTTCCCAGGCGGCCGCCTGGGTCGGCCACAGCGGCCGCAGCGTGAAACCGGTCGATCACCGCCGCCAGTTCGTCGATCTGCGCGGCGCCCAGCTGCCCGCCTGCCGCCAGCTCTTCCCACAGCCCGCCCGGCGCGAAGGCGCGCATCTGCACCGCCACGTCGATCGCAGCGGCCGGGCCGTCGAGCTCGGGCTGCGCCGGCGTACCGGTGATCGGCACGACCGCGAGGTAGAGATCGGGGGCCAGCCGGCGGTTCAGGCGCAGTTCCTCCTGGCAGGCCCGCTGCCGCAGCGCCAGCGTGGACTGGTCGAGGAAAGGCGTGCGCAAGGCCTTCTTGACCTTGTAGGCGTGATCGCCGGCGACCAGCACGAAAGAGATGTGGGTCTCGATCTGCGCCACCACCCCGCCCAGCCGCGCCGCCAGCCGGTGCCGCAGGGCACGGACCATGCGGGACTGCTGCTCGAGGCCGAGCTCGCCAACGGCCCGGTCGGGCAGCGGCATGGCGGCTGGCGGCTTCGGTGTGGGCATGGTCGCCAAGCTACACCGGCCGGTGGCCAGCAGCCTTGCGAGAACGCAAACTCCTGGCGCGGGGTCGGACGCCGGATGCGCCACTTCGACCGCCGGGCCACCGACCGCCGCATCGCGCGCCGCTGCGTCGAGGCCGCCGTCGCCGCGTCGAGCCGCCCTGGACACCCCAGGTTCAGCTGATCTCGGAGCTCGAACCGCGGCCGGACGGCGTGCTGGAACTGCGCTTGCCGGCCGACGGCGGCGGGCCGCTGCGGCAGCGGGGCAGCGGCAAGCTGCGCCGCGTCGTCGACCTGAAGTCCAGCGCCTGAGCCACCGGCGTCGGCCGCGCTCAGGCCAGGTCCAGCGAGATCGGGCGCACGCCGTCCCAGGCCGCCTCGACGGCAAAGCCCAGATCCTGCGCCAGTTGCAGCATGCGCCGGTTGTCGGCCAGCACCGAGGCCACCAGGCGCCGGGTGCCGCGTGCGGTCTGGTGGGCGATCAGCTTGTGCATCAGGAGCGAGCCCAGGCCGCTGCCCTTGAGGTCGGAACGCACGACGATGCCGAACTCCGCGTCGCGGTTGTCGGGGTCGCACACCGCCCGCGCGACACCGAGCGCTTCTTCGCCGCCTTCGCCGCCATCAGGCGCCGCAGCGGTGGCGATGAAGGCCATCTCGCGCCCGTAGTCGATCTGCGTCAGGCGGGCGAGTTCGCTGTGCTCGATGCTGCGGCGGCTGTAGAACACCCGCATGCGGATGTCCTCGGGGTCCAGGCGCTCCAGGAAGCGGCGGTGCAGCGCCTCGTCTTCGGGCCGTATCGGGCGCAGCGTCAACGCCCGGCCTTGCCAGGTCAGCGTTTCGACCAGTTCGCCGGGGTAAGGCAGGATCGCGAAGTGCCCGGCGCCGCCCGGCGCTGCCGCGCTGACGCGGACACGGGCGTCCAGCGCCACCACGCCCTGGGCATCGGCCAGCAGCGGGTTGACGTCGATCTCGGCGATGCGCGGCTCGGCGGCCAGCAGTTCGGACACCGCCTGCAGCACCTCGACGACGGCGTCGATGTCGGCAGCCGGCACGTCGCGCCAGCCGGCCAGCAGTCGGGCCACGCGGGTGCGGGCGATCATCGCGCGGGCCAGCGGCCCGTTCAGCGGCGGCAGCCCGATGACCCGGTCGGCGACCACCTCCACCGCGGTGCCGCCCTGGCCGAACAGGATCACCGGGCCGAACAGCGGGTCGATGCTGGCACCGACGATCAGTTCCAGGGCCCGCGGCCGGCGCACCATGGCCTGCACGGTGTAGCCGGTCAAGGTGGCGTCGGGCTGCAGGCGGCTCAGGCGGCGCTGGATGTCTTGTGCTGCGCGGCGCACCGCGGCGTCGCCGTCCAGGTTGAGCGCGACGCCGCCGACGTCGCTCTTGTGCGAGATCTGTGGCGAGAGCAGCTTCAGCACCACCGGGTAGCCGATGCGGCGGGCCGCGACCACTGCGGCCTTGGCGCTGGGCGCCACCACCTGGGTGGCCACCACCGGCACGCCGGCCGCGGCCAGCAGGTCCTTGGCCTCGGGCTCGCTGAGCATCTCGCGGCCTTCAGCCAGCACCTGGTCGACCCGCGCGCGGACCTTGGCCCAATCGACCTCGGGGCGGGCCCGCCGGGCGGCCGGCGTCTGCAGCAGTTCCTGCTGGTTGCGCCGGTAGGTGACCCGCATCGCGAAGGCGCGCACCGCCGCTTCGGGGCTGTCGTAGCAGGGGATGTCGGCGGCGTGGAAGCTGGCCCGCGCGGCCTGCACCGCCGCGTCGCCCATCCAGCAGCCGAGCAGCCGTCCGCGCGCAGACTGGCCCAGCGGCAGCAGCGCGGCGGCGATCTCGCTGCTGGGCACGATGGCGGTCGGCGCGTGCATCAGCAGCACGGTGCCGCTGGCCGGGTCGTCGAGCAGCGCCTTCAGCGTGCCCACGTAGCGCGCCACCGGCGCGTCGCCGATGATGTCGATCGGGTTGGCGTGGCTCCAGTTCGCCGGCAGCAGCGCGTCCAGCGCCAGCCGCGTGGCCGCGCCCAGGGGCGCCAGCTCCAGGCCCGCCAGCGCGGCGGCATCGGCGGCCAGCACGCCGGCGCCGCCGCCGTTGGTCAGCAGCGTCAGCCTTTCGAGCGACTCGGCCTGCGCTTCGGACGGCAGGTGGTGGAAGTGGGCCAGCGTCTCGGCGGCCGCGAACAGGTCTTCCAGCGTGTCGACGCGCAGCATGCCGGCGCGGCGGATGGCGGCGTCGTAGACCAGGTCGGATCCGGCCAGCGCGCCGGTGTGCGAGGCGGCGGCCGCCTGGCCCAGCGGCGACCGCCCGGCCTTGACCACCAGCACCGGCTTGTTGCGGGCGGCGGCACGGGCCGCCGACATGAACTTGCGCGCCGCCGTGACCGACTCGACGTAGAGCAGGATCGACCGCGTCAGGGGGTCGCTGGCCAGCCAATCGAGCAGGTCGCCGAAATCGACGTCGGCGTGCTCGCCGAGCGAGATGCAGTGCGAAAAGCCGATGCCGCGGCCCTGCGCCCAGTCCAGCACGGCGGTGACCAGCGCGCCCGACTGCGACACGAAGGCCAGCGAACCGGGCTGCGCACCGGTGTGGGCGAAGCTGGCGTTCAGCCGCGCATGCGGCGACAGCAGACCCAGGCAGTTGGGGCCGATGATGCGAAGCAGGTGGCGGCCGGCGGCGTCCAGCATGGCCTGCCGCAGCGCTGCGTCCAGGCCCGCGCTGAGCACCACCGCGGCGCGCGTGCCGCGCCGGCCGAGCGCCTCGATCAGCCCGGGAACGGTCGCCGCCGGCGTGCAGATCAAAGCCAGTTCCGGCGCCTCGGGCAGGCTGGCCACGTCGGCATAGGCGACCTCGCCCGCGATCTGCGCGTGCCGCGGGTTGACCGCCCAGCGCGGGCCTGTGTAGCCGCCCTGGCGCAGGTTGCGCCAGACGGTCGCGCCGACGCTGGACGTGCGGTCGCTGGCGCCAATGACGGCCACCGACCGCGGGTCGAACATCGGGTCGAGATGGCGGATGCTCACCGGCGCGCGCCCCTGATGGCGCGCCTGGCCAGGGCGTCGAGCAGCAGCGCGGTGGTCAGACCCAGGAAGCCACCCGCGGACAGCGACAGGATGCGGTACTGGGCCACCGGACCTCAAAGGGGACGCCAAGCGGCGCGATACCGCGCATCTTGCTGCCAGCGGCAGCGCGCGACCTTGCGCGCGCGCAAGGTCGCGCGCGGAGCAACTGCGCGCCCGCGGCCCCACGAACCCGAGATCACCTGTGATTGCTCCATTTTTTGTATCAAAACATCGCTTATTCGTGATTCTCTTTTCAATGGCATCTCCCTAGAGTCGCCGCCGAACCCGGTGCAGAGCCCGGCGGATGAACCACCACAACAACGATTGGAGACCCGACCATGAAGAAGACCGCAGCCGCGCCCTTGCTGGCGCTGATGGGCGCCGCCACGCTGAGCAGCGCCGCCCTGGCGCAATCCAGCGTCCAGCTCTACGGCAGCGTGGACGCTGGCGTGGACTACGTGAGCAATGCCGGCGGGAGTCGGCTGAATGCGGTGAACTCGGGCCGCCGCAGCCCGGACCGCTTCGGTTTCCAGGGCAGTGAAGACCTCGGCGGCGGGCTGCAGGCCTTCTTCAAGCTCGAATCCGGGCTGAACCTGGACACCGGCACCAACACGCGCCCCGACGTGTTCTTCAACCGCTACTCGATCATCGGCGTGCGCTCGGCCACGCTGGGCACGGTCACGGCCGGCCACATGCCCGACTTCATGTACGAGTACGTCTCGCCGACCAGCAACTCGGTGCCGGGCATCTCGTCGTCGTTCACGCCGGGCAACCTGGACAACCTTGCGAACCAGTTCCAGATGGACAACGCGATCAAGTACGAGAGCCCGGTGATGGGCGGCTTCCAGTTCGGCGCGATGAACGGCTTCGGCGAATCGGCGCTGGGCTTTTCGACCGCCCGCAAGATCGGGGTCGGCGCCCAGTACCGCGGCTCGGCCTTGCGCGTCGCGGCGGGCTATTCGATGTACCACGACCGCACGGCCGACGTGCGCGGTATCTTCGACCTGAGCACGCTGCTCGGCCAGAACATCGCCGCCGGCAGCCTGTTCACGACGACCAAGTTCCGCACGGCCGGCGTGGGTGCCAGTTACGCGGTCGGCCTCTTCACGCCGCACGTGCTGGTCAGCGACGTGAACCTCGCCAACGCCAACGGCAACGAGTCGCTCCGGCACTACGAAGCCGGCGTCAACATCGACATCAGCGGCGGCAGCAAAGTGGACCTGCTGGGCCTGTCGGTCGCGCGTTCGAGCTTCACCACGCGGCACTACCAGCAGATCAACCTGTTCGCTTCACACCTGTTTTCGAAGACGGTGCAGGTCTATGCCGGGCTGGCCCGTGTCCAGGCCGACGGCCCCGGCGCGCTGGCCGGCCTGTTCGGCTACACGAAGTCGACCACCGACTCGCAGACCTTGCTGCGCGTGGGCTTCCAGCAGCAGTTCTGAGCCCCCCCGAGCTCGGAGAATTTTCTTGAAGGGTGAACGCATGCGCATCGTGGTGGTTGGTGCCGGGATCGGCGGCCTGACGGCCGCCCTGGCCTTGCAGAAGCGGGGCTTCCGGGTCCAGGTGATCGAACAGGCGCAGCAACTCGGCGAGATCGGCGCCGGTGTGCAGATCAGCCCGAACGGCAACCGCGTGCTGGCGGCGCTGGGCCTGGCGGCCCCGATCGCCGCGGTGGCATCCGAGCCGCTGGGCAAGCGTGTCCGGCTGTGGAACACCGGCCAGACCTGGAGCCTCTTCGACCTCGGTGCGGTTTCGCGCGAGCGTTACGGCTTCCCCTACCTGACGCTGCACCGCGGCGACCTGCACCGCACGCTGGCCGACGGCGTGCGGGCGCAGGACGCGGACGCGATCCGCCTGGGCATTCACGTCGATGAGCTGCGCTTCGAGGGCGAGCAGGTCGTGGTCTGCAGCCGGGGTGCGGACATCGCCACCGCCGACCTGGTGATCGGCGCCGACGGCGTGCACTCGCCGGTGCGCCACCGCCTGTTCGGCGACGACGCGCCGCGCTTCTCCGGCATCGTCGCCTGGCGCGGTGTGATCGAGGCCGAGCGCCTGCCCGATCACCTGCGCCAGCCCTATGGCTACAACTGGGTCGGGCCGGGTGCGCATGTCATCCATTACCCGATGCGCAACAACAAGCTGGTGAATCTGGTGGCGGCGGTCGAGCGCAGCGGCTGGGAAGTCGAATCCTGGTCGCAGCAAGGCAGCACCGAAGAGTTCCTTGGCGACTTCAAGGGCTGGCACGCGGACATCCACCAGCTGATACGCGCCGTCGCCACCCCGTACAAGTGGGCGCTGATGGTGCGCGAACCGATGCCGCGCTGGAGCCTTGGACGGGTGACCTTGCTCGGCGACGCCTGCCACCCGACGCTGCCTTTCCTGGCGCAGGGCGCGGTGATGGCGATCGAGGACGGCTACGTGCTGGCCCGCTGCCTGGCGGCCCAGCCGGGTGACGTGCCCGCCGCGCTCGCCCGCTATGAAGCGGCGCGCATCGAACGCACCTCGAAGATCGTGCGCGGTTCGACCGAGAACGCGGCGCGTTTCCACAACCCCGAACTGGCGCATGCCGAAGGGGCTGCCGCCTATGTCGACCGCGAATGGACCGAGGCACGCGTCAAGGCGCGCTACGAGTGGCTCTTCGAATACAACGCCGAGACCGCCGCGCTGTGAGCGCGTGGCGCCTGGGCCCTGGGAAGTCCTGAGATGCACAGCCTGAATCCAGCCGAAGGCCTGCACCATTTCGCCTGGCGCTGCCGCGACGCCGAAGAAACGCGGCAGTTCTACGAAGACCTGCTCGGCATGCCGCTGGTCCACGTGATCCGGCTCGACCACGTGCCCAGCACCGGCGAGCACTGCCCCTATGTCCACCTGTTCTTCGAGATGAACGACGGCTCGGCCATCGCCTTCTTCGACCTCGGCGACGGCCTGGCCCCGCTGCCTTCGCCAAACACGCCGCCCTGGGTGCAGCACATCGCGCTGCGCGTCGACACGCCGGCGCAGCTGCTGGCGCTGAAGGCCCGCGTCGAAGCCGCCGGCATCGAGGTCGTCGGCGTCACCGACCACCACATCTGCCGCTCGATCTATTTCTTCGATCCGAACGGCTTGCGCCTCGAATTCACGCTGCCGACGCTGAGCCAGGCCGACGCCGCCCGCCACCGCGCGGCGGCGCGCGGCCTGCTCGCGGCCTGGACCGCCGACCAACAAGGCCGGCACGCCGGACGACCATGACCCACGACGCCCCGCTCAACCCGACCCACGACCCGCAGCGGCGCAGCTGGCTGCCCGCTGCGGGCCTGCCCGAGACCGATTTCCCGGTCCAGAACCTGCCGCTGGGCATCTTCGTGGACGGCACCGAACGCCGGCCGGCGGTGGCCATCGGCGACACCCTGGTCGACCTGCGCGCCGCCGATGCCGCCGGCCTGTTCGAGGCCGAGGCCGCGATCGCGGTGCGGGCCGCATCGGGCAGCCTGAACGGCCTGATGGCGCTCGGCCCGGGGCCGGCCTCGGCCTTGCGGGCCCGTCTGTCCGAGCTGCTCCGCGAAGGTGGCGACCCGGCGCTGCGCACCCGCGCCGAGCGCCTGCTGCGGCCGCTGGCCAGCGTCGAGATGGCGCTGCCCAGCGAGGTCGGCGACTACACCGATTTCCTGACCTCGCTGCACCACACCGCGCGCCACGGCAAGTTCAAGCAACTGAAAGACCCGGTGCCGCCGGTCTTCCATGCCTTGCCGGTGGCCTACCACGGCCGCGCCTCGTCGATCCGCGTCAGCGGCAGCGCGGTGCAGCGCCCGCACGGCCAATGGCGCGACGCCGACGGGACGCTGCGCTTCGGGCCGGTCGAGACGCTGGATTTCGAACTGGAACTGGCGGCCCTGATCGGCCGCGGCAATGCGCTGGGCAGCCCGGTGCTGCTCGACGCGGCGCCCGATCACATCTTCGGCTACGCGCTGCTCAACGACTGGTCGGCCAAGTCGGTGCAGTGGTGGGAGCAGATGCTGGGGCCCTTCCTGGGCAAGAGTTTCATGACCACCTTGTCGCCCTGGGTCGTCACCAGCGAGGCCTTGCTGCCCTTCGTGGCGGCCGCGCCGCTGCGCGCGCCCGACGCGCCGCCGCTGCTGCCGCACCTGGACTCGGCGCACAACCGCGCCGCCGGTGGCCTGGACATCGCGCTGGAAGCCTGGCTGTCGACCGCGCGGATGCGCGACGCGGGCCAGCCGGCGCAGCGCATCAGCGCCACCCACCTGGCCAACCTGTCGTGGACCTTCGGCCAGATGCTGGCCCACCACAGCTCGAACGGCTGCAACTTGCGCCCGGGCGACGTGCTCGGCAGCGGCACGGTTTCGGGCGCGGCCGACGACAGCCGCGCCTGCCTGACCGAGATCACCAGCGCGGGCCGCGACGCGCTGACGCTGGCCAGCGGTGAAAGCCGCCTCTGGCTGCACGACGGCGACGAGATCGAGTTGCGCGCGCGGGCCAGCGCGGCCGGCCGGGTGTCGATCGGCTTCGGCCCCTGCAGCGGGCGCATCACCGCGGCCATCGCCTGGCCTGGCAACGAAGCAGGTCGGGCATGAGGCCCGCGCTGCGCCACGGCACGGGCCCGCGCAAGGCCATCGTGATGGGCGGCTGGATGGGCTGCGCCGCGCATTGGCAGGAATTCCTCGGCGCCATCGACGCGCAGGCCTTCGAGGTCGCGGTCTTCGACTACCGCGGGTACGGCACGCGCCGCGGCCTGGCCGGCGCCTGGACCTTCCACGAAGCCGCTGGCGACGTGCTGCAGTTGGCCGATGCGCTGGGCTGGTCGCGCTTCTCGCTGATCGGCCACTCGATGGGCGGCATGGCGATGCAGCGCGTGGCGCTGGCCGCGCCGGCACGCGTCGAACGACTGCTGGGCATTGCCGCGGTCTCGGCGGCCGGCTCCGGCATGGACGCATCGCGCGTCGCGCTCTTCGAGCAGGCCGTCGCCGACGCCGCCATCCGCTCGCGCATCGTCGACTTCTCCACCGGCCAGCGCCTGAGCAAGGCCTGGTGCGACCGCATCGCAGCCGACTCCTGGCAGTCGCACCGGCCCGAGGCGGTGGCGGCCTATCTGAGGGAGTGGGCCTTCGACGGCTTCGCCGACGAAGCCGGCACGCTCCGGCTGCCGGTCAAGCTGCTGCTCGGCGAGCACGACCCCAGCATCACAACCGCATTGGCCGAACGAAGCTGGCGCCTGCACCACCCGCAGGTCGAGATCGAGACCATCGGCAACGCCGGCCATTACCCGATGCAGGAAGCGCCGATCGCGGTGGCCAGCAGCGTGCAGCGCTGGCTCGCCACCTAGGACCCGGACAATCCGACCGATGTATCCCTTTGCCTACTTGCGCCCGCAGCGGCTGACCGACGCGCTGGCGCTGCTCCAGCAGCACCCCGAGGCCAAGGCCTTGTCCGGCGGCATGACGCTGCTGCCGACGCTGAAACAGCGCCTGCGCGCACCGTCGCACCTGGTCGACCTGACGCGCCTGCCCGAACTGCAAGGTATCCGCTTCGACGGCGGCTTGCTGCACGTCGGCGCCGCGGCGCGCCACGCCGCGATCGCGGCATCGCCGGTCGTCCGCGCGCAGCTGCCGGCGTTGGCCGAACTGGCCGGGCTGATCGGCGACCAGCAGGTGCGCAACCGCGGCACGGTCGGGGGCTCGGTGGCCAACGCCGACCCGGCCGCCGACCATCCGGCCGGCTTGCTCGGCCTGGGCGCCACGGTCGTCACCGACCGGCGCCGCATCGCCGCCGACGCGATGTTCGTCGCGATGTTCGAGACCGCGCTGGCGCCCGATGAAGTCGTGGTCGCCATCGAATACCCGCAGCCGCGCCGCGCCGCCTACGCCAAGCAACGCCACCCGGCGTCGGGCTATGCGGTGGCCGGTGTCTTCATCGCCCAGACCGGCGACGGCATCCGCGTTGCCGTGACCGGCGCCGGGCCTTGCGCCTTCCGCTGGACCGCGGCCGAACAGCGGCTGGCGGCCAGCGACCTGAACCCGGCGGCGCTGGACGGCCTGGCGCTCGACCCGGCCGGCCTCAACGACGACCTCAGCGCCACCGGCGCCTACCGCGCCAGCCTGGTCGCCACGCTGGCCCGGCGTGCGCTGGCGGCGATCCAGCAAGCCCCGGAAGACGACCATGGAATTTAGCGGTACACAGGTCATCGCGGCTTCGCGCGCGGCCGTCTGGGCCGGGCTCAACGACCCCGAGACGCTGCAGCGCTGCATCGACGGCTGCGAGTCCTTCGTCACCATCGGCGATGGTCAGTGGGCGGCCGTGGTCAGCGCCGCCATCGGGCCGGTCAAGGCCCGCTTCAAGGGCACGGTGACGCTCAGTGAACGCCGGCCGCTGCTGGGCTACAGCCTGCTCGGCGAGGGCGATGGCGGCATCGCCGGCTTCGGCCAGATGACGGCCCGCGTGACGCTGGAAGACGAGTCCTACGACGCCAGCTCGACCCGGCTGATCTATTCGGCCGAGGCCCAGGTCGGCGGCAAGCTGGCGCAGATCGGTTCGCGGCTGGTCAACACGGTGGCGGTCAAGATGGCCGACGCATTTTTCACGCGCTTCAACGAACTGCTGACGGCCGGTCGCCGCAGCGCGCTGGACGAAGCGGCGACCGGGCCGGGTGCCCAGACGGCCCACGCGGCGGCCCAGCCGGGCGCTGCACCGCAGCGCGACGCGGCGGCCAATGTGCAATTGCAGGTCAACGGCAGGCTGGTCCAGTGCCAGGTCGACGACCGCACGCTGCTGGTCGATTTCCTGCGCCGCGACTTGCGCCTGACCGGCACCCACGTCGGCTGCGACACCAGCCAGTGCGGTGCCTGCACGGTGCGGCTCGACGGGGTGGCGGTGAAGTCCTGCACCGTGCTGGCGGTGCAGGCCAGCGGCGGCGAGGTCGTGACCATCGAAGGCCTGGCAACCGGCCAGGGCCTGCACCCGCTGCAACAGGCCTTCATCGCCTGCCACGGCCTGCAATGCGGCTTCTGCACGCCCGGCATGATCATGTCGGCCGACAGCTTGCTGCGCTCTGGCGAGGCTGTCGACCGGCGCAGCATCTGCGCCGCGATCGAGGGCAACATCTGCCGTTGCACCGGCTACGTGAACATCATCGAAGCGGTCCGGCAGGCCGCGCTCGCGGCACCCGAGGTGCTGGCATGAGCGGCTTCGTCGGCCAGCCGATACCGCGCCGCGAAGACCAGCGCCTCGTCGTCGGCCAGGGCCGCTACACCGACGACATCGAATTGCCGGACATGGTCTGGGCGGCTTTCCTGCGCTCGCCGCATGCGCACGCGCGGATCATGGACATCGAGACCACCGCGGCGCTGGCGATGCCCGGCGTGCTGGCAGTGCTGACCGGCGCCGACTACCTGGCCGATGGCCTGCGCGGCATCGACCACATCCCGAATCCGGCCGATGCGGTGCGCCACCAGGACAAGGCCTTCACCGATTCGGAGACCGGCTCGGTCTACAACCGGCGCCAGTTGCCGCTGCCCACCGACGCGGTGCGCCATGTCGGCGAGGCCGTGGTGATGGTCGTCGCCGAGACGCCGACCGCTGCGCGCGACGCGGCCGAGGCGGTGGTGGTGCGCTACCAGCCGCTGCCGGCGGTGGTGCGGGGCGACGACGCGCTGCAGCCGGGCGCGCCGCAGCTGTGGGACGACCTGCCTGGCAACCGCTGCTTCAGCGTGCAGATCGGCGACCGCGCCGCCGCCCGCGCGGCCTTCGCGACGGCGGCCTGCGTGGTGCGCCGCGAATTCCGCAACAGCCGCGTCGTCAACGCGCAGATGGAGCCGCGTTCGGCGATCGGCAGCCACGACGCGGCACTCGACGCCTACACCCTGATCGCCGGCAGCCAGGGCGTGACCCGCCAGCAGATGGGGCTGTGCGACGCCTTCCAGGTGCCGCCAGGGCGCATGCGCGTGGTCTGCCCGGACGTCGGTGGCGGTTTCGGGCCGCGCAGTTCGCTGAACATCGAGGCCGTGGCCGTGCTGTGGGCGGCGCGCCGCGTCGGCCGGCCGGTGAAGTGGACCAGTGACCGCAGCGAGGCCTTCGTCAGCGACTATCAGGGCCGCGATCTGGTCTTCAGGGCGGCGATGGCCTTCGATGCAGACGGCCGCATCCTGGCACTCGACAACGAGGTCGTCGGCAACGTCGGTGCGCACACGGTGTCCTACGTGCCGATGTCCAACGGCGCGCGCGTCACGACCAGCGTCTACGAGGTGCCGATCGCCGCCGTGCACGTCGCCGCGGCGATGAGCAACACCGTCCCGACCGCGCCCTACCGCGGCGCCGGGCGGCCCGAGACCCTGCATGCGATCGAACGCCTGCTCGACATCGCGGCGGCCGAGCTCGGCATCGACCGCATCGAGATTCGGCGCCGCAACCTGATTCAGCGCAGCACGCTGCCGCGCCTGAGCCCGATGGGCCTGGCCTACGACGCCGGTGACTTTCCGCGCAACATGGCGCGCGTGCTCGAGATGGCCGACTGGGCCGGCTTCGCGGGCCGACAGCGCGGCGCACTGCAGCGCGGCAAGCTGCGCGGCATTGGTCTGTCCAACTACATCGAGTCGCCGGTCGGCGCGCCGCGCGAGCGCATCGAACTGCGGGTCGACCGCGAAGGCCGGGTCGACATCGTCGCCGGCACGCAGTCCACGGGCCAGGGCCACGAGACCAGCTTCGCGCAGGTGGTGGCCGACCATGTCGGCGTGGCGCTGGAAAACGTTCGCCTGCGCACCGGCGACACCCAGTTCGTCAAGGTCGGCGGTGGCACCCACTCGGACCGCTCGATGCGGATCGGCGGCACGCTGCTGGTCCAGGCCTCGGCCCAGCTCGTGGAACGGGCCCGCGCGGCAGCGGCCGACTGGTTCGACGCCGATGCCGCAACGCTGCGCCGCGACGGTGACGGTTTTGCCGCGCCGCGCTGGCGGCTGAAATTCTGGCGCCGCCGCCGGGCGACGCTGGGCGAGATCGCCGGCCACGTCGCCACGCACGGCTTGGCCGGCGACCGCCAGCGCCGCAGCCTGGGCGCCGAGGCCGAGTTCAACGGCCGCATGCCGGCCTTCCCGACCGGCGCCGCCGTCTGCGAGCTGGAGGTCGACCGTGACACCGGCGAGGTCGAGGTCGTGCGCTACTCGGCCGTCGACGATGTCGGCACGCCGATCAACCCGCTGATCGTCGAAGGCCAGATCCACGGCGGCCTGGCGCAGGGGCTGGGCCAGGCGCTGTGCGAAACCCATGTCACCGACCCGGCAACCGGGCAGGTGCTGACCGGCTCGTTCATGGACTACGGCATGCCGCATGCCGGCCTGATCCCCGAACTGACGATCGAGCTGACCAACGACCCGACGCCCGGCAACCCGCTGGGCGTGAAGGGCGGCGGCGAGAGCGGCATCACGCCGGCAACGGCGGCCACCTTCAACGCGCTGCACGACGCGCTGGCCGCCCACCTGGGACGCGGCAACGATGCCGTCGAGCTGGCGATGCCGGCCACGCCGCTGGTCTTGTGGCAAGCCATTCATTCTTCGAACCCGAGGCCCGTACCCGCATGAGTTCCCCATCGAATGCCGTGCTCGTCGAGCGCAGCGGCGCTGTGCTGACGCTGACGCTGAACCGGCCCGACAACGGCAACCTGATCGACGCCGCCATGGCCCACGCCATCGTGCAGGAACTGGCCGCCCTCGACGCCGCCGTTCGCGTCGTCTGCCTGCGCGGCGCCGGCGCCGATTTCTGCGCCGGCCGACAATCGCCGACACCGCCACCGGGCGGCGCCGTGCCCTCGGCCGAGCGGCTGCGCCAGCTCGTCGCGGCACCGGCGCTGGCGCTGTACGACGCGATCAAGGCGCTGCCGGTGCCGACCGTCGCGGTCGTGCAGGGCCGCGCCTTCGGCGTCGGCACGGCACTGGCGGCGGTCTGCGACATCGCGATCGCGGCCGACAACGCGGTGTTCCAGATTCCCGAGCTCGAGCGCGACATCCCGCCGACGCTGGTGATGGCCGCGCTGTGTGACCGCGTGCCCGTCAAGACTTTGAGCTACCTGGTGTTCGGCCGGCGCCCGATGCGCGCTGTCGATGCGCTGGCCGCCGGGCTGCTCAGCGCGGTCTGGCCGAGCCGGCAACTGGAGGACGAGGCGCAGGCGCTGCTGGCAACGCTCGGCAGCACCGGCGCGGTGGCGCTGCGCGCCTGCAAGCAGTTCCTGCAGCTGGCGCCGGCGCTGAGCCCGCAGGCCGCCAGCGCGCTGGCCAGCCACATCGCCGGCACCGCCTTGTCGGCGCGCTACGACAGCCCGCCGGCCGGCGGCCACGCGGAGCCGCGATGAGCCGGCTCCTGCATCCGCCGCGTCCGCCGCGGCCCGGCACGCGCCGCCGGGTGCTGCAAGGCGGGGTCGCGTCGGCGCTGGCGCTGGCCGGTATCGCGCGCGCCCAGGATGCCTGGCCGAGCCGGCCGCTGCGCATGCTGGTCGGTTACCCGGCCGGCAGCGGCATCGACGCCACGGCGCGCCAGCTGGCGCGCCAGCTGGAGGCCTACGCGGGCCAGCCGGTGATCGTCGACAACCGGGCCGGCGCCCTCGGCAACCTGGCGGCCCAGGCCGTCGCCGCGGCGGTCGGCGACCCTTACACCCTGCTGTTCACGCCCAATTCCACGCACGCGGCCAATGTGCACCTGTTCAAGAAGCTGCCCTTCGACCCGGTGCGTGACTTCAGCCCGGTCGGCAGCGTCGCCGAACTCGGCTTCGTGCTGATCTGCGATCCGAAAGCGCTGAAGGTCTCGGGCATGCCCGAGCTGCTGCAGCAACTGCGCCGCGACCCGGCCAAGTTCATCTATGGCAGCGGCAACGCGACCGGCCAGGTCTCGGGCGCGGTGTTCGCGAACAAGCTTGGGCTCGAGCTGCTGGGCGTGCCCTACAAGGGCGTGCCGCCGGCGATCACCGACCTGCTCGGCGGCCGCATCCAGCTGGTCTTCGCCGATGCCACGCTGGCGATCCCGATGATCGCGGCCGGCCGCGTCCAGGCCCTGGCCGTGACCAGCCGCACGCGCATGGCGGCCCTGCCGAACGTGCCGACGATGATCGAAAGCGGCCTGCCCGGCTACGACCTGACCGGCTGGTTCGCGGTCTTCCTGCCAGCCAAGGTGGCGCCAGCCACAGTCGACAAACTCGCCGGCTACGTGCAACGCGCGCTGAAGGAGCCGGCCCTGGCCGCCTTCATGCGCGGCATCGGCGCCGAACCCGTCGCGTCCACCCCCGAAGAACTGCGCCAGCGCGTGCTCAGCGAGACCGAGCGCTGGGGTCGCCTCATCAAACTTGCAGGAATAGAACCGGAATGACTGCCGCCAACGCGCCCCAGCACCAGCCCCAACCCGCTCCCCCGAGCGAGCCCGACCTCGAACGCTTCGGCCTGCGCCGTTTCCTCGACCAGCTCGGGCCCGACGAACTGCAGACCGTCGCTGAAGCCACCGACCTGATCGAACTGGCCGCGCGGCTCGAAGCCAACCCGAAGGCCGTGCTGTTCGAGCAGCCCGGCGGCACGCTGCCGCTGGCGGGCAATGTGATGGGCAGCCGCTCGCGCCTGGCACGCGCCTTCGACACCACGGCCGAAGGCCTGGTCGCCGAGGTGCTGAAACGCCTGCGCCAGCCGCAGCCCGTGGTCGAGGTGGCGCGCGCCCGGGCACCGGTTCAGCAGGTCGTGCTCGAGGGCGACGCCGCCGACCTGACGCAGCTGCCGGTCCACCTGCAGCACGAACTCGACGGCGCGCCCTACATCTCGGCGTCGATCGATTTCTCGCGCGACCCGGCCACCGGCTGGACCAACGTCGGCGTGCGCCGGCTGATGCTGCGCGGCCGGCGCACGGCTGGCGTCGACCTGGTGGCGCCGTCAGACCTGCGCGCCATCTACCTCGAACAGGTCCAGCGCGGCCAGCGGCTGCCGGTGGCCTTCGTCGTCGGCGCCCACCCGATCGACTATGTCGCGGCAACGATGCGGCTGGCGCAGGACGAACTGGCGCTGCTGTCGGCGCTGCGCGGCGCGCCGCTCGGCGTCGTGCGCTGCATCACGAATGACCTGCTGGTGCCGGCTGACGCCGAATTCGTGCTCGAGGGCTACCTCGACGAGCGCGGCCACGTCGAGCCCGAAGGGCCCTACGGCGAATTCCTGGGCTACTACGGCGGCGTCAAGCGCAACCCGGTGTTCCACCTGACGGCGATCACCCACCGCCGCGATCCGCTGTTCCAGACCGCGACGATCAGTGGCCGCGCGATGGCCCAGACCGACACCGCCCAACTCTGCGCGCTGCGCACCGAAGTGACGGCCTGGCGGGCCATCGAGATGGCCGTGCGCGAGATCAAGGCCGTCTACGCGACGGCGGCGACCGGCGGCATGTTCAACCTGCGCGTCGCCTTGCAGCAGCGCGTGCCCGGCGAGGCGAAGAACGCGATCGCTGCGGTCTTCGCCTGCCAGGCCAACATCAAGCACGTCTTCGTCGTCGATCCGGACATCGACATCTTTTCCGATTCGGAGATGGACTGGGCGCTGGCGACGCGCTTCCAGGCCAGCCGCGACCTGGTGCAGGTCGAGGGCCTGCGCGCGATGCCGCTGGACCCGTCGCTGGCCGGCGCACGCATCGGCGCCAAGCTCGGCTTCGACCTGACGCTGCCGGTGCTGGCGCCCGGCGCCACCAGGCCCTTCGAACACCGCATCCCGACACCGCCGTTGGCCGCCGGCACCGCCGCCGCCGTCACGCCCGAGGCGGCGCTGGCCGACGGGGCCAAGAATTTCGCGGCCTTGATGCGGTCCACCGGCAGCCGCGACGGCCGCGAACTGGTGCTGTGGCTCGACACCCAGCACGCCGCCGGCCGCTTGACACGCGACGACGAAGGACGCTGGGCCCTGCGGGCCTGAGCCGCTGGGCTGGCCTGAAGCCATTTTTTCTCGTGAAACGGATGAAACCCTTGAACACAACCCTTGCAAGACGTCTGGCCCAGGCCGCCACCGTGGCCGGCCTGCTGACCGGGATGGCGCCCTTCTCTGCGGTTGCGGCTGCGGCGGCGCCGGCCGCGGACAGCTGGCCGAACCAGGCGATCCGGCTCGTCGTGCCCTTCCCCGCCGGTGGCGGCAGCGACATGACGGCGCGCGTCGTCGGCCAGAAGCTCGGTGAACGCCTGGGCCAGGCGGTGATCGTCGACAACCGCCCGGGCGCCGCCAGCAACATCGGCATGGAGTACGTGGCGCGCGCACCGGCCGACGGCTACACGGTCCTGTTCGCGGTTCCCACGGCGGCGCAGAACCCGTTTCTCTACGACCTGAAGTTCGACCCGCGCAAGGACCTGCTGCCCGTCGCGCGACTGACCGAAGTGTCCTTCGTGCTGCTCGCGACGCCGAAGTTCGCGCCGACGACGCTCGCCGAACTGCTGGACCAAGCGCGGCGCAACCCGGGCAAGGTGACCTGCGGTTCGGCCGGCGCCACGCCCGGCATCGGCTGCGAACTGCTGCGCCACCTGGGCAAGGTCGAGATCAACATCATTCCCTACCGCGGCAACGCGCCGGCCATGACCGACCTGATCGGCGGCCAGATCGACCTGCTGTTCGACGTCGTCAACGCCGCGCTGCCGCAGGTCAAGACCGGTCGGGCACGGGCGATCGCCAGCACCGCGGCCAAGCGCGGCCAGCCGCCGTTCCCGAACCTGGCGCTGACCAAGGAAACGCTGCCGGGACTGGAGCTCGCCGCCTGGCAGGGCTTGATGCTGCCGGCCAAGACGCCGCCGGCGATCCTGCAGCGCCTGGACCGCGAAATCGCCGCGGTGATGGCGGACCCCGAGGTGATCCAGAAACTGCGCGACGGCGGCATCGAGCCGGCCTACGCGCCGGCTGCCGAGTTCGGCAAGATCTTTCTGATCGACACCGAGCGCTACGGCAAGATCATCAAGGACGCCAACATCAAGCCGAGTTGAAGCGACGCCGCAGACTCAGGCCTCCACCGCCGGTTGATGGGCGGTGGCGATCTCGCCGAGCAAGGCGGTGAAGCTTTGCAGCGAGCTGGAGACCAGCCGGCCGGCGCGCGTGATGCGGTGGTAGGCGTACTCGATCGGCGGCGTCAGCGTGGCCACGTTGACGGCATAGCGCTCGCAGGCCGCGCGCGCGAAAGACGGGATCACGCCGACGCCGAGGCCGGCCTCGGCGAAGGCGATCATGGTCTCGAGCTGGTTCACACAGGTGCGCGAGCGGGGCACGATGTTCAGCTTCGCGATCTGCGCGTCGGCGAGTTGCTGGATCGGGCTGGATTCGTGCACGGTGATCAGCCGCTCGCCGTCGAGGCGGCTCCACGGCACGACGCCGGTCAGCTTGCGGTCGTGCGCGCTGGCGCTGACGAGTTCCAGCCAGCTCGGAAACACCGGCTCGCGGTCGAGCCCCGAGACCTTCGAGAAAAACGCGCCGAAAGCCGCATCGAGCTGACCGGCCTCGACCATGCGCTGCAACTCGGCCGGCGGGCAATCGGCGACGCCCAGCTGGACATGTGGCGCGCGCTCGCGGAAGCGGTTGATCGCCAAGGGGATCAGGCTTTGCGCAATGATCGGTGTCACGCCGATGTTCAGGCGGATGCCGGCTTGCCGATCCATCTCGGCGAGGTCGACTGCGGCTGCCTCCAGCGCCTCGACGATGTGGGTGGCGACTGGCACGAAGCGGCTGCCGGCTTCGGTCAATTCGACGCTTCGGGTTGAACGGTTGAAGAGCCGGCTGCCGAGCTGCTTTTCCAGCTCGCGGATCATGCTGCTGAGCGCGGCCTGGCTCTGGTGCAGGCGCTGCGCGGTCTTGGTGAAGCTGCCCGTAGAGGCCACGCCGAGAAAACCCTTCAACTGTCGCAGCGATATATTCATCGCGGCGAGCTTACACAGACCCGGTCGGCGCCACCATGCGGGGTATCCCACCGGCGGCCAACGAGGTCGGCCATCAGGACAGCACCCGCAACCCGGTTCAACTCAGCGGCTTGCAATGACCGTTGTAGCTGTACTGATCCGAGTTGCGCCATTCGGCGGGCGGCACCCAGCGCCGGTGAAAAATCCGGGCATCGCCACTGACCGTATTCAGGACCAGCGAGCTGACAACCCGCACTTTCGACAGCCGGTCTGTTTCATCGAAAATATAGGTCGATTCGACCGGACTGCTCCGAGCTGCATCCAGAAAAATCTTCCTGGTTTCCTGTTCGGGCAGGCCGTCGGCGCCGCTGATGGCGTAATTCTTTTGCCACCGGTAGGTGGTCAGCGAGAATTTCAAGGTCGCTGCGCCAGGGGCGCCCAGGCGCAGGCCATCCCGGTAGCGAAAGGTTTCTCCGGCCATCGTGCAGGCATAGGTGGTCCTCGCATCGAGACGGTCACATCCCGCGCACAGCAACACCAGGGCGGCGGCGCAGGAAATTTTGATCAAATCTGTCTTCATGATTGAAAAACCCCCTCTGGCAGCGGGCCAGAGGGGGTTTGGTTTTTCACCTTATATCGGGTCGATCACGGCAGGCTGAAGGCCGAATAGTTATAAGCGCCGGGGTAATAGGGATTCGGCGCCACGGTGATCGCCTTGGCCGCATTGGTGGCATAAGCCGCCTGGTCGGCGTCGAGCAGCAGGCGGCGAGTCTTCAACGCGCTGGCCGCAGCGACCCGGGCTGCGACGAAAGCGGCCTTCGTGCCGTACAAGCCGGTCAGCGAGGGCCGCGCATCGCCGGCCACCTTGCTGGCATCGTCCTTGGCAAAGGGCACGAACTGGCCCGAACCTTCAGCGCCATCCAGCCCGTCGGCCTTGCCGCCAAAAGCGGCGGGCCGCAGGGCCCAGCCCGAACTGGTGCCAATCGGCGCGACGATTTCAGGCAAGCGGATGCCGGCCACATCGTTGCCGTAGGCATCGGTTTTGGGCACGGCATTCTTGTAGAAACTGCCGGTCGGGATCGCCGGAATATTGGCCAGAATGCCCTTGGCATAGTCCGGGCCGAAGTTCCAGTAATTGCGCACCGTCACCAGACCGGAGAACTTGTTCATCGTGGCCGGGATGTCGGGGTAACCGACATCCGCCTGCGCGACCGCTCCGATACCGAGCGCGGTGTAGGCGCCGTTGGTCGGAACGAAGGTGGCCGTGCCTGCGGCAACGCTCGGATTGGCGCTCGCCGGCGGGGCGGTGCCGGCCGTGATCCACTCGTCCATCGCGACCCACAGCGCCCGGTGCAGGGGCAGGGCGTCGACCTGGGAGTTGTACTGCGAGTTGCTGCTCGCCGGCGCAGTGGTGGTGTTCGTGGCGCCGCTGCCGTGCGGCCCGCTGGACACGAAATAGTTGCGCACATTGTCCGGCTCGACCAGATCGGCCCCGGTGTTCGGATGGGTCGTCAGCAGGGAACCGGCCTTGACCCACAGCTCGTTGGCCGAATAGAGGTTCATCACCTTGGGGCAGGTGTTCGTCGCCGTGCAGCGGACATTCCGGCCGTCGGTTTTTCCGGTCAGGGCATCGGTGGTCGTCGTGTACGAGAACGGGAAAACGCCCTCGGTTTGCGCGATGTGGTTCTGCCGGTTCCGCTCGGTGCGGCCGACCTGGGCGAATCGGTAGTTGATGCCCAGCCCGTTGCCGCCGCCAATGAAGTTCAGATGGCCATCGAATACCTTGGTCCCGTCCAGCGCCTGGTTGAATCCCAGCCAGACGAAGTCGTTGAACAGCCGAGCCGGTTGGGAATTGGTCCAGGTGGCAATGCTCTTGATGTCACCGGCCATCGGATTGGCCGTGCCGATGCTGTCAGTCTTGGCGTTCCGGAGGAAGGACATGAAGTCGCGTATCGCGGCGAGGCCGACGGTCGCCACATAGGGATCGCGCGCGGTGTAGTTCAACTCATAGATCCAACCCTGCTGGAATGCCGAGCCGTCGACAAAGGCGATCGAATTGCTGCTGGTCGAGGTGGAACTGGTCGAGCAACTGCTCGGACCACCCCAGGCCCAGGCGGTCGAAGGCACCGGGATCGGCGCATCGGTCATCGACTGGCGCTTGGTCAACGTGGCCTTGGCAGTGCTGGTATCGGCCGGGCTGTAGTACGTCGCCGCGCATTTCGTCGTTGCATTGTCATTGACAATGTATTCGTACATCGGACCGGTGATCGCCGATCCGTCAGGATTCTGCGCCAAGGGCAGGACAGCCTTGACCAAGTCGACGGCGGTCGAACTCATCGGCTCGGCATCCCAGCCCGACCAGACCAGGGTGTAGCCCTTGTTCAGCAGGAATGCCGGGTAGGTGGCAGCGCTGTTGATGTCGGCCGCGCCGCCCGCGCCGGGGTTGTTGGCATTGCCGGTCATGCCGGCAAATCCGCCATATTGCTTGCCGCCGCGATTGGGCGCTTCATAGAAAACCTTGTGCGCACCCTTGCTCAAATCAGAAGGCTTGAGGATGAAGAAATCCACTGAATATTCGACAAACCCGGTCGAAGGATTCTTCGTCGCCAACGCGATGTCGGCGATCATCTGATTCTTCGGGTCATTGGGGTCGATCTGCCCATAGGCCGTGCCGCGGACCTTTTCGTAGGTACCGACGGCGCCACCGGTCCCGAAGGTGGCACCGGCAAAGGTGACCTTTTCACTGTTCACGGTATCAAAGACAATCCTGGTGATGCCCTGCACAGGCGCCACCGACCCGGTCCCGCCGCCATCACCGCAAGCCGCCAGCGCCAATGCAGCCAGGGGTAACAGGCGGCCCCAGCGCAACGATCGCTGATTGTTGAAAATTGAAATCATGAAACCCGGTCTCCTGTACATATATTCGTTGGATTTTCTGCATTTCCTCACGGAGGGAAATTTCCACCTCCGCCCACGACCTTAGCCAGGGGTTTGCAGCGGGTCAATAGGCACAAATCCGAATATTTCACATGAATGAGACGGGGTCCAACGGTGATGTCGGTGACCGTCGGGCTGGCCGTTCAGGCCGCCGTCGGGTGTTCAAGGGTCGCGCCTTGCGCCAGCCGCAGCAGCAGTCGCGCCTCGTCGACCCGCAGCGCCGTGGGGCTGGCCGCCCAGGCCACGAACTGGTCGGGTCGCACCAGCACGAGGCTGGCGCCGTAGCGCGCCGCTTCACCTTCGGCCCGGGCTTCGACCACCGTCAGCGGGAGGCCCAAGGCCAGCGCGGCATCGCGGAAGGCCTGCACGGCGGTGGCCGGCGCACCCAGCGCCAGCAAGGTGAAGCCCGCGCCCAGCAGGTCGAAGACGGGGGTGCCAGCGTCGAGCGCTGCTGGCGCCAGGTGGTGGCCGGCCCGCGCCTCGAAGCGGTGCGAACCCTTCGCGCTGCACACCCGGGCCACGCCGGCCGCTTGCGCGACCAGCGGCGAACCTTCGTAGTTCGGCTCGAAGGCATGGACCTCGCCCACCGCGCCTTGCGCACGCGCCTGCCAGGCCTGCGCGAAGGCCACCGGGTCACGTTCGGCGCTGTAGTTTTCGAGAAAGTCGCCGTCGGTCTGGATGGACTTGGCGATGAAGTCGTCGATGGTCGACTTGAACACCGGCCGGCGTTCGGCGTCGTAGGCATCGAGCAGCTGTTCGCCGCCCCAGCCCTGCAGCACCGCGGCCAGCTTCCAGCCCAGGTTGCGCGCGTCTTCCAGGCCCGAATTGATGCCGTAGCCGCCGTAGGGCGGGTGGCTGTGGGCGGCGTCACCAGCGATGAAGATGCGGCCGGCGCGGTAGCTGTCGGCGACGGCAAAGCGCAGGTCCCAGCAGCCGATGTGTTCGAACTCGACTTCAAACTCGGCACCGACCGATTCATGCAGGTAGGCGCGGAAGTCGAAGTTGTCGGCCGTGGTGCCGGCCGGCACGGGCGCATGGAAGAACCAGGTGTTGCCCAGGTCGACGCGGCCGAAGAACTTCCAGTAACCCTTCAGCGCCGGGTCCAGCACGTTGTAGAACGATTTGCCGGGGTAACGCTTCAAGAGCTCGTGCAACTGCGTCGAACGGAAGACCAGCAGCACCATCACGCGGTCGTGCGCGGTGAGCGTCTGCGTCAGGCCGGCCTGCACGCGGGTGCGCGACGCGCTGCCGTCGCAGCCCACGGCGTAGGCGGCGCGCAGGCTGCGCTTCGCGCCTTCTGGGCCGCCCGCACGTTCGCTGACCGTCACCGTCACGCCGTCGTCGTCTTGCGCCACTTCGACCACGTCCCAGCCGTACAGCGTCTGCACCGCAGGCAGCTGCGCCGCCCTTTCGCGCAGCACGGCTTCGGTGGCGTACTGCGGCAGCCGCTCGTTGGCGGTGTGGTAGTAAGGCTTGACCAGGTCGCGCTGCAGCCAGTCGTGGGTATGGGGGCTGAGCAGCGTGCGGTAGGCGGTGAGCCCGCCGATGCCGTACTCGGGCGGGATGGTGCGCGCGGCGCGCAGCTGCCGCTCGGCACCCCAGAAGTGGAAGTGCTCCATCGTCCGCTGCGTCAGGTTCTGGCCTTTCGGAATCGGCTGCGGCCTGACGTGGCGTTCGATGACGAGGCTGCGCACACCGCGCTGCCCCAGTTCGATGGCCAGGCCCATGCCGACCGGGCCGCCGCCAATGATCAACACCTCTGCATCGCGCGGGCTGGTGGCTGCGGGGTTCATGTTCATGCCGGTTCTCTGCCTCAAGCCTGTTGGGTGCCGGTCAGTCCGCCGTGATGCCTTGCGCCTTGATCAGGTCGGACCAACGCCTGGCGTCGGCCACCATCACCTGGCGGAATGCTTCGGGCGTGCTGTGCTCAGGCGTCATGCCCTGGGCTTCGAAGGCGCTGGCCACTGCGGGCAGCGCCAGGATGTCGCGCAATTCAGCGTTCAGCCGGTCGATGTCGGGCGGTGGCGTGCCGGCGGGTGCCAGCACCCCGTACCACATGTCGACATTGAGGTTGCCGAGCTTGAGCATGCTGAGCGGCGGCACCTGCGGCAGCAGCGGGTTCGGCTTGTCGGAACTGATGGCCAGTGCCACCAGCTTGCCGGCCTTCACGTGCTGCAGGGCCACGTGGATCGGCAGGAACATCACGTCGATCTGCCCACCCAGCAGGTCGGTCAGCGCGGGTGCAGTGCCGCGGTAGGCGATGTGGGTCAGCGAGGCCTGGGCGCGGTTCTTCAGCAGTTCCATGGCCAGGTGGTGCGGCGTACCGGCGCCCGGCGAGCCGTAGTTCAGCGCGCCTGGCCTTGCCTTGGCCAGCGCGACCAGCCCTGGCAGCGTCTCGATCTTCGACGCGGTGCTGGACACCAGCAGCAACTGCCCGCGGCTGGTGAAGCTGACCGGGGTCAGGTCGGTCAAGGGATTGAAGCCGGCCTTCGGGTACAGCGCCGGGTTCATGACCAGCGTGTTGACGCTGACCAGCAGCGTGCTGCCGTCCGGGGGCGACCGGACGACGTCCTGGGTGCCGATGTTGCCGGAGGCACCGGGCTTGTTGTCGACGAAGACCGGCCGTTTCAGGCGCTCGGCCAGCGGGGCTGCGATCTGTCTGGCGATCAGATCGATGCCGGTGCCCGGCGTGAACGGCACCACCAGGCGAACCGGGCTCTGCTTGCCCGCGCTCTGGGCCCAGGCCACCGGCGCCGCCGCGGCGCCGAGCAAGCTGCCAAGCACCAGACGGCGGCGGGGGACTTGCGAGGATGTGAAGGACTGCTTCATGGCTGCTGTTGGATGCTCGGGTCAGCCGGCATTGGAACAGTGTCCGGGCGGTCGATCAAAGGGGATTTGGTGATGAATTCGTCGGGCGCTGGGTGAAGCCGACCGGGACCGGGCAGCGTCACTGGCCGTGCAGGCGACAGCGATTGCCGAGGCTGTGGGCGGTCGGTTGCGACTGATGAACGGCGAGTTGGTGCCGTCCCGCGCCGACGGCAGCGCGCTGGCGTCCACTTTGATGGCCGAAGGTCATCGGCAGCTGGCCTTGCTGGCTCACCGGGTTCACCCCGTTCGGCAGGTCGGCTAAAGCTTGAACGTCACGCTCATCGGATTGCTCCCGAGATGTGACTGGTAGGTGACTCGGCCGCGGTAGACGAAGGGAGCGGCTTTGCCGCCCAGCAGCTTGGTTTCGCGCACGAAGAGGTGAATGGCGATGCCCTTCGCCGCGTGCCCGATGATTTCTTGACCTCGCTTGCTTGCCGGCGTCGTCGCGTTCTGACTCTGCCAGTGGAAGGTGTGCTCGTCGATCCAGTGGTCGTGGTACCGATGTTCTTCCGCCTTGCCTTGCTTATTCAAGGTCACCAGCAGGACGTGCACCTTCTTGTCGTTCAGCACGACATGCCCGACGTTCCAACTGCCGGGGTTGAATGACTCGCCGAACAGCGCCGGGATGTCCTCGCGCGCTATGGGCTGTCCGACCACCAGATCGAGCGGGTCGACCACCGCCTTCAGCCGCGCCAGGGTGCGCATGTCGTCGGTCGCTCGCAAGTCCTCGTAGTCAGGGTTGTTGGCCTTCAGGATGTAGCTGCCGTCCTTGGTCTTGGTGACCACGCGCAGGAGGTACTGGTTGTCACCGCCTGTCTCGTCTTGGCGTTCGATCGCCATGACCGTGCCGGTGATCGACCCGGCATTGCTGGGGCTGAGCAGTTCCAGCAGCAGGTAGTCGCCATCGCGGATGGGGTTTTTGCCGCCGTCCATCGAATCCCCCGAGGCGCGCGCGATGAAGTGCCGGGTCGCGTCCAACTTGCCGTAGGCCGTTGGCAAGTTGCGGTGCTCCTCGGCGTCGGTGCGACCCGCGCGAAAGTGCCCGCAAGCGATCTTCAGGTTCGGGAAGTAAGGCAGTTCGACTTCCGCCCTTTGCTTGGGCGTGAACGGGATGACGTTCGAAGCTTCAATATCGACGGGACGACGCACCTCGTAGGTCGCGAGCCGGTAGGCCGCGAGCTCCTGGAGTAATTCCTCTGCGGCCGGGACCTCTTCAGCCGCCAGCGGCTGGGCGAGCGCGAGCCGATCGTCCGCGACACGAAAGAATGCCGAGGTGGCCGCAGCGCGGTTGCCGCCCACCCAAGCGTTGATCGGGTTGTCGCGCCAGTAGCGGATCCAGATGTCGCCATGCCCATGGGGCAGCTCAGCGATAGCTGGCGGCAGATCGCCGAGCAAGCCGCGTCGTCGATGCAGTACTTGCCAGGACCGCTGCGCAAGGTCTGCAAGCGAAGGCGGCGATACCAGTCCATCCAGCTCCAGCCAGGCTTCGAGCAGGACCATCTTGAAGCTCTTGGTCATGGGCGTGACCTCGACCTCGCGCAGCAATCCACCGAGAGCCTTGCTGGCACGCGCCTCGTCCGCCTGAAGATCGCCCATGGTCTCGACAAGTTCGAACCAGCTGCCATGTTGCTGGCGCATCGCCTGGATGCTGGCACCGGCGCGGTAGAACTCGGCCAGCGCAGGGCGCCGGCCGAGACTGGCGCGCAGCGCTTCGTAATCCTTCTGCGTTCCCGCGCTATCCAGCGACTTCAGGAACTCGATGACCTTCAGGTCGTAGTTGACGTAGCAGCCATCCGGAAGCTCGAGCCGACCCTGTTCGGCCTTGCGCGCGAATGCGGCAAGCGCTTTGTAGGTCGCACTCACGCCGAACAGCGCCTGCGGCTTCTGCAGGAAGCTCTGGTGATTGCCGATAAAGTCGAGAACGACGAGCTTTTCCTTCTCGTCGCTGAGGCGCAGGCCCCGGCCGAGTTGCTGAAGGAAGAGGATCTTCGACTCGGTCGGCCGCAGCATCATCACCGTGTCGATGCCGGGTAGGTCAACGCCCTCACTGAACAGATCCACAGAGAAGATCACGCTGAGCTGGCCGTCACGCAACTGCTCCAGCGCCTGTGCGCGCCCCAGCGCTGAGCCCGCGTACACCGCAGCCGACGCAATGCCGGCCTTCTGAAACTGCGATGCCATGTACTCGGCATGTCTGATCGAAACGCAGAAGGCCAAAGTACGCCGCTGCGCCCGTGAACGCCACTCCCGAATGGCGTGCCGCGCACGGGCCAGTGTTGCCAGCTTGTTCGACAACTGCTCGGGATCGAACCGCCCGTTGCGCCACGGAACCTCGCGGTAGTCGACCGACTCGTCGAGGATGCCGTGATAGTGGAACGGCGCTAGCAGCTTGGCCTGTATGCCTTCGAAGAGACTGCGCGTGAAGACCAAGTTGTCGTCACACAGGGACAGGATGTCAGACTGATCCGTGCGGTCGGGGGTTGCGGTCAGCCCCAGCAGAAACGCAGGTGCGAAGTGCCCGAGCAGGCGACGGTAGGTCGCTGCCGCAGCATGGTGAAACTCGTCGATGACCACATAGTCGAAGTGCTGCGGCGCAAAGCGCTCCAGATGTGCCGTCCGTGCCAGCGTCTGGACAGAGGCGCACAACACGTCCGCCTCGGCGTCGTGACTTTGACCCCTATACAGGCCCACCCGGCTCTTCGGACGGATACGAATGAAGGTCTGCGCCGCCTGGCTCAATATCTCTTCGCGATGGGCTACGAAAAGAACGCGGCGTGCGCCCATGCGCGTGGAATCGAAGGCCGCGAGCCACGTCTTGCCCAGGCCGGTAGCCAGCACCACCAGGCCACGCGTAAATCCTGAAGCTCTAGAAGCAGAAAGTGCCTCGAGCGCGTCGATTTGCACGGACGTGGGTTGAGGTGGCGGATCCTGTTCCTGGCTGCCCGGCGCGATCGCCCGCGGCGGGGGCACGCGGCGCTGCTCGTAGTCGTCGATCCAGCCGTCGGTCAACGCAACGGTGCGAGGGTGCACGAACAACTCAGCGAAGCGCTGTCGCGCCTCGAGGAAGCCCAAATCGCCTGGATAGGCGACGCCATAGTTCCACTCCAACCCGTCCTGCAGTGCCTGCCGGCTGATGTTGCTCGATCCAATGAAGGCCGTGCCCTCGATCAGCTCGCCATTGACGGCCCTGGCAAAGACATAGGCCTTGAGATGAAAGCTGGTTCCCTGCGTCGCGTAGACCCGGACTTCGCCGCCTTGGTCGCGAAGTAACAACAGCAGTCGCAGCGCCGCTGGATCGGTGACGTCGAGGTAGTCACTGGTGAGAACCCGGAGGCGACGGGTTGGCGCGGTGGTGTCGTTGGGCGGTTCCAGCGCCGCGAGCAGGTCAGGCAACAGCAAGCGGATGCCGCTGGTCTTGACAAATGCGACGGCGATATCGATTTCGGTTGCCCGCGCCATCGCCTGCGACAGATGTGGCAGGAACGGATCAGCGCCGCCAGTAACCAACTTTCTGGGCGGCTTGGGCGACCGAATTACCAGCGCATTGATCCATTGCTCGGAGCGATCTGGTCGATTGTCGGGGGTGACCCAGGTCTCGATCGCGTACACCTGCGGCAGGGCCGCGAACCATTCCCTCAGGGTGGCGTCGTTCGCATCGGTGAAGCGTCGACCGCCATGGCTGCGCTCGCCCGCTCCAAGCTTGAAGCTTAGATAGAAGCAACCGCCGGGCCGTAATGCACGCCAAAGCCCGCCGATAGTGTTGTGCATCTCCCGCGCATTGACGTGAAGCAGGCTGGCGCACGACCAGATGCCGTCGTAGGCCTCGACCTCGTCTACATCGGAGAAGGCCCGCACGGCGACATCAAAGCCGCAGTGTTCTCTAGCGAGTTTCGCCAGCGCGCTTGATGCATCGAATGCGGTTACATCGAAGCCCCTGGCCGCAAACGCCCTTGCGTCGCGGCCTGATCCGCAGCCGGCATCAAGGATCCGACCGCCGGTTGGCAGTTTGGCGAGAAACGCCTCCTGCAGCGCCGACATATCCACGGCGACCGTGGAGACGAAGAAGCCGCTGGCGTTCTGGTTGTAGTACTCGGTGTTCTGGTCCATCTCAGAGGCGGGCGGCCGGCGACCGACTTGAGCAGAATTGGCGCTCTGCAGCCTACCAGGTGCTGCCGCTCGCACGCGTCGGTCTTGTTGGAAAGCGATGTTGGCGGCATCGGCCACGACTGGTCCGCCGGCGATCTGAGCGCGGCAGCGACAACTTCCAAGTTTCGAACAGGCGACGGAACTTCAGCAGCCTGGCCGCCTACGGCTACGAAGTGCCAGCCGACGGTCTGCTGCACGGCGTGCCGACGCGCGACTGAGCCATCGAGTCCTCGTGCAGATGGCAATCCAGGCTGATGGTGGCCGGCGCTTCAGCCCGATCGTCGGCAGCCCTCCAGTGGCATGGTCGAGCTGCCCGCCGGCGCATGACGGCTTGCAGCCGTGCGCTGGCCGGGGTGGCCCTGCAACGAGTGGAAGCCCCATGGCGCTGACAAGAACCTGGCCGCAGGAGCGGAACCTGGTTCCGCTCATCAGACCTCGGCGCAGATGGCCCAGGCGGCTGACGTCAGCGACCGCAGGATCCGCCAGGCCAAGGTAGTTGCTGCCCAGGCCACGCCCGCGGTGCGCGAAGCTGTGAAGTCCGGCGAGATGTGGATGAAGGCCGCCGTCGGGACCACCAAGCCGACGGTGGCCGGGCCGGTTCCGCAGCACAGCCCAGGCCGAGTGACGGTCGACAAGCTGAACCTGCTGATGAGGCGGTGCGCTGCCTGGCGACGCACGGTGGCGAAGTTACCCACGAGGGCTGGCGACGGCATGCCCCGGCGTGACCACAGGCGCAAGCCACGCTGTCATGGCGGTATCCAGGTCCGAGTCGCCGCTGCAGGCAGGCAGGTCGAATGTCCGTTGGCGACCCCATCCAGCCGTTCGCGAAGGTCAGGATTCGGGCAGCGCACTTCAAGCGTCTCATGCCCTTCTACGGGTCGACCTGCTGGCAGGCCGAGGCAGGTTCTTCAGCCAGCTTTTCAAGTGGGCCACCTCATCGGCGATCAAGGTCGGATCACCCTGTGCGTGGGCCATCAAGATGGCGCCGTGGTAGCCCGCCATCAGAAGTCTCGTGTGCGCAGTCGCCTCTGGCACCGAGTAGCCGCCAAGCGTGAACTGGCCAATCAGCCATTCAAACTGGACCGCGTATACGCGACTGGCCTCGGCCGTCAGTGCGTTGCCTTCGTGACGGAGATCGCGAGCTAGGCCCGCGAGCGGGCAGCCCAGTGAAACGTACATGCCGCTGATGGCGCAGGCGTTCTCGATGAATCCTTCGATGCGGCTTTCGTAGTCGGGCTGCGAGTCGTGAACGGCCAAGTAGTCGGCAAGCATCCGGCACCAGTCATCAACTACTGCGCGCGCCAAGTCCTCCTTGGCTTTGAAAAAGTAGAAGACATTGCCGGCAGGCATACGCGCAGTCTTCGCGACATCGGCGATGCTCGTGCGGGCATATCCCTTGTGGTGAAACAGTTGAACCGCCGCCGCAACCAGGCGCGCCCGCTTGTCTGTAGCTGGCCGACCCATAGGGACCTTCATAACTAGTTGACTGACTTGTTAGTCTAGCTTAGGCTCCAGCAGGAGTAGGCAACTGTCAGACTAGTCATGAAGCTCGGATACACCATTCTCTACGTCGAGTCGGTCGCGGAGACCATCGCGTTCTACGAAGAGGCCTTTGGTCTCGTGCGCGGAATGGTCACGGAGGCGAACGAGTACGGTGAATTGCAGACCGGCGACACGAAGCTGGCCTTCGCTGCGAATCACTTCGTCAAAGGGCTGACCAACGTTCCGTTCGAGGCCGCCGCACCAGGCAAGGCAGCACCGCCGGTTGAACTGGGCCTCGTCACAGAACGCGTGGAAGCAGACTTTGAACGTGCGGTCGCTGCTGGGGCGGTGGTGGTCAAGCGCCCCGAACGGAAGCCCTGGGGGCAGCTCGTGGGCTACGTACGCGACAACAACGGCTTTCTGGTCGAAATCTGCTCCCCGATTCCTGCCTGAAACCACATGGCCTCGCAACCCAGCACCGTTGACTTCATCGTTGAGCAGATGCGGAGCGCCGGTGTGGTGACCGGTCGAAAGATGTTCGGCGAATACGCCATCTATTGCGATGAACGGCTGGTGGCATTGGTTTGCGAGGACAAGCTTTTCGTCAAACCGACCCAGGCGGGCAAGGCCTATCTTGGCCAAGTCACGGAGGCGCCACCCTACAAAGGTGCCAAGCCCTACTTCTTCGTATCTGGCGAGCGTTGGGATGACGCAGACTGGCTGGGCCAACTGGTCAAGATCTCCGCAGCTGAACTTCCTTTGCCAGTCAAGAAGGCGGCCACCAAAGGTACGAGCAAGCGCCCCGTTTCAGGCATGCGCTGACCCCACTCCACCGCTTCATCACCGCGGTTGCGGCTGATGGACGGAGGGGTCGCTCGCGTTCACGGAGTTCGTAACGGCCAGGCGATCCAGGTGCGGCAGCTTTGCGGCATCGATTTCGCAGAATTGGGGGGTGTCCGAAATTCTGTGTGTGAGGCGGTTTGCTGAATTGGCTGTTGGCTGATTTCTCTACTGTCTTCAGGCCCTTGCCAGGCCGCCGGAGGCGCCCCGGTTGAGCCCATGTACTCATGGTTCAACCCCTCTCACCGGCCTGCGC
>CANGHH010000005.1 GCA_947453725.1 Betaproteobacteria bacterium | reverse complement strand
GTGCGGGTCTTGTCGAAGATCGTGCCAGCAGTCACCGTGCTCTGGTGCGAGCAGCTTCTGCACATCAGCCGAGAGCGGCTGGATCGGTAGGGCTCTCCCATGGCGCCGCAGTTCGGGCAGACGAACCCCTGCTGCCAGCGAAGCCGCTCAGTCTTTTCGGCAAGTACTGCCGGCAAACGCTGCCGCAGCAGACGGCCGGTCAGCCCGCGGCCGCTGGCGGCGGCGACGCCTCGGCCGCATCGGCCGCCTCGGCGGCCTGCACGGCACGGGCGACGCAAGCTTCGGCCTCGGTCTTGCTCAGCGGCGGCGTCAGGCTGCTGCGCCGCCGGGGGCGCGGCGGCTTGTCGGGAGCGCACTCTTCCAGCAGGTCGTCGAGGTCGTCGACGGTGGTGGACGACAGGAACAGGAACAGCCGCCGGTCGGCGATGCGCAGTTCGCGGCCACTGCTGCCCGGCACCAGCAGCGGCGGCACGACCAGCGCACGCCGCTGGGCTTCGAAAAACTGCAGCCACACCGCGTTCAGCTTCGCGGCATCGATGTCCAGCGGCGCGGGGGGCAAGGTCGCGCGCAGGGCCGCGGCCAGTTCATCGAGGGTCAGGCTGTCCACGCCGCGCTGCACCGCCGCGTGCAACTGGCGGACGACGAAGCCGATCAGGTCGACCTGCCAGGTCGCCAGTTCGCCGTTCAGGACCTCGAAATATTCGGGCTTGCCGTCGGCGTCCAGGCGCACCGAGGCGCCATCGGAAAAGGGCCGGCCCGTGCGGACGTCGGTGGTGGTCTTCTTGGCCTGGGCCAGCGGCGGCGTGTCGGCCTGGTCGAAATCGTCGTTGCGCGTGTAAGCCCGGGTCAGCGACACCGCCTGGTAGCTGAGGGCGGCGTCGCGCTGCGCCAGCAGCGCGCGCAGGCTGTTGGCCATGCCGCGGCCGTAGCGGGCGACCACGATGTCCTGGCAAGTCGCGCTGCCAGCGGCCGGCGGGCCGGCCGCCATCTCCAGCAAGGCGCGGAACAGGGACACGTCGCCGTTGGCCAGCGCCAGGGCCTCGGCCAGCGTGGGCGGGGCCGTGGGGGCGGCAGACGTCGGGACGGTCGGCGGCGCGCTGGCATCGGCAGCGGCCTGCGCGCGGTGCAGCGCGTAGAGCGCACCGAGTTCATCCGCCGACCACAGCGGCACCTCGACGACCTTCAGCTTGCCGGACAGCGCCGGTTCGATGTCTTCCAGGTGGTCGGCGTTCGGCCAGGCACCGACGATCACGAAGCGCACGCAGGCGCGCTCGGCAAAGCCGACCAGGTCGAACAGCAGGCTCTGCTGGGTCTTGTCATCCAGCAGGTGGAAGTTGTTCAGCACGAAGGGCGTCGAACGCCCGAGGCGCGAGACCAGGTAGGCGACCTCCGAGGGGTTCTTCAGATCGACCGCGACGGCCTGCGTGACGCGCTCGGACTCACCCTCGGCGCCGGCGCCGAATTCATTGCCGAAGGCGTTCACCTTGACCGTGGTGCTGACCTTGCCGCGGCGCTTGGACGACACGAGCACCGAATAGCCCAGGCTGGCCAGCAGCACGCGGTAGATCTGCGAGCGGCCCAGTTGCGGACGGCAGTCGATGGTCACCGTGCGGGCGTCGCCCAGGCAGCGGTTGAGCAGCGTCGTCTTGCCCTGGCGCGGCGGGCCGTAGACGACGAGGTTGTGGCCCGACTTCAGCGCCGCGGCGATGCGCTTCTCGACCAAAGGGCGCGGACAGAACAGCGGGTCGGGTTCCTCGGCGTCGACCAGCAGGTCGGCCACCGGTTGCAGCACGGCCGGTACGCGCTTGCCAAAGGGCCAGAGTCTCATCGCTGCCTCCGCGGTGACGGTGCCCCATGGTCGGATCAAGCCGGCCGGCCCGCAAGCCCCCCGGCCGCCTGGAAGCTGCGCTGCGTCAAGCCACCAGCAGTTGCGCCACCTTGTCGCGCAGCAGCGTGGTCGTCAGGTCCGCCGCCGGCAAGGCCGGCCCGGCCACCAGGCCCACCGGGCTGAACAGCCCGCGGCGGAAGGGCCTGCGCATCGCCGTGCCGCCCTCGATGCGAGAAAAGTAGCTGCCCCACAGGTTGTGCAGCGCCATCGGCACCACCGGCACGGCGTGGCGCTGCAGCAGCTTCATCACGCCGCCCTTGAAAGGCCCCAGTTGACCGTCGCGCGTGATGCCGCCTTCCGGGAAGATGCCCAGCAGGTCGCCCGCCATCAGCACGCGGCCGGCGGCTGCGAAGGCGGCCTCGTAAGCCAGCGGGTCGTCTTTCTGCGGCGCAATCGGGATGGCCTTGCCCAGCCTGAACAGCCAGCCCAGCACCGGCTGGGCAAAGATGCGGTGGTCCATCAGGAAGACGATGGGGCGCGGGCTGGCGGCCATCAGCAGCACCGCGTCCACGTAACTCACGTGGTTGCAGACCAGGATGGCCGCGCCGCTGAGCGGGATGTGCTCATCGCCGCGGACGCGGAAGCGGTAGACGCAGCGCGTCAGCAGGAAGGCCACGAAGCGCAGCAGGTATTCCGGCACGATCAGGAAGATATAGCCGGCGACCACCGCGTTGAGCAGGCCGACCACCAGGAAGACATCGGGAATCGTCAAGCCGGCGCCGAGCAGCAAGCCCACGCCGAGCGAGCTGACGATCATGAACAGCGCGTTCAGGATGTTGTTGGCCGCGATGATGCGGGCGCGGTGGGTGGGCTGGCTGCGCATCTGGATCAGCGCGTACATCGGCACGCTGAAGATGCCGGTGAACAGCGACAGCAGCGCCAGGTCGGCCATCACCCGCCAGTGCGCCGGCTCGGCGACGAACTGCGCCAGCGTCAGGCTGGCGGCCGGCGGCAGGTGGCGCGCGGCGGCGTAGAGCTCGATGGCGAAGACGCTCATGCCGATGGCGCCCAGCGGCACCAGGCCGATCTCGACATGGCGCTGGGACAGCCGCTCGCAGAGCAGCGCGCCGCTGCCGATGCCCAGTGAGAAGACCACCAGCAGCAGCGAAGCCACCTGCTCGTCGCCGTGCAGCACGTCCTTGGCGAAGGCCGGGAACATCGACAAGAAGACCGCGCCGAAGAACCACATCCACGAGATGCCCAGCAGCGACCGGAAGACGACCCGGTTCTGGCGCGCCAGTTGCAGGTTGCGCCAGGTCTCGGTGAAGGGGTTCCAGTTGATGCGCAAACGCGGATCGGTGGCCGGCGAATGCGGCAGCGCCTGGGCCACCAAGCGGCCGAGCACGGCCACGGCCGCGCAGCCCCAGGCAGCGTAGAGCGGTCCGTCACCCGGGATGGCGATCAGCAAGCCGCCCGCCAGCTGTCCCAGCAGGATGGCCACGAAAGTGCCCATCTCGACGACACCGTTGCCGCCGGTCAATTCGCCCGCGCTCAGGTGTTGCGGCAGGTAGGCGTACTTCACCGGGCCGAACAGCGTGCTGTGCAAACCCATCAGGAAAACGCATGCCAGCAAGGCCGGCACGTGGGCCTGCAGAAAGCCCCAGCCCGCCAGCAGCATGACGGCGATCTCGAAGCTCTTCACGAAGCGCATCAGCACTTCCTTGGGGTATTTGTCGGCCAGCTGCCCGCTGGTGGCCGAGAACAGCAGGTAGGGAAAGATGAACAGGCCGCCGATCACCAGCCCGGCCAGCGAGGCCGGCAGCCAGCGGACCTGCAGCTGGTAGGTCACCATCACGGTGAAGGCGAACTTGAAGAGGTTGTCGTTGCCGGCGCCCAGGAACTGCACCCAGAAGAAGGGGGCGAAGCGGCGCTGCGTCAGCAGGGCGAACTGGTTGGGGTGTTCGTGTTGCATCTTGGGGCTGGACTATCGCACCACCGCCGCGGCACCACCCAGCCCGCTGCGCTGCAGCCAGGCCAGTACCGTATCGGCGGTGGTGGTCGCGATGCGGTCGCTGTAGCGCTGCTCGTTCGGGTGGTCGTCGAAGGCCACGTTGACGGCCGTGATGCGGGCGCCCAGGCGCTCGAGAGCCGACAGGTGCAGCACCGTCGGCTCGTAGCCCTTGAACTGCAGCCAGGCCTGGGCCCGGGCGCGGGTGCTGGCGCCGGGTTCCATCGCGCAAGCCAGGGTCTCGATGACCCACTGGTTGCTCTGCTGGTAAGTCGTCGCCCAGGGGTAGGCGACCATGCTGTAGTCGGGCTGGTGCAGCGTGGCGGCCTGCGCGTTGTCGCGCAGGAGCGCCAGCAGGCGGGACTGCAGGTCAGGCGTCAGCACCACCATCGCTGCGGCGTAGCGGAAGGGGTCGTCGAGGAAAAATTCGGCCAGGCCCTGGCGGTACAGATCGGCGCGCGCCGAGCCGCAGGCGTTCAGCTTGTGCAGCACGCGCCAGCTGCCGCCTTCGTCGCGGTAGGCAAAACCCAGGTGCGACCACTGCAGGCCGTAGCGCGTCAGGTCCTGCCCGGCGCGGGCCAGCACCACCACCTGCGCGCCGCTGGCGTCCAGCGCCTGCGCAGTGCGTTCGGCCAGGCCGAGGCCGCGCTGCACGGCCAGCACCGTGGGCGGCTGCGCTTCGCAGTTGCGGCCGGCGTGGGCCGGCGCCAGCGGGCCAGCCATTGCGCAGGCGGCCAGGGCTGCACGCACCAGCCGTGCGGCTTGCGCAAGGCGGCTCATCGCGTCAGCCTTTCGTTGTGGAACATCGCGCGGCTGCGGTCGTTCGGAACGAAGCCCACCGCGCGCCCCCCGCTGGCCAGGATGTGGCCGGTGCGGCAGGCCACCACCCTCACCGAGGCGCCGGCCACCACCGCCAGGCCGTCGATTGCCGCGCCGCTGAGCTCGATGCTGAACTGCGCGCCGTCGCTGGCGCTTTCCAGCAGCCAGACCGTGCCAGTGGCAAGGCCTTCCACGGCCAGCACCGTGAAAGCAGCGCCAGAGGCCAGCAGGGCGACCGGCGCGGCCACCGAAACAGCGATGGGCAGCAGCGACAAGTCGCTCGCCGTGGACGGCTGGCGGTGGGCGTGGGCCGGGCCGTTCAAGGCCAGCAGCGCCGTCCCCAGCGCGGCGATCAGGACCGATTTCTTCATGGCGCGTCTCCTCTTGAACCCCGCGCAGCCCTCGGATCGAAGGCCACCGGACACGGGGCGACGCCATGTTCTCTCGGAAGCCAATCGGTATCCATCAAATCAGTAGAGGTTTCAAGGAGAATGACTTTTGGTATCGTTAAAAGATACTTTTTGAAGGCAGGACCCGATGAGCAGCAGCCAGGATCTCGTCACCGCGCTGAAGGCCGAGCTGCGCCGCGCCGGCATCACCTACGCCGCGCTGGCGCTGGAACTGGGGCTGGCCGAGTCCAGCGTGAAGCGCATCTTCGCCAAGCGCGACATGCCGCTGTCGCGCATCGACGAAGTGCTGGCCGTGCTGCACCTGGACTTCGCCGACCTGGCGCGGCGGGTGGCGCAGGCCTCGCCGCAGCGCAGCGAACTGACGCTGGCCCAGGAGCGCGCCGTGGTGGCCGACCCCCAGCTGCTGCTGGTGGCCATCTGCGTGCAAAGCCTGTGGACGCTCGAACAGATCACCGACGCCTACGCGCTGAGCAAACCGCAGGCCCTGGCGTGCCTGCTGGCACTGGACAAGCTGGGCTTCATCGAACTGCGGGCGCAGAACCGCTACAGCCTGAAGATCGCGAAGACCTTCCGCTGGCGGCCCGACGGCCCGGTGATGCAGTTCTTCCGCGACCACGCGGTGGCCGACTACTACAGCGGCGGCTTCGACGGCCCGGGCGAACTGCTGATGCTGGTGCACGGCCACATCAGCCTGGCGCAGGCCGCGCTGTTCAACGAAAAGCTGCAGCGCCTGGCGGCGGACTTCTCGCAGCAGCATGTCGCCGACCAGAAATTGCCGGCTGCCGACAAATGCGCCTACACCGTGGTGCTGGGCATGCGCGCGTGGTTGTTCGCGCCCTTTCGCGAGCTGCTCAGGTCGCCGGCTTGAACAGTTCGCGCTTCAGCACCGCGCTGCACAGGTCGACCGCCGTCAGCGCTTCCTGCAGGACGCGGCCCATCGTGATGAAGCCGTGGATCTGGCGTTCGAAACACAGGTATTCGACGCGGTTGCCCGCCGCCGACAGCGCGTCGGCGTACTGCCGGCCTTCGTCGCGCAGCGGGTCGTAGCCGGCGGTCAGCACCAGCGCCGGCGGCAGGCCCTTCAGGTCGGCGGCCAGCAGCGGCGAAGCGCGCCAGTCGGCCCAGTCGGCGGGGTCTTCGATGTAATGGCCGCGGTAGTAGGCGATGCTGTCGCGGGTCAGCAGATAGCCCTGGCCGTTGCTGCTGTGGCTGGGCGCCACCGCACGCATGTCGGTGGCCGGGTAGATCAGCAGCTGGTAGGCCAGCGGCGGCATGCCCCGTTCATCGGCCAGGGCTTGCGCATCCCGCAGCGTCAGCGCCACCACCGCCGCCAGGTTGCCGCCGGCGCTGTCGCCACCGACGGCGATGCGGCTGGCGTCGACACCGAGCTCGCTGGCGTGGGCACGCACCCAGCGGGTGGCCTGCACGCAGTCGTCCACCGCACCCGGAAAGCGCTGCTCGGGGCCCAGGCCGTAGTCCACCGAAACCACCGCCACACCCGCGCCGACGCAAAGCTGGCGGCACAGCACGTCGTGGGTGTCCAGGTCGCCGATGGTCCAGCCGCCGCCGTGGAAATAGACCAGCACCGGCAGCAGGCCCGGAACCGGCGGGCGGTAAAGGCGCAGCGGCACGCCGCTGTCGCTGCGCAGCTCGCGCACCGTGCCCACTTCGGGCGGCTCGGGCTGGGTGAAGTAGCGGCGATCCCGGTACATCGCGCGCGCATCGGCGGGGCTCAGCGTGTGCACAGCGGGCAGCTGGCGTTCTTCGATCACGGTGATCAGGGCGCGGGCTTGCGGGTCGAGCATGTCGGGGGCCTTGGCGGGAAGTGGCGCGCAGTGTAGCCAGCCGCCAGGCCCGGCGGGGCCGCCAGCCGACTTGACCGGGCGCCGGCGCGCGGCGATCCTGCGGGCATGAACCGACCTTCCGCCACGCCGCCTTCCCCCCTGCCCGCGCCCTGCCCTTGCGGCAGCGGCCTTGGCTATGCGCATTGCTGCGGCCGCTGGCACGCCGGGCGGCTGCACCTGCAGGCGCCCGACGCCGAAGCGCTGATGCGGTCGCGCTACAGCGCCTACGTGCTGGCGCTGGCCGACTACCTGCGCGACACCTGGCACCCGAGCACGCGGCTGGCCGAGCCGCTGCGCTTCGGCGACGGCGTGCGCTGGCTGGGCCTGGAGCTGCGCCGCCACGTGCCGGCCGACGCCGACCACGCGGTGGTCGAATTCGTCGCCCGCAGCAAGCAGGGCGGCCGCGCCGCGCGCCTGCACGAAACCAGCCGCTTCGTGCGCGAGGGCGGCCGCTGGTTCTACGTCGACGGCGACGCCGACTGACGCGGGCTTGCCAGCGCTTCAGCCGAAGCGCACCGCGAAGATGGGCGGCAGGTTCAGCGACACGGTCTGCCAGCTGTCACCGGCGTCGCGCGTGGCCCACAGGCCGCCCGTGGTGCTGCCCATCAGCAGGCTGCGGCCGTCGGCGGCCACGTCCAGGCCGTGCCGGTAGACCAGGTCGTAGGCATGCGACTGCGGCAGGCCCCAGCGCAGGGTCTCGAAGCTGCGGCCACCGTCGCGCGTGCGGTTGACGACCAGGGCGGCATCGACGGGCACGCGCTTCTCGTCCTTCACCGCGGGCACGAACCAGGCGGTGTCGGCGTCTTGCGGGTGGACGGCCACGGCGAAGCCGAAGCTCGACAGCGGCGCAGAGACGGCCTGCCAACTGGCGGCGTTGTCGCCACTGCGCCAGATGCCGCCGTGGTGCTGGCACCACAGCACCTCGGGCCGCGCGGCACAGCGCACGATGCGGTGCGGGTCCTGCGTGTTGGGGTTCTCCACGTGCTCGGGCGGCATGTAGCCGGCGCGCATGCCGGCGGCCTGCAGTTGCCAGTCGGCGCCGCCGTCGCGCGTGACCCAGGCGCCGCCGCAGCTCACGCCGACCAGCAATTCCTGCGGCTGCTGCGGGTGTGGGCAGATGGAATGGATGCCGGGCTCGGGATAGCCGCCGCCGAACCAGTCGGCACGCTCCGGGCGTTGCCACAGGGCGTCGACCAATTGCCAGGAGGCGCCGAAGTCGATGCTCTTGAACAGGCCGCCCGGGATGGTGCCGGCCCACACCGTGTCGTGGCCGTCGCCCGTCGATTCCAGCGACCAGACCAGCACCAGCTTCCAGGCCACGCCGGTGGCCTCGGGCGGCTGCTTGGGGAAGGCCGGCGCGGCCACTTCGCGCCAGCTGACACCGGCGTCGTCGCTGGCGTGCAGCTTGACGCCGAAGTGGCCCAGGTTCAAGGCCGCCAGCATGCGACCCCGGTGGTCGGGCGGCAGCACCATGGTCACCGGGTCACCCAGGAAATTCACGCGGGTGATGGTCCAGCTAGCGCCCTGCAGGCGCAATTCGAACAGGCCCTTGCGGGTGGCGACCCAGGCACGGTCGGTACGGGGGCTGGCGGGATGCATGGGGGTCTCCTGGGTTCGTCCACGGTGACATCGGGCGGGTCAGCCGCCCGAGAGGGCCTGCAGCACGTGCACGGTACTGTCAGGCGGCAGTTCACGGTTCAAGTCGATGCGGTCGACGTGGCGCTGGCCGTCGATGAAGACGGCCACGTTGGGCCGCAGATGGTCCTGCTCGTCGAGCACGTAGCCGCGCAGCGCCGGGTTGACGGCGAAAGCATCGTCCAGCACGGCACGCAGCGTGGCGGCGGTGCTGTCGACCTCGGGTGTGGCGGTGTAGCGCCGCAGTTGCGGCGTGAAAACGATGCGCGGCATGCGGCCCGATGATGCCCGGGCGCCGGCCCGGTGACAATCGGCCGACTCATGAACATCGGCTTCGTCTACGCCCTGCTGGCCTTCGGCATCTGGGGCATCTTCCCGCTCTACTTCCAGCTCATCGCCCAGGTTTCGGCCGTCGAGGTGGTGCTGCAGCGTTCGGTGTGGTCCCTGGTCTTCGTGCTCGGCATCCTGGCCTGGCAGGGCCGCTGGGCCTGGCTGTGGGAAACGCTGCGCCAGCCCCGGCGCGTGGCGCTGTTCATGGCCAGCGCGCTGCTGCTGTCGTGCAACTGGCTGACCTATGTCTACGCCGTGCAGACCGGCCAGGTCGTCGAGGGCAGCCTGGGCTATTTCATCAACCCGCTGGTCAATGTGCTGCTCGGCGTGGTGGTGCTGCGCGAGCGGCTCAAGCCCGTGCAGTGGGTGGCCGTCGGCCTGGCCGTCTGCGGCGTGTTGTGGCTGACCTGGCATGCCGGCCGGCTGCCGTGGATCGCCCTGGTGCTGGCCGGCAGCTTCGGGGTCTACGGCCTGATCCGCAAGACCGCGCCGCTGGGTGCGCTGGAAGGCCTGGCGCTGGAAAACCTGCTGCTGGCACCGGTCGTCGTGCCGGCGCTGCTGTGGTGGACCTTCTTCCACCACGGTGCCCTGCTGCAAGACGCGCCGGGCCAGCCGGGATTGACCTTCTGGCTGCTGCTGACCGGCCCGCTGACCGCCCTGCCGCTGCTGTGTTTCGCCGCCGCGGCGCGCCGACTGCCGCTGGCCACGCTGGGCATGGTGCAGTACAGCTCGCCGTCGTTGCAACTGCTGCTGGGCGTGTGGGTGCTGCACGAGCACTTCGACATGCAACGCCTGCTGGGCTTCGTGCTGATCTGGTCGGCGCTGCTGCTGCTCAGCGTGAACGCGCTGCGCCAGCACCGACTCACCGCCCCCCCCGCCACCGCCTGAACCGCCATGCAAGCCCACGATCTGGCCGACCTGCCCACGCCCGCCGCGCTGATCGACGAGGCGCGCCTGCAGCACAACATCGAACGCATGCAGCAGCGCATGGCCGCGCTGGGCGTGCGCCTGCGCCCGCATGTGAAAACCGCCAAGTGCGTGGCCGTCGCGCAGCGCCAGCAGGCGGCCGGTGCGGCGGGCATCACGGTGTCGACGCTGAAGGAAGCCGAGGTCTTCTTCGACGCCGGCTTCCACGACATCCTCTACGCGGTGTGCATCACGCCGAACAAGCTGGCCGCCGCACAGGCGCTGCGCGACCGCGGCTGTGCGCTGACGCTGCTGGTCGATTCGCAGGTCGCCGCGCAGGCCGTCGTCGACTTCGGCCAGGCCCTGCCGGTGATGATCGAGATCGACAGCGACGGCCACCGCGCCGGCGTGCTGCCCGATGCCGACCTGCTGATCGCCATCGGCCGCACGCTGCACGACGGCGGCGCGGTGCTGCAGGGCGTGATGACCCACGCCGGCGCCAGCTACGACTGCCGCACGCCCGCAGCGCTGCAGGCGATGGCCGAACAGGAACGGTCGCGCTGCGTGCGCGCGGCCGAGCGCCTGCGCGCCGCCGGCCTGCCCTGCCCCGAGGTCAGCGTCGGCTCGACGCCGACGGCGCTGTCGGCGCAGTCGCTGGCCGGCGTCACCGAGGTGCGGGCCGGGGTCTACGTGCTGCAGGACCTGGTGATGCACGGCGTGGGCGTCTGCAGCCCCGCCGAGATCGCGCTCAGCGTGCTCGGCACCGTCATCGGCCACCAGCTGGAAAAAGGCTGGGTGCTGGTCGACGCCGGCTGGATGGCGATGAGCCGCGACCGCGGCACGCAGGCGCAGGCGGTGGACTTCGGCTACGGCGCGGTCTGCGACGAAGGCGGTGCGCTGATCGAAGGCCTGGTGATGGCCAGCGCCAACCAGGAACACGGGATCGTCGCCTGGCGGGACGGCCATGCCGACGACGGCCTGGCGCAACGCTTCCCGATCGGCAGCCGGCTGCGCGTGCTGCCCAACCACGCCTGCGCCACGGCGGCGCAGTTCCCGGCCTACGCGGTGCTGATGGCCGATGGCGGCGTCGAGCACTGGCCGCGCTTCAGCGGCTGGTGAACCCCGGCGCCGGCCCGGCCGGGCCGCCGATCATGGATCCTCAGGGCACCTCGTGGCCGATGCTGGCCTGCCAGACGCGGTACCAGTCGGCCACACTCAGCTGCACGTCGAGGGCCGCCACGGCCTCTTTCAGGCCCTCGATGCGCCCGGTGCCGGTGACCGGTATCGGCCGCGACGGGTGGCGCAGGATCCACGCATAGGCCACGCTCGGCACGCTGACGCGGTGCTGCGCGGCCAGGTCCTGCAGCACGGCCCAGACGCGGGCGGCCTGCAGGTCGCCGCCGTTGAACAGGCGACCACCGCCCAGCGGCGACCAGACCATCGGGCGCAGGCCGAGATCGACGCACTGCTCCAGCGTGCCGTCGGCCAGCGCGCGCATCTGCAGCGCCGAGAATTCGATCTGGTTGGTGAGCAGCGGGTGGCGCTTGCGCAGCATCGCCAGCTGACCCGGCGTGTGGTTGCTGACGCCGAAGTGCAGCACCTTGCCGGCGGCCAGCAGGTGGCGGAAAGTGTCGGCCAACTCATCGGGGTCCATCAGCCAGTCGGGCCGGTGGATCAGCAGCAGGTCGATGCGGTCGGTGCGCAGCGCACGCAGCGAGGCCTCGACCGAGGCCGTGACATGCGCCCGCGAGGTGTCGTAGGCCTTCACGCGGTGCGCCGGCCGGTTCGGGTGGACCAGCTGGATGCCGCATTTGGTGACGATCTGCAGGCGCTGACGCAGCGCTGGCGCGGCCGCCAGCGCCTGCCCGAACAGCGCTTCGACGGTGTAGCCACCGTAGATGTCGGCATGGTCGAAGCTGCTGATGCCCAGGTCGAGCGCCTGCTCGATCCAGCGCAGCAGCGCGGGCGTGTCGAGCTGCCATTCGTGCAGCCGCCACAGGCCGGCGGTGATCGGCGACAGCCTCATGCGCAGGCGGCGCCGTTCATCGCAGCCCCAGCAGGCGCAAGGCCAGTTCGTGCAGGCGGCCGGCCGGGTCGGCCAGGCCTTTCAGCACCGTGAAGTGGTTGCTGGCCGGCACGGTCTCGCAGACCGGCACGGCCGTCGGCCCCCAGACATCGCGGATCAGCAGGTTCTGCCGCTGGAACTCTTCGCTTTCGTCCAGGCCCACCGCCGCGTAGAGCTTGCAGCCCTTGGGCCGCGGGAAGAAGGCCGGACTGAGCCGGGCCACCGACGCCGGCGTCAGTTGCAGGTCGGCCTGCAGGAAGGGCGTGTGGCGCAGCGGTTCCAGGTCGTAGAGGCCCGAGATCGACAAGGCGCCGGACAGCGGCTGGGCGGGCAGGCTCTCGTCGACCTGCTTCCAGCGGCAACCGAGCAGCATGGTCGCCAGGTGGCCGCCGGCCGAATGGCCGACCAGCGCGATGCGCGACGGGTCGCCGCCATGCTCGGCCGCGTGGCGCCATACCCAGGCCACGGCCTGGGCCAGCTGCATCACGATGTGCTCGATGCCGACCGCCGGACACAGCGCGTAATTCGGCACCACCACCAGCGCGCCGTCGGCCGTGAAAGACGGCGCGATGAAGGCATGGTCGGCCTTGTCCAGCGCACGCCAGTAGCCGCCATGGATGAAGACCAGCACCGGTGCCGGTCGGGCTGCGGCCGGGGCCGGAAAGAGGTCCAGCGTCTCGCCGGCACCGTCGCCGTAGGCCAGGTCCAGCACACAGGGGCTGGCCCCGCGCACCAGGGCCGAGGCCTGCGCCCAGCTCGACAGGACGGCCGCATGCTCAGGCACCCGGGCACGGTTGTCGTACTGGGCTGCCAGCCAGGCCGGGTCGAGACGGGACTTCATGCGCGTGGATCAGGGTCGGTGAGGGAGGCCGATGGTAAGCGTGCCACAGACCCCGCCGCGGGACATCACCCGCTCAGTGCTAGACTTCGAAGCTGTCGTGGGGGCGTAGCTCAGCTGGGAGAGCGTCGCGTTCGCAATGCGAAGGTCAGGAGTTCGATCCTCCTCGTCTCCACCAGTCAACAGTAGGGGCCGCCAGTGATGCGACTCAAAGCATAGAGTTGCAGCGGGTGCAACCGGTAGGTTTATCCAGCAGGTGCAAGCCTTAGCTTAAACAGCCCCGTCAGGGGCTGTTTTTTTGGCAGGCTGAGGGACGGGAGTCTCTATCCCTATCGCCGCGGTCGGGAATGTACTAACCGGCTCCGCCGTCCAAGGCTGACAGCAAGTTGGGGTGGCACCCGGCCAAGCGTTGCCTCTGCGGCTAGGCGACCGAGTTGGTTCGCGAGTCGGCCAACGCAGCCAGGAGGCGCAGGTGTGCCGCCCGCGCGGTTGTCTTCCGTCCTGCAAGCCAGTGTCCGACGCCATCTGACGCCTCCGCTGAATTAGTACGCAGCTTTGTTCTGTACTTTCGATCGACGAGCGCAGCAGTGGCGTGCGATACCAGCCCCTCAGCTGGGACGTAGCGAGCTGCGGGACGATCGCGTGGCGCAGACGTCTGCGAGACCGAATGTCTGCTGTCGGGCGGCAGGTCGAGGGTCTCTTCCCGACCCAAAGGCGACCTCGAGCGGCTCGAATTGTTGGCCCCTGAGCAGCCGGTGACTACAGCGCCCCTGCACTCGAGGTCCTCAGACCAGCTTCAGCAGCAACAACCTCGCCCCATCGAAGATCGTGAACCAAAGAACGTTTGCCGAAGGCCGTGACGCCCGCGACGGACATGCCGCAGGGATGCCCAACCCTCAGGCGCCTGGCGGCGCCTGTTCCAGTTGCTCGACCAGCCGATGCAGTCGGGCTTCGGCGGCGCGGCCCTGTTCAAGCACCGCCAGGCCGCGTGCATGCTGACGCGACAGGATCTCTGCCAGGCTGTCTTCCTGCGCCGCGGTCAAACCCAATCGAGGAAAGTGCATCTCGAACTCGTGTCGAAGCGCCTCGAAGACACCGTCGAGCTCACGGTGCAGCTCGCGTTCGATCGACTCGAGATCCATCAGTACCGTTCGCGTGGTGGCGATCAGGTCCCGGGCGCCAACCAGTTGCCGGGCGTCCTGCTCCGCTTCGAGCGCCCGCAGGCGGTCCACGGCACCGTCAACGATCAGCGCAACGTTGTCGCGCGCCCGCCCCATCGCGTCGGCGGTCTCGGACGCGTCGGGCGCTTCGGCCCAGGCCAGGCAGCGCACCAGCAGCGTGACGCTGCCGAACGCGAAGCCCAGGTTGTGACCCAGGGTCAGGATGCGAGCGCTTTTCTGCGAAGCCAGGTATTCCAGCAGCGACACCTCGAGCGCAGAGGCCTCGCCGGCAGCCGAGTGGGCCATCGTCGTTCCCCGGCTCGCCAGCTGCACGCAGCCTTCCAGCCCGAGGCGCCCCAGCGCAGCGAGCACCGCCTGCGCGATGGCGGCCGGCGTCGTGCAGTCGGCCAGCGCACGGTGGAATTCCAGCACCACGCCCACTTCGCCCATCATCTCGGCCGTCAGCGACGCAGCGTTGCTCAGCTCGGCCACGTCGCGGGCGAGCCGCCGCTTCTGGCGCTGGCTCTCGATGGCCAGATCGATCTTGGCCAGCAGCTCGTCGTGGTCGTAGGGCTTGACCAGGTAGTCGTCACCCCCCGCGGCGTAGCCCCGCAGGCGGTCTTCGAGCAGCGAGTGGGCCGACAGGAAGATCACCGGCACGTCAGCGTGCGTGCCGTCCTTGCGCAGCGCCTGGCAGGTCTTGTAGCCGTCAAGGCCGGGCATCGCCACGTCGAGCAGGACCAGGTCCACACGATCCTGTGCCAGGCCCGCCAACACAGCCTGCCCGGACCTGAACGCCCTGACCTCGTAAAGGTCCGCCAGCAGGGCCGTGAGCACCTCGCAGGCCAGTGGGTTGTCGTCGGCGATGGCGATGATCGGCTGGGTGGGCGTGTTCACGGGGCTCCTGAATCGGGGAAAGAAGTGTCGGACGCGTGCACCGCGGCCGGTGCTGTCAGCGGCCGGGTCGGTCCAGCCATCGCAGCGCCATGCTGAACAGCCGCTCGGTCTGTATGGGCTTGCCGAGGAAGTCGTCCATGCCGGCTGTGCGGCAGGCCTCCTCGTCTTCCTGGAAGACATTGGCCGTCATCGCGATGATCGGCACGCGGCTGCCGCGTCCTGATGCGCGGATCTGGCGCGTGGCTGCGCATCCGTCCAGCTTGGGCATCTGCATGTCCATCAGGATCAATGCATAAGGCTGCTGCGCCGCCAGTTCCACCGCCTGCTGGCCGTCCACAGCTTCGTCGACGTGCAGCTGGCATTCCTCCAGCAGCACACGCATCACCTCACGGTTGAGGGGTTCGTCGTCCACGACGAGTACGCGGGCGTCGCGGTGGCGTTCACGGATGGCCCGTTCGTCCGGGTTGTCGGGCTCGGACTTGGATTGCGAGGCCACGGCGTCGGCACGGTCCAGCCACAGCGAGACCCAGAACGTGCTCCCGACACCCAATTCGCTGGAAACGCCGATCTCGCCGCCCATCAGTTCGACCAGACGCCGGCAGATCGAAAGGCCCAGCCCGCTGCCACCGTACAGGCGCGTCGTCGAACCGTCGACCTGCTCGAAGGCCTTGAAGATGCGGACCTGGTCTTCGGCTGCGATGCCGATGCCGGTGTCCTGAACCTCGAAGCGCACATGGCTGCGACGGGCCTGCGCCTCCAACTGCAAGGCACGGGCACGAACCGCCCCCTGGCTGGTGAACTTGATGGCATTGGCCACCAGGTTGAGCAGGACCTGGCCCAGGCGCTGTGCATCGCCCATCAGCCGCCGGCCCCGCAGGGCGGGGTCCAGTTGCAATACCAGGTCGAGCCCGGCCTTCGCAGCCTGGTCGCGCGAGAGTGTCTTCAACTTGTCGAACACCCCGTCCAGGTCGAAGGCGAGATGCTCGGGCACGACGTTGCCGGTCTCGACGCGGCTGAGGTCGAGGATGTCGTTGATGATGGCCAGCAGGCCCGTGGCCGCGTTCAGCGCCTTGCCCAGCTGATCGGCCTGCTTCGCGTCCGTGGCGTTCTTGCGGGCCAGCTGCGTCAAACCCATGATGGCGTTCATCGGCGTGCGCAGCTCGTGGCTCATCGTCGTCAGGAAGACGCTCTTTGCGCGATTGGCAGCCTGCGCCTCGTCTCGGGCCTGGGCCAGTGCCCGCGTGCGCGAGGCCACCATCCCTTCCAGGGCCAGCTGGTGTTCCTGCAGGCCGGCCTCGGCCGCCTTCAGGTGCGAGATGTCGACCAGCGCGCCGATGGTCTCGTCCTGCTCCTCGTCGAGCATGGCCACGCTGAGCTCCACCCAAATCAGGCGCCCGTCCTTGCAGCGGTGCTGCAATTCGGTACGGTAGATCTGCCCGGTGCTGAGGGCCGGCGCGGCAGCCTGCACGAGCGTGGCCAGTGCTTCATCGTTGGGGACGAACAGGCGCGGTGCGCGGCCCAGGACTTCATCCAGCGCGTAGCCATGGATTTGTGCAAAAGCAGCGTTGGCCCAGGAAATCCGGCGATGGCGCACCTTGAAGATGCCGACGACGGGGCTGTTCAGGATGGCCTGCTGTTCGCGCAACAAGCGCTTCACCTCGGCTTCGGCGTGCTTGCGTTCGGTGATGTCCCGGCCGACGGTCTGCGCTTCGAGCAGTTGGCCCTGGTCGTCGAAGAGGGCGCGGTGGACGAAGTGGCCCCAGCGCACCCGGCCGCTGGGCAGGACGATGCGCAGTTCGGCCGACGTCAGGGGGTCGTCCGGCGTGGCCGAGCGGACCCGCGCATCCTGCAGGCTGACGTCCACGGGGCCGGTCAGTTGCTGCCAGTGCAGCCCTTGCAAGACCTCTCGCGGCCGTTCGAAGAAGCGGCAGGCGGCAGCATTGACGTAAAGCACGTAGCCATCGGCGCCGAGGCGAAGCACGCTCTCGGTCTGAGCTTCCACCATCTCGCGGTAGCGGGACTCCGCAGCCTGCACGGCCAGCCAGGCCTGCCGGTGCGCCGAAATGTCCTCGTGGATGACCACCGCCCCTTCGCAGGGCTGCTGCATGGGCACGACGCGCAGGTGAAACCAGAGCGTCTCATCAGCCAGCGGGCGCGGGTACTCCAGCTGGAACTGGGGCTGGCGCAACGTCAGCACAGACCGGATCCCCAGCCAGGCCACCTGCGCCTCGGCGCCCGACGGCGCACTGCTGGCCTGCCCGCACACCGCGTTGTAGGCCGAGCCGATGACCGTGCCGGTGCTTTCGGCGGTGCCATGGGCAAGCGCGAATTCGCGCCAGGCCTGGTTGACCATCACGATGACGCCGTCGGCATTCAGCATGCACAGGTGCTGCGGGACGGAATCCAGCACGGTCTGCAACAGGGCCTCGCGCTGCCGCAGCGCGTCGATTTCGATCAGCGCCCCCAATTCCGCGGCCGAGGCGTTTTCCTCCGGTGACCACGGCAGGGACTCGCCGCGCACCAGGGCCAGGAACTGGCTGAAGGACTTGCGGGGTGAGAGACGGCCATCGGCGCCCAACTCATGCGCCCGTCCGGGGTCGCCCGCCCAACGCACCGTTTCCGCGCGCTCCTTGCGGAACCACAGCAGCGACGTCAGGGGCTGTTCCAGTACGGAGACAAAGAGCACCCCGGCGATGCCGTCGCCCACCGGTGGCAGGCCCAGGTCTTTCTCGATGCGATGGGTCGCAACCGCCGACCCCGGTGGCGCCAGGGTGCTGCGCCGCTGCATCAGCAGCCCGATGCGGTCTTCGGAAGGCGCCAGCCCCACGGTGCGCACACCCTGCGCGTCGACCAGCGCAAAGCCGTCCGCGTTGACCACGTCCAGCAGTTCGGCCGCATCCGCCTGCTGCGTCAGGGCCTGCAGCGCCACCGCACGGACGTGCTCGACGAGCTGGTGCCGTCGTGCCGTCAAGGCCTGTAGCCGCGCCTGGCGCTGGCGCAGCAGGGCTGCAGCCAGCAGTTCTGCCAGGTCCTCGCACAGCCAGGCCAGTTCTGCGCGCTCGGCGGGCTCCAGGCCACGCGGGCCCGCATAGTGGTGACAGGCCACCAGGCCCCAGAGGCGGCCGTCGACCTCCAATGAGGCCACGAGCGTTGCGCGCACCCCCATGTTGCGGCAGTACTCCAGGTGCACGGGCGAGACGCTGCGCAGGCTGCAGGTGCCCAGGTCGATGTCGTGCGCCGGGGCCTGCGCCAACAGGGTCGAAGGCGCGTACCCGACGTCCGGTATGGCACGGACGCGAACCAGGTGGTACAGCTCGCGGGCCTGCCGCGGAATGTCGCTGGCCGGGTAGTGCAGGCCCAGGAGGGGCTCGAGGGCGTCGTTGCGCGCTTCGGCCACGACCTCGCCGTTCCAGTCGCCGTCGAAGCGATAGACCATCACCCGGTCGAAGCCCGTCATGTCGCGCAGCCCCTGCACTGCGGCGTCCAGGATGGCGGCGGGATCGTCCAGCCGACGCCAGGCCCTGACCATGCTTCGGGCCAACAGACCTTGCGGGTTCGCGTGCGGGCGTCCGGGCTCGATGGCCACCAGCAGTTGCTGGTGCGCGTTCGTGCTGGCCATGGCCACCAGGGGCCGTGCGAAGTCGGGCAGCGCCACAGACTGTGCGTCAGGCGTACCGGTGTCCGTGCACAAGGCCTGTACCGCCGCAGGGCCCAGGACGGCCTGCAGGCTGCGTCCGATCAGGCTGGCCGCGTCGTGGCCCAGCAAGTCGCTACAGGAATCGCTGGCGGCCTCGATGAGGCCCGAGGCCACCGCGGCCACCAGCAAGGCGCCATGGGGCTGTATGGCGCCCGGGAAGCGGATGGGTTCGTTTTCACACGTCGTGAACGGGTCGGCTGCGGGCAAAGGTAAGGACATCAGAGTTCCGAGGCAGGGGCGCAGCGCGTAGGGCGCGCAAGCGCAGCCACAGAACCTGATGCGCGCGGACCTGCCGGCCAAACGCCATCGGGCTGCGCCGACACAGGAACTGCTCGAGGGTCGGACGCCGAACGCACCCGGCAACTGTCTGTGTGCTGCCGGGCCCCTTGTATGCCGGCGCCGAAAAATTCCATGCAGCGTCGGAGCGTCTGCTGCTGGGCCGTCAGATCTGCGTGGACTGGCCCTAGCCTGGCCGTCTGCTTCAGCTACAGGACGTTCCGGGAGATCGTCGTTTCCACTGCGCGCATCCTGATCATCGACGACCGGGTTGAATCCGTTCGACTGCTGCTGGAGTACCTGCAGGGCCATGCCCTGGACGTGATGGTCGCGCTCGACGGCGCGGACGGCATCGACAAGGGCGTGGCCGGCCGCCCGGACGCCATCCTGCTGGACGTCGAGATGCCCCGCATGAATGGCTACGAGGTCTGCCGCAAGCTGCAGCGCGTTCCCGAAACCGCCGGTGTCCCGGTGATCTTCCTGTCAGGCGCGGCCACCATCGAAGACCGGCTGGAAGGTTTTGCCGCCGGCGGCGTGGACTACATCACCAAGCCTTTCAGCGCAGACGAAGTGCTGGCGCGGTTGTTCGTGCACCTGCGGCTGGCACGCGCGGCCGGCGCGACGCGGGCCGGCCCTGGGCCTGCAGGAGAAACCATTCCGGGCGACATCGAACCGGTCCGCGACCTCGTGGCGCTGGCCATCGCCGCGCTGGAACGCGACGACCTGCAATGGCCCGGCCTGGACCTGCTGGCGCATCGCGTCGGCACCAACGAGAAGAAGCTCACCGACCTGTTCCGCGACCGCTTCGGCATGACGGCGCACGAATACGTGGCGCATCTGCGGCTGGAGCGAGCGCGCACCGCACTGGCCACCACCGACCAGCAGATCCAGCGTGTGGCCGACCGCGCTGGCTACCTGAACCCCAGCGACTTTTCGCGCGCCTTCAGAAGGCGCTACGGCCTGGGCCCGCGGCGCTACCGCCAGGCCCACCGCCAGGCGGCCGGGTCACCAGCCGCGGAGGCAGAGGACGATGACGACGACTGAGGGCACCGGGGCGAGCGAACTGCGGCTGGATGCCGACGGCGGCGTCGTCGCAGCCGGGGCCGAGGCTGAACGCCGCCTCGGGCGGGGCACGCTGGCCGGGACACGCTTCCTGGATCTGCTGCAACTCGTGGACCTGGACCGGGCCGTGCGCATGCTGACGGCGGCCCGTGAATTCGAGGTCGCGGGTGCGCTGGCGTTCACGGGCTGCGGGCTGCTGCAGGTCCGTGCCGGCGCCGAGCTGGGGCAGCCCGACGCGATCCTGATGTGCATCGAAGACCCGCCCGGGGCACCTGCTGCAGCGCCGCAATTCCTGGCCCGGACGCTGGCGCTGGCGCTGGAGGGCGCCGAGGTCGGCGTCTGGATGGCGGATCCGTCCCGTAACATGCTGCAGGCCGACGCGGTGGCGGTGCGCCTGCACGGCCTGGACCCTGCCGACCCCTTGTCGCACGACCTTGCGCTGGCCGAGGTGCATCCCGACGACCGGGCGGCGGTGCACGCGGCGTTGCAAGCTGCCCACGAAAGGGGCCAGCCCTTCATCAGCAGGCACCGGGTGCTGCTTCCCGATGGCTCGGTGCGCTGGATGCACTCGCAGGCCCGCTGGGTGGACGCCGAGGCGGGCATGCCGGCGCAACTGCTGGGCACCGTGGCCGACGTCACTGCCGCGGAGTTGGCCGGCGCTGCGCAGCGCGAGCACACGCGTCTGCTGGAATCGGTCACCAACTCGATTCCGGCCTTGGTCGCTCGCTGGAGTACCGGCCTGCGCTGCACCTTCTCCAACGACCGGTACCTGGCCTGGTTCGGGCGCAGCCGCGAACAGATGCAGGTCATCACGATGCCGGAGCTGCTGGGCCCTGAATTGTTCGAACGGAACGAGCCCTATATCCGCGGTGCGCTGGCGGGCCTGCCCCAGCACTTCGAACGCACGCTGACGATGACGGATGGCAGCGTGCGCCACACCTGGGCGCAGTACCTGCCCGACGTCGAAGGCGACACGGTGACGGGCTTCTTCGCCCTGGTGTCCGACATCACCGAATTGAAGCAGGCGCAGCAGCAGTTGCAGGAGTCCCAGCGACTGCTAGTCGCGGAGGCCGGCCGGCGCGGGCAGGTTGAAGTGGCGCTGACCGAAAGCCAGTCGAAATACCGCAGCTTGTTGCAGGCCATGCTGGGCGGCTATGTCTATTGCCGCGGCATCTTTGAGCAAGGCCAGTTGGTGGACTACGAGTACCTCGAGGTCAATGAGGCCTACGAAGAGTTGATGCAGGTGCAGGACGTCGTCGGCCGCCGGGCCAGCGAGATCTGGCTTGGGGATGCGCAAGCCCCCTGTTCGGATCGGATGGCGCTGTTCCATCGCGTCATCACCAGCGGCACGCCCGAACGGGCCGAGGCCCATCTGGAGGGGCCCGATCGCTGGCTCTCAGTGGCCGTTTCGAGGCCCTTCGACGGGCACCTGTTCATCGTCTTCGAGGACATCACCGAGCGCAAGAAGCTGATCGAGCGCTTGAGCGTCATCTTCGCGGCCAGCGCCGCAGCCATCGCGATCTCTCGGGTGTCAGATCACCGATTCGTCGAGGTCAACGACGCCTTTCTGGCGATCTTCGGCTTCGAGCGGGAGGAGGTTCTCGGTCGCACCAGCCAAGAGCTGGGACTGTGGGCAGACCCGGATCGCCGTCGGGCTGTGGTCGACCGCGTCTCGCGCGATCGGCAGGCCCGGGGCCAGACCGTCGATATCCAGACCAAGTCAGGCGCACCGGGTCGTGTTCTGGCCTCTTTCGAATGCGTGCAGCTCGGGGACGAGCCGCACCTCGTCGCGTCTTTCCTGGACATCACCGAACTTGGCCAAGCGCAGGACCGGCTGCGGGCCTCCGAGGCGGAATACGAATCGCTGTTCAGCAACATGCCCCTGGCGTTCATCAGCGGTCGCACCGTTCAGCGCGCGGATGAGGGCCCGGACTTCGAATGCGTGAAGGCCAACCAGCTGGCCGTCAACCTGATGGGCCGCGGCCACTTGCAGGGCTTGCGGGCCAGCCAGGCTGTGCCCGCGCTGTGGAGCCGGCACCCCCAACTGGTGGACCTGCTGCTGCGCGTCGCCGATACCGGCATCACCGAGCGTTTCGAAGTCGAGCTGCGGACGCAGCCACGCTGGCTCGGCGGACGCGTCTACTCTTCCCGCAAGGGCGAGTTCGCTGTCGTCTTCGAGGACAGCACGCAGCGCAAGGCGCGCGACCTGGAATTGCAGCTGGCCGACGCCCGCTTCCGCCGCCTGTTGAACTCGAACATCGTCGGCGTGGCCATCGGCGACGAGGCGGGCGGTCTGAGCTTTGCCAACGACTACTACCTGAACGTGCTGGCAGCGACGCGTGACGAACTGGTCCGTGGCCAAATTCAATGGGATCGGTTCTGCAGACCCGAGGATCTGGAACTGGATCGTCGGGCCCTCGAGCAGGTACAGGCCGTCGGCGCCAGCGTCCCGTACGAGAAGACGCTGCGCCGGCGCGACGGCAGCACCGTGGCGGTGGAAATCGGGCTGGCCGCGATGCCCGGCGACCCGCGGCAGGTGCTGGCCATCCTGCTGGACGTGACGGCCCGCGTGCAGGCCACGGACGAGTTGCGGCAGGCCAACGCAGTGCTGGCCGTCCGTACCCGCGAGGCCGAGGACGCCAACCAGGCGAAGTCGCGTTTCCTCTCCAGCATCAACCACGAACTGCGCACGCCGGTCCACACGATGCTGGGCTATACGCGGCTGCTGCTCAAGCGCAGCACGGGTGAATCGCGGCGGCATCTCGAGATCCTGCAATCGGCCAGCACCCAGCTCAACCGGCTGATCGACGACCTGCTGCAGTTCAGCATCAACAGCCAGCAATACAGCGGCTTGCGGCGCCGGGCCGTTCGTCTTCCGTCGTTCCTGCAGCAGGTGCGCGAACTGGGCCAGATGCTGGCGACGGAAGGCCGCAACCGGTTCGAGCTGGTCGAAACCGGCGACCTGCCGGACGCCGTGCTGGTGGACGAAGACCGGCTGCTGCAGGTGTTGCAGAACCTGCTGGGCAACGCCTGCAAATACACCTGCGCAGGGCGCGTGACGCTGTCCGTGCATGGCGACTCGCCCGGGCCGTCTGCGCCGGCGCCGGACAGCTGCAGGCTGGCCTTCGCGGTCACCGACACGGGCATCGGGATTGCCGCCGAAGACCAGACCCGGATCTTCGAGGCCTTCCAGCGCGGCCCTGCGACACAGGGCCAACCCGGTCTCGGGCTCGGCCTGCCCATTGCCCGGCACTGGGTGGAAGCCATGGGCGGGCGCGTCCAGGTGGCGAGCATTCCCGGCCAGGGCAGCCGTTTTTCCTTCGCGCTGGACCTGCCCACCACCGTGTGGGCACCCACTCGGCAGGCCGACACCGGCTTGATGCGGGCCCTGGCGGGGCGACAGCGTCATCTGCTGATCGTCGATGACCTGGCCATCAATCGTGAATACCTGCGTGAACTCTGCGCGGACTGGGGCATTGCGGTGACGGAGGCCGCCAGCGTCGACACGGCGCTGCCTCTGTGCGAAGCCAATTCGCCGCCCATCGACGCGGTATTGGTCGACCAGATCATGCCCGGCAGGGACGGCTGGGACTTGCTGCTCGAACTGCGACAAGGCGCGACATGCCCGTCCTTGCCGGTGATCCTGATCTCGGCCTCGATGCCGCACCGGCCCGAGGACTTCCCGCCGGAACTGGACTTCGATGCCATCCTGGCCAAACCCTTCGAAGCGGATGGCCTGTTGGATGTGCTGCGGGAACTGCTCGACCCGGACGCGCCGCGCCACCTTGCGCCCGCGCCAGCCGAGGCCCAGCACCCGGATCCGCAGCCGCTGCAGGCCCTGCCGGCTGCCGATTTGGACCGGTACCTCGAACTGCTGCGACTGGGGCGCGTGTTCGCCCTGGGGGCATGGGCGCGGGGCTTGGCCGAACGCGAACCGGATCGGGCCACCTTGGCAGCGCTGGTGGCCCAGCACTGCACCGAAGCCGATCTGCCCGCCCTGCACGCGCTGGCACAGCGACTGAGACCCGAGGTCTAGCGCGCGCCCGTCCACGCCGCACGCGGGCCAGCGGCAGCGGCAGCGGCTGCTTGGAATGCTTCCCTCCCGGCATACTTTGGCCGGGTCGGGTCTGCAACAGTTGCGTACGCTTTTTCGCCAACCTGCCCTCTTCGGCATGGAGCATGGGCGGGGGGCCACGACCATGACGCCGATCCGCTTTGACCAGCCGAACATCCTGCACAGCCTGGCTCGGCTGGACGCTGCCGCACGCGATGCCTTGGACTTCGGCCTCATCGGCTTCGACGCCGACGGCATCGTCAGGCAGTACAACCGGTTCGAGTCGAGCTTCACGGCGCTGGCGCCGGATTGGGTCATCGGCCAGCATGTGTTCTCGGCCATCGCCCAGTGCATGAACAACTACCTGGTCGCCCAGCGCTTCGAGAACGCGGCGCTGGGTCAGCAGACGCTGGACGACACCATCGACTACGTGCTCACCTGGCGCATGCGGCCCACGAAAGTCCGGCTGCGCATGGTCAGCGAACCGGGCGACGCTTTGCGGTATGTGCTGCTGAGCCGTCCGGCGTGAGCAGGCTGCGCGGTCTCCGGGATCGCGCCCCCGCTGGGCCAGCGGGCGGCAGGACACCTGCTGCTGGTGCCACCCGCGACACGGCGGAACCGCCGTTCCGGCGCCTCTGGCGCGAGCGCGCGGGACGGAAAGCGCGCGGCCCTGAACCCGATGCTTCGCCCTCGGTCCAGCACCTGCTGCAGTTCCTGTACGGTGCACCGATCGGACTGATTCAGATCGATGCGGCCGGCGAGGTCGAGCTGATGACGCCGGTGGCAGCCCAGTTGCTGCTGGCCATCGCGCCAGGCGACACGCTGCAGAACCTGTTCACCACCCTCGGTGGTTTGTTCCCGGAATTGAGGCTTGAGCGGCCGGGTTCGGCCAGGGCGAGCGGCGGCATCGTCTTCGGGCCGTTGCGGCGCCGTATCCGCAGCGACATCGGTGCCGGTAGCGGAGCCCAGCGCGCCGACCGTTGGGTGTCGCTCAGCATCCAGCAGCTCGACCGCCAACGCTTGCTGGCGCACCTCAGCGACGTGACGCCCATCGTGCAGAGCGAGATGGCCGCTGCCCGCGATAGTTCGCGCGCGATCACGGGGCTGAGCGCGGCGCTGGAACATGCCCTGGAAGTGGCCGGCATGGGCACCTGCTCGGAGGACGTGGCCACGGGCCGGATGGACATGAGTCCGCGCCTGCTGGCCATGCTGGGCCTGGACCACGAAGGCGGCCCATTCCAGGTCGACAAGCTGGTCGGTGCCATTCACGCCGACGACCGTGCAGCCTTCCTGCAGGACCGGATTGCAGCCCGGGCAGGAACCACCGGCCCGATGCGCGAATTCCGCTGCCTGCGCGCGGACGGCGAGCTCGGGCATGTCATCGGTCGCCAATTCGCCGAACTGGACGAGCAGGGGCAGCCTTCTCGGGTCAGCGCCTTCTACCTGGACGTCAGCGAGCTGCGCGCCGCCGACTTGCAACGCCGCGCTGTCGCCGAGCAACTGGCGCTGGCGACCCAGGCGGCTGGACTGGGCATCTTCAGAAAGTCACGCTGTGGTCCCGACCTGGTCTTCGATGCCCAGGCCCGCAGGCTGCTCGGAGACGAACAGCCCGACGGCCCGCAGCCTGAGCAGCTGGTCGACACCGGGCTGGGCGCGGAAGGGGCGGCGCGCTTCCGCAGCTGGTTGACGGAACTGCAGGCGACGGACGTTGCAGGCTCGATCGAATTCGAGGTCGAGCGGCCCGGCGCGCCGCCTCTGTGGCTGGCAGCGCGCGGTCGCTCGCAATCCAGTCTGCAGGCCCGGTCGTCCATCAAGGGCGTGATCTGGGACATCACCGAACACCGTATCGCTCAGCAGGCCATCGCCGCGAAGCAGATTGCTGATTCCTCGAACCGGGCCAAAGCCGTCTTCCTGGCCAGCATGGGCCATGAACTGCGTACACCGCTGAACGGCATCCTGGGCATCTGCGGCCTGCTGCGGCGCCAGCGCGCGGACGCCGAACCGGCCACCCGGGAGCGCTGGATGCGCTTGATCGAGGAGTCGGGGCATCACCTGCTGACCCTGATCAACGACCTGTTAGACCGGTCGCGGGCCGAGATCGGCGAGCTCAAGCTGCATGTGGAAAGCGTGGACCTGGGCCGGGCGGTCGAGGCTGTGCGCAGCGAGCAGACCGAATCGGCGCGCATCCTGGGCATACGCGTCACCGAGCAGTGGCTGACCGCCCCGCCCGCCTGGGTTCTGGCCGACAAGACGCGCCTGCGCCAGGTGCTGTCAAACCTGCTGTCCAACGCCATCAAGTACAACCGGCCCAACAGCAGCGTGCTGCTGCAGTCCGAGCAGCGTGAGGACTGGTGGTCCGTCCGCGTGATTGACAGCGGCGTCGGCATCAGCGCCGACCGGCAGGCTTCGTTGTGCGAGCCTTTCAACCGGTTGGGTCAGGAAGGCGGTGCCGTCGAAGGCATCGGCCTGGGGCTTTCGATCACCAAGCAGCTGGTGGAATTGATGGGTGGCCGGCTGTCGTTCATCAGTGAGCGGGACCTGGGCAGCACCTTCACGGTCGAATTTCCTGCAGCTGGGCAGCCCGGAAGCGGACCGACGTGAATGCCGGCTGCTGGCCGGCTGCGTGAATTCGGAGCCCTGCAAAGCTGACCTTGCACGACGTCGATACACGCAAGGACTACGAACGCACAAACTTGCTGGCGATCGGTCGTGGCTTTGCGGGAACCTTGGACTCCAGACGCTCCCGCTCCTTGAAGGCGATGCGGCGCGTCACGGGGTCCTTGAGCGTCATCCCCGCCTCCAGCATCGCCGTCTCGATATTGGCACGCGTCAGTCGCACGTGCTGGCCATGCAGCAGTTGGACCAGTTCGACCGCCTTTGCCTCCTGCCGAGCCAGCCGCTGTTGCTTGAGCGTCCCACGAACCACTAACCGGTGTGCCGCCAGGACGGCGTAGAGGTCTCCATGCCTGTACTTGAATGCCGACGCCGAGATGCCATGTCTCTCGGCGACGGCCACTGCGTCCTCAAACGACTCCTGAGACGATACGATCCGCTCGACATCTGCCTTCAACGCCGCGAGGCCCGACTCACTGAGCACGTGGCTACGCCGCCTTTCGGGCACGGCGTCTTTACGGAGAGCAACTGACGAGCGGTCGAGCGCCCAACTGCCGTCGAGCAAGTCGACCGGCTTAATCCCGATCCGAAAACACAGCTCCAGGAACTGATCGAATTGCGGACGCTTACCCTCTTCTGTCCACCGGCAGATCGAGTGTTTCCGGAAGCCGATTTCTCGTTCTAGGTGTCGAATGCCACGTCCGCACTTGAAGACGGATACCGCGTTCATCTGAGAGGTGAAGACAGCCAAACTGGCCAGCGCCTCAGCCTCACGACCGAGGGTCAACATCTCGTTGACGGCATCGGCCATGAACAATTCCCGTGCCGATGCGGCCCCGTTTGACCACAGCCCCTCGCGGTACCCCAGGCGGCCGCCGCAAGAGGAGCAGCGGCCCCTTGGCACGGCGTCGCTGATGAAGTGCTGCTCTGCGCCACAGGTAGGGCATGTGCTTTGCAGCGGCGCACCGTGCCTGATGCACCGGGTAACTGGCCCCAGCGACCACTGGAGAGGCGCGACGATCAGCTCGCCCGAGCCCTGCTGCGCCTCAAGGCAGGTAGGGCACCACCTGGGAACGGGAGCAAGGAGCCCAGTACCCTTAGGGTCGAACAAGCCACGCCAGTGCAGACACGTTCCGGCCCGGAGATCCTGAGCCAGCGTTAGCTGCTCGAGGGACGCCGACATCTGTTCCGCGTACTTGCCGTAACCATTCACTGTCTTCGAGTACCGCTTCGCAAATCCCGACGAGAAGCGGGCCGAGCGCATGTCGGTCAACGAAACGACCTCTGACTGCAGAAGCCGCAGTACAGGTACCGTCCAGGATGCCCAAGAGATCGTAGGCCCCAGACAGGATGATCGGGATCTTTAGCACGACGGCCAAGGACTTCAGAATCTCGAATGGCAGAAGCGGCGACATTCGCTTGCGAGTCATCAGCAATGCGCTGGCCTCATCAACAATTAACAACGGGACATCGCGGTTCTTAACCAAGTTTTCAAGAGCGCGCCTCAGTTCCTCCCGAACAAGTGAGCGCAGTCGGGAAACGGCTTCGCCATCAAGTTCGACCTCGAACCGAGTGATTGCCTTCTGATTAATCAAGACTTCGCCGGCTTCAGCGAGTACGCGAGTGAGGCCACCGGCATCCTGATCGTCGGCCATGTCTTCAACGCGGTGCAGTGAAATCAGGAAGAGGCATCGAGATGGAAATCCAAGTTTTGGGATCGGGCTGCAGCAAGTGCCACAGCACCATCGGCATCATCGAACGGGCCGCGCAGGCCTCGGGGGTCAAGGTTGAAATCGTCAAGGTAGAGAACCCGGACGAGATCAAGCGCTCAGGCGTCCGAGCCACCCCGGCCGTCATGATCGACGGCAAGGTCGTGCACAGCGGCGGCATTCCCTCGCACGAGGAAGTGCAGACCTGGCTGAAGCCCGGTCCCATCGGGTTCCTGAACCACCCGACCCGGCACCTCTTCTTCACGGGCAAAGGCGGGGTCGGCAAGACCTCGCTGTCGACCGCTGCCGCGCTGACGCTCGCCGATGCTGGCAAGAAGGTGCTGCTGGTCAGCACCGACGCCGCGTCGAACCTGGACGAGATGCTCGGGATCGAGCTTCGCAACACGCCCGTTCCTGTGCCCGGTGCGCCCGGCCTGTCGGTGCTGAACATCGACCCCGACACCGCAGCCGAGTCGTATCGCCAGCGGGTTCTGGCGCAGATGGGCAAGGGTGCCAGCGCAGAAGAACGCTCGACCGTGCGCGAGCAACTGTCCGGCGCCTGCACCACGGAGATTGCTTCCTTCGACGAGTTCTCGTCCTTGCTGTCCGACGGCGCCGAACCTTACGACCACATCGTCTTCGACACCGCTCCGACGGGGCACACCCTGCGCCTGCTGAGTCTTCCCAAGGCATGGACCGGCTTTCTTGACGGCAACGATCGCGGCGCCTCCTGCTTGGGGCCGCATTCGGGCTTGAAGATGCAAGAGGTGCGCTTCAAAGCCGCGCTCGACGCCTTGAGCGATCCGGCCAAGACCACGGTGATCCTGGTGACGCGACCCGACCAGGGGGCCATCGCCGAAGCGGCCCACACCTCCGGCGAGTTGCATGAACTGGGCTTGAACAACCAGCGGCTGGCGATCAATGGCGTGTTCCACGCCAGCGAGCGCACCGACGCGGTGGCCCGCGCCATCGAGAACCTGGGGCAACAGGCGCTGGACGCGATGCCAGCTTCCTTGCGTGCACTGCCGCAGGACCGCGTGCCGCTGCGGGCCTTCGACACGGTCGGCCTGCCCGCCTTGCGCGCACTGCTGACCACCGGTGCCGGTCCGGTCACCACGCCCACGATTTCGGTTGTGGTCTCCAGTGAAAAGCTTCAAGGCCTGGACGCTCTGGCCGACGAATTGGCCGCTGCCGGGCACGGGCTGATCATGGTGATGGGCAAGGGCGGTGTCGGCAAGACGACGGTCGCCGCTGCCCTGGCGCTGGGGCTGATCCAGCGCGGCAAGACCGTGCACTTGAGTACCACCGACCCGGCCGCGCACCTGGCGGGAACGCTGAACGGCGACGTGCCGGGTTTGAACCTGAGCCGCATCGACCCGAAGGTCGAGACGCAGCGCTACATCGACAAAATCATGGCCGCCAAGTCCCCGAAGCTCGACGCGGCCGAGCAGGCGCTGCTGCTGGAAGACCTGCAATCGCCCTGCACCGAAGAGGTCGCGGTCTTCCATGCTTTCTCACGCATCGTCAGCGAGGGCCGCAGCGCCTTCGTCGTGCTGGACACCGCGCCCACGGGCCATTCCATGCTGCTGATGGACGCGACCGGCGCTTACCACCGGCAGATGACGCGTGAGTTCGAAGGTCACGGCAGCGCCCACATCGTCACGCCCTTGATGCGGCTGCAGGACGCCGCGTACACCAAGATCATTCTGGTCACGCTGCCCGAGGTGACGCCGGTGTCGCAGGCGGCCGCGCTGCAGGAAGACCTTCGTCGGGCCAGCATCGAACCCTATGCCTGGGTACTCAACAAGAGCGTGCTGGCGGCCGGCACGCATGACCCTTTGTTGGCAGCGCGGCTGGCCGGCGAGCGCAAGCAGATGGAACGCATGGCCGCCGGATTGGCCAAGCGCATCTTCACGCTGGCCTGGCTGACCGTGCCGCCAATCGGATTCGCCGAGCTGTCCAAGCTGGTCGCCAAGACATCGCGAACTGAGGCGCCCCCCGCCTGAGCCCTGCAAATCAATCCATCGAGGTTCTCCATGTACGGATTCACCACCACACTCACTGGCATCACATTCGATCAGGCTCTCGCGAAAACACTCGCTGCCCTGAAAGCCGAGGGCTTCGGCGTGCTGAGCGACATCGACGTGCAGCACGCGATGAAGGAGAAGCTGGGCGTCGACATGCCGCCCTACCGCATCCTCGGCGCCTGCAACCCCCCGCTGGCGCACCAAGCCTTGCAGGCGGCGCCCGACATCGGCCTGCTGCTGCCGTGCAATGTGATCGTGCGGGAGGAAGCATCGGAGCGCGTGGTCGTCGGCTTCCTCGACCCGCAGATCATGGTGAATCTGGTCGGCAAGCCCGAGGTCAAGGCCGTGGCCGATGCGGCCGAACAGCGCCTGCGCCGAGCCTGCGAAAGCCTGGATGGCAGCGCGACGCAGGCCACGTGAGTCTTGAAATGGCTTCAGTCACCGCCCATCAGCAGAGCCAACCAGAAGCAGCCAGGACCGCGTGATGACAAGCCGTCGGATGCTTGCCGCAGCGCTGCCGACCTTGCTTCTCCTCACCGCCGGAGGCGCCGCATTCTGGCGCTTCGGCCGCGCCTTGGATGTGCCTGTCGCTGTGGCTGCGCAGGGCGCCATCGCCGCGCGCGTGATCGGACCTGGCACGGTGCAGGCGCGCATACCCGTCACGCTGAGCGCACGCGTCAATGCGACGGTGACGCAGATGCACGCGGATGTGGGCGACACGGTGCACCAGGGGCAATTGCTGGTGACGCTCGATGATCGCGACCTGAGCGCCCGCCGGGGTGTCGTCGGCGGTCAGCAGGAAGCCATGTCGCGCAACACCGAGGCCGCGCGCGCCAACGTGACCAAGGCGCAGGCCGATCTGGAACTGGCGCGCAGCAAGTTGCGCCGTGACGCTGAACTGCTGGCCCAGGGCTTCGTCTCGCAGGCCGTGGTGGACGCCTCGAATGCTGCACTGGGCGGTGCGACCGCCGGCGTGGACGCTGCCCAGGCCGCGCTGGCAGCCCGCGGGGCCGATGTGCGTTCACTCTCGCAGGAAGCCCGGTACGCCGACGCCGTGCTCACGTACACGCGCATCGTCGCACCGATGGATGGCGTGGTGATCCAACGCTTGGCCGAAGCCGGCAACACTGTCGTGCCGGGAACGCCGCTGTTGAAGATCGTCGACCCGAAGTCGCTGTGGGTGGCCACGCGGGTGGATGAATCGGTGGTGGGCCGCGTGCAGCCGGGCCAAGTCGCGCGCATCCGGCTGCGCAGCGGCGAGGTGCTGCCCGGCAAGGTGGCGCGCATCGCGAAGCAGTCGGACGCCGCCACGCGCGAGCTGGACGTGCACGTGGCTTTCGATGCCGTGCCGCAGCGCTTTGCCATCGACCAGGAGGCGCAGGTCGAGATTGCCGTGGGCGAGGACCGGGGTGTGCTGGTGCCGCTGGCTGCGTTGGCACGCGACAAGTCCGGTCGCCAGGGCGTCTTGCTGGTCGAGGATGGCCGCACCCGCTTCGAGCCCGTGGAGACGGCCGGCGCCGACGACCGTCAGGTGCTGATCCGCAAGGGCCTGGCGGGTGGCGAAACCGTGGTGGCGGTGGCCGCTGGCGTGGCCGCGAACCAGCGCGTGCGACAGGTCCTCACGGCCGCACGCTGAACGCGACAGCGCAGCCGCCGTCATGGAACTCGCACTGAAGGACATCCGCCGCCACCTGGGCAAGTTCCTGTCCACCATCGCCGGCGTGGCCATGCTGCTGGCCATCGTGCTGGTGATGAACGGCATCTACCAGGGCAACATCCAGGACGGTGTCTGGCTGATCGACAACACGGCCACCGACCTGTGGGTGGTCGAGCGCGGGCGCGGCGGGCCGTTCAACGAGGCTTCGCGCATCCCGCTGGATACCTACAAGAGCATTGCGGCAACGCCCGGCGTGGCGCGCGCCAGCCCCTTGGCGCTGTACACGGCGCAGCGCGAGATGGCCGGTCGCGACCAGCAGTTCACCGTCATCGGCTACGACATCTTCGGCGGGGCAGGAGCACCGCTTGGCCTTGCGCAAGGCCGCGCCATCACCGCGCCGCACCACGAGATGGTGGCCGACCGCAAGCTCGGGCTGCAACTCGGTGACCGGGTGCCGCTGGGCACCGACCACTACACCGTCGTCGGCATCACCAGCGGCGCGGTCGATTCGGGCGGCAACCCGCTGGTCTACCTGGCGCTGGCCGATGCGCAGAAGGTGCAGTTCGAGCAGGACCCGCGCGCCATCAACGCCGCTGCGGCGGCGAGCCTGCAGCGGCTCGACAGGGCCGGCTACACGCCCGAGCAGGCGGCGCGTCTGGCGCCCTTGCTGGCCACCAGCAGCAACAGCATCAACGCCGTGCTGGTGACCCTGGCGCCCGGCGCCGATGGACCGGCGGTGGCCGCGCACATCCGCGACTGGCTCTACTTCAACGTCTACACCACCACCGAGGAACGCGAGCTGATGCTGGAAGGCAAACTGAGCAAGATGTCGGCGGTGCTGGGGCTGTTCCGCACGCTGCTGATCCTGGTGTGCATCGTCATCATCGCGCTCATCGTCTACGTGTTGACGATCGAGAAGATCAAGTCGATTGCGACGCTGAAGTTGATCGGCGCGCCCAACGGCTTGATCGTGCGCTTGATCATGACCCAGTCGATGCTGCTGACGCTGGCCAGTTTTGCGGTGGCCTACGCGCTGCGCGATCTGATCGCCCCGAACTTCCCGCGCACCCTGGCCTTCGTGGCACCTGAAACAGCCATCACCTTCGGCGTGATGCTGGTCGGTGGCGTGCTGGCCAGCCTGATGGCGGTGTGGCATGCGCTGCGCACGCCGGCGCAACTGGCGCTTGGGGGCTGACGTGGCCGTCCTCGACATCCACAACGTCAGCCAGACCTTCGGCCACGGCGACTTGGCCGTGCAAGCGCTGAAGCCCACCAGCCTGACGATCGAGGCCGGGGAATTGGTGGCCCTGCTCGGCCCCAGCGGTTCGGGCAAGAGCACGCTGCTGCTGGCGATCAGCTTGATCCAGCCGCCGACCACCGGGCGCATCGTGATCGATGACCAGATCCTCTACGACGACGGACCGACCGGCATCGACGTGCGCGCCTTCCGGCGCAGCAAGATCGGCTTCATCTTCCAGCAGCACAACCTGATCCCCTTCCTGACCGCGCTGGAGAACGTCGCCCTGATGCTGCAGATCAACGGCGTGAGTCGTGGCGAATCCAAGCGCCGCGCGAAGGACCTGCTGGGCTACCTGGAGATCGGCCACCGCGCCAACTCGCTGCCGGCGCAGCTGTCGGGCGGCGAGCAGCAGCGGGTGGCGATTGGCCGCGCATTGGCCAACCAGCCGGTGCTGATCCTGGCCGACGAGCCCACCGCCGCGCTCGACACGCAGCGCGGCACCAAGGTGATGGCCATGCTGCGCGAGATCGCCCGCGAACGCCGCTCAGCGGTCATCGCCGTCACCCACGACCACCGCATGATCGAAGGCTTCGACACGGTGTACCACCTCGACGACGGCCGACTGGCACGGGTGGAGCATCACCCGCAGGCGTCAGGCCGCTGAACGCGTGCGCGCCCGCTGCTTGACGGACACCGCGAAGGCCGCCCGCCCCTGCGCCGTGCGCTCGAACTGGCGGGCGATGTTGCCGCAGACCAGGTCGCACAGCGCATAGACGGACGCGTCAGCGATGCTGTAGAAGGCACTGTTGCCCCGACTCTCGCGCTTGACCAGGCCGTGCTGGGTCAGCAGGGCCAGATGGCGTGAGATGTTGGCCGAGCTGTACCCACACAACTGTGCAAGCTCGCCCACGCTGCGCTCGCCTTGTCGCAGCAGATTGAGGATCTGCAGGCGGGTCGGTTCGGACAGCGCTTGAAAGTACGCGGCCACCTGCGCCAACGCCTCGTCGGGAAGACCTTCCATGGTGGGGCATGCCAGATGTTGAACAGACGCCATGATGCCTCGTTGCGCCAGTTCCGGCTGCTTCTTGCTCAACATCTTACTTGCCTATTTAGCTGATTACGCAAATACTATCGTCAACTGATGACTTTGGCTTCGGCCCTTTGGCCTCCCGCCACCCGAAAGAAGCGCCATGCATCCGATCCGATTCCGTAGCCTCACCTTCGCCGCAGGGCTGTTGCTGGCCCTTCCTGTCTGGGCGCATGCGGCCGATCTGGGCGCCGTGGCAGCCCTGCCTGCTTCGGGCGCTGCGGCCTCCGCTTTCGATGGCGTCGTCGAAGCCGTGCGTTCGACCGTCGTCGCCGCGCAGGTGCCGGGGGCCGTGGTGCAGTTGGCCGTGAAGGTCGGCGACCGTGTCGCCGCCGGCCAGTTGCTGCTGCGCATCGACGCCCGAGCCGCTGACCAGAACGCCGCTGCCAGCGACGCCCAGGTGCAGGCCGCACGCGCCCAGCTGGAGGTGGCCAGCAAGGACTTCGAACGCCAGAAGCAGCTCTTCCTGAAGAACTACATCAGCCAGGCAGCGCTGGAGCAAGCCGAGTCGCAGCTCAAGTCCACGCAGGCGCAGGTGAACGCACAGTTGGCACAGGCGGGCGCGGCGCGCACGCAGACCGGCTTCTACGTCGTGCGCGCGCCTTTCGCGGGCGTGGTCGCCGAGGTGCCGGTGTCGCTGGGCGACATGGCCATGCCGGGTCGGCCTTTGCTGACCCTGTATGACCCCGCCGCATTGCGGGTTACCGCGTCCGTGCCGCAGACGGTGGCGTCCCACTTGGCCGCAGGCCAATTGCCTCGCGTCGAACTGCCGGGACTGCCGGCTGCAGGGCAATGGGTGGTGCCGCTGCGCGTGCAGCTTCTGCCCACGGTGGACCCCGGTACGCACACGGTGCCATTGCGCGCCGACCTGCCTGCTGGCGCGGCAGGTGTGGCGCCGGGCATGTTCGCCCGGCTGTGGTTGCCGGTTCCGGTCAGCGGTTCGAGTCCCAGCCCTTCTGTGCTGTCCGTGTCCTCAACGTCCATCGTTCGGCGTGCCGAGATGACCGGCCTGTACGTGCTGGACCCGGCCGGCAAGCCGGTGCTGCGCCAGGTGCGCCTGGGTCGTGTCGATGGCGACAAGACCGAAGTCCTTTCGGGGCTGATGCCCGGCGAGCGCGTGGTCGCCGACCCGCAAGCCGCCGCCCGCGCGCGCTGAAGCACCGAGCCGGTCACGACCATGTTCAAGCCCTCCCCCTCCGCCCCGACCACCCTGGGTGTCTCCGGCCGCATCGCGGCCTTCTTCCAGCGCGCGCAGATCACGCCGTTGCTGGCCCTGGTCGCCCTGCTGTTGGGCCTGTTCGCCGTCGGCGTCACGCCACGCGAGGAAGAGCCGCAGATCAACGTCACGATGGCCAATGTGCTGATCCCCTTCCCGGGGGCAGCCGTGCGCGATGTCGAGCAGATGGTGGCCGGCCCGGCCGAGCAGGTGCTGGCGCAGATCTCGGGCGTCGAGCACGTGATGTCGGTGTCGCGGCCGGGCCTGGCCGTCATCACGGTGCAGTTCAAGGTCGGCGTGCCGCGTACCGAAGCGCTGGTGCGCCTGTACGACACCGTCAATTCGAACGCCGACTGGCTGCCCAAGGGCCTGGGCGTGCTCGACCCCATCATCAAGCCCAAGGGCATCGACGACGTGCCCATCGTCACGCTGACGCTGTTCAGCAAGAACCCGGCGGCCGGTCCCTTCGACCTGGAGCGGGTCGCCCACAGCGTCGAGGCCGACCTGAAGCGCGTGCCCGGCACGCGTGAGGTGACGACACTCGGCGGCCCGGGCCGCGCGGTGATGGTCGAGATCGATCCCGCCCGCATGGCCGGCGTCGGCATCACCGTGTCCGACCTGCGGCAGGCCTTGTTGTCGGCCAACCTCGGCCTGCCCGTCGGCGAACTGATCAGCGGCAACCGTTCGGTGGCCATCGAGTCCGGCCCCTTCCTGAAGCAGGCCAGCGAGGTGGCCGATCTGGTGGTCGGCGTGCGTGGCGCCAAACCGGTGTTCCTGCGCGACGTGGCCACGGTGCGCGATGGGGCTATGCCCGCTGCGCGCTATGTCTGGCACGGCGTGGCCGGCAAGGCCGGTGCCCCGCCTGCGGAATACCCGGCCGTGACGCTGTCCATCACGAAGAAGCCCGGCGAGAACGCCATCGACGTGGCCAACGCCGTGATGCAGCGAGTGGAGGCCCTGCGCAACACGGTGATCCCGGGTGAGGTACAGGTCGCCGAGACGCGCAACTACGGCGCGTCGGCCAACGACAAGGCGCAGAAGCTGATCACCAAGCTGCTGTTCGCCACGGCCTCGGTCGTCGCGCTGGTCTTCCTGGCGCTGGGCCGTCGTGAAGCCGCCATCGTCGGCAGCGCGGTGATCCTGACGCTGACCGTCACGCTGTTCGCCTCCTGGGCCTGGGGTTTCACACTGAACCGCGTGTCGCTGTTCGCGCTGATCTTCTCCATCGGCATCCTGGTCGACGACGCCATCGTCGTGGTCGAGAACATCCACCGGCACCAGGCGCTGTACCCGGGCCGCACGCTGACGCAGATCATCCCGGGCGCGGTCGATGAAGTCGGCGGGCCGACCATCCTGGCCACGCTGACGGTCATCGCTGCACTGCTGCCGATGGCCTTCGTGTCCGGGCTGATGGGGCCTTACATGAGCCCGATCCCGATCAACGCCAGCATGGGCATGCTGCTGTCTTTGGCCATCGCTTTTGTGGTCACGCCTTGGCTGGCGCGGCTGTGGATGAAGGACCACTCGGCGAGCGCGACCGCCCCTGCTGCGTCGGCAGAAGCCGCCGCCCACCACGGCCTGTCAGCCCAGATCGCACCGGTCTTCGAACGGGTTTTCAAGCCGCTGCTGGACGAGCGGCACGGCACACGCAACCGCCGCTTCCTGGGTCTGGGCATCGCGGCCCTGATCGCCTTGTCGATGGTGCTGCCGGCCACCGGCCTGGTGCTGCTGAAGATGCTGCCCTTCGACAACAAGTCGGAGTTCCAGGTCATCGTGGACATGCCCGCCGGCACGCCGGTGGAACAGACCGCCGCCGTGCTGCACGAGCTGGGCAATTACCTGGCCACCGTGCCCGAGGTGACCGACTACCAGGCCTATGCCGGCACCGCCGCGCCGATCAATTTCAACGGGCTGGTTCGGCAGTATTACCTGCGTGCCAGCGGCGACGTGGGCGACCTGCAGGTCAACCTCCTTGGCAAGCACGAGCGCAAGGCCCAGAGCCACGCCATCGCCACCCGCGTGCGGCCTGAACTGCAGAAGATCGGGCTGCGCTTCGGCGCCAACATCAAGGTCGTCGAGGTGCCGCCCGGCCCACCGGTGCTGTCGCCCATCGTGGCCGAGATCTACGGCCCCGAAGCCGCCGGGCGCCAGCAGGTCGCGAAGGCGGTGCGCGCCGTGTTCGCGGCCACGCCGGGTGTGGTGGATGTGGATGACAGCAGCATCACGGCAGCGCCCAAGACCATGCTGCTGGTGGACCGCCAGAAGGCAGCGATGCTGGGCGTGCCGCAACAGGCCATCGTCACCACCTTGCGTGCTGGTCTGGCCGGTGAAGCCACGGCCTATCTGCACGACGCAAGCAAGTACCCGGCGGCCACTGTCATCCAGTTGCCGCCGGAACGCCAGGGCGACCTGAACGCCCTGCTGCAACTGGCCGTGCGCAGTGCCGAGGGCAAGCTGGTGCCGATCCGCGAACTGGTCACGGCGAGCGACACCGTGCGCGAGCAGCCGCAGTATCACAAGGACCTGCTGCCGGTGAACTTCGTCGTCGCCGACATGGCGGGTGCGCTCGACAGCCCGCTTTACGGCGTGTTCCAGATGCGTGGCGACATCACCCAGATCGCCACGCCCGGCGGCGGCACGCTGCAGGAAACCTTCATCCGCCAGCCTGGCGATGCCTACCGCGACTACGCCATCAAGTGGGACGGCGAATCGCAGATCACCTACGAGACCTTCCGCGACATGGGCTTGGCCTACGGTGTCGGCCTGATCCTGATCTACCTGTTGGTGGTGGCGCAGTTCGGCAGCTATTTGACGCCGCTGATCATCATGGCGCCGATCCCCCTGACCATCATCGGCGTGATGCCGGGCCACGCCCTGCTGGGCGCGCAGTACACCGCCACCAGCATGATCGGGATGATCGCGCTGGCCGGCATCATCGTGCGCAATTCCATCCTGCTGGTCGACTTCATCAACCTGCAAGTCCGCTCGGGTGTCGAGTTCAAGGACGCCATCGTGCGCTCGGCCATCACCCGCGCACAGCCCATCGTGCTGACCGGCCTGGCCGCGATGCTGGGCGCCTTCTTCATCCTCGACGACCCGATCTTCAACGGCCTGGCGATCTCGCTGATCTTCGGCATCTTCGTGTCCACCGTGCTGACGCTGGTGGTCATCCCGATCCTGTACTTCGTGGCCTATCGCAACCGGCTGGATGCGATCACCGGCACCGGGGATTCCGATGCCCCGGCGCAAGCCCCAATCACACCGGCCACTCAAGGAGCAAACACATGACGTCCTGGCAAATCGTTCGCCTCGCCGCGGGCACCTTCATCCTCTTGTCGCTGGCCTTGGGCATCCCGGGCAGCCCGATATTCGTCAGCAGCTGGTGGCTGGCGTTCACCGCCTTCGTCGGCGCCAACCTGCTGCAGAGCGCGCTGACGAAGTGGTGCCTGATGGAATCCATCGTGCGCAAGCTCGGCGTGCGCCCGGGGGCCTGAAGGCCATGAAACACAGCGCCCGGACCCCGGGGCGGGCTTGCACTCGCGCTGGCCTGCGCGGCCCAGACAGCCGCCGCCACCGATCTCCTGGAGGTCTGGCGCGCAGCGGCCCAGAACGACAAGGCCTACGCGGTCGACAGCGCCGCCCACGCCACCGCGCAGCCCCGGCGCGATCAGGCGGCGGCGTTGTGGAAGCCGCGTGTGGGCCTGACGGCTTCAGTGGGCGTGGCGACCAGCGAGACCGATGCCCAGGGCGCGCAGTTCAGCGCGCCTGGCCTCGGCCAGTCCAACGGCGTCGCGTTCAGCACCTCGGTGACCAACGGCACTTCCGGACGCTGGGCCATCGCCGCAGCGCTGCCGCTCTACAACCCCGAGCGCCGTGCCCAGCAACAACAGCTGAACCTGTCGGCGGATGGGGCCGAACTGGAATGGCAGGCCGCTGCGCAGACGCTGATGCTGCGCACAGCAGAGCGCTATCTGGATCTTGCCTTGGCCGAGGAGGCCGTCCGCGTCCTGAAGCGGCAGCAGGATGCCGTGCAACGGGCGGCCACCGAAGCCCAGGACCGTTTCAAGCTGGGTTCCATCCCCGTGACGGACACGCACGAGGCACGCGCACGCCTGGCGAGCCTGCGCGCGCAGGTTCTGGCCGCCGAGACCGATCTGCAACTCAAGCGCAACCTGCTGGCCGACAGCACCGGTCTGTGAACGAAGGCGTGTGGCATGTGGGTCGTTCTGCGCTGCTGGGGCTGGTGGCGACCAAGTCTTGAGTCGCCGCGAAGGGCATGCGCTGGGTGGGCAATCCAGCGCTGCCCCATCCTCACTCTTTCGCCAGGTTGGGGCGGCGCGATGAGTGCAGGATCAGGAAGCAGACCGCTAAGGGATCTTCAGTCTGTGGATCGCAAGTGCCGGCTCCGTGCCAAGCCGCTGCGCCAGTGTGGCCTCGGAAAGGGCGCCGACGCGGGTCGAAACCAGGCGACCTTGCGCGTCGAAGAACAGCGTTGTCGGCAGGGCCTGTTCGTTGAACACAGCGCCCGTCGCCTTTCGCGCATCGATCAGCACGTTCTGCAGCACGATGCCCTGTCCCTGCAGGTAACGCAGGATGACCTCGCGCGCCTCGCCCTGGTTGACGAACACGAAATTCAGCTCCGGATGTGCGGCCTGCGCCTGTTGCAGCAGCGGCATTTCCCGACGGCAGGGTGGACACCAGGTGGCCCACAGATTGACCACGGTGGGCTTGCCGATGAAGCCGGCCAAAGCGACAGACCCGCCATCCAGCGCCGGCAGACTGAGCGCTGGCATCGGTTGACGAGAGCCGCCCGTCAGCGTCGTGATGGCGACCTCCCCTGCGGTCCAGCTCGCCAACAGCGCGAATGTTGCGGCCATGAGCGGCTTGCGCAACGCGGGCTGTCGCTGCAGGAGAACCAAACCATAGAGGCAGGCTGCTGCAAAGCCGGCGACGGCCTCCCAGCCGCCGTCGCGGATGTCGAGGATGCCCAGGGGTTCGTGGAGGTAGACGGCCCGCCACTCCCAGACGAACCCCAGGCGCGACGCCACCAGCCCGAGCAGGAACATGCGCAACAGCGCGGGCTCGGCATCGACGCCCACGCTGCGGCCCAGTCGCTTGCCCAATGCCAAGCCGAGGGCTGCGGCAAGCGCCAGCACCAGCGGGGGCAAAGGCAAAGCCAGCGGCCCCAGTTGCAAGGACGACATCACGCTCGCCGCCCTTCGCGCGCCGGCGGCTTCAGGCGCCGTTCCGGCTCAATGCGCAAAGTACATCTTTGCCTTGTCGAGCTTGTAGCTCCAGGGCAGTCCCGCCTTGCGCCAGCCATTGACGTCGCGCCGACCCTCTGCAGACATATCGCCTTCGAAGCCATCGATCACGGAATAGACCTTCGTGTAGCCGTCCTCCACCAGCCGCGTGGCAGCACGCCCGCTGCGGTCGCCCGAGCGGCACATCAGGACCACGGTGTCGGCCTTGGTCAGTTGCTTGGCCTGCAGACGACGCAGCACCTCTGGCACGAATTCCTGCATCGGCTCGAGCTTGTACGCCCCACGCTGCATGTCCCAGTCGCTCATCAACTCCTGCACCTCGACAAAGGGCACCAGCGCGTCCACGGTGGTCGGCATGCCGACGAACATCGCTTCGGCGCGGGTGCGGACGTCCAGGAACAGCACCCTCGCCGATCCGCCGTTGGCGTCGATGAAGGCCGGCACGTCCTTCGCCTCCAGGTACAGGCCGGACTTGTTGCGTTTGGGCTCGGGCACCGTCGAAGGATTGACAAGCGCTGCGCCTGCGCCGCCAGCCAGCGCCAGGCCTGCGACCCAGAGCGTCGCCGTGCGGCGCGAGACGGCGGTTGGGTTCAGGGTGTCCATGAGCTTTCCTTCTTCATTCGACTCAGGGTCCCGCAGCAACGAGGGTTTCGTTGCAGCGACTCTCGTCATCTGCAAGCGACCAGATCAATCGGCTCCGGCCTCGACGGGCAAGGCTTCCGCGCGCCAGCGCAGCATGCCCCCAGCGAGGTTGGCGACCTGCGTGTAGCCGGCCTTCTGCAGCAGCACCGTGGCCTGTGCCGACCTTGCGCCGGAGCGGCAGACGGTCACCACCGGCCGGTCGCGTTGGATTTCAGTTGCGCGCGCGGCCAGCTGCGACAACGGCACCAGACGTGCCCCGTGGATGTGTCCCAGCGCGTCGGTGAATTCGGCGGGCTCGCGCACATCGATGACCTGGATGTCGCCATTGCGGCTGCCGGCGATCCGCTCTTCCAGCGCTGTCGGCTGGATTTCCCAGACGCCGCCAAAGTTGCAGGTCAGCGGTGCCCAGCCCGGCTCCACCGGTAACGAGGCCACGGCGTCAGGCTGGCCGCAGCGCAAGTTCGCCGGCACGGCGATGTCCATCAGCTTGGGATGGGGCAAGCCCAAGTTGTTCATGTAACCCGCAAAGTCGGCCGCATCGACATCGCCACCGAGTCGCGGGTTGAACTGCTGCTCTTCGCCGACGCTGGTGACGGTGAGCCCCCGGTAGTCGTGCGCCGGGTACAGCAGGCAGGTGGCCGGCAAGGACAGGATCTGATCCTTGACCGAGCGGAACAGCTGGGCCGGCGAACCTTGCTGAAAGTCCGTGCGGCCGCAGCCGCGGATCAGCAGGCTGTCGCCGGTGAAGGCCATGCTCTGGTCGTCGAGCACGTAGCTCAGACAGCCGCTGGTGTGGCCGGGCGTTGCACGCACCACCAAGTGGCGCGAACCGAAATGGACGTGGTCGCCATGCTTGAGGAAGCGATCGACGTTGGCGGCCCCCGAGTTTTCGGACAACAGGATCTGGCTGCCGCAGCGCTGTTTCAGCAGCCAGGCAGCGGTGACGTGATCGGCGTGGACGTGCGTGTCCAGCGTCGCGACCAGGCGCAGGCCCAGTTCCCGAATCAGGGCCAGATCCCGGCGCTCGTTCTCGTAGACCGGGTCGATCAGCACCGCTTCACCGGCATCCGCATCGCCCAGCAGATAGGTGTAGGTCGACGATGCCGAGTCGAAGAGTTGGCGAAAGATGAGCATGTGCTGGCCCTCCAGAATCTCAATGGCTGCGCAATGCGCGAGTCAGGAACTTGTCGTGCACGACCATACCGGCCAGCATGGCGGCGACAAAGATACCGGCGGCCCCCATCCCGCTGCCCAGCGCCACCAGCGCCGGCCCCGGGCAGAAGCCTGCGATGCCCCAGCCCATGCCGAACAGCACGCCGCCGACCACCAGGCGCCGGTCGATCGTGCGAATGGCTGGAATCTCCATCGGCGCGCCCGTCCATGACCGCTCGCGCTTGGCCGCGCGCGCAAACACGAACACACCCAGCGCGATGGCGCCACCCATCACCAGCGCAAGGCTCGGATCCCAGGCGCCCGCCAGATCGAGGAAGCCCTTGACCTTGAGCGGGTCGGTCATGCCCGCCAGGATCAGCCCCAGCCCGAAGATCAATCCGCTCGCAAAACCGAAGACGTTACCCATGGTTCGTCTCACATCAGGTGCCGCAGCACGAACACGGTGAAGAAGCCTGCGCCCATGAAAGCCAGCACATTCACCAGCGAACGCATCGAAAAGCGGCTCAGGCCGCACACGCCGTGACCGCTGGTGCAGCCATTGCCCATGCGCACACCAAGGCCCACCAGCAAGCCGGCGACGATCAAGCCGAAGTTGCCCACATCGACCGCAGCCGCCGGCAGCGGTGCCACCAGGCGCCAGCACCAAGGTGCCAGCAGGAGACCGAGCACAAACAGCAGCCGATTGGCGTCGGGGCGCAGGCTGGTGCCGGCCAACACGGCACGCAAGGGGCTGGCCAGGATGCCCGCGATGCCGGCGATGCGCCCGTTGCCGAACAGGTAAAGCGCCGTCGCCAGGGCGATGACGAAGCCACCCGCCAGCGACGCCCAGGGCGTGAAATGGATGCTATCGATGTGCATGCGACTTTCCCGCTGAAGCGTACGACTCTGTGAGCCGCTGAAACTGGATTTTGAAGGCCTGCGCCCGAAAGCGCCTGCCCGTTGCAGGGTGCGCATGCCTGACAAGGGAAATCACCAATCGAATTAACATCCGTATCTTCTAATATTGTTGCTGACGCATATCGAATTTTACAGCCAGTGCAAGGGCATGGAGCAGCAGTGAGTTCTCAAGATCACCCGTCCGGGCGCCTGATCAAGGCACCAGAAAACTTCATCGGCGCCGAAGGTGTGCGCGCGGTCTTCAGCGAAGCCAAGGCCGGCCGCCGCGACTTCGTGCGCGGTGCCTTCGCGGCTGCATGGGCCGGTGCTGCGGCACCGGCCGCCCTGGCGCAAGGCAATCCGGTGCCTGCCGAGGGCGGCGACGCCAACATCCTTGAACTCCCGGCCCACAGCAAGGGCCTGGGCCAGGCCGTGGCCACAGACGGCTACGGCAAGCCGTCGAAGTACGAGTCCAATGTGCAGCGCCGTCCCAGCCCGGGCCTGACCCAGACGGCCCAGGCTTCCGTGTCGTTCGCGCCGCTGCAAAGCCTGTTCGGCATCGTCACGCCCAGTGGCCTGCACTTCGAACGCCACCACCAGGGCTGGTGGGATGTCGATCCGTCCAAGCACCGCCTGATGATCAACGGCAGCGACGACAAGATGCTGAAGAAGCCGCTCGTTTTCACCGTGGACGAGATCATGCGTCTGCCATCAGTCAGCCGCTTCCACTTCATCGAATGCGGCGCCAACACCGGCATGGAATGGGGCAACGTGGCTGTGCCCACCTGCCAGTACACGCACGGCATGCTCAGCTGCAGCGAATTCACGGGCGTGCCGCTGAAGATCCTGCTCGACATGGCCGGCGTCGACTACAAGCGTGGCCGCTACGTGCTGGCCGAGGGCGCTGACGGCTCGTCGATGACGCGCACCGTGCCGATGGAGTTGATCGAGAGCGGCGAAGTCTTCGTCGCCTACGGCCAGAACGGCGAGATGCTGAGGCCTGAAAACGGCTACCCCTTGCGCCTGGTGGTGCCCGGCGTGCAGGGCGTGAGCTGGGTGAAGTACCTGCGGCGCATCGAGGTGGGGGACCAGCCTTACGGCGCCAAGGACGAGGCCGTGCATTACATCGACCTGCAGCCCGGCGGCCAGCACCGCCAGTACACCAGCACCCAGGAGTGCAAGAGCGTGATCACCACGCCATCGGGCGGCCAGGTGCTGCTGGACAAGGGCCACTACCAGATCAGCGGGCTGGCCTGGTCGGGGCGCGGCCAGGTCAAGCGCGTCGACATTTCGGTGGACGGTGGACAGAACTGGAAGACCGCACGTCTGCAGGGCCCGGTGATGAGCAAGAGCCTGACGCGTTTTTCGCTGGACTGGGTTTGGGACGGCAAACCCACCATCGTGCAGAGCCGAGCGATGGACGAAACCGGCTACGTGCAACCCAACTACAAGCAGCTTCGTGCCGTCCGGGGCACGCGTTCGATCTATCACAACAACGCCATCCAGTCGTGGCTGGTTCAGGAAAGTGGCGAGGTGAAGAATGTCCAGCTGTCGTGAGCACCTCGGGATGTGTTCGCTGCTGCTGGCATTCACGACGGCGGGCGTCAGTGCGAGCTTTGGCGTTTCGGCGCAGACCGACTACCCCGGCGTGGGTCGCACCGCGACACCCAAGGAAGTCCAGGCCTGGGACATCGACGTGCGGCCTGACTTCAAGGGCCTGCCCAAGGGTTCAGGATCAGTGTCCAAGGGCCAGGACATCTGGGAGGCCCAGTGTTCCTCTTGCCACGGCATCTTCGGCGAAGCCAACGAGGTGTTCTCATCGTTGGTCGGCGGCACCACCCAGGACGACGTGAAGACGGGGCATGTGGCCCGTTTGAACGACCCGACCTTTCCGGGCCGCACAACCTTGATGAAGGTGTCGACGGTTTCCACGCTGTGGGACTACATCAACCGCGCCATGCCCTGGACGGCGCCGAAGTCGCTGAGCACCGATGAGGTCTATGCGGTCACGGCCTATCTGCTGAACATGGGTGGCATCCTGCCGGACAGCTTTGTGCTGTCAGACGCGACGATCGCAGAGGCTCAGAAGCGGCTGCCCAACCGCAACGGGGTCACCACGGACCATGGCCTGTGGCCCGGCAAGGGCATGGGCAATGGCGGCAAGCCCGATGTGAAGGTCGTGGCCTGCATGAAGGACTGTGCCACCGAAGCCAAGGTGGCTTCCTTTCTGCCTGACTTTGCGCGCAACAACAACGGCAATCTGGCCGAACAGCAGCGTCTCGTCGGACCGCAGCGGGGCGCCGACACGACCAAGCCCCCGGCAGCGAATCCAGCAGCCGCAGCGGCTGCTGCAGCCGTGATGCCGCGCACCACCGCGAACAATCCGGCGGCAGCCGCGCTGGCCTTGGCACAGAAGAACAACTGCACCGCTTGCCACGGCGTGGAAAACAAAATCGCCGGGCCAGCCTTCCGTGACGTCGCAGCCAAGTACGGTGCCCGCGCCGATGCCGAGACCTATCTGGCCGGCAAGATCAAGACCGGCGGCCAGGGCATCTGGGGCGCCATCCCCATGCCCGCACAAACCTTGTCGGATGCCGAGGCCAGGCAGTTGGCCCAGTGGCTGGCCGCCGGCGCCAAGAAGTAGTCGCACCCCGCGGGTTCGCCCGCTGCAACGCGGGTTCCCCGTTCATTACCCTCTTTGTCAAGAATCCAGCCTGAAGGAGTCCAAGATGTTGAACCGCCGAGATCTGCTCGCCCATACCGCCAAGGTGGCGGGCCTGCTGGCCACTGCCGGCCTGCTGCCCCAGATGGCCCATGCGGCCTACAACCCGGCCGCGTTTGAAGTGAAGACGATGGCCGAACTCGTGAAGCTGCTCGGCGGCAGCGCGCCGGTCGAGAGCAAGGACGTGACCGTCACCGCCCCCGACATTGCCGAGAACGGCGCGGTGGTTCCCGTGACCGTGTCCACCCTGCTGCCCGGCGCCAAGCGCCTGCTGCTGCTGGTCGAGAAGAACCCCAGCGTGATGTCGGCGATGTTCGAAGTCAGCGACGCCGTCGATGCCAACTTCGCGACGCGCGTGAAGATGGGCCAGTCGTCGAATGTCTACGCCGTGGCCATGATGGGCGACGGCAAAGTGCTGTTCGCGCAGAAGGAAGTCAAGGTCACGCTCGGTGGCTGCGGTGGGTAACTGGGACCACCCCCGTAGCGCCTTCGTCGCTCCCCCTCAAGGGGGCGCCGCTGGCGGCCCGGCGAAGCCGGTTCCGCGGCGGCCGCTTGATTCGATGAACACCTCACTTTTGGAGAATTGACCATGGCAGATCCGATGCGCATCCGCGCCCAGATGGCTGGCGACAAGGCCACCGTTCGCGTCCTCATGAACCATGAAATGGAGACCGGCCTGCGCAAAGACGCATCCGGCAAGGTCATACCCGCCTGGTTCATCCAGGAGGTGACGGCACAGCTCAACGGCAAGCCCGTGCTCAGCGCGCAGTGGGGCATGTCGGTTTCGAAGAATCCCTTCCTGCAGTTCAGCGTCAAGGGTGCCAAGGCAGGCGACAAGATCGCTGTGAATTGGAAAGACAACAAGGGTGACACGCGCACCGACGAAGCGACTGTGTCCTGATGGAGCCCCCAAGCTCGCTAGCGCTCGCTACCCCTCAGGGGGGCCGTCCGCCAGCGGCCCGGCAAAGCCGGTTCCGCGGCGGGAAGCTCGGTTTTGGAGATACACCATGAAGTCCCTCATGTCTGTTGCCGCTGCGCTGGCGCTGACTGCCACCGCCAGCGCCTTCGCGCAAAAGTCCGCCGCCGACGGCATCGCCGAGTACCGCAAGATGCTGGAAGACGGCAATCCGGCGGAGCTGTTTGAAGCCAAAGGCGAAGACCTCTGGAAGACCGCACGCGGGCCCAAGAAGGTCACCTTGCAGAAGTGCGACCTGGGCTTGGGTCCCGGCGTCGTCAGGGGCGCGTGGGTGCAGTTGCCGCGCTGGTTTGCCGATACCGGCCGCGTGCAGGATCTGGAGTCGCGACTGCTGACCTGCATGGAAACGCTTCAAGGCTTCAACGCCGCCGAGATCGCCAACACCGGCTTCGACAAGGGCGAGCAGGCCACACTGGCGGCGCTGTCGGCCTGGATCTCGGCCGAATCCAAGGGACTGAAGATGGCCCTGCCGCAAGGCCACCCAGAAGAGCGGCGCTTCTACGAACTGGGCCAGCGCGCCTTCTTCTTCCGTGGCGGGCCGATGGACTTTTCCTGCGCCAGCTGCCACGGCGAGGAAGGCAAGCGCATCCGCCTGCAGGACCTGCCCAACCTGACGAAGAACCCGGGCAACGGCATCGGCTTCGCGGCCTGGCCGGCTTACCGCGTGTCCAGCGGCGAGATGTGGAGCATGCAGCGGCGGCTGAACGACTGCTACCGACAGCAGCGCTTCCCCTACCCCGGCTACGCGTCCGACGTGACCGTGGCGCTGGGCGTCTACATGGGCGTCAACGCCAAGGGTGCCGATTCCATCGCGCCGGCCCTGAAGCGCTGAACACAAAAGGCTGTCTCAACATGCAACGCAAACACCTCCTCATCACCGCCGCCCTGGCTGTTTCCGGCCTGGTGGTCGGCTGCGCCACGGCGCCGTCGGCAGCCGACCTGGACCAACAGGCCATCGCCATGATCAAGGCCGGCTTCCGCGAACAAGGCATCGCCAAGACCGACAGACTGACCCAGGACCTGGGCCAGGCCGCCTGCTCCGGCCCCAACCCGCCACCCGAAGCGGTGGCCGAAAAGATCCAGGCCGAAGCGCTGGCCAGCGTGAAATGGCCTGAAGGCGGCAAGTACATCGGCGACTGGCGCGAAGGCGAAAAGCTGGCGCAGAACGGCCGCGGCATGACCTGGACGGACAGCAGCGCTGCACCCACCGCCAACGGTGCGCAGTGCTACAACTGCCACGAGATCGACCGGAAGGAAATCTCCTTCGGCAACATCGGCCCCAGCCTGTGGAATTACGGCAAGAACCGCGGCATCAAGGACGTGACCGACTCGAACGTGGCGCCCATCATCCAGTACACCTGGACCAAGATGTGGAACAGCAAGTCCTACGCGGCCTGCTCCAACATGCCGCGCTTCGGCCACGCCCAGTTGCTGAACGAACAGCAACTGCGCGATGTGATGGCGCTGATCCTCGACCCGAAGTCGCCTGTCAACCAGTAAGCCCTGCCCCGGCCGGGCCCGCCGCTTGGCGGGTCTCTTTCCACGCCCCATATCGTTGATTGCGGAACCATGAATCTTTCAAAGCGCGATTTCCTGCAGGTCATGGCCTCGGCCTCTGCCGCGGGCATGGCACTGGAGCGTTATGCCGATGCCGATGCCGCCACGGCCGAACAGGGCCTGTACGACGTGGCGCCCTTCGGCAATGTGTCGCTGCTGCACATGACCGACTGCCATGCGCAGCTCAAGCCGATCTACTTCCGCGAACCCAGTGTGAATCTGGGCCTGGGCAGCCTGCAGGGCCAGTTGCCGCATTTGGTCGGCGAGCACCTGTTGAAGGCCGCCGGCGTGCGCCCGGGTACGGCGATGGCCCATGCCTACACCTACCTTGACTTCGACAAGGCCGCGCGCCGCTACGGCAAGGTCGGTGGCTTCGCGCACCTGGCGACACTGGTGAAACGCCTGAAGGCCAGCCGGCCAGGTGCCTTGCTGCTGGACGGCGGCGACACCTGGCAAGGTTCGGCCACGGCCCTGTGGACCAACGCGCAGGACATGGTCGATGCCTGCAAGCTGCTGGGCGTGGACGTGATGACCGGCCACTGGGAGTTCACTTACGGCATGGAACGGGTGAAGGAGGTCGTCGAGAAGGACTTCAAGGGCAAGATCGACTTCATTGCGCAGAACGTCAAAACCAATGACTTCGGCGACCCGGTGTTCAGCCCCTACACGCTGCGCGACATCAACGGTGTGAAGGTCGCCATCATTGGCCAGGCCTTCCCGTACACGCCCATCGCCAACCCGCGCTACCTGGTCGCCGACTGGGCCTTCGGCATCCAGGACGAGAACATGCAGAAGATGGTCGACGAGGTGCGCGGCAAGGGTGCGCAACTGGTCGTCGTGCTGTCGCACAACGGCATGGACGTCGACCTGAAGATGGCCAGCCGCGTGCGCGGCATCGACGCCATCTTCGGCGGCCACACCCACGACGGTGTGCCGGTGGCCGTGCCGGTGAAGAACGCCGGCGGCACCACGCTGGTCACCAACGCCGGCAGCAACAGCAAGTTCCTGGGCGTGATGGACTTCGACGTGAAGGGCGGCCAGCTGGTGGACTACCGCTACCGCCTGCTGCCGATCTTCGCCAACCAGTTGCGCGCCGACCCGGAGATGGACGCGCTGATCACCAAGGTGCGCGCGCCCTACGAGGCCAAGCTGGCCGAGAAGCTGGCTGTGACCGACGGCCTGCTGTACCGCCGCGGCAATTTCAACGGCAGCTGGGACCAGCTGATCTGCGACGCGATGATGGACGTGCAGGGTGCCGAGATCGCGTTTTCGCCGGGCTTCCGCTGGGGCACCACGCTGCTGCCGGGCGACACCATCACGCGCGAGCTGCTGATGGACCAGCTGGCCATCACCTACCCCTACGCCACGCTCACCGAGATGACGGGCGAGACCATCAAGACCATTCTGGAAGACGTGGCCGACAACCTGTTCAACCCCGACCCCTACTACCAGCAGGGCGGCGACATGGTGCGCGTCGGCGGCCTGGCCTACACGATGAGCCCGGGCGAGAAGATGGGCGCCCGCATCACCGAGATGCGGCTGAACGGCAAGCCCCTGGACGCGGCCAAGAAGTACAAGGTGGCAGGCTGGGCGCCGGTGGCCGAGGAAGCCAAGAGCCTGCCCGGCGTGAAGCCGGTCTGGGAACACGTGGAGACCTGGCTGAAAGCGCAAGGCGGACGGGTCAAGGCCCGCCACATCAACACGCCCACCTTGGTGGCCACGCAAGGCAACCCCGGCATGGCCAAGGCTTGAAGGACAACCCCATGCGCCATTTCACTGTGTTGACGCTGGCTGCCGTCCTGTCAGCCGCCAGCCTGGGCGCTGCGGCGGCACCGGAAGCCACCTATGCCGTCAAGCTGCTGACGCCCGAGACGGCCCTGACAGCGGCGCAAGCCGCGATGGCCCATTGCCGCAAGGCGGGTCACCAGGTGACAGTGGCTGTCGTGGACCGCTCCGGCCTGATTCAGGTGCTGCTGCGGGACCGCTACGCCGGTGCCCACACGCTCGACGTCGCCCCGCAGAAAGCCTGGACGGCGGCAAGTTTTCGCATGACTTCCGCCGCCCTTGCCGCTGAAACCCAGGCTGGCAAGCCGATGAGTGGCCTCCGCGCAGCGCCGCATGTGATGGCCATCGGCGGCGGCCAGGTCATCGAAGCCGGCGGCACCGTGCTGGGCGCCATCGGCGTCTCCGGCGCACCCGGCGGTGAAGCCGATGACGCCTGTGCGCTGGCCGGCATCAAGGCCATTGCCGAGGCCATCGAGTTCTGAACGCGTTCACCCTTTCGATCAGAAGATCCCACCGGAGACCCCCATGCGCCTCAAATCCTTCCTTGCCTCTATCGCCCTGGTGCTGTGCGCCGGTGCAGCCTTCGCCCAGGACAAGGTGGTCTACCACTTCGACAACGCGGTGGCCCAGGGCCTGAAGGGCTTGCGCAACGTGCGCAACCACATCGACACCGACCCGACAGCCAAGATCACCGTCGTCACGCACGCCGAGGGTGTGGACATGCTGATGGAGGGTGCTAAGGCCGCCAACGGTACCGAATACGCGCCGCTGGTTTCGGCCCTGAAGGGCCGCGGGGTGACCTTCGAGATCTGCGAAATCACGATCAAGAACCGCGGCCTGAAGAAGGACCAGTTCATCCAGGAGGCCGACTTCACGCCGTCGGGGGTGGTGCGGATCGCCAAGTTGCAGTTGCAGGGCTACGCCTACATCAAGCCGTAGATGATGCCCCCAACCTCGCTGGCGCTCGGTACCCCCCAGGGGGGCCGTCCGCCAGCGGCCCGGCAGAGCCGGTTCCGCGGCAGGAAGCTGGGTCAGGACAGCCGGCTCACATGACGCTCGAATCCATCATCGAACACTTCGGAGAGAACGGCACGCTGGCCACCGGCGCGCTGTTGATCGGTGTGGTCTTCGGCTTCATGGCCCAGCGTTCGCGCTTCTGCCTGCGCTCGGCCGTCATCGAGTTCACACGCAACCATCTGGGCGGCAAGCTGACGGTTTGGCTGTTCGCCTTCGCGACGGCCGTGGGCGTGACGCAGGCCTTGGCCTGGGCCGGCTGGTTCGATGCCAGCAATGCGCGGCAGATCGCCGCGCGCGGCAGCCTCTCGGGCGCGGCCATCGGCGGTGCGCTGTTCGGCATGGGGATGATCCTGGCCCGTGGCTGTTCCAGCCGTCTGCTGGTGCTGGCCGCCCAGGGCAACCTGCGCGCCTTGCTGTCGGGCCTGATCTTCGCCGTCGCCGCACAGTCCGCGCTGACGGGCGCCCTGTCGCCCTTGCGTCTGGCCATTTCTGAATGGTGGACCATCGACGGCGGCGGTGCCCGCGACCTCATCGCACGCACCGGCATCGGCCACGGCGGCGCACTGGTTTTCGCACTGGTCTGGTTGGTCGCAGCGATCTTCTGGGCCCGTCGTCAGCGGGTGCCGGTCTGGGGTTGGGCCGGCGCCATCGGCGTCGGGCTGACCATCGCCGGCGCCTGGTGGTTCACCTATGCCCTGTCGAAAATTGCATTCGACCCGCACCCCATCCAGTCGCTGAGCTTCACCGGCCCATCGTCCGAGGTGCTCAGCCGCGTGCTCTTCGTCACCGACAAGCCGGTCAGTTTCGACCTGGGCTTGGTGCCGGGCGTCTTCCTGGGCTCGTTCCTGGCCGCCGCCCTGTTCGGCGAATTGAAGCTGGAAGGTTTCGAGGGTGGCGCCAGCATGCGGCGCTACATCGTGGGTGCGATGTGCATGGGCTTCGGCGGCATGCTCGCGGGCGGTTGCGCGGTGGGCGCCGGCCTGTCAGGCGCCGCCGTTTTCACGGCCACGTCATGGGTGACGCTGAGCACGATGTGGGCTGCGGCCATGGTCACCGACCGCTGGGTCGACCAGGACCACGCCACGGCCAGGGAAGGGGAAGCCCACGGCACGCAGGCTGCGTTGCCCACACCTTGAGCCCGGTCACGGGGCCAAACCACCTGGAGAAAGTCATGCGCAACAAAGATCATTGGGAAGCGGTCTACGCCAGGACGCCTGTTGATGCCGTCAGCTGGTTTCAGTTGCACGCCGATCCATCGGTCGGTCTCGTGCAAGACACCGGTCTGCCGAAGTCGGCAGCGCTGATCGACATCGGCGGCGCCGCATCGATGTTGGTCGACGACCTGCTGGCCCAGGGCTACACCGACCTGAGCGTGCTGGACCTGTCCGGCGCCGCCCTGGCAGCTGCACAGCAGCGCTTGGGCACCGAGGCACAGCGGGTGCGCTGGCTGGTGGGGGACATCACCGAGATCGAGCTGCCGGCACAGGCTTACGACCTGTGGCACGACCGCGCCGTCTTCCACTTCCTGACGACTCCGGAACAGCGACGGGCCGATGTCCGAGCCGTTCTGCGCGCCGTGAAGCCCGGCGGCCATGTCATCGTGGCGACCTTCGCCGAAGATGGCCCGACGCAGTGCAGCGGTCTGCCCGTGGTGCGCGACTCACCCGACGGCTTGCATGCCGAATTCGGCGTCCCCTTCACGCTGTTGCGGCATGAGGAGGAAGAACACCGCACGCCCGGCGGCGGCATCCAGAAGTTCATCGACTGCGATTGCCGCAAGGATGCACCGTGACCGCAACGGTGTCGGGCCAGGCATGAGCCGACCAACGCTGCAGCCTTTGCGCCGCCTGGGCCAGATGGTGGCTGTGGTGCTGGCAGCATGCTGCGGGCTGCTCGGTGGTCTTGATGCCAACGCTGCAGAGGCCATGCGTGCCCAGCGGGTCTCGGACACCGCCTGGTTCGTGCAGGGCGAGGCGGCCCTGGGTTCGTCCGCCAACCGGAACTTCATCTCCAACGCCGGCTTCGTCGTCACCCCGCAGGGCGTGGTGGTCATCGATGCGCTGGGTTCGCCGACCCTGGCCGAAGAGTTGATCGCCGCCATCCGGCAAGTCACCGCGCAGCCCATCCGCTACGTCATCGTCACCCACTACCACGCCGACCACGTTTACGGCCTGCAGGTCTTCAAGGCGCTGGGTGCCACCCTCATCGCCCACCGTTTGGGCCAGGACTACCTCAACTCGGACACCGCGCAACTGCGTCTGGCTGCCAGCCGAGAAGACCTGTTTCCGTGGATCGACGAGAAGACGCATCTGGTTCCCGCCGACCGCTGGCTGGATGCCGACACGGTGATCGAACTGGGTGGCGAGTCCTTCCGCATCCACCCTGTCGGACCGGCCCATACGCCCGAGGACCTGGTCGTGCTGGCCGAACATGCGGGGGTGATGTTCGCGGGCGATCTGGTGTTCCGCGGGCGTATCCCCTTCGTCGGCCAGGCCGACAGTCGGCAATGGATCGCGTCGCTGAGCCAGCTCATCGAACTCAAGCCCCGCATCGTCGTGGCCGGTCATGGCCCGATCTCCGTCGAACCACTGACCGATCTGCAATTGACGCGCGACTACCTGCTGCACCTGCGCAAGACCATGGCGGAAGCCGCCAGCAACCTGGAACCCTTCGAAGACGCCTACGCGAAAGCGGACTGGTCCCGCTTCGAGCACCTGCCGCTGTTCCGTGCGGCCAACCGCATGAATGCCTACAACACCTACCTGCTGCTGGAGCAACAGGCGCCAGCGGTCGACAAGCCATGAAGCGCCGCCAGCTGCTTCTGGCCGGCGCTGCGGCGCCCGTGGCGGGCCTCGCAGCCGCACAGGTGACCGAAGCGGCGCCGCTGATCGAGTGGCCCGCGATCCAGTTGCTGGACGGCAGCACCCTCAGCCCTGCGTCCTGGCAGGGTCAGGCCGCCGTCATCGTGTTCTGGGCCACCTTCTGCCCTTACTGCAAGCGGCACAACGCCCACCTTGACAAGCTGTATCGCGCCCTGCAGGGGCCAGCCTTGCGCGTATTGGGCGTGGCGCTCGACAGCGATGTCGAGGCCGTTCGCCGCTACATGGCGGGCAACGGCTACCAGTTCCCAGTCACCCTGGACAAGGGCGCGCTGCGCAAGCAGTTCACCGCACGTCGCGTGATCCCGATGACCTGCGTGCTGGACCGCGAGGGACGCCTGCTGCAAGCCATACCGGGCGAGATGGCCGAAGACGATGTACTGGGCCTGCCGCGCATGCTTCAGCGGCCGACCGGATGATTCATGCCATGCGGTCCAGCCGCCACGACTGGTAGCGGAAGGCCCCCAGGGCCCCGGTAACGATACCGGCCAGGGCCAGGGCACTGCCCGCCGACAAGGTCGAGATGCCCGACAGGCCCTGACCGATGGTGCAGCCCAGCGCCGTCACGCCACCCATGCCCATCAAGACCGCGCCGATCAGGTGATTGCCCATGTCCTCAACGTTGGAGAAGCTCTCCCAACGGAAGGACCGCGTCACCAAGGCCACGGCGGCCGAGCCGGCCACCACCCCGACAAGGCTCACGATGCCGATGGTCAGCAACTTGGATGCGTCGCTGAAATACAGCAGCCAGTCCAGCGCATAGCCCACGGGGGAGGCCATGCTCAGCGCCTCCATGCGATGCGAGTTGGTGGCCAGGAAGGTGTCCTCCAGCGTCACCGGGTGTTCCAGCACGTGGCCGTAGCGGCCAGAGAGCCACCACATGGCGACCACCACGGCACCGATGCCGACGCCGCCCAGCCACACGTCTGCCGAGCGCCCCTCGGGCTTGCTGATGACCCAGGCCAGCAGGGCCAGTCCGATGACCAGCCCCAGGGCTGCGGCCACGAACGGCACCGGGGCGCCGAAGCTGGCCGCCATCAGCGTCGGCAGGTCCTGCCCCTTGGGAAGTTGGATAGAGACGGCATCCACCGTCGCCACGCGAAGCACGGCTGTCAGGCCCCTGAGAGTCGCAAAGCTGGATACGGCGAGCACCAGCAGCACCACCAAGGCCTTGAGGCTGCCACCACCCAGGCGAACCAGATTCTTGCTCCCGCAACCGGATGCCAGCACCATGCCGAAACCAAAGGCACCGCCGCCTACCAGCATGGACAGCCACAGCAACTGGGGTCCGGCGTAGATGCTGTTGCGCGCCTCGATCCAGCCGGCGCCGACCATGCCGTTGAAGCCGACGACGGCCACGGCGATCGCCAGGACCCACATGCGGATGCGCGTCCAGTCGCCCATGTTCACCACGTCGGCGATGGCCCCCATGGTGCAGAAGTGCGTGCGCTGCGCCAGCGCCCCGAAGATGGCGGACAGCGCGAAAGCGCCCCACAACAGCGTTGTGGTGAGGGCGGGAAGATCGGATTCGGTCATGCTTCGATTTTCAGGTCAGGGTTTCGGATAGCAATGGCCGATTTCGCGAGGGTTAGCCTAGCCATGATGAAGTCCGTCCATACACCCCCTGGCCTGCTGCAGCTGGCAGCTTGCGCGCCGCATGCCGCGCCGAACATCATTCTGGCCATGGCGCTGGTGGTGAACATGGTGCTGATGTCCGCGAACGCGAAAGCGCAGACCGCCGCTGACCTCTACAAGGAGGCCGACCTGCCCTTGGGCGAAAAGCTGCTGCGCGATCACCGCTGCGCCGAATGCCACATCCGCCGGGTCGGCGGTGACGGCACCGCGATCTACCGCCCGAAGGGACGCATCAACACCCCAGGGGCGCTGCGCGGTATGGTGGAGACCTGCAACCTGGAATTGAACCTGACGCTGTTCCCGGATGAGGTGACTTCGATCTCCGCGGTGCTGAACCGTGACCACTACCGCTTCAAGTAGTCGCGCGGCGCGCCAGTATCGGCGCGTGCTGATACAGTGATACCTTGACCACCACCGAAAGGCACCCCGTGGCTGCGAAGGGCGAAGAAGATCTGGTATTCGAGTCGGCCGCCGAGTTGTTCGGGCTGCTGTCGACGCCGGTGCGTCTGAAGATCATCAGCGCCGTGTGCAACGGTGAGCGCAATGTCTCTGAATTGCTCGAGCAGATCGACACCACCCAGCCCAATATGTCGCAGCACCTGGCCACGCTCTACCGCGCCGGCGTGCTGGGCAAACGCCGCGAAGGCACGCAGATCTTCTATCGCCTGCAAAGCGAACGGGTGGCCACGCTGTGCCGCGCCGTCTGCACCCAGGTGGCCACGGAAATGGACGCCCAAGACAGCATTCCGGCATCCGAGCGGCTGACGCGCGCGGTGCATCGCTGAACGCGACACCCAGGTCCTTTCGAGGGCGTCATGGTCAGCACCCGCCGTCGAACTGACGCGACACGCCGCCAGGCCTTGGCTGGCTTGACCGGTATGGCCGGCTCGCTGCTGATGCCCGCATGGGCACAGCCCGTGCCGCAAGGCGAAGACAAGACCGCGCCACCGCCCCAGGTGGGCAGCCTGCTGCCGCTGCCCGAACTGACTCTGCTGGACGGCACCCGCTTTCATGCGGCTGATGCCGATGGCCATGTCCTGGTGCTGTACTGGTGGGCCAGTTGGTGCCCCTTCTGCGCCCAGCAGTCGCCCTGGATGGACAAGTTCTGGCTGGCCCACAAGGCGCGCGGATTGCTGATGTTGGGCCTGTCGATCGACCGCAAGGCCGAGGACGCCAGCACCTACCTGAGCAAGAAGGGCTACACCTTCCCCGCCGGTCTGGTCACCCCGACCGTGGCGCGGGTGCTGCCCAAGCCCAAGGGCCTGCCCGTGACGGTTGTGCGGGGCCGCGACGGCCGGGTGCTGGCCGCAGAGACAGGACAGTTGTTCCCTGAAGACGTCGAGCAGTTTGCGCGGTTTCTTTGAGTGAGCGCCATGGCCGAGGCACGGCTCGGTCGCTGGCAGTGATGCAGCGCCGGGCGCGCGAGGCGGCCCACCCTGCGCGCTGAGCTTCAGTCCATGATGGGCAAGACCATGACCAACCTCAACGCCAACCTCAACATGCAGCGCTCCAACATCCACCTGCTCTCCGCACTCCTCCTGCTGGGGCTGGCCACCGGGCCTTCAGTCACGGCAGCCGCCGATGCCCAACGCCAGGCCGAAGTGGCGCAGCGCGGCCCGGATGTGATGCCATTCAGCTTGTCAGCCACCCAGCATGTCTTCACGAAGACGGCACAAGGCGGCGTTCAGCGTGTCGTGGCCAGGAGCGCGTCGGACACCGAGCAGATCCGACTGGTCCGGCGACATCTCCGAGACATCCAGCGCCAGTTCCTGGCCGGTGACTTCTCTGGCCCGGCGCACATTCACGGCCCCGAGATGCCGGGACTTGCCGAGCTGAAAGCCGCGCCCAAGGGCAAGCTGCGCATGGCCTTCCGGGAGGTGCCGGCCGGCGCCGAGCTGAGCTACCGCACCACTGAGCCGGCATTGGTCCAGGCGCTGCATCAGTGGTTCGATGCCCAGCTGTCGGACCACGGCGCCGATGCGATGGCCGGGCATCACCACCACCACGACGCGCCAACGAAGCCGTAGGCAGTGCGCACAGCAGCGAAGGTGCTGACACCTTTGCCGGCGGGCCGACGACACTGGACACCCAGGATCCCCGGCCATGGAGCCCAGCTTGATGCGGCGAACGACCCAAGAGATGGCGGTGGTCAGCCTGGCCTTCGCAGCGCTGGCCGCAGCTTCGTTTCCGCTTCTGCCAGCGCAGCAGGCTGCGGGGCGGCAAGCCCTGCTGTCGGTGCTGATCAGGTCAGGCCAGTCCCAAAGCCTTCAAGCGCCGGTACAAGGTTCGTTCGCTCAAGCCAGCCCGACGTGCAAGCTCCTTGCGCGTGCAGATCGAAGTTTCTGCAAGCCGCTTCAGTTCGGCATCGTCGATGTCGCCGTGGTGTGACGCGGCTGGCGCAGCAGCGGCTGCCGGCCGCATTGAGGGCCTCGGCCACCCGGGGCTGAGCGATTCCGGCAGGTGCTCAGCCCTGACGACGCCGTCGTCGGCAAACAGCCGGGCCCGGTCGAGCACATTGCGCAGTTCGCGGATGTTGCCGGGCCAGTCGTGGGCCTGCATCTGCGCCATGGCTTCGGGTTGCACCGACACCCGGTGCTTCGCGCCCTGACCACGCGGGCCGCGCTGCAGAAAGGAATCCACCAGCAGCGGGATGTCGGCCACGCGCTCACGCAGGGGCGGCAGGTGGATCGGGAAGGCGCTGATGCGGTAGTACAGGTCCTGGCGGAAGCGCCCGTCGGCCACCATCTGCTGCAGTGGCTTGTGGGTGGCGGCGACCAGCCTGAAGTCGGCCTGCTGCGATTCGATGGCGCCGACGCGGCGGAAGGTGCCCGACTCGATCAGGCGCAACAGTTTGACCTGCATGGACAGCGGCACGTCGCCCATCTCGTCGAGGAACAGCGTGCCGCCCTTGGCCGTTTCCACCAGGCCGGGCTTGCGTGCGTTGGCGCCGGTGAAGGCGCCTTTCTCGTAGCCGAAGAGTTCGCTTTCGAACAGGGTCTCGGTCAGCCCCGAACAGTCCACCACCACGAAGGGGCCGTGGGCGCGCGAGCTGGCTTCGTGGACGGCGCGGGCGAACAGTTCCTTGCCGGTGCCCGATTCACCCAGCAGCAGCACCGGCAGCATGGACGGCGCCACGCGCTGCACCGCCGACAAGGCGGCATTGAAGGCGGGCGCGCACCCCACCAGGCCGTCGGCGCTGGGTCGCGCCGAGGCGCTGCGCACGGTGGTCAGGCGTTCGACATAGGCCACCACCTCACGTTGGGCGTCCAGGATGGGCCGCAGTTCCACGTCCACGTGTTCGGGTCCACGTGGCGTGTAATGGATGTGCAGCACGCGGTCCGGGCCTTTCAGTTCGAAGGCTTTGCGCATCGGGCAGTGCTCGCCAGCCTGGTCGCAGGGCACGTCGTAGTGGTGCGAAACGCGGAAGCACTTGTGGCCGATGTAGGGCTTGTCCGTGGTGCCGAACTGCCGCTGGTAGGCGGTGTTGGCGGCCAGGATGTTGTAGTCCGGGTCGAGCACGATCATCGGTTGCGATTCGTGTTCCAGGAACGAGACCAGCGCCTGCACCTGGGGTGCGTTGCGCAGCAACTCGGCTTCGGCCGCAGGGGCCGCAACGATGGGGATGGGGTTCTTGGCGGGCATGTCGGCGTGTGGGTTGCCGGCATTGTGCGCCGTGCTGCCAACACTGCCAACCGCCACGAATTCGCTGCCAAACCCAGCTGCCACGGCGGCGGTGGCCCATGAATTTTCTGCGCTGCGCCGAAAAATGCTTGTTAGATCCATCACTTGCGAACAGTCAGCTTGGCGGCGCCGGCTTGGCACGCATCTTGATAAAGAAGGGTGCGTGGCTGCCGCCACCCGCGTCCAAAAACCATTGGAGACCGACCATGAAGACGAACGAAGGCAATCTGGACCGCGTGCTGCGCGTCGTTGTGGGCCTGCTGCTGATAGGCCTGGCAGCCACCGGCACGGTGGGCCTGTGGGGCTACATCGGCGTGGTGCTGGTGCTGACGGGCGCCGTCGGCTTTTGCCCGCTGTACACCCTGGTCGGCCTGAACACCTGCCCGGCCCGTCGCTGACCCGCCGCATCCGAAAGGACCGGTCATGAACACCCGCAGCGCCCTGCAGGTCGAAGGCTTCTTCGACCCCGCCACCTGGACCGTCAGCTACATCGTGCTCGACAAGGGCACGAAGCAATGCGCACTGGTCGACAGCGTGCTCGATTACGACCCCAAGTCGGGCCGGACTTCACACGCCAGCGCGGACCGGTTGATCGCCCGCGTGCGCCAGTTGGGCGCTACGGTGCAATGGATCGTGGAAACGCATGTGCACGCTGACCACCTGACGGCTGCGCCCTACCTGAAGCAGGAGCTCGGTGGCCAGACCGGCATCGGGCAGCACATCACCACCGTGCAGAAAGTCTTCGGCAGCCTTTTCAACGCGGGCAGCGACTTCGCACGCGACGGTCGCCAGTTCGACCACCTGTTCGCCGACGGCGAGACCTTCGCCATCGGCGGCCTGCAGGCGCGTGCGATGCACACACCGGGGCACACGCCGGCCTGCATGAGCTACGTCGTTGCAGACGCCGCGCAGACCGTGGCTTTCGTGGGCGACACGCTGTTCATGCCCGACTACGGCACGGCGCGTTGCGACTTCCCCGGCGGTGACGCGCGCACCCTCTTCCGCTCCATCAACAAAGTGCTGAGCCTGCCACCGGAGACGCAGCTGTACATGTGCCATGACTACCAGCCCGGTGGCCGCGAGGTGCAGTACGTCAGCACCGTGGCCGATGAACGCGAGAAGAACGTGCATGTGCGCAACGGCATCAGCGAAGAAGAGTTCGTGGCCATGCGCCATGCACGCGACGCCACCTTGGGCATGCCCACGCTGATCCTGCCGTCGGTGCAAGTGAACATGCGGGCGGGCCAACTGCCCGAGCCGGAAAGCAACGGCACGCGCTACATCAAGATTCCCTTGAACGCCGTCTAGGGCGTCATCCCCGAAGCGGTCCGCCAGAAGAGCGGCCCCTTCGTTTTTCCAAGTCCGCCCCCAGGAGACAAACCGCATGGACATCCACACCCTCACCGGCGAACTGTCGGTGGCCCCGCAGATTGCGGCCCACGACTTGAAGGCCTTGCGGGAGGCCGGCTTCAAATCGGTGATCTGCAACCGGCCCGATGGCGAAGCCGCCGACCAGCCCAACTTCGACGAGATCGAACGCGCTGCGCTGGACCAGGGCATGCAGGCCCGCTACCTGCCGGCCGAATCGGGCAAGGTGAGCGACGAACAAGGTGCGGCCTTCGGTGCGCTGATGGCTGAACTGCCCAAGCCCGTGCTGGCCTACTGCCGCACCGGCATGCGTTCGACCACCATGTGGGCGCTGACGCAGGCCGGCACGCTGACGCTGCCCCAGATCATCGAGAAGTCATCGAAGGCGGGTTTCGACCTGAAGGGCGTGGTGCGCCGCATCGTCAACGGTGGCAAGACGCCGGTGGAAGTGGCCGACGCGACCCACGACATCGTCATCATCGGCGGCGGCGCCGCGGGCATCTCGGTGGCGTCCAGCCTGCTGGCGCGCAGCCCGGGCCTGGACATCGCCATCATCGACCCGGCCGACATCCACTACTACCAGCCCGGCTGGACCCTGGTGGGCGCGGGTGTCTTCGACCCCGCCACCACCGCCCGCACCATGGCCAGCGTGCTGCCGCGCGGCGTCCACTGGATCAAGTCGGCCGTGGCGGCCTTCGAGCCCGAACGCGACGCGGTGATCCTGGATGGCTGCCGGGTCGTGAAGTACCAGCAGCTCGTGGTCTGCCCGGGCCTGAAGCTGGACTGGCACGGCATCGAAGGCCTGGCGGAAACGCTGGGGCGCAACGGCGTCACCAGCAACTACCGCTACGACCTGGCCCCCTACACCTGGCACCTGGTTCAGCAATTGCACCGCGGCAAGGCCATCTTCAGCCAGCCGCCGATGCCGATCAAGTGCGCCGGCGCGCCGCAGAAGGCCATGTACCTGTCGGCCGACCACTGGCGGCGCAATGGCGTGTTGGGCGCCATCGACATCCAGTTCTGTCTGGCCGGGCCTGTGCTCTTCGGCGTGGCCGACTACGTGCCGGCGTTGATGGAGTACGTCAAGGCCTACAACATCGGTCTGAACTTCGGGCAGACGCTGGTTTCCGTCGACGGCCCCGGCAAGAAAGCCGTCTTCAGCCAGGCCAAGCCCGACGGCACGAAAGAGCTGATCACGAGAGCGTTCGACATGCTGCACGCCGTGCCGCCGCAGAAGGCGCCGGACTTCATCCGTGTCAGCCCACTGTCGGACGCCGCAGGCTGGATCGACGTGGACCCGGGTACCCTGCGCCACAAGCAGTTTGCCAACATCTTCGCGTTGGGTGACGCCACCAACACCACCAACGCCAAGACGGCAGCCGCCGCCCGCAAGCAGGCCCCGACGGTTGCGCACAACCTGCTGGTCACCCGAGGCGCCGCCATGGGCGAGGCCAAGTACGACGGCTACGGCTCCTGCCCGCTGACGGTGGCGCGCGGCAAGATCGTGCTGGCCGAGTTCACCTACGGCGGCAAGGTCGCACCCAGCTTCCCGAAATGGCTGATCGACGGCACCCGGCCTTCGACCTTGGCCTGGTACCTGAAGGAGCGCATCCTGCCGCCCTTGTACTGGCAGGCCATGCTGAAGGGCCGCGAGTGGCTGGCGCAGCCCGAGATGACGAACTGAGCCGAGGATGCTGATGGACTTCAGCCCTCTCGGTCTGGCGCTGGGCGCCGTGGTCGGCCTGATCCTGGCGCTGGCTGGTGCTGGCGGCGGCATTCTCGCGGTGCCCCTGCTGGTGTTTGGGATGCACCTGACCATCATGCAGGCCGCACCGGTCGGGCTGATCGCCGTGGGGGCGGCCTCGGCCTTCGGCGCCGTCCTCGGCTTGCGCGAAGGCCTGGTCCGCTACCGCGCGGCGGCGCTGATCGGCATCACCGGCATGCTGCTGGCCCCGCTGGGTGTGCGCCTGGCCCGCCTGATACCCAACCAGCCCTTGATGGTGGCTTTCGCCATCGTGCTGGCCTGGGTGGCCTTGCGCATGTTCAAGCAGGCCCGGGGCGGCAATGCAGCGGTCGCGCAGCAGGCGCAGATGCCCTGCGTCCTGAACCCCAGCGAAGGCCGCCTGATCTGGACCCTGCCCTGCGCCTGGGCCCTGGCCGGCACCGGTGCCGTGTCGGGTGTGCTCAGCGGACTGCTGGGCGTCGGCGGCGGCTTCGTCATCGTGCCCGCGTTGAGCCGTTACACCAACCTGGCCGTGCGCAGCATCTTCGCCACGTCGCTGGCCGTCATCGCGCTGGTGTCCATTGGCGGTGTCAGCGCAGCAGCCTGGCAAGGCGTCATCGCCTGGAACATCGCCCTGCCGTTTGCGCTGGGTGCCGTAGCAGCCCTGCTCGCTGGACGGCTCATCGCTGCCCGGCTGGCCGGTGCCCGCTTGCAGCAAGGCTTCGCGGTGACCAGTGCAGCGGTTTCGCTGCTGCTGCTGGCCCGTGGCCTCGGCTGGATGGCCGCCTAGCTCGGCCGGCGTGGAATGGGGCTGCACGCGCTCCCACACTTCGTCGGGCACACGCGTGTCCGTCACCCGCGTGACCGACTCGGCCCACTCCAAGGCGGCGCGCTCGCGGTCGTGGAAGAACGGTGTCTCGCGCCAGACGGTGACGGTCGCCAGGCGCCGCTCGCCTTCTCCCGCGTTGCGGGCGTCACAGCGCCGGCCATTCAGCCGCGGCCATCATGTTGATGAAGACCCGGCTGAGTTCCGGCCATGATCACCCCGGCTTTGCCCCGCGTGCATTTGACTGCCTCAATGCAGGAAGGGCCAGTCAAGTCGCGCGGTGCCACGAGGACCTGTTTGCAGGCATTGATGGCGGCGCTGCGTCTCAGCACTTCGACGTCGAACAGCGGCTGTAGGCGCGCGGCGCCAGCGGCGACTGCGCGTACATCATCGCTTCAGGCCTTGTGCGCTTTGACCTGGTCACCGCAGCAGGCGGTCGCCGCATCATGCGCATCGCCGAAAACGGCGTCCATTGCGGTGGTTGACCGCGCCCTCGGGCTTGATGGCGCCGGGCCGGTAGCCCAAGTGGACGCGGCATTGACCGCTTCCGCGCTCATCGGCCCGGTCACGAACTGGTCAATGAGTTCCTTGGGGATCGACGGCATCGCCGCCACAGCGGCCACAGCCGCCTTCGTCGTCTTCCTGTTGGTATGCATACATGCTCCTGTTGGTCATGCTGTGCCCCGCACACGAAATTTCGGATAGCCGCGGCGTTCGACCGCGGGAACTCCGCAGGGCCCGCCAGCGCGGCGCTGCTGCCCGCCGGTTGATGCCCACCGCGAGACGGCAGCCGAGCGCCGGCCCCGTCTTGATGGACCCGTCACCCCATCGAGACCCGCCGACCCTTCATCACCAGTTGCATTGCGCAGAGTCATTGCCGACTGTCGAAATATTTGACATTCACTTGCGATAGATCAAATGCCGAAGTGTCCAACGCTTTGATTCGACTCGACTTTTCGATCCTTTTGAGAGTCTGGCACGACCTGTGCTCATCCTTTATCACGATCCGCAAGATCGTTCCGAGCAGCGCAACCCACCATCGATCCTCCAGGAGTCCATCCCATGAAGCTCAAGTCCTTCCTCCGCCAGGGCGTTGCCGCCTTGGCAACCCTGTGCGCCTTCGGCGCCGCGCAAGCCAGCGTGATCTTTGTGTCCGGCACCGACGCCTTCAGCCTTCACGACGACATCACCTACATCAACCCGGTGCTGAAGGCGCTGCAGGGCGCCTCGCCCAAGAGCGTGCTGGTCATCGGCGGCGACGCCTTCAGCAACACCTCGGGCGTCACGACGGTCAACGGCGGCGCCAACCTGACAACCGCCTTTGCGAGCACGCTGTCGAATTACTCCGCGGTCGTCTTCCAGTCGCCCTGCTGCTCGGATCCTTCTGCACGTCTCAACGGAAACGCGGCTGCCGTGGACGCGTTCGTCGACGCCGGTGGCGGCATCTACATCGAAAACTACCAAGGCGCCGCCATCTGGGACTCGATCCTGAACATCGCGGTCACCTCGGTTGCGGCGAAAGTGGCCGTCGGCGCCGTCGCCGCCGCCTGCATCGACCCGGGCACCTCGACGGCGTCCGGCATCGCGTTCGGCTTCCTCCCCTCGTACAGCGAAGGCTGCTTCGTGCACCAGACCTATGTCAACTCCTTCTGGACCGGCGAGGGCTTTTTCGCGCTGCAGACCGGCAACGGCGGCCAATTCGTGACGATGGCCCAGGGCTTCACCGAGCCGGGCACGGTTCCGGAACCGGCCTCGATCGCCTTGGTCGGCCTGTCGCTGCTGGGCCTGGGTGCTTCGCGACGCGCCCGCCGCAGCTGATCCACGGCAAACTGCCGCGCGCTTGCCGCGCGGTGAGCCCCCTGCCCGCGAGGCCAGGGGGTTTTTTTCATGGGTTCGGCAAAAGCGCGGCACCCAGCGCAAGGCACGCGTCGATCAGGCGAAAAAGTCGCGGCGCAACTGGGGCGGCAGCGAGGGCAAGTGGAAGGACGCCGGACGACGTGGTGGCGTCGCCTGCGCCAGTCCGGCGAGCGAGCCCAAGGGGACTGTGGGCGGCAAGAGCCTGGCAAGCCAGCGCCTCGCGCGACACGCACGCAGGACCGCTGCGGACCCAGATGCGGCTGTGCCGGCGGACGAAGGACGGCGGCGCGTCGAGCAGACCTCGGCGGGCTACCATGCAACTCGCCACCTCCTCTTTGAGGTGACCCCCCTTCCCGCCCACCGGCCCTGCGAGTGCCTGGGCGGGTGGTCTCGAAACCATGCCGGACACTGCACATGCTGCGCACGATTGCTGAATGGGTTTGGCGCCTGGCCATCCTGGCTGCGGTGCTCTGGGTCGGCTGGGAAGTCGCTCAACTGCGGGAAGACCTCGCGGACCCGGGCGACGAGCCCATCGAGGCCTCGTCCAGCGTCGTCGCCTACCCGCACGGTCGCACCGGGTGACACCACCATGAAACACAGCCCCTCGCTGGCCACCGCCGCCCTGACGCTGCTCGTCGCCATGCTGGCTGGGTGCGGCGCTGAGGTCGCGGGCACGGCCGCAAGCGTGGCAACCCTGCAGGCAGTCCAGGCCAGCCAGGCGCGGGCCCAGCAGGCGAAGATCGTCGACGGCTTCCAGCAGGCCCAGGACGCCGCCGCAGCACGCGCCGCGAGCGCTGCCGATGAGGCGGGCCGATAGCTTGACAAGCCGTGGCGAAGCCGGTCCGCTTCGAGGCCTGTCGATGACAGCGATCCGGCAGGTCGCCGTGATCGGTGCCGGCATGGCCGGGTCCAGCTGCGCGCAGGCACTGACGCTGGCCGGGCATACCGTGCAGGTCTTCGACAAATCCCGCGGGCCCGGTGGTCGCATGGCCACCCGCCGGCTCGAATGGCGGGACCGGGACGGGGAGGCCCGGACGACGGGCATCGACCATGGCGCCGTCAGTGTCACGGCCCGCTCGGCGGCCTTCCAGGCCTTCGTGAATCAGGCCCTGCAGGCCGGCTTCCTGGCCGAATGGAAGCCGCTGCTGGCCGCGGGCAGTCTGCCTGTCGAGGACGGTGCCCCGCTGTGCGTGCCGGTGCCGGACCTGCCCGCGCTGTGCCGCCACTTGCTGGACGGCACGGCGGCCACCTGGTCCTTTGCCGTCGACAGCCTGCAGCGGCGTCCGCTGGGCTGGCAGGTGGCGGCTGACGGCCTGTGCCACCCCACGCTGTTCGACGCCGTCGTGCTGGCGCTGCCGCCTGCGCAGGCCGCGCCCCTGCTCAAGCCCCACCGACCGGATTGGGCTGGGCAGGCGGCAGCGACCCCGATGCTGCCTTGCTGGACCTTGATGGGCATCGCCGACGACCCCGGCCCCACCGACAACGCGCCGCAAGCGGCGCTGCAGCGGGACCTGGCCCGGCCGCCCACGGGCGAACTGGCCTGGGTGCTGCGCAACGATTCGCGGCCCGGCCGGGACCGTCGGCCCGGCCAGGCACATTGGGTCGTGCACGCCAGCGCGGGCTGGAGCCAACAGCACCTCGAGCAATCTGCCGATTGGGTCCAGCGGCAGCTGCAGGCGGCGCTGGACCGGTGGCTGGGTCGGGCTGTCGACTGGCAGCACCTTGTCGTTCACCGCTGGCGCTACGCCTTGCCGCAGGCGCAGACGACGACGGACGGCGGGTGCTGGTGGGACGCCGACCTGGGCCTGGGGGTCTGCGGCGACTTCCTGGGGGGCGCCAGCGTCGAGGGGGCCTGGTTGTCGGGCCTGGCGATGTCCGCAGTTCTGCCGCAGCGGGCCGACAGCCGAGGCCGCTGAGGGACCGGGGTCTGCCCTGGCCGGCGCCGATGCCGGCACCGCCAGATGACAGGACCGTGACGTTGCCAGTGCGCCACCGCATCGGTATGTTCGTCATACATTGGTCACATTGCGACAACATGATGCATCCCATGAGCCGATCCGCCTATGGACGTGACTCAAATGCATCCCGAAACCAACGTCACACCATGCCATGAAATCGCATCAACTCAAGAAGAACACGCTGCTGATCGGCCGCGCCATTGCAACGATGGTCGCCGCGCTGCCGGTCGTCGCGCAGGCCGATGCAGGCTCGGGCGCCCAGGAGATCGTCATCACCGGCCAGAAGCTGGTGACCTTGTCGGCCGATGCCATCGCCCCGTCGCAAAACTCGGTGACGGCCGGCACGGCCTTGTCGATCATCAGCAACCAGTACATCCGTGAAGCGACCTCGCCGATTGCCGACTACTCGCAATTGCTGATGGTCACGCCGGGCGTGTTCGGCTTCCAGCCCAACGGTGTCGGCCTGGGCGACACCAAGGTGACGATGCGCGGCCTGAGCGACTCGAACTTCGTGATGAGCTTCGACGGCATTCCGTTCAACGACACCAACGGTGTCAGCCACCACTCGTGGGTCTTCTTCCCGAGCCAGTTCCTGGGTGGCGCTGTGGTCGACCGCAGCCCGGGCACGGCATCGACGATCGGCCAAGCGACTTTCGGCGGCACGATCGACCTGCGCTCGCGCGAGCTCGAATCCAAGCGTCGGGTCAGCGCTGCCGTGACCCTCGGCACCTGGGACACGAAGATGGCTGCCGCCGAATTCGAGTCGGGCAACCTGAATGAGCAGAACGCGAACTTCCTGATCACCGCGCACGAGATGAAGTCCGACGGCTATCAGCCCTACAACAAGCAGGACCGCAAGGCAGCGTCCGGCAAGTTCCAGGTCGATCTGACGGCCAACACGCAGCTGACGGTCTACGGCAACTACCTCAATCTGAAGAGCAACACGCCGGCCGTCAAGGGCATCTTCCGCTCCGACTACGACAACGGCATCTACAACAAGCTGCTCAGCGGCACGCCCGGCGACTGGAATTACTTCGGCTACAACTTCTACGATGTCCACACCGGCTGGTCGTATGCCCAGTTGCAATCGAACCTGGGTGGCGGCTGGAAGATCGACGAGAAGGTCTACACCTACCGCTACAACAACAAGCAGAACTACAACAACACGACCAACCTGTCGGTGCCGCCGGTCAGCGCCTCCAGCGGCGTCGACAAGCTCAACTCCTACACCACCATCGGCAACCTGCTGCGCGTCAGCCACGAGTCGGGCATGGGCACGCTGCGCTTCGGCCTGTGGTCCGACCAGTCCGACAGCTACCGCTACCAGATCAAGTCCGACCCGCGCACCTGGGTCAACGCGTCGACGGTGCCGAATTTCAGCGAAACCTACCGCACGGTCTCGCTGCAGCCTTACGTCGAATACGAATTCCACCTGGGTGACAAACTGACCGTGCTGCCGGGCGTCAAGGTGGCTTCGTACAAGCAGTCCTTCGTTCACCTGGCCGACAACGGCGGGGCGGTCGGCGCGCTCGGCGGCGCAGCCAACCTCGCCCATTCGATCACCTACCGCGACACCCTGCCCAGCCTGCGCGCCAACTACCTGCTGGCGTCCAACTGGTCGGTCTACGGCCAGGCCGCCATCGGCGACCAGATCCCGAGCACCAGCGTGTTCGACGTGCCCAATGCCAAGGTCAGCCCGGCGCCGAAGGCGACCAAGGCCACGACGGTCCAGTTCGGTACCGTGATGAACGCCAAGGACTTCACCTTCGCGGCCGACATCTTCCACACCAAGCTCGATGGCGCCTACACCGCCCTCCCGCCCGACACGGCCGGCAACGTCGGCTACGTGCTGAGCGGCACCCAGACCGCCCAGGGCGTCGAAGCCGAAGGCAATTACGTCATCGGTGGCGGCTTCAGCGTGTTCGGCAACCTGACCTTCAGCAGCCTGAAGTACGCGAACGGCCAATGGGTGGCCGGCGCGCCGCATGACACGGAAACCCTCGGGCTGAGCTTCCGCCAGGGCGCCTTGGCCGTGAACCTGTCGGGCAACCGGATCGGGCGCGTCTACAACGACGACAAGTCCGGCGCCCACCAGGCCTTCGCACTGCCCACCGCCTTGGTCACCAACCTGAACATCAACTACACGCTGAAGGCTCCGTTCAACGGCGTCGAGAAGATCAAGCTGCAGGCGGCGATCAACAACCTGCAGAACGCCCACACCATCGTGGGTGTCGCCAGCCCGATCAGCGGCAGCTCGGACGCCAAGCCGAATGCCAACGACCTGCTGACCGTGATGCCGGCTCGCAGCGTGCTGTTCACGGCGTCGGTCGACTTCTGACGAGGTCAAACACCCCTTCGGCGACGACCGGGAGGTCGGCGCCGAAGCGGGTTCGGACTTGCTCAGGGGGGCGTGCATGCAGGTGCACGTCCCCCTGCCTCATTCCGATGGCGGGCCATAGCCAAGCTGATGGCCTGCGACCATCTGCAGGCCGGCGAGCGGCAAGTCAGGTGACCAGCGCCGGTTCAGCGAATTTGGCCGGGACTGCGGCCGTCCGCTGCGACCAGTCGATGATTTCCAGCCGGCCGTCGGCGTGCTCGACCAGTGCGGTCAGGCTTTCCACCCAGTCGCCGTCGTTGCAGTAAAGGATGCCGTCGATGGTGCGCATCTCGGCGTGGTGAATGTGGCCGCAGACCACGCCGTGCACACCGCGGGTGCGCGCTTCGCGGGCGACGGCAGACTCGAAGTCACTGACATAGCTGACCGCGCGCTTGACCTTGAGCTTGAGGTAGCGCGACAGACTCCAGTAGGGCAGCCCCAGGCGCGCGCGCCAGGAATTCAGGTGGTGGTTCCAGCGCAGGATGGTTTCATAGAGGTAGTCACCCAGGTAGGCCAGCCATTTCGCGCACTGGATCACGCCGTCGAACAGGTCGCCGTGCGTCACCCACAGCTTGCGGCCGTCGGCCGTCTCGTGGATGTGGTCCTCGAGAACGTCGACGCCGCCGAAATTGTGGCCCAGGTACTTGCGCGCGAATTCGTCGTGGTTGCCCGGAATCAGGATCACCCGCGTGCCCTTGCGGGCCTTGCGCAGCAGCTTCTGGATCACGTCGTTGTGGGCCTGCGGCCAGTACCACTGCCGGCGAAGTTGCCAGCCGTCGATGATGTCGCCGACCAGGAACAAGGTCTCGCACTCGACTTCGCGCAGGAAGCTCAGCAAGGCCTGCGCCTGGCAACCGGGCGTGCCGAGGTGGAGGTCGCTGATCCAGACCGTGCGCACGCGCAAGGACGGTGGCGGGGTGGCGTCTTCGGGGTCGAGGTCGGTATCGTCGCGTCGCATGGCGAGCAGCATCATCGCGGGCCGGCAAGACGGGCGCGTGACGCTGGCAAGTCAAGGCGGTGACAGTGCGGGCTCACCGGGATTCACGCAGCAGCAGGGGCTGCCCCATGCGGATCGGCTGCCCGCTGGCGATGCCCGGCGCCAGTGTCAGGCCCGGGGGCGCGAATACGATGATCGTCGAACCGTGCTCGAACCAGCCCAGTTCCTGGCCCTTGAACACCGCGGCGTCGCAGGGCATCTCGTTCGGGCCGGGCCAGCGCAGATGCAACAGCACATTCAGGCAGTGCAGGCGGATGCTGGCCACCAGAATCGCCGCCACCGGCACGAGCGCCAGCGGCGTGCCATCGGCCAGCCGCAGCCGGATGACCGCGCGCTCGTTGCGACAGAACAGGCCTCGTACCCGCTTCAGCGCGATGGGGTTGACGTTCCAGGTGTCGCCGCTGATGTAGCTGACGTGTTCGATGCGGCCGTCGGCCGGCGCGTGGAAGCGGTGGTACATGCTCGACGTCAGGCGCAGCGTGACGTAGCTGCCGCCCTCGAAGGGCGCGGCGCGCTCGGCGAGACCGAACAGGTCCTGCATCCGGTAGGGCGAGCCCTTGGCCTGCAGCACGCTGCCGGCCTGCACGGTGCCGCAGGCGCCGACGATGGCGTCGCAGGGGCTGCACAGCACCTGCGGGTCGGTGGCGATGGGCCGCATGCCGGGCTTCAGTTCACGCGTGAAGCATTCCTGCAGGCTTTGGTAAGGCCGAGGCTGGGCCTCGCTGAGATCGAGGTCGGTGAACAGCCGCCACACGGCAATGGACAGCCGCGTCAGCAGCGGGCTGCGGATCTGGCTGAACCAGCCCATCCAGCGCGTCAGCGCGATGCGCGGAATTCGGTTGGTCAGCAGGAAGTTCAAGTCTTCCTGCAACAAAAGGCTGTCACGTAATTTTGAGATTTTCATAGGCTTGTCAACACAGGGAAATACAAACAGGGTTCCAACGCAATGAGGCCTTCATGCCCGAAACCTACGCATTCACAGCCGTCGCGCTGGCCGGACTGGCCGTGCTCTTTCCGAAAGCGCGCCAACGTCTGGAGTTGTCGCTCGCCAAGCACCCGTCGCTTGCCGGCCACACCCGCATGGCCAAGCGCGTGGCCGCGCAGCTGCCGGGCTACGCCTACGACGAGACGCAGTTCTTTGCCAGCGACGGCGCGCCGGCCGAGGTGCAGGCGCAGCGCCGGCTGGGCTTCGCCCGCCTGGCGCAGACGCTGACGACGCGGCATGCGAAGTCCATCGCCCTGACCAAGCAGGCCCGCGACGGCATCTCCGACCTGCAATTCACCGGCGCCTACCGCGTGCCCTTTCCCTACGGCCCCTACCTGCGCCAGCACATCGCGGTCGGCGCCTTCGTGCAGCGCACCGACGGTGTCACCGTCACCGACCTCGACGGCGTGGTCTTCGACGACCTGACGGGCTCTTACGGTGTGAATGTCTTCGGCCATGATTTCTACAAGAGCTGCATCGCCGAGGGCAGCGCGCGGGCGGCCGAGCTCGGCCCCATCCTGGGCAGCTACCACCCGGCAGTGGCCTGGAACGTCGAGCAGCTGCAAAAAATTTCCGGGCTCGACGAGGTCAGCTTCCACATGAGCGGCACCGAAGCCGTGATGCAGGCCGTCCGCCTGGCGCGCTACCACACGAAGCGCAAGTACCTGGTGCGCTTCACCGGCGCCTACCACGGCTGGTGGGAAGACGTGCAGCCCGGCCCTGGCAACCCGCTGGCGCCGGCCCACACCTACACGCTCAAGGAGATGGACGGCGACACCCTGCGCGTGCTGCGCAAGCGCAGCGACATCGCCTGCGTGCTGGTCAACCCACTGCAGGGCCTGCACCCGAACAAGGGCGCGCCCGGCGACAACACGCTGACCGACAGTGGCCGCCGCGCCGCCTTCGACCGCGAGGCCTACAGCGCCTGGCTGCAGCAGTTGCGCGAGGTCTGCACGGCGCGCGGGATCGTGCTGATCTTCGACGAGGTCTTCATGGGCTTCCGCCTGGCGCCGGGCGGCGCGCAGGACTACTTCGGCGTGCGCGCCGACATGGTCACCTACGGCAAGACGCTGGGCGGCGGCCTGCCGGTCGGCGTGGTCTGCGGCAAGCGTGAACTGATGAAGCGCTACCGCGAAGAACGGCCGGCCGACATCTGCTTTGCCCGCGGCACCTTCAACGCCCACCCCTATGTGATGTGCGCGATGCAGGTCTTCCTGGAGCGCCTGCACAGCGAGCCGGTGCGCGCGATGTATGCCGATCTGGACGAGACCTGGAACCGCCGCGCCGAGCAGTTGAACCTGCGGCTGCGCGAGGCCGGTCTGCCGGTGCAGGTGGCCAACCTGTCGACCGTCTGGACGGTGTTCTACACGCAGCCCTCGCGCTACAACTGGATGCTGCAGTTCTACCTGCGCGCGCAAGGTCTGGCGCTGAGCTGGGTGGGCACCGGGCGGATGGTATTCAGCCTGAATTACACGCAGGCTGAATTCGATGCCGTGGCCGAGCGCTTCATTGCCGCCGCGCAGGCCATGCAGGCGGATGGCTGGTGGTGGCAAGACGCCGGGCTGACCAACAAGGCCATCCGCCGCGGCCTGTTGCGCGAGATGCTCAGCCACCGCTTCTGAAGCGGAAAAGTCCCCCATCCCAGGCCGGTTCCGGCCAGGGACCGGGGACGGGAACAAGGGCACCTTCAGCGCTGGATACGGGGTGCGTGTTGCGCGTGCTGCGGGTCGATCAGCTCGCCGCGCAGCAGGGCCAGCGGGGCGTGGCGGTAGATCATCGCGTCGTTGAAGGGGTCGGTGATGATCTTCGACGCCCAGACCAGGCCGGTGCGCACGTCGAACAGGAAAAACAGGTGCAGGGTGCGGAACAGCAGGCCGCCGACGCCCAGCGCCAGCCAAGCAATGCCCAGGTCGTGCAGATAGCCGCTGAAGCTGGTCGCGGGTGCGATCAGGCCGCCCAGCGACGGGGCCCACCACAGCACCAGCGGCGCCGTCGCCCAGATGCTCATCAGCACCACCTTGCGGCGCAGGTTGTAGCCGACCTTGATTTCTTCCTTGTGTTCGTGCGTGGCCTGGTTGACCTGGTCGTAGCCCAGCGGTTCGAAGAAGAAGTGCCCGGCTTGGCGGGTGCTCATGCTGACGCCCCAGGCCAGCAGCGCGGCGCTGGCCGGGTCGATGAAGAGCAGGCCGTAGGCCGCGATGAAGCTCAGCGCGCTGATGAAGTGCAGCGACTGGTTGATGCGGCTGTGGTGGTAGTAGCGGTGGTCGTCCCAACGCTGTTGCGCGAGTTCTTGACGAAAGGTCTTCATGCGGCGGCTCCGGCTGCAGTTGCTGTGACGCAACTGTGACCGCGGGCTGTGAATGCGCCGTGACACCACTGTGTCGCTTCGGTGATGCCGACTTGTCATCGAACTGTTGCGCAATGCCGCCAACATGCCGAATCAGATTTGAGGCACGGAGTCGCCCTTGCAGGAAACCGCTCACAACACATCACACACCTGGCGTGTGGCCCTGGTCACCGAGACCTACCCGCCCGAAGTCAACGGCGTGGCGGCGACGTTTGCGCGGGTGGTCGAGGGCCTCGAGGGCCGCGGCCACGCGCTGCAGTTGGTGCGGCCGCGGCAAGGCGCAGAGCACCGCGCGCGCGATGAAGCCCGCTTCCAGGAAGTCCTGGTGCCGGGACTGCCGATACCCCGCTATCCCGAGCTGAAGATGGGCTTGCCGGCGCGGCGCGAACTGCTTCGGCGCTGGACCGCCCAGCGCCCCGATGTCGTTCACATCGTGACCGAAGGCCCGCTGGGCTGGTCGGCCTTGCGTGCTGCTCGGCAACTGGGCCTGCCGGTGGTCAGCGACTTCCGCACCAACTTCCACGCCTACAGCCGGCACTACGGCGTGGGCTGGCTGCAGGCGCCCGTGATGGCCTACCTGCGCCACTTCCACAACCGCACAGCCTGCACGATGGTGCCGACCGAAAGCCTGAAGAACGAACTGGCCGCTGCCGGCCTGCAAGGGCTGCGCGTGGTGGCGCGCGGTGTCGATGCACAGCGCTTCAGCCCGTCGCACCGCAGCCATGCGCTGCGTGCCAGCTGGGGGGCCGACCCCGGCACCTGCGTGGCGATGTGCGTCGGCCGGCTGGCGCCCGAGAAGAACCTGGGCACGGTGCTGGCGGCCTTCGAGGCCATGCGCGAGCACGAGCCGCGCACGCGGCTGGTGCTGGTCGGCGACGGCCCCGAACGCCGGCGGCTGGCGCAACGCTGCCCCGAGGCCCACTTCGCGGGCGCACGCCATGGCGACGACCTGGCCGCGCACTACGCGTCGGCCGACGTCTTCCTCTTTCCCAGCACCAGCGAAACCTACGGCAACGTGGTGCCCGAGGCCATGGCCAGCGGGCTGGCCGTGGTGGCCTGCGACCACGCCGCCGCCGGGCAGCTGATCCGCCACGGCGACAACGGCCTGCTGGTGCGCTGCGACGACACCAGTGAGTTCTGCCGGGTCGCCCGACGCATCGCAGGCGACTGGGTGCAGGTCCGCGAAATGGGCACTGCAGCGCGGGCCACCGCCATGCAGCTGGACTGGAGCCGCATCGTCGACGCCATCGAGAAAACCTACGCCGCCGCTATCGCCGTGCCCGAAGTGGCGGCAGGTGGCGGGCTGGGCGCCACGCCAGCCAGCCCACCGCGCTGGCAACCAGCGCGCCCAACGCCGCCATGATCAGGCGGATGTCGACGCCCAGCGCCAGCAGCCCGGCGTAGGCGCCCAGCATCACCAGCACACTCGCGTTTTCGTTGAAGTTCTGCACGGCGATGCTTCGACCCGCCGTCAGCAGCGCGTGTCCGCGGTGCTGCAGCAGGGCGTTCAGCGGCACCACCAGCGCGCCGCCGAGGGCACCCACCAGCGCCAGCAAGGGCAGCGCCACCGGCCAGCTCGGCACCCAGGCCACCAGCGGCACCAGCACGCCCATCGCCACGCCCAGCGGCAGCACGCGCACGGCCTGCGCCAGCGGCACCCAGCGTGCGGCCAGGGTGGCGCCGACCACGATGCCCACCGCGACCATGGCCTGCAGGTAGGCCGCCTGGTTCAGCGGCAGCCCCAGGCGCTCGACGGCCCAGCGCAGCACCGCGAACTGGAGGACCGACGCGGCACCCCAGAACAGCGTGGTGACGGCCATCGAGAGGCCGCCGTCGGCGTCGTTCCACAGCCGTCGCTGGCCGCGCCAGAAGGCCCGCCACAGGGCGCGCGGCGCGCGGTGGGCACGCCGGTAGCGCATGCCGCTGTCGGGGATGCCCAGGTTCAGCACTGCCGCCAGCGCATAGCCGGCCAGCAGCAGGGTCGCCGCGGCGTGCAGCGGCGCCACGGCCGGCCAGCAGCGCAGCGCCAACTCGGCCATCCAGGGGCTGATCAGCAAGCCGCCCAGCACCGCGCCGAGCAGCACCGCGCAAACGGTCGACACCTCGATCCAGCCATTCGCCGCCACCAGCAGGCGCGGCGGCACCATCTCGGTCACCAGCCCGTACTTGGCCGGCGCATAGGCCGCAGCACCGACGCCGATCACCGCGAAGGCCGCCAGCGGGTTCAAGCCGGCCAGCAGACCGGCCACACCGAGCACCTTCAACGCGTTCATCGCCATCATCAGTCGCTGCTTGGGGCCGCTGTCGGCCAGCGGCCCGACGAAGGGCGCCAGCACCACGTAGGCGATGGTGAAGTTGAACTTCAGCAGCGGCGCCCACCAGCCCGGCCAGCCCAGTTGCTGCAGCCAGGCGATGGCCACGATCAGCAGGGCGTTGTCCGACAGGGCCGAGACGAACTGCGCGGCGATGAGGCGGTGGAAACCGGGCGGCAGGCGCTCGATCCCCGACCGGCCACCGGCGTGGGCCGGGGCAAGGGCGGGTGGCATCGGCGGCGGGCTTTCGAGAGTTGGTGTCATGGCAGGGCGGCAGTGTTGCAGCGGCGTGTGATGGCGCGATGAAACGCCTGCGCAACGGCCACCGCAGAAACCGCCGGCGTCACTGCCGTTTCATCAAGTCTCGGTAAATTGGCGCCGATGGTGATGATCCGGAAATTCAAATGCCAGGGCGCTGCGATCGCGTCTTTCGCCTGCCGCTTGGGGTGCGCGATGGCGGCGTCGGCGCTGCTGGCAGGCTGCGCGCCGCAGACCCTCCTGCTGCGCGGCGTTGCCGATCAGTTGTCGGCCCAAGGCAGTGCGGCCGAGGACGACCTCGGACTGGCCCGCGAAGCCAGTGCCTTCTATTTGAAGCTGTCCGAATCGGTGCTGATCCAGACGCCCGGCCATCTGGCGCTGGCGGCGGCCGTCGCTGGCGGCTACACGCAATACGCCTACGCCTTCGTCGAATTCGAGGCCGAGCGCATCGAGCCCCAGGACGCCAAGGCGGCGCGGCTGATGCGTGAACGCGCCGCCCGCCTCTATGCCCGGGCAAACCGCCACGCGATGGCCGCGCTGGAGCAGCAATCGCCGGGCCTGAGGCGCGCACTCGCGGCGCCGGGCAACCCGACGCCCAGCCTAGCCCTGCGACTGCCGGCCGATCAGGTGGCCGTCGCCTACTGGGCCGCCGCTTCCTGGGGGGCCCACATCGCGCTGTCCAAGGACCAGCCCGATGCGGTGGCCGATCTGCCGCAGGCCATCCGGCTGGCGGCCATGGCCTGGGCGTGCGACCCGGACTTCGGCGACGGCGCGCTGGCCACGCTGATGGGCCAGTTCGAGCTGGCTCGTCCCGGCGGCAGCCGCCAGCAGGCACTGGCCTACTTCGAGCAGGCTGTCGCTGCGGGCGGCGGCCGCAACGCCGGGCCCTATGTGGCGCAGGCCGAAGCGCTGGCCTTGCCGGCCGGCGACCGCCCCGCTTTCGAAGGCCTGCTGCGCAGCGCCTTGCAGATCGCCGCGACCAACCGCAGCCTGGCCAATGAAGTCATGCGGGTGCGCGCGCAATGGCTGCTGGACACCGCCGACGACCGTTTCTGAACCCACAGGCACCCGCCCAATCTCCCCATGAATCGCAAACGCCGGACCGTCGCCACGCTGTTGTCGCTGTTGACATTGACGCTGACCTTGGCGGTCAGCGCCTGGGCTGCGCCGGGGCCATTGCGCATCGGCTCGCTGATCCCGAAGAATTCGCTCTACCACCAGCAATTGCTGGAGATGGGTGAGACCTGGCGCGCCGCGCAAGGCGATGGCGCCAAGTTCGTGGTTTTCACCGACGGCAGCCAGGGCGGCGAGGCCGAACTGGCGCGGCGCATGCGCATCGGCCAGTTGCAGGGCGCCTTGCTGTCGGTGGTCGGGCTGCGCGAGATCGAACCCTCGATCAGCGCGCTGCAGAACCTGCCGTTGCTGTTCCGCAGTTGGGACGAAGTCGACCATGTTCGCGAGAAGATGCGCCCGGCGATGGAAAAACGCTTCCTCGACAAGGGCTTCGTCGTGCTCGGCTGGGGTGACGCCGGTTGGGTGCGCTTCTTCTCGAAGGCGGCGGCCTTCGGACCTGAGGATTTCAAGGGCATGAAGTTCTTTGCCTGGGGATCCGAGCCCGAGCAGCAGGCCATCATGAAGAGCCTGGGCTACACGCCGGTGCCGCTGGAAACCGCCGACATCCTGCCGTCGATACAGACCGGGATGATCAATGTGGTGCCCTCCACGCCCTACTTCGCGCTGGCCAGCCAGATCTACAACACGGCGCCGAACATGCTGGAGATCAACTGGGCGCCCATCGTCGGCGCGATGGTCGTGACCCGGAAGGCCTGGGACGAGATGAGCCCTGCGGCGCAGACCGCCCTGCGCGCGGCGGGCGAGAAGGCCGGGGTCGAGATGCGCAACAAGGCGCGCAAGGAAGTCGACGAAGCCGTCGATGCGATGAAGAAGCGCGGCCTCATCGTCAACAAGCCATCGGCTGCCCAACTGCGCGAGTGGAGTGAACTGGCCGACAAACTCTACCCGCGCATCCGCGGCACGATGGTGCCGGCCGACACCTTCGACGAGGTCTTCCGCCACATCAAGGCCTACCGAGCCGGCCAGGGCAAATAGGCCGTGGCAAGCTCTTCCGGCTTTCGGCTGCGCAGCCTGACGCGCTTCGACGACGCGCTGTCGGGTCTGGCCCTGGCGCTGATGATGTTGATGCCCTTGCTCGAGGTCGCGCTGCGGGCGCTGCTGGGCCGCGGCGTCGACAACGCCTCGGTGCTGGTGCAGCACCTCGGGCTGCTGCTGGCGATGTTCGGCGCGGTGGCGGCCGAGCGCCAGGGTCATCTGACCACGCTGGGCAGCAGCCTGCAGCGGCTGGGCGGTCCGACCTTGCAGGCCGCGGTGAACTTGTTCGCCCAGGCCTGCGCAGCCTTGATCTGCGGCGTGCTGGCCCTGGCCAGCTGGCGCTTCGTGGCCAGCGAGATGCCGGCGGCACAGCCGCTGTCCTACGGCGTTCCGATCTGGTGGGTGCAGGCGGCCATGCCGTTGGGCTTCGGGCTGCTGGGCGTGAAGCTGGGCTCGCGCTGTTTCGATCATCCGGCGTGGCGCCTGGCCAGCGCCGTGGCCCTGCCGCTGCTCGGCTGGACCTGCGCCGCGCTGTTCGACGGCAGCGCGCTGCCGCTGTGGCCCGCGCTGCTGGGGCTGCTGGCGATCCTGCTGGCCGGCGCGCCGATCTTTGTCGTCCTCGGCGGCCTGGCACTGGCCTTGTTCTGGCACGACGCCCTGCCCCTGGCCTCGATCCCGCTGTCGCACTATTCGATCACGGTCAATCCGTCCCTGCCGGCCCTGCCGCTGTTCACCCTGGCGGGCCTGGTGTTCGCGCGCACCGGCGCTGCGCAGCGGCTGAGCGAGCTCTTCCTGGCGCTGTTCGGTGGTGCCGTTCGCGGCACGGTCATCGCCGCCGCCGTGCTTTGTTCGGCCTTCACGGCCTTCACCGGCGGCAGCGGCGTCACCATCCTGGCGCTCGGCGGCCTGCTGCTGCCGCTGCTGCGCAACGCGGGCTACCCCGAGCAGCGCGGCATCGGTCTCGTGACCAGCGCCAGCGCGCTGGGCGTCCTGCTGGCGCCTTCGGTGCCCTTGATCATGGTCGCCGTGATCGCCCGCGTGCCCATCCAGGACATGTTCCTGGCGGGCCTGGCGCCGGCTGCGGTGATGGTCGCCTGCCTGCTGGTCTTTGGCGGCTACCTGAAGCGGCCCGCCGGCAGCGCTGCGGGCCTGCCGGCGCCCGCGGCATCGCCCGACGGTCGTCGCGCGCTGGCCCTGGCCTGGGCGGCCAAGTGGGAAATCCTGGCACCGGTGGTGGCCATCGGCTCGCTGGTCAGCGGCCTGGCCACCCCCACCGAGAGCGCGGCGCTGACGGCGGCCTATGCCGTTGCCACGCAAGCCTGGGGCCACCGCGAACTGTCGCTGCGGCTCTTCGTGCGCTGCCTGGTCCAGTGCGCCCAGTTGATCGGCGGCGTGATGCTGATCCTGGGCATGGCGCTGGCGCTGACCAATTACCTGGTCGACGCCGGCGTACCTGACGCGGCCATCGTCTGGGTGCAGGCCTTCGTGCCGAATCGCTGGGTCTTCCTGCTCGGGCTGTGCCTCTTCCTGTGCCTGGCCGCCGCGCTGATGGAAATCTTCGCGGCCATCGTGGTGCTGGTGCCGCTGCTGCTGCCGCTGGCGCGCAGCTACGGCATCGACCCGGTGCACTTCGGCATCATCTTCCTGGCGGCGATGGAACTCGGTTTCCTGTGCCCGCCGGCCGGCATGAACATCTACTTTGCGTCGGCGATGTTCGGCAAATCGGTGCGTTACGTCGCTGCGTCGGTGCTGCCCGCGGTGCTGGCGATCTTCATCGGCACGCTCGCCATCGCCGGGCTGCCGATCCTGTCGACCGGGCTGCCGGCGCTGCTTCGACACGCGGGCTGAACCGGGCCGCCTCAGCGAGCGCCCGCCTTGAGACGCGCCAGTTTCAATTGCGTGGCACGTGCACAGTTTTCGGTCACCTGGAAATAGCGCTGCACCCAGTCGGCACCGATCTCGTAGGGGTTGGGTCCGTTGCCGCGGCCGGCCAGCATCCGGTTCTTCTTCTCCGCCTCGTCGAATTCGGAGTGATTCGACAGCAGCACGGTGGCACCGGTGCGCCGCGCCTCGGCGGCGAGGTGGCGCTGCGAGTCGATGTACTTCTGCAGGTTCGCGATGCTCCAGTCGGGCTGGTCCCACTCGTAGACGAGCGCGGTGCCGCCGGAATAGACGACGTTCAGCGGCTTGCCGCTGTCGAGGACCTGGAAGGTGAACGAGGTCGTGCCGTCGGTGTGGCCGGGGGTGAACCAGATCGTCACCGTCGATCCGCCCAGTGTCAGCTGCATGCCGTCGGTGGCGACGATGTCGCGCTTGGGCGCCATCGTCTTGAAGCGCTTCGGCACTTTTTCCACCAGCGTCCAGTCGGGCTCGGACATCACCACGCGGGCGCCGTAGCGCGTCTGGATCATCTCGGCGCCGCCGATGTGGTCCTGGTGAGCGTGCGAGACCAGCAGGTACTTGATGTCCTTCGGATCGAGGCCGAGCTTCTTCATGCCGCCGACGATCAACTCCTCCGAGTTGTACGGGTAGGCGGTGTCGAAGAGGATGATCCCGTCGCGCGTCTGCAGCGCCCAGGCGCTGTGGATCTTGCCGCCCACGAAGTACAGGTTGTCGAAGACTTTCGCCGGTTCCGCGAACCACGATGATCGCGGCGGCGCCTTGCCGGGGTCGGCCACGTAGGCCGGCACGGTGTCGCTGAGATCCTCGCTGCGGCTCGGCGGCAGGAAGCAGGTGCGCGCCAGAGCGCCGAGGAAGGTGAATTCGGCCGCCGTCTTCGCGGCCTGCTGCGCGGCGACCACGTCCTTGGCGGCGCCCGGTTCGTCGAAGGCGCGGATGGTCTGGGCGGACGCCGGCCCCGCGAGCGCGGCGAGCACCGCGGCAGCGGCGAGGGGGGACGAAGCGAAGCGTGCGGGCATGGGACGGTCTCCAGGGGGGCGTCGGGCGGGGCGGGTCATGCGGCACCCGGGTCGGATGCCGCGTCGGTGATCGGCAGCCAGCGCTGCAGGAATTCGAAACTGTCACGCCAGCAGCGCAGCGCCTGGGCGCGCCAGAACATCACATGGAAGGCATGCGTTTCACCGGCGTAGTAGTGCGCGCTGCACGGCGACTGCAGGCGCAGCAAGGCCTGCTCGAGCCGCTGCGAGTCGGCGGCCGCCGGGTCGCTGAGGCCGGCCGCAACGAACAGCGGCGGCAGCGCTGGCAGCGGCGCCGGCAGGGCCTCGACCACGCACAGCGGGTCGGCCAATGCATGCTCACGGCGGGGATGCTCGGCGGCTGCACCCAGGTAGGACACAGCGGCATCGGTGGCCACCCGCGCCGCCAGCGCCGAAACGCCCGGACGGCGGTAACGCGCGGGCTGGCTGCTCTGCAGGAAGCCGCAGTACAGCAAGGCCGCCACCGGCTTCAAGCCGCGCTGGAACAGTGGCGCGGCCCAGGGTTCCGGCCGTGGCGTGCAGCAGGCCAGCACCACCGACAAGGCCAGGTTGGCGCCGGCCGATTCGCCGGCCAGGGCCATGCGCCGGGGGTCACCGCCGTAGTCGGCGACATGCCCCGCCGCCCACAGCCAGGCGGCACAGGCGTCTTCGACGGCGGCCGGAAAGGGGTGCTGCGGCGCCAGCCTGTAGTCGACATTGCAGACCAGGTAGCCACGCGATGCGTAGGCAGCGGCCAGCGCGCGGTGGCTGCGCTTGGAGCCGATGGCGAAGGCCCCGCCATGCAGGTAGACGATGACCGGGTGCGGGCCCGGTCCAGCCGGCTGCAGCACATCCAGCCGCTGCGTCTCGCCGCCATGGCGGGCGTAGACCCGGTCCTCGGTCAGGCGCAGGCCGGCCATGCGCTGGCGCATGGCCGGCAGAGCGTCGGCGAGAACGGCCAGGGCATGCAGGCCGACGTCGAAGCTCAAGCGCCGGACCGACTGGCCGGCGACGATCATCCTCAGCCAGCGGCGCATGCGGTGTCGTCCGCCGGGCCGCTGGTCGCGCCGGCGTTCAGGGCGGCGTTACCGATGACCTTCGCGGTCATGGATCGAAGTACCCCGTGGCGATGAAGCGCAGCCACAGCGTCCCCACCACCTGGATGCTGTCCTGGGTGTAGAGGTAGTGGTGCAGGTCCTGCACCCGCAGCACGCGGTAGCGGCGCGCCGCCGGTTCCATCACCTCGCGGTGGGCGTCGACGACCTTGGGCGGGATGGCTTCGTCCAGCGTGCCGTTCATGTCGAGCACGGCGATGCGCTTCAATTCAGCGGGCGGAAAGCTCGGCGCCAGCAGGGCCTGCACGAAGGCCCCCAGGCCGTCGCGGCGTTCGGCTGCCGGCAGCCCGTCGGCCAGCCAGAGTTGCAGCGCGGTGTCGGTCAGGGCGCCGACGTTGAACTGCATCGGTGCGTCTTCGCCACTCTTGAACCGCGGCCCGCGCTGCGCCTGCTGCCACCAGGCCTGGCGCGTGGCCGGGTCCAGGTCGCGGGTGTAGTAACTGAAGTCGTCGGGACCGCGCTCGCGCAGGCGCAAGGCGGTCTTGGCGTAGGGCAGGCTGAAGTCGCCTTGCCGGGCCTTGCGATACAGATAAGCCAGCCCGGTGCTGCTGGTGCCCCAGCCCAGGTAGCCGTCGGGCGCCAGGCTGTGGGCCAGCGGGTAGAGGAAGGCACCACCGGTCGACATGCCCCAGTACAGCAGGAAGACGTCGGGGCGCTGCGCCGGCGGCACCGCCTTCTCGATGCCCAGGCGGTAGCCGGTGAGGTAGGTGAGGGGTGTGGCCGCCAGCATCTGCGCGTACAGCGCACTGCCCTTCCTGGGGAAGCGGTAGACCGCGCTGTCGCCCGAGGTGGCCTCCTTGCCCTTCTCCTCCTGGACTTCGAAGTCGGCGCGCGTCCAGTGCGCCGCCTGCTGGCGGTTGAAGATCGGCATGCGTTCGCCCAGCGGCACACCGTCCCAGGAACCGCTGCCGTCGCGCGCCAGGAAGTTCCAGCGGCCCACCCGCGTCAGGCCGACGAAGGTCACGCCGCGCCGCGCCAGCCAGACACCCGGGCCCTCCTTGCCTTCGGGCGTCTGCACGAAGTCCATCGCGTATTCGCTGCCGGGCTCGGCGCCGACGACGACGATGCGCCGGCCGCGGTGCAGCCGCGGCTTGTCGGGCACCAGGGTCACCACGACCTGGGTGTAGCGCTGGCCGTGGCTCTCGAAGTCGACCATGTCGATCTGCTGGCGGTAGCCGCTGGTGGCCGGTGCCTCGTCGGCGGCCAGCAGGGCCCGCACGGCGTCGCGGCCGAGCGTGCCCCCGTCCTCGGGCAGGGCCCAGCTGTGGGCCATGGGCGCCACCAGCAGCAAGGCGGCGGCGAGCACCGTCAGAAAGGCCTGTTTCATCGTCACTCCGGTTTCATTTCGATCGCGGACGGCCGGCCCGATCAGACCAAGGTCTCGACGTCGCTGGCCGGGCGGCAGCCCGCACCGCGTTCGGTGACGATCAGGGCCGGGGTAGCGGCGTCGGCTTCGACCTTCAGCCGCAAGCGGCGGACCTGCACGTCGATGGACCCTGCACGGGCTTGGGGACCATCCTAGCGCAAGCCGGTTCAGCGCCGGTCGCCTTGGGCGTGGCCTGGCGGCCTCGTTGTGGAACGGCTGCCGGGGCTTCAAGGACTCGGACTTCGGTCGCAAAGACGATGGCCACGGTCAGCAGGGCCACCCGGGGCAGCGCCCCGCCTTCTGGGGCCATCTGATCGATTGACGGCGATCAAGTAGCGCGCTCGGTGCACATCGGATAGTCCCCGTGTGACCGCCACTCAACTGCTCGCGTACATCACGGTGGCCTTGCTGCTGCAGGTGCTTGCGGGCGTGGCATTCGCGGTGTGGCGGCACCCCGCCGCAGCTGGCGCGCCACTGTCAGCCTCGGTTGACGATGTCGTCACCACCGCAAAGGGTGCGTGGTCGGGCTGGCGGGACTTCCGCGTCGTGCGCCGCGAGTTCGAGGATGCAGCGCAAACGCAATGCTCGTTCCACCTCCAAGCGGTCGATGGCGTGCCGCTCGCGCCATTCCGGCCGGGTCAGTACCTCACCTTCTCGTTGAAAGTGCCTGACGGCGTTGCGGGCGCACCAGACGGCGCGCGCACCATCACCCGCTGCTATTCGCTGTCCGATCGACCGGATGCGGCAGGCTACCGAATCACCATCCAGCGCGCACGGTCGCCCGCTGGCAGGCCCGACTTGCCGCCCGGACTGGCATCCAGCCATTTCCATGACCGGGTGCTCGAGGGTGATGTGCTTCAGGTCAAGGCGCCGTCGGGCCACTTCGTCATCGACTCCGATGCCAGCGTGCCGGCCGTGTTCATCGCCGGCGGCATCGGCATCACACCGATGATGAGCATGCTGCGCTGGTGCTTGGCCGAGCAACCCGAACGGCGGGTTCACCTTTACCACGGCGTGCGCAGCAGCGGCGACCAGGCCTTCAAGCGGGTGCTGGAGGACCTTGCGGCAGCGCACCCGGCTTTCAGGCTGAACGTGGTCTACAGCAGACCCGCGTCCGGTGACCTGCTGGCGCGTGACGACCAACACCTTGGCTTCATCGATCTGGCCTTGCTGCGACGCACCTTGGCCCCTGGTCGCCACCAGTTCTATGTCTGTGGTCCGCCACCGATGATGCAGAGCCTGGTGCCCGCCTTGCGCGAAGCGGGTGTTCTGGCTGAAGACATCCACTTCGAAGCCTTCGGCCCGGCCTCGGCTCGACCGACCAGTCCGGCGAGCAATGAGCCCACAGCAGCGGCCTCAGCGTCCCTCGAAGTGCGCTTCAGCCGATCCGGCCGCACGATGTACTGGGACGGTCAGGACGCCAACTTGCTCGACTTCGCCGAACGACACGGCCTCGCGGTGGATTCGGGCTGCCGAACGGGCAGTTGTGGCACCTGTCAGACCCGCCTGGTGTCCGGTGCCGTCACCTACGCAGACCAGCCCGATCAAGACATCCCCAAGGGTCATTGCCTGCTGTGCGTCGGGAAGCCGCAGTCGGCCCTGGTGCTGGACGCATGAGGACTGCCGCATGAGCGCCCTGCAAGCCCGCCTGTTCAGCCGCGAGGTGCTGCCCTTCTACCTGTCGCTGCTGGCACTGGCGGCAGCTGCCTTGCTGTGCGACGCGGCCTTGCATCTGCTCAATGCGGTGTGGATCGGCCGTTGGCTCGGCATCCCCGGCACGCTGATGATCCTGGGGTCGCTGGCCTATTCACTGCGCAAGCGAAAGCTGATCCGGTCGGGCCATCCCGTCAAGCTGTTGCGGCTGCACGAATACATGGCCTGGGCCGGCTCATTGCTCATGCTGGTGCACGCGGGCATCCACTTCAATTCGATCCTCGCTTGGCTGGCCACCGTGGCGATGATCATCAACGTCGCCAGTGGATTGACGGGCAAGTTCCTGCTCGATCGTTCGCGACGCCGACTTGACGAAGCGCGTCAGCGCATGCGAGCGCAAGGCCTGACGACCGAACAGTTGACCGATCGAACCTACTGGGACAGCCTGACCTTCGACGCCGTCAAGCAGTGGCGTTCGGTGCACTTTCCCATCACGCTGGCCTTTGCCGTGTTGGCGCTGGCGCACATCGTGGCCGAGTTTCTCTTCTGGAGCTGGAAGTGAAAGGCCGCTGGCTGTGGATCGTCATCAGTGCAAACCTCTTGGTGCTGCTGGCGCTGGCCATCGCTTACCCGCACCTGATGCTGGGCCCCGGCGCGCTCGAAAAGGGTCATGCCGGTCTGTCCACCGATTGCTTTGCCTGCCACACGCCCCTGCGCGGTGCCACGGCAGACCGATGCATCGCTTGCCACCAGCGGCCCGACATCGGTCTGCGCACGACCAAGGGCGCTGCCATCGTCAACGCCAAGCCCGTGAAGTTGTCGTTCCACCAGGCGTTGAACGACCAGAACTGCATGGCCTGCCACAGCGAACACGCCGGCCCGAAGCTGACGCAGCGCAGCCGCAAGCCGTTCTCGCACGCGATGCTGCGCGTGGCCACACGGGACCAGTGCAACACCTGCCATGCCGCGCCGAACAATGCGCTCCACAAGGCGTTGAGTGTCGGCTGCGACAAGTGCCATCAGACCGAGGCCTGGAAGCCGGCAACCTTCGACCACGACCAGTTCTTCTCGCTGGACAAGGACCACAACGCGAGTTGCGTGACCTGCCACGTCGGCAACAACGACCCGCCGTACACCTGCTACGGCTGCCACGAACACACGCCGGCCAACATGCAGGCCAAGCACCGGGAAGAAGGTGTCGCCGAAGACCTCGACCACTGCGTCCGTTGCCACCGCAGCGCCAGCGGCGAAGGGGAAGGATCCCGTGAATCCGGAGGAGATCGAAAACAGGGCAAGCGGGACTGAACGGCCTTCACCCGCGCGAGCATGCGGTCGTCAAGATCCGGTGTTCGCCATCGCACCGACGGGTGTGCGTCAACCAGCGAAGGTGGCCCCTGGGTCCTTCCATGATGACCCGTCAACAGGAGCAGCCCCAGATGAACAAGCGCACCACAGCCTTGGCCTTCGCCGCCGTGATGACAGCGACGACGCTGGCGGGCGGCTGCAGCAAGTCGCCGGAGGTCACGGCCACCTCGGCGGCAGGCTCTGCGGCCGTTGTCAATGTCTCGGACATCGACGTGACGGAGCATGTGAAAACGGCCTTGCATCAGAACGAATTGCTCAAGGGTTTCGATATCAGCGTCGTGACGCTGAAGGGTGATGTTCGGCTGTCCGGCGTGCTCGACAGCCAGGCGCAGATCGATGAGGCGCTCAGGATTGCGCGGGCTTCTGACGGTGCCCACACGATTCACGACGAACTCACGATCAAGCAGTAGGCAGGGATCATGGCCAGGTGCTCGGTCCGACTCGCACTTCCTCGGCGCCCATAGGAGCCGTGCGCATGGCATCGCCCCAGGCCAGGACCTCGACGACGGGTCGGGTGGTTCGGCCGTGGCCTGCGTGGGCCGATGCCGGTTGCATGCGTTGGATTCCGGGCATCCAGGTTGTTCGGCACTACGAGATTCGCTGGTTGCGGCATGACCTTGTGGCCGGTCTGGCCTTGACCGCCGTGCTGGTCCCCGTCGGCATCGCCTACGCCGTTGCCTCTGGCCTGCCCGGCATCTGCGGCCTGTACGCCACCGTGGCCGGGTTGCTGGCGTATGCACTGTTCGGCCCGAGCCGCGTCCTGGTTCTGGGGCCGGACTCCTCACTGGCGGCACTCATCCTGGCTGTCGTTGTGCCGCTATCGGCGGGCGACCCCCAACGTGCAGTCGCGCTGGCCGGCATGATGGCCGTGGTCTCGGGTGTGCTGTGCGTGGTTGCCGGCGCTGCGCGGCTGGGTTTCGTCACCGAGTTGCTGTCCAAACCGATCCGCTATGGCTACATGAACGGCATCGCGCTGACCGTGATCGCCAGCCAGCTGCCAGCCCTGTTCGGCTTCAGCGTCGATGCCCACGGACTGCTGGACGAGTCCAGGCAGTTTGCCTCGGCCTTGCTGTCGGGCAAGACGAACCTCATGGCGCTGGCGATCGGTGCCGGCACGCTCCTGGCGCTGCTTCTGCTCAGGCTTTATCCGCGCGCGCCGGGCGTATTGATCGCCGTGGGGGGCGCGACCGCGCTCGTCACCCTGCAAAACCTGGCTGCGACCATCGGCACCCAGGCGGGTGTGCCCGTGCTCGGCGTGCTGCCACGGGGCTTGCCCGGTTTCGCGCTGCCTTCGATGGTCGCCGATGACATCACACCGGTACTGCTCGGCGGACTGGCGGCGGCGCTGATCTCTTTTGCCGACACCAGCGTGTTGTCTCGGACCTGCGCAGGGCGGACAGCGTCGTTCGTCGATCCGAACCAGGAGATGGTCGGTCTTGGAGCGGCCAACCTCGCCGCCGGGCTGTTTCAGGGCTTTCCGATCAGCGCCAGCGCTTCGCGGACGCCAGTGGCTGAAGCCGCCGGTGCACGGACCCAACTCACCGGTGTGGTCGGCGCGCTGGCGGTTGGCGCCATGCTCCTGAGTGCGCCTGGCCTGTTGCGCAACCTGCCCGTCGCGGCCCTGGCGGCGGTGGTGATCACCTCGGCCATTGGCCTGATCGAAGTCGCCGACTTGCGCCGCATCTGGCGCATCCAGCGTTGGGAATTCTGGCTGTCGGTCGGTTGCCTGCTCGGCGTGGCACTGCTGGGCGCGATGCCCGGCATCGGCCTGGCGATCGTCGTTGCCGTCATCGAATTCCTGTGGGATGGCTGGCGGCCGCACTCGGCGGTGCTGGGCCGCGTCGATGGCGTCAAGGGCTATCACGACATCGCGCGCCACCCCGATGCCCGTGTCGTGCCGGGCCTGGTGCTGTTCCGGTGGGACGCGCCCTTGTTCTTCGCCAACGCCGAACTGTTCCGGGACCGCGTGCTGGACGCCGTGGCCGCATCGCCGACGCCGGTGCGCTGGATGGTCGTCGGCGCCGAGCCGATCACCAGTGTGGACGTCACTTCCGCCGATGTGCTGGGTGAACTCGACAAGACGCTTCAAGAGGCAGGCATCGCCCTGTGTTTTGCGGAAATGAAAGGACCTGTCAAAGACAAGCTCAAGCGCTTCGGGCTCTTCTCCAGGCTCGGTGAACAGCGCTTCTTTGCGACCACTGGCGAGGCGGTGAACCGGTATCTTGAATCGCAGTCTGTGGCGTGGGCGGACTGGGAAGACCGCCCCGGGTCCAGCGCCCAAGAAGAAGCGATGTCCAGCGATGACAGGTCGTAAGGAAAACAAAAAACCCCAGTCGAATCAACGATCTGGGGTTGCTGGTGAGCCGTCAGGAGACGGCTTGGCCACCGGTCACATGTGGTCGATCATCACCTGACCAAAGCCGGAACACGACACCTGGGTTGCGCCTTCCATCAGGCGCGCGAAGTCGTAGGTCACCTTCTTGCTCAGGATCGAGCGCTCCATCGACGAGATGATCAGGTCGGCGGCTTCGGTCCAGCCCATGTGGCGCAGCATCATCTCGGCAGACAGGATTTCCGAACCCGGGTTGACGTAGTCCTTGCCGGCGTACTTGGGCGCGGTGCCGTGGGTGGCTTCGAACATCGCCACCGAGTCACTGAGGTTGGCGCCCGGTGCGATGCCGATTCCGCCGACCTGGGCCGCCAGCGCGTCGGAAACGTAGTCGCCGTTCAGGTTCAGCGTGGCGATCACCGAGTACTCGGCGGGGCGCAGCAGGATCTGCTGCAGGAAGGCGTCGGCGATGACGTCCTTGACGACGATGTCCTTGCCGGTCTTCGGGCTCTTGAACTTCATCCACGGACCACCGTCGATCAGCTCGGCGCCGAATTCCTTCGCCGCCAGCGCGTAGGCCCAGTCACGGAAGCCACCTTCGGTGAACTTCATGATGTTGCCCTTGTGCACGATGGTCAGGCTGGGCTTGTCGTTGTCGATGGTGTACTGCAGCGCCTTGCGCACCAGGCGCTCGGTCCCTTCGATGCTGACCGGCTTGATGCCGATGCCCGAGGTGTTCGGGAAGCGGATCTTCTTGACGCCCATCTCGTCCTGCAGGAACTTGATGAGCTTCTTGGCCTTGTCGGACTCGGCTTCGAATTCGATGCCGGCGTAGATGTCTTCCGAGTTCTCGCGGAAGATGACCATGTTGGTCTTCTCGGGTTCCTTCACCGGACTGGGCACGCCAGTGAAGTACTGGATCGGACGCAGGCAGACGTAGAGGTCGAGTTCCTGACGCAGGGCGACGTTCAGGCTGCGGATACCGCCGCCGACCGGGGTCGTCAGCGGGCCCTTGATGGACACCACGTAGTCGCGCACGGCGTGCAGGGTTTCCTCGGGGAGCCAGACATCGGGGCCGTAGATGCGGGTCGACTTCTCACCGGCAAAAACTTCCATCCAGTGGATCTTGCGCTTGCCGGCATAGCTTTTGGCCACCGCCGCATCGACCACTTTGAGCATCACCGGGGTGATGTCCAGACCCGTGCCGTCACCTTCGATGTAGGGAATGATGGGCTGATCGGGAACGTTCAGGGAGAAGTCCGCGTTGACGGTGATCTTCTGGCCGCCCTCGGGCACTTTGATGTGTTGGTACATGGTCGGTGGTCTCCTCTGGGCCGGCAGCGGGCGCTGCGACGGCGGATGCGTTGGTGAAATTCAAATTCTATGTCACCCCCCCTGTCAACCGACTGACAGGCTGGCGCGTTGCGGTGGAGCCCCCCGATTGGAGGGGGTCATTGAAACTTCAGAAAGGTTCCCGAGATGAACAAGCTTTTCGCCGCCGTGATCACCGCCGCTTTCGCCGTCACCGCTTTCGCTGCTGACGCCCCGAAGGCTGCCGCTTCGGCTGCCAAGCCCGCCGCTTCGGCCGCTTCGGCCGCCAAGCCTGCCGCTTCCGCTGTCAAGAAGTAAATCACGGCACTCTCGGGCGCCGGTCACCCGGTGTCCGCGATTTCGACGCCCGGCCTCGTGCCGGGCGTTGTTCTTTAGGACAGCTGAAGCTACAGCGTGCGGCAGTAGGCGGCCACTTGGGGCCCGAGCTGGTGGCCCAGCGCCCAGGCACTGGCGGCCAGCAACATCAAGCCCGCTGCGCGCGCGGCCCAGGCCTCGCGCGCCACGGCGGTGCGCCCCAACAGCAGCTTGCGCAAGGCCCAAGGACCGGCCACCAGACCGGGCGCCGACGTCAGGGCAAAGGCCGCCATCGTCGCCGCGCCACCGAGGGCGCTGCTGGACAAGGCGGCAACGACCAGCGCGGACTGCAGCAAGCCACAAGGCCAGGCGACCCAGACGGCCCCGGCGCCCGCAGCCCGCACCGGCAGGCGCACGGCCTGCCAGCCGCCGCTTGTTGGGGGTGATGGCGCTGAAGCCGGCACACGACCCAGACGGGCCAGCCAAGCTGGTGGGCGACCCCGCCACAGCAACCAGGCGCCCAGCACCAGCGCGGCCGCGTTCAGCAAGGTCCACAGCGGCCGCAGCGCCGGGCTGAATTGCGACCAGACCGCCAAGGCAGCAACGCTCGAAGCCACGATGGCCCCACCGGCGGCATAGCTCAGAACCCGTGCGGCCTGGAACGCCGCCCGGCTGCCTGGACCACCCGGCCCGACAGCGGCCGCGCAAGGTGCACTGCACATGGCCGCGCAATGGGGTGCGCCGGCCAAGCCCAGCAAGGCGCCACTGGCGATGAGAGCGAGATCCACCCTCAGATGATGCGCGAAAAGCGCTCCCTGACGCGATCGGCGCGCAGATGGCGGTCGAACACCATGGCCACGGCGCGGACGAAGAACCACCCCATCGCCGTTACCTGGATCGCCTGCTCGGAGACTTCGACCAGGCCCATCGCCTGCATGCCGGCGAGTTGCTCCAACTCCGGCGCGAAGACCTCACGGAAGTTCACCAGGTGGGCCAGTTCGACCGATTCGAAGTCGACCCGACCCTGGCACATCAAGGCCATGATCACCGTGCGGCGCATCAGGTCGTCGCGCGTCAGCGCCAAGCCGCGCACGATGGGGAACTCACCCTGCGCCAGGGCGTCGCTGTACTCGGGCAGGGTCTTGGCGTTCTGGCTGTAGGTGGCGCCGACCCGGCCGATGGCCGAAACCCCCAGACTGATCAGGTCGCAATCGGGCTGCGTGCTGTAGCCCTGGAAATTGCGGTGCAGGCGGCCCTGCCGTTTCGCGATGGCCAGCGAGTCGGTCGGCAACGCGAAGTGGTCCATGCCGATGTAGACATAGCCATTGCCGATGAGGCCGGCCAGTGCCGAGCGCAGCATCTCGATGCGCTGTTCAGCCGACGGCAGCGCGTCGGCGTCGATGCGGCGCTGGGGCTTGAATCGGTGCGGCAGGTGGGCGTAGGCATACAGCGCGATTCGCGTCGGGCGCAGTTCAGCGACCTGCGCGATGGTGCGCTTGAAAGAATCCGGGGTTTGTTTGGGCAGTCCGTAGATCAGGTCGGCGTTGATGGACTCGAAGCGCAGGGCGCGGGCCTCGGCCACCAACTCGCGCACGCTCTCGAAGGACTGGACGCGGTGGACGGCGGCTTGCACATCGGGATCGAAGTCCTGGATGCCGAAGCTGATGCGGTTGAAGCCCAATTCGGCCAAGTGGCGCAGACGGTCGCGCGTGGCGGTGCGTGGGTCGACCTCGATCGAGATCTCGGCGTTGCGCGCCGGCTTGAAGGCCTTGCGCAGCAAGGCCATCAGCTCGGTCAACTCGCTGTCGTCCAGGAAGGTCGGCGAACCGCCACCCAGGTGCAATTGGGAGATGGTCTGGGCCTTGCCCAACTCGGCGGCGTGCAGCGCCACCTCCTGCTCCAGCAACTGCAGGTATTCGCGGCCACGGCTGTGGTGCTTGGTGATGATCTTGTTGCAGGCGCAGTAGTAGCAAAGCGCCTCGCAGAAGGGGATGTGCACGTACAGCGACAGCGGCGGCGCGCCCCCGACGACAGCACCCTGTGACCGTTGCCGCAGCGCCTGGCGGTACTCGTTGGGCCCGAAGGCCTCGACGAAACGATCGGCCGTCGGGTAGGACGTGTAGCGCGGGCCGGGCACATCCAGCCTGCGCAACAGCGCATCGGACATCAAGACTTCAGTAGGGATGGAGGCAATCGGGTTCATGCCTGCACTGTGCCGAATCGCCGCACCAGGGCCTTGACATTTCTCAACTGTCAGTCCCTTGACACCGTCTCGGTGTCGGACTCGCGTGACAGGGGGACGGCCGGGCATGGGCGATACTTGCGGCAAAGCAACAGGGGGGAGACCGCATGCAACCGGCACCGACAACGATCCGGCTCGAACCCTTCAAGGTGGCATGTTCGGGCTGCAATCTGCGCGAACTTTGTCTGCCGGTCGGTATGTCCGACGAACAGATGGATCGCCTCGATGCCATCGTCGCAACACGCCGCAGCGTGTCACGCGGCGAGGCGCTGTTCCGCGTCGGCGGCGCATTCTCGTCGCTGTATGCCGTGCGCACGGGCTTCTTCAAGACCTGCCTGTCATCGGAAGACGGGCGCGACCAGGTCACGGGCTTTCACATGGCCGGCGAACTGCTCGGTCTGGACGGCATCGGCACCGACCGCCACACCTGCGATGCCATTGCACTGGAGGACTCGCAGGTCTGCGTCATCGGCTATCACCAGCTGGAAGACCTGTCGCGTGAACTCTCGGACCTGCAGCGCCACTTCCACCGCATCATGAGCCGCGAGATCGTGCGCGACCACGGCGTGATGCTGCTGCTGGGCAGCATGCGCGCCGAAGAGCGGCTGGCCGCCTTCCTGCTGAATCTGACGCAGCGGCTGCGCACGCGCGGTTTCTCGGCCAGTTCGCTGGTGCTGCGCATGACACGCGAGGAAATCGGCAGCTACCTCGGCCTGAAGCTGGAAACCGTGAGCCGGGCCTTCTCGAAGTTCCAGGACGACGGCTTGCTGGACGTCAAGCAGCGGCAGATCCAGGTGCTCAACCCGGACGCGCTGCAGGCGCTGGTCAACGGCAGCGGCTGCTGAAACATCGGCTCAACGGCGCGGCGCTGCCGCATGGTTGCGCGCCGCTTCGGCCGGCACTTCGCCAGCCACCCGGGCCCGCGGCGCTTCCAGCACCGGATCGGGGTTGAGGATGGCCAAGGCCAGCGTGGTGAAGCTGGCAACGACCACCAGGGCCGGACCGCCGATCACCATCCACACGATGGGCAGGCGCCACCAGGCGGGCGAGGCTTCGGGCGCTTCAGGCGTGACGGGCAAAGGCTGGGCGGCGGGGCTGCGGGCCATGACAGGCTCCAAGTCGTTGGTGGCTTCAGGCGGTGCGGCGCTCAGCGCGGCACCAGGAAAGTGGACTTTTCGACCTCGCTGCGCGGTGCTTCACCAGGTTGCTCTTCGACGCGCTCGACGATGAATTCGATCTTGTGCGCACCGGCGCCGGTGCGTTCGGCGACCTGCGGCGGCAAGCGCAGCGCCACCGGCAACCACAGCGCCTCGGCGGGGTCGACATGGATGTCGGCCTGCACGTCGACCACCAAGTCCGGCAGGCCCGTCGCTCGCACGCGGTAGCGCTGTCGGTCTTCGGTCGTGTTCATGATCTGCATCCGGTAGACGTTCTCGATCCAGCCGTCGTCGACAGTGCGCGCCAGCGCGCCGCGGTCACGCACCACATCCACGCGGAAAGGCGAACGCAGCCACAGGCTGGTGGCCAGCGCCGCACAGATCAGCATCAGCACCGCGCTGTAGCCCAGCACACGCGGTCGCAGCACGCGCCGCACCAGCGCGCTGCGCGACAGATGGGCCTGAAGGCCGTTCTGCGTGTCGTAGCGGATCAGGCCGCGCGGGTAGTGCATCTTGTCCATCACGCCGTTGCAGACGTCGATGCAGGCGGTGCAGCCGATGCATTCGTACTGCAGACCCTGGCGGATGTCGATGCCGGTCGGACAGACATCGACACACAGGCCGCAATCGATGCACGACCCGAGTTGGGCAGCCTTCATGTCGGTCTTGCGCCCGCGCGTGCCGCGCGGCTCGCCGCGCTCGGCGTCGTAGCTGATGATCAGCGTGTCCTTGTCGAACATCGCGCTCTGGAAGCGCGCATAAGGGCACATGTACTTGCAGACCTGCTCGCGCATCCAGCCGGCGTTGCCATAGGTGGCGAAGCCGTAGAAGAGCACCCAGAACCATTCCCACGAACCCAGGTCCAGCACCGCGACCGAGGCGGCAAGTGAATGGATGGGGGTGAAGTAGCCGACGAAGCTGAAGCCGGTCCACAGGCCGATGGCGATCCACGCCAGTTGCGTGCCGCCCTTGCGCAGCAGCTTGTTCATGCCCCAGGGCGCCGCGTCCAGCTTCATGCGCTTCATGCGGTCGCCTTCGAACTGGCGTTCGACCCACATGAATATCTCGGTGTAGACGGTCTGCGGGCAGGCGTAGCCGCACCACAGGCGCCCGGCCACCGTCGTGAAGAGGAACAGCGCGTAGGCCGAAACGACCAGCAGGCCCGTCAGGTAGATGAAGTCCTGCGGATAGAGCACCAGCCCGAAGATGTAAAAGCGCCGCGTCCCGAGGTCGAAAAGCACGGCCTGGCGGCCGTGCCATTCGAGCCAGGGCAAGCCGTAGAAGGCGAGCTGGGTGGCCCAGACCAGCCCCCAGCGCCAGGCTGCAAACCAGCCGGTCACCGATCGGGCGTAGATCTTGGGCTGCTTCTGGTACAGCGACACCACCGAAACGCGGGTCGCCTCGTCGGCCGCGATGGCCGCCGCCGACGAGTTGGCGTTGGGCTCAGCCATGGCGCGCCCGGATACAGCAACGGGCCTGAATCACTGGCCAGCCACTTTGGTCCCCTGCGACAGATTCCAGACGTAGGCGGCCAGGACGTGGATCTGATCGGGCGTGAGCAACCGGCCCTGCGCCGGCATGACATTGGTCTTGCCGTTGGTGACCATGGCCACCACCGCGGCCTCGCCCCAGCCATGCAGCCAGATCTTGTCGGTGAGGTTGGGCGCGCCGAGTGCCGGATTGCCCTTGCCGTCGGGCCCGTGGCAGGCCGCGCAGACCGTGAACTTCTCTTTGCCCAGTTGCGCCGCGACGCTGTTGTGGGCGCTGCTCGACAGGCTCAGCACATAGTTCGCGACGTTCTTCACGTCGTCAGCGCTGCCCACGGCAGCGGCCATCGTTGGCATCATGCCGACGCGCCCTTCGGTGATGGTCTTCTCGATGTACTCGGGCGTGCCGGCGCCCAGCCAGTCCTGGTCGGTCAGATTCGGAAAGCCCTTGCTGCCGCGGCCGTCCGAGCCGTGGCACTGCGCGCAGTTGTTCAGGAACAAGCGCCCGCCGATGCCCATCGCCGTCGTGTCTTGCACCAGTTGCTCAGCCTTCATCGCCGTGAACCTGGCGTAGACCGGCGTCATCGCAGCACGCGCCTTGTCCTGCTCGGCTTCGTACTGGCCAACGCTGGTCCAGCCCAGCGAACCCTTGTTCGACCCCAGGCCAGGGTAGAAAGCCAGGTACACCGCGGCAAAGGCCACGGTGATCACGAACAGCCACATCCACCAGCGAGGCAGCGGGTTGTTCAGTTCGCGCAGGTCTTCGTCCCAGACATGCCCCGTCGTGTTGTCGTTGGCCATCACCTTGCGACGGCTGGCGATGACCAACAGGACCAGGCAGAACACCAGCCCGATGATGGTGACGCCGGCGACGTACAGGGCCCAGCCACTGTTGACGAAATCACTCACGGCTTTTCTCCTCGGTTCTCGTTCGTGGTGCCCTGGTCGTCGTCGACGAAAGGCAGTTGGGCGGCCGATTCGTATTCGGCGTTGCGGCGGCGGCTCCAGGTGTGGGCCACCAGGGCGATGAACAGCAGCAGGCTGATCACCGTCACCGCGATGCGCATGTCATTGATGTCCATGACGGCCTCCGGTCACTTCTCTTTGCGCGCCGTGCCCAGCACCTGCAGGAAGGCGATCAGCGCATCCATCTCGGTGCGGCCCTTGACCTCGTCGCCAGCCTTGGCAATCTCCTCATCGGTGTAGGGCACGCCGACGACGCGCAAGGCCTTCAGCCGCGGCGCCATGCTCTCCGGCGCAATGGTGTCCGTGAGCAGCCACGGGTAGGCCGGCATGTTCGACTCGGGCACCAGGTCGCGCGGGTTGTTCAGGTGGATGCGGTGCCACTCGTCGCTGTACTTGCCGCCCACGCGGTGCAGGTCGGGGCCCGTGCGCTTGCTGCCCCACTGGAAGGGGTGGTCGTAGACGAACTCACCGGCGGTGGACAGCGGCCCGTAGCGCAAGGCCTCGGCGCGGAAGGGGCGCACCATCTGCGAATGGCAGTTGTAGCAACCCTCGCGCAGGTAGACGTCGCGGCCGGCGAGTTGCAGCGCGGTGTAGGGCTTCAGGCCCTCGGCCGGCTGGGTCGTCGAGCGCTGGAAGAACAGCGGGATGATCTCGACCATGCCGCCGATGGCCACGGCCACCAAGATCAGCACGATCATCAGGAAGTTGCTGGTCTCGATCTTCTCGTGACCACCAACCGGTGCATGTGAATTGGCCATTTTCTTGTTCCTCGGGTGGTCAGGATCAGGCGTTCGCGGAGGTGGCGTTCACCGTCGGAATGCGCGCCTCGACGGCCTGGCCGCTCATCGCGGTCATCGCCGTGTTCCACAGCATGATCAGCATGCCGCTGAGGTAGAGCAGACCGCCGACCAGGCGCACCACGTAGTAGGGGTAGGTCGCCTTCACGCTTTCCACGAAGGTGTAGACCAGGGTGCCGTCGGGGTTGACCGCACGCCACATCAGGCCCTGCATCACCCCAGCGATCCACATCGCGGCGATGTAGAGCACGATGCCCACGGTGGCGATCCAGAAGTGGGTCTCGATGGCCTTGACGCTGTACATCTGCGCGCGGCCGAAGAGGCGCGGGATCAGGTAGTAGAGCGCGCCCATGCTGATCAGGCCGACCCAGCCCAGGGCGCCGCTGTGCACGTGGCCCACCGTCCAGTCGGTGTAGTGCGACAGCGCATTGACCGTCTTGATCGACATCATCGGACCTTCGAAGGTCGACATGCCGTAGAAGGACAGGCTGACGATCAGGAACTTCAGGATCGGGTCGTCACGCAGTTTGTGCCAGGCGCCACTGAGCGTCATGATGCCGTTGATCATGCCGCCCCAGCTGGGCGCCAGCAGCACCAGGCTGAAGACCATGCCGACGCTTTGCGCCCAGTCGGGCAGCGCGGTGTAGTGCAGGTGGTGGGGGCCGGCCCACATGTAGGTGAAGATCAGCGCCCAGAAGTGGACGATGCTCAGGCGGTAGCTGTACACCGGCCGACCGGCCTGCTTCGGGATGAAGTAGTACATGATCCCGAGGAAGCCGGCGGTCAGGAAGAAGCCCACCGCATTGTGGCCATACCACCACTGCACCATCGCGTCCTGCACGCCGGCGTAGGCCGAGTAGCTCTTCGTCAGGCTCACCGGAATGGCCGCACTGTTGACGATGTGCAGCAGCGCCACGGCGATGATGAAGGCGCCGAAGAACCAGTTGGCCACGTAGATGTGGCGCACCTTGCGGATGCCGATGGTGCCGAAGAAGACGATGGCGTAGCTGACCCACACCACGGCGATCAGGATGTCGATCGGCCATTCCAGTTCGGCGTATTCCTTGCCCTGGGTGATGCCCAGCGGCAGCGTGATCACCGCCAGGATGATCACCAGATTCCAGCCCAGGAAAGTGAACATCGCCAGCGCCGGCGCGAAGAGCCGCGTCTGGCAGGTTCGCTGCACCACGTGGTAAGAAGTGGCGAACAGCGTGCAGCCGCCGAACGCAAAGATCACCGCGTTGGTGTGCAGCGGCCGCAAGCGGCCGTAGCTGATGTACGGGATGCCCATATTGAGTTCGGGCCAGGCCAGTTCGGCGGCGATGATGACGCCGACCAGCATGCCCACCACGCCGTAGATCACGGCCGCCAGCGAGAACAGCCGGATGACCTGGTCGCTGTAAACGCCGTCTCGGGGTACCGCCAACGCGGCTGTTTGTGCCATTGCCCAGCTCCTCACACTGATACGGGAATCGATCACGCCATTGTTACGGTCGCGGCCTGACGTCGCCTTGACAGGCGTCAATCGCCTCGGCCTCCTCGGCCTCCTCGGTCAGGATCCGTTCACCTTCGCCTTCGAGGTCTTCGAACTGCCCGCCGTTCAAGGCCCAGCCGAAAATACCCAGGATGCCCAGCACCAGCAGCGCCGAGACGGGGATCAGCAGGTAGAGGCTTTCCATGCGGCCGTCGGCGTCTTCAGCGCGCTGCACGCAAGGCGTTCAGCACCACCAGCAGTGAGCTGCCGGCCATGCCCAGACCGGCGGCCCAGGGCGGCAGCCAGCCGATGACGGCCAGCGGAATGCTGACCGCGTTGTAGGCCGCGGCCCAAGCCAGGTTCTGCCGGATGATGCGCACGGTGTATCGCGCCGACCCGCGGGCCCTGACCACATCGCCCAGCCGGTTGGACGTGATCACCGCATCGGCCTGGCTGCGCGAGACCAGCGCGCCCTGCCCCATCGCCAGCGACACGTCGGCACGCGCCAGCACCGGGGCGTCGTTGATGCCGTCGCCGACCATCGCGACGCGCCGGCCGGCCGCCTGCGCGTCGATCAGCGCCTGCAGCTTGGCTTCGGGCGTGGCCCCGGCGACCACGTCAGCGATGCCGATGCGAGCAGCCAGCGCCTGCGCGCGTTCGGCGGTGTCGCCGGTCAGGATGGTCACGCGGACACCGGCCGCCTGCAGCGCCTGCAGGGCCTGCGCGGCATCCGGGCGCAGCCTTTCCTCGAATTGCAGGCCGGCCAGCGGTTGGCCTTCGCAAGCCAGCCACACTGGGGCCTGCAGCGCATCGCCCGCGCTGCCGCCGACCCAGGCCGCGGACCCCAGGCGCCAGTTCCGCCCTTGCGCGTCGCGCGCCTGCAGGCCTTGGCCAGGCCGCTCTTCGATGTCGCTGAGCGATGGTGCCCAAGCCAGCGCTGAGGCCAGCGGCGCGACCTGCTTGCCGGCTTCGACCACCGCAGCCGACAAGGGGTGCGTGGACCAGGCAGCCAGACCGGCAGCTGCCCTCAACGCCGCCGACGCAGACCCGCCGAAGCTTTCGCGCCCCGCCGCCGTCAGGGTCAGCGCCGTCCACTGCGGCCGGTCTTCGGTCAGCGTGCCGGTCTTGTCGAAGAAGAAGTGTTCGACGCCGGCCAGCGCTTCGAGCGCGTCCAGGCGCTGCAGCAGCACGCCGCGCCGCGCCAGACCGCGGGCACCAGCGACCAGCGCGGCCGGTGCCGCCAGCGACAAGGCGCAGGGGCAGGTGACGATCAGCACCGCGACCGCCACCCACAGCGCGCGCGACGGGTCGATCACGCTCCACACCGCCGCCGCGCCGGCGGCCAGCAGCAGCACGGCCCACAGGAAGGGTGCGGCCCAGCGGTCGGCCAGGCGGGCGGCAGCCGGGCGCTGGCTCATCGCGCTGCGCATCATCGACACGATGGCTTCCAGCCGCGTGTCGGCCCCGACGCGGTCGATGCGCATCAGCACCGGCGAGCCGCGGTTGACGCTGCCGGCGACCAGCGCATCACCGGCCGTTTTCGCCACCGGCGCCGACTCACCCGTGAGCAAGGATTCATCGGCCAGCGTGCTGCCCTGCTCGAGCACGCCGTCGGCGGCAAAGGCCTGGCCGACGGCCACGCGCAGCCGGTCGCCAGGACGCAGGCGGTGCAGGCTGACGGCCTCGGTGCTGCCGTCGGCCAGCAGGCGCCAGGCCACTTCGGGCAGGCAGGCCATGGCGCTTTCCAGCGCCACCGCAGCGGCCTGGCGGGCTTGCAATTCCAAGTAGCGCGCGCCAAGCAGGAAGCTGACGAACATGGTCAGCGAATCGAAATAGACCTCGTGCCCGAAAGCCCCTTTCGGGTCGAAGGTCGCTGCCGTGCTGGCGACGAAAGTGATGCCGATGCCGAGCGCCACCGGCAGGTCCATGCCGATGCGACCCTGGCGCAGCACCAGCCAGGCGCCGCGGAAGAAGGGGCCCGCCGCGAACAGCAGCACCGGCAGGGTCAGCAGCCAGCTGCCCCAGTTCAGGAGCTGGCGCAGGTCGGGCGCCAGTTCGCCAGGGCCGGCGACGTAGCTCGGCGTGGCCATCATCATCACCTGCATCGCGCAGAAGGCGGCCACGAACAGACGCCACAGCGCCTGGCGATGGGCCTTGCGACGCAGTTCGCGGGCTGGCACGGCGGCGTCGGGCACGGCGTCGTAACCGGCCGCACGCACCGCCTCGATCAAGGCCGCCGGGCGCGTGCGCGCCGGGTCCCAGCAGACGGTGGCACGTTCGGCGGCAGCACTGACGCGCGCGCTGCGCACGCCATCCACCCCTTTCAATGCGCGTTCGATCAGGCCCGAGCAGGCTGCGCAGTGCAGGCCGCCGAGCTGCAGCGACGATTCGGCCAGACGCTCACCCTGCGCACCCGATACCCAGCGCGTGAAGCGGCCTTGCTCGATCGGATCGTCGAGAACAGAAAGCGGTACCGGGGTGGTGGCCGTGCGGGCTGGCGGCATGGGTCGGGGCGGGCGGAGTCGGGTTAATCTACGCGCAAACACACCGACGGCCCATGACAAGCATCAAACCACCGCCCTTCCCCACCGCCTGGCTGCTGGCCCTCGCAGCCTGGTCCTTGCCGGCCGCCGCCCAGGACGGGCCCCAGGCCCGGTTGCCGCTGGCCGAGTTGACCGCCGGCATGCACGTCATCCACGCCGAATTGGCGGTGACGCCGGAGCAGCAGGCCACCGGCATGATGTTCCGCCGTGGCATGGGCGCCAACGACGGCATGCTCTTCGTCAATGAAGACGCGGGCGTGCGCTGCTTCTGGATGCGCAACACGCTGATCCCGCTGAGCATCGCCTTCGTGGCCGAGGACGGCACCGTCGTCAACATCGCCGACATGGCGCCGCGCTCCGACGAGTCGCACTGCTCGGCCAAGCCAGTGCGCTACGCGCTGGAAGTGCCGCTCGGCTGGTTCGCCAAGCGAGGTTTCAAAGCGGGACTGAAATTGCGCGGCGGACCGTTCAAGTAATGGAGCCCCCAGGCTCGCTGGCGCTCGCTACCCCCCGAGGGGGCCGTCCGCCAGCGGCCCGGCGAAGCCGGTTCCGCGGCGGGAAGCTTGGTGTGAGGCTCTCGCTTTAGGCGAAGTTGGCTTCGACGAACGACCAGTTCACCAGCTTGTCGAGGTAGGTCTCGACGAACTTCGGGCGCAGGTTGCGGTAGTCGATGTAGTAGGCGTGTTCCCACACGTCCACGGTCAGCAGGGCCTTGTCGGCGGTCGTCAGCGGGGTGCCGGCGGCGCCCATGTTGACGATGTCGACGCTGCCATCGGGCTTCTTCACCAGCCAGGTCCAGCCCGAACCGAAGTTGCCCACCGCCGACTTGACGAAGGCTTCCTTGAAGGCCGCGAAGCTGCCCCACTTGGCGTTGATGGCCGCAGCCAGCGCGCCGCTGGGCTCACCGCCGCCTTCGGGCTTCATGCAGTGCCAGAAGAAGGTGTGGTTCCAGATCTGCGCGGCGTTGTTGTAGATGCCACCAGGGCCGGCCTTCTTGACGATCTCTTCCAGGCCCAGGGCTTCGAACTCGGTGCCCTTCTGGAGATTGTTCAGGTTCACGACGTAGGCGTTGTGGTGCTTGCCGTGGTGGTACTCCAGCGTCTCGCGGCTGTAGTGCGGCGCCAGGGCGTCGATGGCATAAGGCAGGGCAGGCAGGGTGTGTTCCATGGTGCAGATCCTCGTTGGTGTTTGGAGCGAAATCGGGGGCGTGGTCAAGGTGCGCGCAGATTGTAGGCAGGCCGCTTCACGATGCCGGCGGCAGGGGCTCCACCGCCGTGATGACCGCCGCCGCGCGGCCGTCGGCCCAGACCGCGCGCACGGCTTGCCCGGCTTGCAGGGCCAGCGCCGAGATCACCGGCCGGCCGTCGGCCGATTCCACCCAGGCGTAGCCGCGCTGGAGCACGCGCCGCGGGTCGTGGGCCTGCAGGCGGCCCGCAGCGGCGTCCAGCCGCTGCTGCAGCCCTTGCAGCCGAACGGCGGCGGCGCGCTGCCAGCGGGCGGCCAGGCGCGGCAGGTCGTCGTGGGCGCGTGCCGTGCGGGTTTGCACCGCGCGCTGCATGCGGCGTGACAGCGCGCGCAGCTGGTCGTTCTGGCCGAGCAGCGCGCGCGCCGGCTGGCCCAGGCGCAAGGCCAGCGTGTCCAGACGCTGGGCACGGTTTTGCAGCGTGCGCTCCAGCAGCCGCTGCAGCGCGGCCTGACGGGCCGCCAAGGCGGCGTCCAGCTCGTCGCGCGCCGGTGCCGCCAGTTCGGCCGCCGCCGTGGGTGTGGGCGCCCGCAGGTCGGCGGCCAGGTCGCACAGCGTGACGTCGGTTTCATGGCCCACGCCGCAGATCAAGGGCAGGCTGCTGGCCGCGACGGCGCGCACGACGCGCTCGTCGTTGAAGGCCCACAGGTCTTCCAGCGAACCGCCGCCGCGCACCAGCAGCAAGGCTTCGACCTCGCGGCGCTCGCCGGCCACCCGCAGGGCTTCGACCAGCGCAGCGGGCGCTTCGACGCCTTGGACGGGCGCGGGGTAGATCACCACCCGGATGTGCGGCGCGCGCCGCCGCAGCGTGGTCAGCACGTCGCGCAGCGCAGCCGCGGCCAGCGAGGTGACCACCCCCAGCGACGCCGGAAAAGCCGGCAGCGGCCGCTTGCGCGCCGGGTCGAACAGGCCCAGCGCCTCCAGCCGCGCGCGCCGGCGGAGAAATTCCTCGTACAGCGTGCCGGCGCCCAGGCGCTGCAGCGACTCCACGACCATCTGCAATTCGCCGCGCGATTCGTAGATGCCCAGGCGGCCGCGCAGTTCGACCTGCTGACCATCGGCTGGCGCGAAATCGACCAGCGTCGCGGCACGGCGGAACATCGCGCAACGCAGCAGGGCCGGCGCGCCGTCGGCATCTTTCAGCGTGAAGTAGCAGTGGCCACTGGCGGCGCGCGAAAAGCCCGACAACTCGCCACGCACGCTGAGCGCGCCGAAGCGTGCCCCCAGCGCGTCGCTGGTGGCCTGCAGCAGCGAGGCCACGCCCCAGCTCTGGCGCGCCGGCAAGGGCGAAACGGGCTCAGGCACGGGGCCGGCCCGGCTCGGCGGGGGGCGGGAACTCCACAGCCGTCAGCGTCCTGGCCCGGCCCGGGACCCGACCCGTGAACTGGCTGCAATCTCTTCGCAAGTACTTGATTTTCATGAACAAATAGCTGCTCAATATTCGGGCGCCCGGAACGGGTCGGTGGAAAGGTGGTTTCTGGCGCGGCGACCCGGCCTCTTTTCCACATAGTTATCCACATGGAAGGGCCGCGCTGCGGCGTGCAGGTCCGGGGTGCACCGACATCCCGGAATCAGGGGGGGCCATCGGCCATAATGCGGTCCCATCCAGGCAGTCCGCCGAGCAACCCGCAGCACGAGTCACCCTTGCTTTCCATCATACAAGCGGCCGGTTGGCCGATCTGGCCGCTGCTCTTGTGCTCCGTCGTCGCGCTGGCGCTGGTCATCGAGCGGCTCTACCAGTTGCGCGCTGCGGTCGTCGCCCCAGCGAAACTGCTCGACGAGGTGATGGCGGTCACCCGCACCAGCCTGCCGGCTGGCGATGTGGTCGGCAAGCTGGCCGACAGTTCGGTGCTCGGCAGCGTGCTGGCCGCCGGCTTGCAAAGCGTCATCGCCGAACCACGCATCTCGGAAACGGCCCTGCGGCAGTCTTTCGAGAACGCCGGCAGGCAGGCCCTGCATGGCCTGGAGCGCTACCTCAACGCGCTGGGCACCATCGCGTCGGCAGCGCCGCTGCTGGGCCTGTTTGGCACCGTGGTCGGCATGATCGAGATCTTCGGCTCGCAGGCGCCCGGCGGCGGCAGCAACCCGCAGTTGCTGGCGCACGGCATCTCGGTGGCGCTCTACAACACCGCGCTGGGCCTGATGATCGCCGTCCCCACGCTGATGTTCTACCGCTACTTCCGCGGCCGGGTCGATGATCTCCAGCTGACGCTGGAACTGGCTGCCGAGCGCATGGTGCCGCACCTGATGCGCTTCTCCGTGAAATCATGAAGTTCAGCCGTCGCCGCATCGACGAACCGGAGATCAACCTGATTCCGTTCATCGACGTGCTGCTGGTGGTGCTCATCTTCCTGATGTTGTCCACCACCTACTCGAAGTTCACCGAACTGCAGATCAACCTGCCGGCGGCGGAAGCCGAACAGCTGCGCGAACGGCCGGGCGAAATCGTGGTCGCGGTGGCGGCCGACGGCCGCTACGCGGTCAACCGGCAGCCGATCGACGGCCGCAGCGTTGAGCTGCTGACCAGCGCGCTGGCGTCGGCTGCAGGCGGCCGCAGCGAGACCGTGGTGATCATCTCCGCCGACGCGTTGACCGCGCACCAGGCGGTGGTCAATGTGATGGACGCCGCGCGCCGCGCGGGCCTGTCGCGCCTGACCTTCGCTGCCCAGGCGGCCCCGGCCGCCGGCAACGCCGGCCGTTGACCGCCCGCGAGTCCGCCCGCCCAAGCTGGGCGGCCCGTGTCGAGGCCCTGCTGCAGCGCCACTGGTGGCAGCCCCGGCCCAGCCTGCTGGTGCGCCTGCTGGGGCCCCTGTCGCTGGTCTACGGCGGACTGGCCGCAAGGGCCCGCCGGCAGGCCCAGCCGCCGGCCGGGCCGGGGCTGCCCGTGCCCTTGCTGGTGGTCGGTAACCTGGTGGTCGGCGGGGCGGGCAAGACGCCTGCCGTGATCGCGCTGGTGCAGGCCTTTCAAGCCGCCGGGCGCCGGCCGGGCGTGATCTCGCGCGGCCACGGCCGCCAGCCCGGTGGCGCCCGCGCAGTGGAGCCCGGCGACCCCGCAGCGGCCGTCGGCGACGAACCCTTGCTGATCCAGCGGCGCACCGGCGTGCCGGTCTGGGTCGGTAGCGACCGCAACGCCGCCGCGAGGGCGCTGTGCGCAGCCCACCCCGAGGTCGACCTGCTGCTGTCCGACGACGGCCTGCAGCACCGCCGCCTGCGGCGCGACGCCGAACTGCTGGTCTTCGACGACCGCGGTGTCGGCAACGCGCGGCTGCTGCCCGCCGGGCCGCTGCGCGAGCCGCTGCCCGCCGCGATCGGCCCGCAACAACGCGTGCTCTACACCGGGCGGCGGGTCAGCACGCCTCTGCCCGGTGCGGTCGGGCAGCGCACGCTCGGCCAAGCCTGGCCGCTGGAAGCCTGGCTGCGCCGCGACGCCAGCGCCGCGGTCGAATTGCCGGCGCTGCGTGGCCGGCCCTTGCTGGCCGTGGCCGGTCTGGCCGCGCCGCAGCAGTTCTTCGGCATGCTGGTCGCCGCCGGCCTGACGGTCGACACCCTGGCCCTGCCCGACCACCATGCTTACGCGACCCTCCCCTGGCCGGCCGCTACGCCCGATGTGTTGACCACCGAAAAGGACGCCGTCAAGATCGACACGGCGGCGCTGAAGGGCACCCGGGTCTGGGTGCTGCCGCTAGACTTCCAGTTGACCCCGGGTCTGGCGGACGATCTGCTGACCCTGCTTCCTGCGCCGCAACCCAAGACACCCCTGCCATGAGCCTGGACCACCGCCTGATCGAACTGCTCGTCTGCCCCGTTTGCAAAGGTCCGCTGACGCTGCGCCGCAACAGCGAGCAGGCGGCCGCCGAGTTGGTCTGCCCGGCCGACCGGCTGGCCTTTCCGATCCGCGACGGCATTCCGGTGATGCTGGAAAACGAAGCCCAGCCGCTGGACATCGCCGCGCCGGCGCCCTGAGCGCGCGGCCGTGGCTTACACCGTCCTGATTCCGGCCCGGCTGGCATCCACACGCCTGCCGAACAAGCCGCTGGCCGACATCGCCGGCAAGCCGATGGTGGTGCGCGTGGCGGAGCGCGCCCGGCAGGCCGGCGCCGACCGCGTGGTGGTGGCGGCCGACGACCTGCGCATCGTGCAGGCCTGCGCGGCGCACGGCGTCGAGGTGCTGCTGACGCGCAGCGACCACGCCAGCGGCAGCGACCGCCTGGCCGAAGCCTGCGCGATGCTGGGCTTGCAGGGCGACGACGCCGTGGTCAATGTGCAGGGCGACGAGCCGCTGATCGCACCGGCGCTGATCGCCCGCTGCGCCGCCCTGCTGGACGAGCGCCGCGACTGCGTGATGAGCACCGTGGCTCACCCGATCGAAGACCTCGCCGATTACCTGAATCCCAACGTCGTCAAGGTGGTGCTGGACGCCGCCGGGCGGGCGCTGCTGTTCTCGCGCGCACCGCTGCCCTGGTGGCGCGACGGCCAAGCGCAGGGCGTGGCGACACTGCCGCCAGCGCCGGGCGCGCTGCGCCATCTGGGCCTCTATGGCTACCGAGCGGGCTTCCTGCTGCGCTTCCCGACCTTGGCGGCTGCGCCGCTCGAACAGTGCGAAGCGCTGGAACAGTTGCGTGTGCTGTGGCACGGCGAGCACATCGCCGTCCATGTCGCCGCGCAAGCCAGCGGGCCGGGGGTGGACACACCCGGGGATCTGGCGCGTGTGCGCGCGCTCTTCGAGGCGGCCCCGCTGTCAGCCTGATGCACGGACCTGCGTGATATTCTCGATTGGAGACATGACGCAGGCGTGAAGCAGGTCACGACCGACGCCCTATAAATCCAACTTTCGAGGAACTCGATGCGACTGATCCTCCTGGGCGCCCCTGGCGCCGGCAAAGGCACGCAAGCCACCTTCATCTGCAAGCGCTTCGGCATCCCGCAAATCTCCACCGGTGACATGTTGCGCGCTGCCGTCAAGGCCGGTACGCCGCTCGGCGTCGAGGCCAAGAAGGTCATGGACGCGGGCGGTCTGGTCAGCGACGACATCATCATCGGTCTGGTCAAGGAGCGGATCGCCCAGCCCGACTGCACGGGCGGTTTCCTCTTTGACGGCTTTCCACGCACCCTGCCGCAGGCCGACGCGATGAAGGCCGCCGGCGTCAAGCTTGACGTGGTGCTGGAGATCGACGTGCCCGATGCCGCCATCGTCGAGCGCATGAGCGGGCGGCGCGCCCACGTCGCTTCGGGCCGCACTTACCACGTCACCTTCAACCCGCCCAAGGTGGCCGGCGTCGACGACGTGACGGGCGAGCCGCTGATCCAGCGTGACGACGACAAGGAAGAAACCGTGCTGAAACGCCTGGACGTCTACCAGCGTCAGACCCGGCCGCTGGTCGATTACTACGGCGATTGGGCCGCCACCGGCGACGCGGGTGCGCCGCGCTACGCCAAGGTCAGCGGCACCGGCAGCGTCGACGAGATCACCGGCCGCGTCATGGCCGCCCTGGGCGCCTGAGTCCTGAACAGCGCAAACCCTCATGGACATCGCGAACCAGGTTTTCATCGTCACCGGCGGCGCTTCGGGCCTTGGTGAAGGCACGGCCCGCATGCTGGCCGCCAACGGCGCCCAGGTCGTCATCGCCGATCTGCAAGCTGAACGCGGCACCGCCATCGCGGCCGAAATCGGCGGCGTCTTCGTCAGGTGCGACGTCAGCCAGGAAGCCGACGGCCAGGCGGCGGTCGCTGCCGCGGTGGGTCTGGGCAAGCTGATGGGCCTGGTCAATTGCGCCGGCATCGCGCCGGCAGTCAAGACCGTCGGCAAGGACGGCGCCCACCCGCTGGCGGTCTTCAGCAAGACCATCACGGTGAACCTGATCGGCTCCTTCAACATGATCCGGCTGTGCGCCGAAGCCATGGCGAAGAACGAGCCCGAAGCCACCGGCGAACGCGGCGTGCTGATCAGTACCGCCAGCGTGGCCGCCTACGACGGGCAGATGGGCCAGGCCGCCTACGCCGCCAGCAAGGGCGGCGTGGTCGGCATGACGCTGCCGATCGCCCGCGATCTGGCGCGCAACGGCATCCGCAACATGACCATCGCGCCGGGCATCTTCGGCACGCCGATGATGTTCGGCATGCCGCAGGCCGTGCAGGACGCGCTGGCTGCCAGCGTGCCCTTCCCCAGCCGCCTGGGCACACCGCAGGATTACGCCAGGCTGGTCAAGCACATCATCGAGAATGAGATGCTGAACGGCGAAGTGATCCGGCTGGACGGGGCGATCCGGCTGGCACCCCGGTAAGGCGCTGGTCCGGCTTGCAGCGGGCGGTTCGAGGCCGCAGGCCTACACTGCCGCGCCATGCAGCAGCCACAGAACCCAAGCCCCGATCCCACGCTGGCCAGGCTGCTGCAGGAAGGGCTGCAGGCCCGACAGGCCGGACGCCTCGACGCCGCGGCGGCGGCCTTTGCCACGGCCTTGGAACAGCAGCCCCGGCAGGCTGCGGTGTGGGCCTCTCTGGGCGACCTGAAAGAGGAGCTCGGCCTGACCGCCGAGGCCGAGGCCTGCTTCAGGCAGGCCATCGAGATCCAGCCCGAATTCGCCGCCGCGCAGTACAACCGCGCCCGCCTGCTGCGACAGCTGGGGCAGGCCGAAGAGGCCGGCCGCTGCCTGGCGCAGGCACTGCGCGGCCCCGCCGTCGCGCCGACCCTGCGCGCGCAGATGCTGCAATTGCTGGCCCTGCTGCAGGACGAAGCGGGCCAGCTGGATGGGGCGGTGCAGACGCTGGAACTGGCGCTGGCCGCAGCCCCCGGCCGGGCGGCGCTGCACCACAACCGCGGCGTGCTGCTGCAAAGGCTGGCCCGCCCGGCCGAGGCTTTGGCCGCGCACGACCGGGCGCTGGCGCTGGGCCTCGACGCCGCCGATGCCCACTACAACCGCGGCAACAGCCTGCAAAGCCTGGGCCGGTCGCACGAAGCGCTGGGGGCCTACCGGGCGGCTCTGGCGCGCGATGCCCAGCACGGGCTGGCGCTGTTCGACATCGCCCGCCTGCGCTGGCGCCTGGGCGACCCCGACTTCACCGCCGATCTGGACGCCGCCACCGCCGCTGCACCGGCTTCGGCCGTGGCGCTGGGCATCAAGGGCCGCCTGCTGCTGAGGGCCGAGCGCTACGGGGAGGCGGCGTCGGCCTTCGAACAGGCGACCGCGCGGGCGCCTGCGCTGGCTGGCTATGTCGACGGGCTCGGGCAGGCCTTGAGCCGGCTGCGGCGCTTCGACGCGGCTTTGGCCGCCCACCGGCGGGCCGTGGAACTGGCGCCCACGCAAGCCGCCACGCACATCAGCCACGCCACCAGCCTGCTGCAGGCCGGCCAGCCCGCGCTGGCCGCGCAGGTGGCGGAAACCGCGGTGCGCCTGGACCCGCTGGACCAGCAGGCCTGGGCCACGCTGGGGCTGGCTTGGCGGGCCTGCGGCAACCCCGCCGTGGACTGGCTGCATGACTACGCGGCGCAGGTCCAGGCCTACGACCTACCGCCGCCGGATGGCTGGGCTGACATGGCCAGCTTCAACCAGGCCCTCGCGTCGGCACTCGAGGCCTTGCACACCGACGCGCAGGCGCCTGTCGACCAGACGCTGCGCCACGGCAGCCAGACGATGGACAACATCTTCGACCAGGGCCACCCGCTGGTCGATCAACTCAAGGTCCGGATCGCGCAGGCGGTGGACCGCTACATCGCGCACCTGGAAAGTCTGCCCGACGACGAGAGCCACCCGCTGCGCGGCCGCAGCTCCCCGCGCTGGCGCTACACCGATTCCTGGTCGTCGCGGCTGCGCAGCAGCGGCTTCCACACCAACCACGTGCATGCGCACGGCTGGATCAGCTCGTGCTACTACGTCGCGCTGCCGCCAGTGATGACGCAGGACGCGCCGGGCGACAACGCACGAGCAGGCTGGATCGCCTTCGGCACCCCGGACATCGATATCCCCGGCTGCGATCTCGGCGCCCGCCGGCAGGAACGGCCCCAGACCGGCCGGCTGGTCCTGTTCCCGTCTTGCATGTGGCACGGCACCCTGCCTTTCACCGACACGCAGCCGCGGCTGACCATCGCCTTCGACGTGGTGCCGCTGGACTGAACCACGCCGGCAGCAGGCGAAAAAAAACGGACCCCGAAAGGCCCGTTTGTTTGTGGGCCGATCGACCCGGCGAACGCCGGGCCCGATCATCGGCCGCCTGAACTCAGCGCGCCGCCAGGCGCTGCCAGGTCTCGACCACGGTGTCCGGGTTCAGCGACATCGACAGGATGCCTTCCTGGGCCAGCCAGTCGGCGAAGTCGGGGTGGTCGCTGGGGCCCTGGCCACAGATGCCGACATATTTGCCAGTGGACCGGCAGGCCGAGATGGCGCGCGAGATCATGGCTTTGACGGCCGGATCGCGTTCGTCGAAGTCGCTGGCCAGTTGCTCCAGGCCCGAGTCGCGGTCCAGGCCCAGCGTCAGCTGCGTCAGGTCGTTGGAGCCGATCGACATGCCGTCGAAATGCTCGAGGAACTGGTCGGCCAGGATGGCGTTGCTCGGTACTTCGCACATCATGATCAGCTTCAGGCCATCGACACCGCGCTTGAGCCCGCGGTCGGCCAGCATCTGGTTCACCGTGGCGGCCTGCTTCACGGTGCGCACGAAAGGCACCATGATCTCGACGTTGGTCAGGCCCATGTCGCTGCGCACGCGCTTCAGCGCTTCACATTCCATCGCGAAAGCGTCGCTGAACTCGCCGCTGATGTAGCGGCTGGCGCCACGGAAACCCAGCATGGGGTTCTCTTCATCGGGCTCGTAGCGCGTGCCGCCGATCAGCTTGCGGTACTCGTTGCTCTTGAAGTCGGACAGACGCACGATCACCGACTTGGGCCAGAAAGCAGCCGCGATGGTCGAGATGCCTTCGGTCAGCTTGTCCACATAGAAAGCCCGCGGCGATGCGTGACCGCGCGCGACCGATTCGACCGCCTTCTTCAGGTCCGGGTCGATGTTGGGGTAGTCGAGAATGGCCTTCGGGTGCACCCCGATGTTGTTGTTGATGATGAATTCCAGGCGCGCCAGACCGACGCCCGAATTCGGCATCTGCGCGAAGTCGAAAGCCAGTTGCGGGTTGCCGATGTTCATCATGATCTTGATCGGGCAGTACGGCATCTCGCCGCGCACCACGTCGCTGACTTCGGTCTCCAGCAGACCGTCGTAGATGTAGCCCGTGTCACCTTCGGCGCAAGACACCGTGACCAGCGCGTTTTCCTGCAGCGTCTCGGTGGCATTGCCGCAGCCAACGACCGCCGGGATGCCCAGTTCGCGGGCGATGATGGCGGCATGGCAGGTGCGCCCGCCGCGGTTGGTGACGATGGCACCGGCGCGCTTCATCACCGGCTCCCAGTTCGGGTCGGTCATGTCGGTGACCAGCACATCGCCGGGTTGCACGAGGTCCATCTCGGCGGTGCTGCGCACCAGACGAACGGGGCCGGTGCCGATTTTCTGGCCGATGGCACGGCCTTCGGCCAGCACCGTGTTCTTGGCGCGGTCGCCCATGATCTTGTAGCGCTGCTCGGTCTTGCCGGCGGCCTGGCTCTTCACCGTTTCCGGGCGCGCCTGCAGGATGTAGAGCTGGCCATCGACGCCGTCCTTGCCCCACTCGATGTCCATCGCGCGGCCATAGTGCTTCTCGATGATCAGCGCGTAGCGCGCCAGTTCCTGCACCTCGGCGTCGGTCAGCGAGTAGCGGTTGCGCTGTTCGGGCGGCGTGTCCAACACCTGCACCAGCTTGCCGGTGGCCGCCTTGTCGGCAGCCGACGCGAATTCCATGCGCTGCAACTTGCTGCCCAGCACGCGGCGGATGACGGCCGGCCGGCCGGCGTTCAGCGTGGCCTTGTGGACGTAGAACTCGTCGGGGTTGACGGCGCCCTGCACCACCATTTCGCCCAGGCCGTAGCTGGACGTGATGAAGACCACTTCGGTGAAGCCCGATTCGGTGTCCAGCGTGAACATCACGCCGGCCGAACCCAGGTCGGAACGCACCATGCGCTGCACGCCGGCCGACAACGCCACGTCGGCATGGGCATAGCCCTTGTGCACGCGGTAGCTGATCGCGCGGTCGTTGTACAGCGAGGCGAAGACCTCTTTCATGCGGTGCAGCACGTCGGCGATGCCGGTGACGTTGAGGAAGGTTTCCTGCTGGCCGGCGAAAGATGCGTCGGGCATGTCCTCGGCGGTGGCCGACGAACGCACCGCGAAGCTGGCCGCCGGGTTGCCGGCCGACAAGCGGGCGAACTGCTCGCTGATCGCGGCTTCCAGCGCCGGCGGGAAAGGCGTCTCGATGACCCACTGACGAATCTGCGCGCCGGCTTCGGCCAGCGCGCGAACGTCTTCGGTGTCCAGTGTGGCCAGCCGGGCCTTGATGCGCGCGTCCAGACCGCCGTGCTGCAGGAATTCGCGGAAAGCATGGGCCGTGGTGGCAAAGCCGCCGGGCACCCGCACGCCGGTGGCGGCGAGTTGGCTGATCATTTCGCCGAGCGAGGCGTTCTTGCCGCCGACCGTCTCGACGTCGGTCATCCTCAAGGTTTCAAACGGTGCAACCAGGGCGGTCGCCAAAGTGGCCAAAGACATGGAAAAACTCCAGGAAGTGAAAAACCGGTGCTTCCGTTGGCAAGGCCAAGGCCGGGGCGTCTTCTTGTTCTGCTTCGAGTGACGGACCGGCGGTGATCAAGGCGTGCGCTATCGGCAGCGTATGGCGGGCGATTGTAGGGAGTTATTCCTTATGATGGCCTTGGCATTTCGCCGCTTCAGCACCCCCCACGCCATGCCAGAACGAACGGTGTTCTTTGTCTCGGACGGTACCGGCATCACGGCCGAAACCTTCGGAAATTCCATCCTGGCGCAGTTTCCGGCGCGCCACCGCCACGTCCGCCGGCCTTTCATCGACACCATCGACAAGGCGCGCCAGGTGGTCGACGAGATCAACCAGACCGGGGTCATCGAAGGGCTGAGGCCGGTGGTCTTCATCACGCTGATCAGCGACGAGGTGCGCGCCCTGGTCACCGGTGACGGCTGCCAGGCGCTGGTGCTGGACATGATCCGCACCTTCGTCGAACCGCTGGAACAGGAGTTCGGCGTCAAGAGCAACCACCGGGTGGGCCGCTTCAACGATGCCAGCGAAAGCCAGGAATACCACGACCGCATCGAGGCCATCAACTTCAGCCTGGCGCACGACGACGGCCAGTCCTCGCGCAACCTGGACGTCGCCGATGTCATCCTGCTGGGCGTCAGCCGCAGTGGCAAGACGCCGACCTCGCTGTACCTGGCGATGCAGCACGGCATCAAGGCGGCCAACTACCCGCTGATTCCGGAAGACTTCGAACGCGGCCGCCTGCCCACGGCGCTGACGGCCTACAAGCGCAAGTGCTTCGGCCTGACCATCGACCCGGTGCGCCTGTCGCAGATCCGCAATGAGCGGCGGCCGGGCAGCAAGTACGCGGCGCTGGAGAACTGCCGCTACGAGGTCCACGCAGCGGAAAGCATGATGCGGCGCGACGGCATCGCCTGGCTGTCGTCGACCCACAAGTCGATCGAGGAAATCGCCACCACCATCCTGCGCGACCTGCGCCCGGACCGGCTGATTTATTGAGCGACGCGCCGGGCCGATTCGTACAGGCAGATGGCCGCAGCGGCGGCCACGTTCAACGACTCTTCGCCGCCCGGCTGCGGAATTCGCACCTGCAGCGCGCAGCGCTGCAGCAGCGTGTGCGCGACGCCCTGCCCTTCGTGGCCCAGCACCCAGGCGCAAGGCATCGGCAGCGCGGCCTGGTGCAGCGTGGCGCCGCCATGCGAACTGGTGGCGACCAGCGGCACGGCCAGGTCGACCAGATCGGTCTCGTCAAGGCCTTCGATCAGGCGCAGCGCGAAATGCGCGCCCATGCCCGCCCGCACGACCTTGGGCGACCACAGCCCCGCCGTGCCCTTGATGGCCAGCACCTGCGCAAAGCCCAGGGCCGCCGCGCTGCGCAGGATGCTGCCGACATTGCCGGCGTCCTGCACGCGGTCGAGCACGACGGTGTTGACGCCGGACAGCGGCGTATCGGCGCCAGGCAGATCGAACAGGAAGGCGATACCGGCCGGTGACGCCAGGCCGCTGATGACCTTGAACAGCAGGGTCGGCACGGTCGTGACCTGGGCCGCCCACGACGCCAGTTCGCGCAGCGCGGGCTGCTGCCAGGCGGCTTCCGTGACCACTGCATGCGCCGCCGGCAGACCCCGGCCGCGCAGCGCCGCGCACAGGTGCTCGCCTTCCAGCCAGACCTGCCCCTGGCGGCGGTAGGCCGTGGTGTCGGCGGCCAGCCGGCGCAGGCGCTGGGCCAGCGGGTTGTCGCGCGAGCTGATGTGTTGCGGTGCGTTCATGGGCGCTCGATGACTCGGCGAACCGGACCGAAGGTGCGGCGGTGTGCGCTGCATGCGCCGTACCGCTGCAGCGCGGCCAAGTGCTCGGCCGTCGGGTAGCCCTTGTGCGTGGCAAAGCCGTAGGCGGGATGCTGGTCGTGCAGCGTCAGACACAGCCGGTCGCGCTCGACCTTGGCCAGGATGGATGCCGCCGAGATCGCCGCCACCAGCGCGTCGCCCTTGACGATGGCCGCCACCGGCATCGCCAGCGTCGGCACGCGGTTGCCATCGACGACGACGCGGTGCGGCAGGATGCGCAAGGCCGTGACGGCGCGGCGCATCGCCAGCATCGTGGCCTGCAGGATGTTGATGGCGTCGATCTCTTCGACGCTGGCCGAGCCCAGGGCGCAGCACAGCGCCTTGGCACGGATCTCCTCGCTGAGGCGCTCGCGGCGCAGCGGGGACAGCGCCTTCGAGTCCGCGAGACCGCGTATCGGCTGCAGCTCGTCGAGGATGACCGCCGCCGCCACGACGGGCCCGGCCAGCGGCCCACGGCCGGCTTCATCGACGCCGGCAATCAGGCCCGGGCCATCCCAGCCGAAGCCCAGCTGTTCAAAATTGAAGGATTTGCGCGATGGCATCGGTGGCACAGCGCGCCGTGTCACGGCGCAGCAGGTGGTGCAAGTCGTCGAAGCGACGGGCCAGGCGCTCACAGCCCGCGGCATCGTCCAGCCAGGCCAGCGCCGCCTGCGCCAGCGCTGCCGGCTGGCAATGTTCCTGGATCAACTCGGGCACGGCGAAGTCACGCAGCAGGATATTGGGCAGGCCGACCCAGGGCTGGTAGCGCATACGCTTCATGATCTGCCAGCTGATCGGATGCATGCGGTAGCCGATGACCATCGGCCGCTTGAACAAGGCCGCCTCCAGCGTGGCCGTGCCGCTGGCGATCAGCGTCACGTCGCAAGCCGCCAGTGCCCGATGCGATTGGCCGTCCAGCATCTGCAGCGGCAAGCCGGCCGCGTGTTCGGCGACCAGGGGATCGAGCAGCGCACGCAGGCCGGGGGCGACGGGCAGCAGGAAACGCAGGTCTGGCCGCCGCTGGTGCAGGCGCATGGCAGCCTGCAGGAAGGCCGGCGCAATGGCACTGATCTCGGAACGCCGGCTGCCGGGCATCACGGCGACGACCGCATCGCTGTCGGAAAGACCCAGTGCCGCCCGCGCCGCAGCACGCGGCGCCACCAGGGGAATCGAATCGGCCAGCGGATGACCGACGAAAGTGGCTGCCACGCCATGCTGCGCGAGCAAGGCCGGCTCGAAGGGAAACAGGCACAGCACATGGTCGCAGCTGGCGACCATCTTCTTCGCGCGGCCGCCGCGCCAGGCCCAGATCGACGGGCAGATGAAATGGACGGTCTTGATGCCGGCGGCCTTCAGGCGCGCTTCCAGGCCAAGGTTGAAATCGGGCGCATCGACGCCAATGAACACCTGCGGCCGATCGGCCAGCAGGCGCGCTGCCAAGGCCTCGCGGATGGCCGAAATCTCGCGGTAGTGGCGCAGCACCTCGACATAACCGCGAACCGCCAGCTTCTCGTGCGGCCACCAGGCAGCGAAGCCCTGCGCGGCCATCTGCGGACCGCCGATGCCGGCAGCCCGCAGCTGCGGCCAACGCTGACGCAGACCGGCCAGCAACGCGCCACCGAGCAGATCGCCCGAGGCCTCGCCCGCCACCATCGCCAGCTGCATGCCGCGCCGTCAGCGGACGATGCCGCGGGTGGACGACGACAGGAAATCGAGCAGCGCCGTGATGTCCGGGTTGCCCCCTTCGACGCTGTCCTGCAGCGCGGCGATCGCGGCCCGGGCCTTGTCCAGCGTCAGGCCGTCGCGGTACAGCAGGCGGTGCAACTGGCGGATGCCGACGATGCGCTCACGCGAGAAGCCTCGCCGCTTCAGCCCTTCGGCGTTGATGCCGTGCACCGCCAGCGGGTGGCCGGCCACGGTCATGAAGGGCGGAACATCCTGAGAAACGTGGCTCTGGAAACCGGTCATCACGTGGGCGCCGACCTTGCAGAACTGGTGCACGCCGGTCAGTCCGCCGATGATGGCCCAGTCGCCGACCTGCACATGGCCTGCCAGCGTGGCGTTGTTGGCCAGCACGGTGTGGTTGCCCAGTTGCACGTCGTGCGCGATGTGCACATAGGCCATCACCCAATTGTCGTCGCCGACACGCGTCACACCGCCGTCCTGCACCGTGCCGCGGTTGAAGGTGCAGAACTCGCGGATCGTGTTGCGGTCGCCGATGTGCAGCGCGGTCGGCTCGTCGCGGTACTTCATGTCCTGCGGCGCGCCGCCCAGCACGGCATGGGCATGGATGCGGTTGTCGCGGCCGATGCTGGTCGGGCCTTCGATGACCACGTGCGGGCCGACGGTGGTGCCGGCGGCGATGCGCACGCCGGCACCGATCACGGCATAAGGGCCGACGCTCACCGAATCGGCCAGTTCGGCTTGCGGATCCACCAGCGCGGTGGCGTGGACGCGGCTCATCGTGCCCCGCCTCAGGCCGCCGGCGCGACCTTGCGCATGGTGCACATGAGGTCGGCTTCGGCGACCAGATGGCCGTCCACTGTTGCCCTGGTCTTGTAGCGGTAGACCCCGGACTTGACGCGGTCGATGGATGCTTCCAGGATCAGTTGGTCGCCGGGGCCGACCGGCCGCTTGAAGCGGGCGTTGTCGATGCCGGCAAAGTAGACCACGGTGTCCGCGCCCGGCTCTTCATCGATCGACTCGAAGGAGAGGATGGCCGCCGCCTGGGCCAGCGCTTCCAGCATCAGCACGCCCGGCATGACCGGACGCGACGGAAAGTGCCCGACGAAGAAAGGCTCGTTGATGGTCACATTCTTCAAGGCCTTGATGCGCACGCCCTTCTCGACCTCCAGCACCCGGTCGACCAGCAGAAAGGGGTAGCGGTGCGGCAGGCGCTTCAGGATGCGTTGGATGTCCATCGTCTCGTTCATGACTTCTTTTCCAGCGCCCGGATGCGGTCGCGCAAGGTGTGCAATTGCCGCAGCGTGGCCGCGTTCTTTTCCCAGGACGCATTGTCGTCGAAGGGAAACATGCCGCTGTACTGGCCGGCCTGGCGGATCGACCGGCTGACCACGGTGGCTGCCGTGATGTGGACGTGGTCGGCAATCAGCAGATGGCCCAGGATGATCGCGCCGCCGCCCGCCGTGCAATGCCGCCCGATGCGCGCGCTGCCTGCGACGCCGACGCAGCCCGCAAAAGCGGTGTGGGCACCGACGCGCACGTTGTGGCCGATCTGCACCAGATTGTCCAGCTTCACACCATCTTCGATGACCGTGTCTTCCAGCGCCCCGCGGTCGATGCAGGTGTTGGCGCCGATCTCCACGTCGTCGCCGATCTGCACGCCGCCGAGCTGTTCGATCTTCTCGTAGCGGCCGCCTTGATCGGCGCCTGTCGGCGCAAAGCCGAAGCCATCGGCGCCGATGACCGCCCCGCTGTGCACGATGCCGCGCTGGCCGATCCGGCAGGCCTCGAGCAGGGTCACCCGGGCTTTGAGCAGCGTCCGGGCGCCGACCACGGCGTCATCGCCCACGTGGCTGTGCGCACCGACCACCGCAGCGGCCTCGACGCGAGCGCCGCGACCGATGTAGGCGAAGGCGGCGATGGTGGCCGTTGCGGCTATCGCTGCGCCCTCTTCCACGACCGCACTGCGGTGGATGCCCACCTCCGCGGGCCGGCGCGCCTGCTGCGCCCACCACTGGGACAGCCGGGCGTAGGCCAGGTAGGGGTCGGCACAGACCAGCACCGCGCCGCGCGCGGCGGCCAGTTCACGCATCGCCGGCCCGACGATCACGCAGCCGGCCTGCGTGCCGAGCAGTTGCGACTGGTAGCGCGGGTTGGCCAGGAAGCTGATCGCGTCGGCGCCTGCCGTTTCCAGCGGCGCGATGCGCGCGACCGTGAGGTCGGGGTTGCCGATCAGTTCCGCACCGAGCAGCCGTTGCAGCTCACCGATGCGGGCCTGCACGTTCGATCGCCGGGTCGCGGCTTACTTGCCCGGGCCGGCCGGTGCATTCAGGATCTTGATGACCTTTTCGGTGATGTCCACCCGGGCGCCGGCGAAGATCACTTCCTGCAGCACGAGGTCGTATTTCTCGCTCTCGTAGATCTGGCGGATGACGCGGTTGGCGCGCTCGATGACGCCGGCCAGTTCCTCGTTGCGGCGCTGGTTCAGGTCTTCCTGGAACTCGCGGCGCTTGCGCTGCAGGTCACGGTCCGACTCGACGAGTTCGCGCTGGCGGCGGTTGCGTTCGGATTCGGACAGCGTGACGGCATCCTTCTCCAACTTGTCAGCCGCCGCCTTGAGCTTGGCGGTCGAGTCGTCGAGCTCCTTTTCGCGCTTGCTGAATTCGGCTTGCAGCTTGGCTTGCGCAGCCTTGGCCGGGTTCGACTCACGCATCACGCGCTCGCTGTTCACATAGCCGATCTTGAGTTCTTGGGCCATGGCAGGCGCCGTGGCAGTCATGAGCAGCGCGGCGGCGGACAGCCACTGCAGGGCAATCGTCTTCATCAGAAGGAAGTCCCGATCTGGAATTGGAAACGTTGGATTCTATCGTTGCGCAGGGCCTTGATGGGCTTGCCGTAGCTGAGCTTCAGCGGCCCCACCGGCGAGATCCACGACAGGCCGAATCCCGCCGCGCTGCGCACCGTGGCGCCCGTGACCTGCTCGTCTTCGCGCCAGACATTGCCCGCGTCGGCAAAGGCGAAGATACGCAGGCTCTTGTCGTTGCCGGTGCCGGGCACCGGGAAGTACAACTCGCCGTTGATGTTCAGCCGCTTGGCCCCGCCGATGTAGGCACCGGTCGGATCGACCACGCCGAGCGAACCCTGCTCGAAGGTGCGCACGGTACCCAGGCCGCCGCCATAGAAGTTCTTGAACACCGGGTAGGGCTTGCCGCCCAGGCCGTGGCCGATGCCGATTTCGCTGTTGATGCCGAAGGACATGCGCAGCGGCAGCTGCCAGTACTCCTGGTACTGGAGATTGGTACGCAGGTACTGCACCTCACCGGCAAAGCCCCACTCGAAGTTGACCCGCTGGTAACGACCGGCGGTTGGCACCAGCACGCTGTCGCGGGCGTCGCGTGCCCAGCCCAGGGTCAGCGGGAAGGAATTGCTCCGCTGACCATAGAGCACGCGGTAGTTCAGGTAAGACAGCGGGATGCCGACGTTGGTGCTGATTTCGGTGTGCTCGATGCCGGCGCCGACAAAGACCGTGTCGTATTCCGAGAAAGGAATGCCGAAACGGACGGACGCGCCCGGCGTCTTCAAGTCGTAGCTGTTGCCCAGGCTGTTGATCGGGCGGCTGGTGCGGTAGAAGACGTCGATGGCCCGGGAAATGCCGTCCACCGTGAAGTAAGGGTCCACCGTGCTGATCACCGCCGTGCGGTTGTACTTGCTGGTGTTGAGCTCGACACCCAGGTAGTTGCCGGAACCGAAGGCGTTTTCCTGCTTCACCGAGGCGGTGAAGGTGAACTTCTCGGCGCTGGAGTAGCCAGCACCGACCATCAGATTGCCGGTCGGCTTTTCGGTCACGTTGACGACCAGGTCGACCAGGTCGGGCGAGCCCGTGACCTCGTTGGTCTCGACGTCGACTTCCTTGAAGAAACCCAGGCGGTCGACGCGCTCCTTCGACAGCTTGATCAGGCCGCCGTCGTACCAGGCGCCTTCGAGTTGGCGGAATTCGCGGCGCACGACCTCGTCGCGGGTGCGCGTGTTGCCGGCCACGTCGATACGGCGCACGTAGACGCGGCGCTGCGGCTCGGCGGTGATGACCACGGCCACCTGGCCCGTGGCGCGGTCGATCTCGGGCCGGGCGTCGATGCGCGCGAAGGCGTAGCCATACAGACCGAACAAATCCTGGAAACGCTTGGTGGTGTCGGTGACCGCGTCGCCGCGGTAGGGCTGACCCGGGCGCAGCAGCACGAAGGCCTGGAATTCCTTCTCCTTGCCCAGGTAGTCGCCTTCCAGGCGCACCGAGGTGACCGTGTAGGGCTGTCCTTCCTTGACCGAAATGGCCACCGAAATGGTCTGCTTGTCGGGCGAGATCGTGACCTGTGTCGATTCGATGGCGAATTCGAGATAGCCGCGGTTCACGTAATAGGCGCGCAGCTTTTCGAGGTCGGCGTTGAGCTTGGTCCGCGAGTAGCGGTCGGTCTTGCTGTACCAGGTGAACCAGCCGGTGGGCGTCAGTTCGAACAGTTCCTTGAGCGTCGATTCGGAAAACACCTTGTTGCCCGCGATGCGAACGTCCTTGATGCGCGCCGCTTCGCCCTCGGTCATCGTGAAGGTGACATTGACGCGGTTGCGTTCGAGCGGGGTGATCGTCGTCACGACCTCGGCGCCGTACAGGCTGCGGCCGAGGTACTGCTTCTTGATTTCCTGCTCGGCACGGTCGATCAGCGCGCGGTCGAAGGGCAGGCCTTCGCCAATGCCGGCGTCGCGCAGCGACTTGGTCAACGGGTCCTTGTCGAATTCCTTCAGACCGACAAAATTGACGCTGCCGATGATCGAACGTTCGTCGACGATGAGCACCGCGACCTGGCCTTCGATCTCGATGCGCACGTCCTTGAACAGGCCGGTGGCGAAGAGGGCGCGCAGCGCGGCAGCGCCCTTGTCGTCGGTGTAGTTGTCGCCGATGCGGAACGGCAGCGACGCGAAGACCGTGCCGGGGTCGGTGCGCTGCAGCCCCTCGACGCGGATGTCCTTCAGGACAAAGGGCGCGACGGCCCAGGCGGCGGGAGCGACAGCCACGCTGGCCAAAACGGCAACGTAAACGGCGGCAGGACTGAACCGGCCGTAAGGCCCGAGCGAGGAGACAGGGAACATGGGATTCAGTTCAGGCCCAGGAGGCGGGCTAGGTCGTTGAACAGGGCGACCGACATCATCGTCAGCAACACCGCGATGCCGCCGCGTTGCAGGCGAGCGAGCCAGAGGTCGGAGACCGGGCGGCCGGTTGCGCCCTCGAAAATGTAATACATCAAGTGGCCGCCATCGAGCATCGGCAAGGGCAGCAGGTTGAGCACACCGAGGCTGACGCTGACCAGTGCCAGGAAGCCCAGGTAATACGGCAGCCCTTGCGCCACCGATTGCCCGGCGTAGTCGGCAATCGTCAGCGGGCCGCTGAGGTTCTTCAGCGAGGCCTGCCCGACCAGCATGCGGCCCATCATCTTCACCGTCAGCGCCGAGACATCCCAGGTGCGGATCAAGCCCTGCTGCAGGCCTTCGATCGGGCCGTGGCGCACAGTCACCATGGCCGGCGGTTCGCCGACGAAGGCGTCGATGCGGCCGACCGTGGCTTCGCCGTCGCGCTGAACGCGGGCGGTGATATCGATCTGCAGGCTGCGGCCGGCGCGCTCGACCAGCCACTGCTGCGGCGCGGCCTTGCCGTCCCTGACGCTGGCGCGGATGCGTTCGCGCAGCGTTTGCGCGTCGGCCACGGCACTGCCGTCGACGCTGCGCACGCGGTCGCCCTTGAGCAGACCGGCCTGGGCGGCGGGGCCGCCGGCCTTGACCTCGCCCAGCACCGGTTCGCTGTAGGCGCCGCCCAGGCCGATCTTGCGCGCCAGCGCGGCGTCGACCTCGGCGCCCCCGAGGCCGGACAGGTCCAGCATCAGCGTTCGAGCGGCGCGGCCGTCGCGGTCGGTCACTTGCAGTTGCAGGCTGCGGCCCTGCAGCGCGGCCTGCGTGACCTGCCAGCGCAGGTCCACCAGCGACTGCACGTCCTGCCATTCTTCGGGCGTGCCGGCGACGGCCTTGACCCAATCGCCGCTGCGCAGACCGGCGCGCTCGGCCAGGCTGCCGGCCACCGGCGCGCCGAGCACGGCCTGCGGTTCGGCGATGCCGATCCAGTGCGCAGCGGCGTAGAGCACCACCGCCAGCAGCAGGTTGGCGACCGGGCCCGCGGCCACGATGGCGGCGCGGCTGAGCAGCGGCTTGCGGTTGAAGGTGCGGTCCAGGTCGGCCGGCGCGACCTCGCCTTCGCGCTCGTCGAGCATGCGCACATAGCCGCCCAGCGGCAGGGCACAGACGACGAACTCGGTGGCGTCGGGGGCGCTCTGGCGGCGCCACAGCACACGGCCGAAGCCGACGGAAAAGCGCAGCACCTTGACGCCACAGGCCACGGCCACGCGGTAATGGCCGTACTCGTGGATCACGACCAGCACGCCGAGCGTGAACAGGAAGGCCAGCACCGTGGTGATCACGCGGCGAGTCCCGTCAAAGCACGCTGCGCGGCGGCGCGTGAACGCTGATCCAGATCGATCAGGTCGTCCAGGGTGTGGTCGCTTGACAGGCGGGGCTCCAGGGCTTCGAGGGTGCGCAGGTTGACGCGGTGGATGTCCATGAAGCCGATGCGGCGATCGAGGAAGGCGGCCACCGCGACTTCGTTGGCGGCGTTGAGTACAGCAGTCGTGCCGGCGGGTGCAGCCAGCGCGTCCCAGGCCAGCTGCAGCCCGGGAAAGCGACGCGGGTCTGGCGGCTCGAAGCTGAGGGCCTGCAGGGCCAGGAAATCCAGCCGCGGCGCACCGGATTCGATGCGCTCGGGAAACGAGAGCCCGTAGGCAATCGGCACCTTCATGTCCGGCGTGCCCAGTTGGGCCAGCACCGAGCCGTCGCGGCAGACGACCATCGAATGGATGATGCTTTGGGGATGGATCACGACCTTGATTTGATCGGGGGTCAGGTTGAACAACCAGCGCGCTTCGATGACTTCGAGCGCCTTGTTCATCATGGTGGCCGAGTCCACCGAGATCTTGCGGCCCATCACCCAGTTTGGATGGGCCACCGCCTGTTCAGGTGTGACGCCGTGCAACGTGTCCGGCTCGCGCTGGCGGAAGGGGCCGCCGCTGGCCGTCAGCACGATGCGGTCGATGCGTGCGCCCCAGCTGCGGCTGTCTTCGGGCAGGCACTGGAAGATGGCCGAATGTTCGCTGTCGATGGGCAGCAGCGTGGCACCGCCGTCCTGGACCGCGCGCATGAAGAGCGCACCGCCGACGACCAGCGCTTCCTTGTTGGCCAGCAACAGGCGCTTGCCGGCACGCGCCGCCGCCATGCAGGGCGGCAGGCCGGCGGCGCCGACGATGGCGGCCATCACGCTGTCCACGTCATCGGCCGCAGCCAGATCGCACAGCGCCTGCGCGCCACTGTGGACCTCGGTGCGCAGGCCCAGTCCGGCCAGCGCCGAACGCACCGTGGCGGCACGGGCGGCATCGGGCAGGACCACGCGTCGCGGCTTGAAGCGGCGGCACTGATCGATCAGCACATCGGTGCGCTGGTAAGCGGTCAGGCCGACGACCTCGAAGCGCTCGGGGTGGCGGGCCACGACATCCAGCGTGCTGCCGCCGACCGAACCGGTCGAGCCGAGGATGGCCAGTCGTTGGACGGCGGTCATGGCGAAATCTTCCAGGCGATCAGCGCCAGCGCGGCTGGCAAAACGGGCAACAGGGCGTCGACCCGGTCGAGCACGCCACCGTGGCCGGGCAGCAGTCGGCTGCTGTCCTTGGCGCCGGCGGCACGCTTGACCAGCGATTCGATCAGGTCGCCGACGACGCTCAGGCCGGACAGCGCCAGCAGGGCTGGTGCCATCGCCGTCGTTCCCCAAGTGCTGTTCAGCCGGGTGTAGAGGCTGGGGCCGTCGACCGCCGCGTGGCTGTCCAGCCAGACCCAGAACAGCGACAGCAGCAAGACGCCGGCCATGCCCGTCCAGACGCCCTCCCAGCTCTTGCCGGGGCTGATGGACGGCGCCAGCTTGCGGCGGCCCCAGGCCTTGCCGCCGAAGTAGGCCGCGACGTCGGCCATCCACACCAGGCACAGCACCGAGAGCATGAAATTGATGCCGATGGTGCGGGCGTGGGCGATGGCCAGCCACGCCAGCCAGATGGCGATCAGCCCCAGCGCCAGGCGCCCAAGCCGCGGCAAGTGCTTCCAGCTGTCGGTACCACGCCGCAGGGCCAGCGCGCCACCGGCGACCCAGATGGCGGTGGCGGCCAGCCACAGCGCAGGCGGCGCATGGTCGACCCAACCGGCCCGCAGCGACAGCAGGCCGGCCAGCGCAACCAGCGCGCCCATGGCCAGCGAGGCGGCCGGCTGAGCCTGGTTCAAGCGCGCCCATTCCCAGCCGCCGGCGGCCATCAAGGTCAGCGTCAACAGCGCAAACGGCCAGCGGCTGGCGGACATCAGCGTCGCCAGCAAGACCGCAACCAGGACCAGGGCGGTGACGATGCGCTGACGCAGCATCTCAAGTGCCCTCGGGCACCACCGCTTGCGGACGGATGCTGCCGTAGCGGCGGTCACGCTGGGCGTAGGCCTCCATCGCCGCGTCGATTTCGGCCGCACCGAAGTCGGGCCACAGACACTCGGTGAAGAAGAGCTCGGAATAAGCCGCCTGCCAGAGCAGGAAGTTGCTGATGCGCATTTCGCCGCCCGTGCGGATGAAGAGGTCCGGGTCAGGCGCGAAAGACAGCGCCATGTGGCGAGACAGCCAGCTTTCGTCCAACTCATCGGGACGCAGGCCCTGGGCCATCGCGGTGCGGCAGGCCTGCACCACATCCCAGCGGCCGCCGTAATTGAAGGCCACGGCCAGCGTGATGCGGGTGTTGTTCTCGGTCAGGGCCTCGGCATGTTCCCAGGCTTGGCGCAGCTTGTCCGACACGGCCGAGCGATCGCCGACGATGCGGATGCGAACGCCGTCGCCCGCCAGCTTGGTCAGGTACTTCGACACGGCCACCAGGACCAGGCTCATCAGGCCCGAAACTTCCTCACTGGGCCGCTTCCAGTTCTCGGACGAGAAAGCGAAGACGGTCAGGTACTCGACACCGCGGTCGGCAAAGGCATTGACGGCACGCACCAGCGCATCGACACCCTGCTTATGGCCAAAGAAGCGGGGCATGAAGCGCTGGCGCGCCCAGCGGCCGTTGCCGTCCATGACCACCGCCACATGCCGCGGCACCAGCGGCCGATCACCGATGGCAGGGGCGCCCTGCCGCGAGGTTTCGGTCTCTTCGACGGCCGGCACGGGGCGGTTCACGGGCGCGATCAAACCGCCATCACTTCCGCTTCCTTGCCCTGCACCAGCCTGTCGATCTCGGCAATCGTGCGGTCGGTCAGGCGCTGCACTTCGTCCTGCGCGCGGCGCTCGTCGTCTTCGCTGGCCGTCTTGTCCTTGAGCATCTTCTTCAGGTGCTCGTTGGCCTCGCGGCGCACGCTGCGCACCGCGATCTTGGCGTCTTCGCCGGCATTGCGGACCACCTTGGTCAGTTCCTTGCGCCGCTCTTCGGTCAGGCCGGGCATCGGCACGCGCAGCAGTTCGCCTTGGGACGAGGGGTTCAGGCCGAGATCCGATTCGCGGATGGCGCGCTCGATCTTCGGCGCCATCGCCTTTTCCCAAGCCTGGACGCTGATCGTGCGGGCGTCCAGCAAGGTGACGTTGGCGACCTGGCTGATCGGCACCATCGAACCGTAGTAATCGACGTGAACCTGATCGAGCAGGCCCGGGTGGGCGCGCCCGGTACGGATCTTGTGCAGTTCGCCCTTGAAGGACTCGATGGACTTGGCCATCTTCTGCTCGGCGGTCTTCTTGATCTCAGGTAGGGACATGGCGCAAGGCTCTCCTCAAACGTGAACCAGGGTACCCTCGTCTTCACCCATCACCACGCGCTTGAGCGCGCCGGGCTTGAAGATGCTGAACACCTTGATCGGCAGATTCTGGTCGCGGCACAGCGCGAAAGCGGTTGCGTCCATCACCTGCAGGTGCCTGGCGATGGCTTCGTCGAAACTGATGCTGTCGTAACGCGTGGCCGAAGGGTCCTTGTTGGGATCGGACGAATAGACGCCGTCAACCTTGGTCGCCTTGAGCACGATCTCGGCACCGATCTCGGCGCCGCGCAAGGCGGCCGCGGTGTCGGTGGTGAAGAAGGGGTTGCCGGTGCCCGCGGCAAAGACGACAACCTTGCCTTCTTCGAGATACTGCAGCGCTTTGGGTCGCACATAGGGCTCGACGACCTGTTCGATGCTGATGGCCGACATCACGCGAGCCGTCATGCCTTCCTGGCGCATGGTGTCGGCCAGCGCCAACGCGTTCATCACGGTCGCCAGCATGCCCATGTAGTCGGCCGTGGCGCGGTCCATGCCAACCGACCCACCCGCGACACCGCGGAAGATGTTGCCGCCGCCGATGACCACCGCCACTTCGCAGCCCAGCAGGGTGACTTCCTGCACCTCGCGCACCATGCGGACGATGGTCGAACGGTTGATGCCGTAGGCATCGTCACCCATCAGAGCCTCGCCCGACAACTTCAACAAGATGCGCTTATAAGCCGGCACTGATCAACTCCCAGGGTTCATCACACAGTGTAAGCGTGCCCAGCCACGCGGCCGGGCACCCTCGGTACGGGTCTGGCAGACGCTCACTGCGCCTTCGCAGCGGCCACTTGCGCCGCCACTTCGGCCGCAAAATCGTCGACCTTCTTCTCGATGCCCTCGCCCACCACATACAGCGTGAAGCCAGCCACCTGGGTGGACTTTTCCTTCAGCATCTGCTCGACGGTCTGCTTGTCGTTCTTGACGAAGGACTGGTTGAGCAGCGAGACCTCCTTGAGGAACTTCTGCACCGAGCCGTCGACGCGCCGGGCGACGATCTCGGGCGACTGCGCAGCCTTGCCGGCGGCGACCGCAGCGGCCGAGTCTTCGGCGGCCTTTTCAGCGGCGACGCGGCGCTCGACTTCGATCAGGTCGGCAGGCACGTCACTGGTGGCCAGCGCCTTGGGCTTCATCGCGGCCACGTGCATCGCAACGTCCTTGGCAGCGACTTCATCACCGGTGAACTCGACCAACACGCCGATGCGGGTGCCGTGCAGGTAGCTGGCCAGATGGCCGCCACCCGCGTAGCGCTTGAAGCGGCGGATCGACATGTTCTCGCCGATCTTGCCGATCAGGCCCTTGCGCACATCTTCCAGCGTCGGGCCGAAACCGTCCTGGCTGTACGCCAAGGCCGACAGCGCGGCGACGTCGGCCACGTCGTTGGCGGCCAGCAGGTTCGCCGCAGCCTGCGCGAAGGCCAGGAAGGAATCGTTCTTCGTGACGAAGTCGGTTTCGCAATTGACCTCGACCATCGCACCGGTGGACCCCGACACGGCAGCGGTGACCACACCTTCAGCCGTGACCCGCGAGGCCGCCTTGCCGGCTTTGTTGCCCAGCTTGACGCGCAGGATTTCTTCGGCCCGCGTGGCGTCGCCATCGGCTTCGGTCAGCGCCTTCTTGCACTCCATCATCGGCGCGTCGGTCTTGGCGCGCAGTTCGGCGACCATGCTTGCAGTGATTGCAGCCATCGTGTTCTCCATTCAGTTCGAAACCCGGACGCGACTCGTCAACAGGGTCGTCGCACGGGCACAAAAAAGACCGGCCTGCACACCCCTGGGGCGCGCAGGCCGGTGCTCGGGCTATCAGGACTCTTCGCTGACTTCGACGAACTCGTCGCCGGCGGCGGAAACGGCCTGGACCACATCGGTGGTGGCGTTGGCGCGGCCTTCCAGCACGGCGTCGGCCACCGACTTGGCGTACAGCACCACGGCCTTGGCCGAGTCATCGTTGCCCGGGATGACGTAGTCGATGCCGATCGGCGAGTGGTTGGTATCGACGATGCCGATGATCGGAATGCCCAGCTTCTTGGCTTCGGCGACCGCAATCTTGTGGTAACCGACGTCGATGATGAACATGGCGTCGGGCAGCGCGGTCATGTCCTGGATGCCGCCGATGTCCTTTTCGAGCTTGACCAGCTCGCGCTCGAACATCAGGCCTTCCTTCTTGATCATCATCTCGGTGCCGGCTTCCTTGGTCGCCTGCATGTCCTTGAGCTTCTTCAAGGAACCCTTGACGGTCTTGAAGTTGGTCATCATGCCGCCCAGCCAGCGCTGGTCGACGTAGGGCATGCCGCAACGCTGGGCTTCCATCGCGATCACTTCGCGAGCCTGGCGCTTGGTGCCGATCATCAGGATCGTGCCGCGCTTGGCCGACAACTGGCGGATGAACTTCATCGCGTCCTCGAAGAGCGGCTGCGTCTTCTCGAGGTTGATGATGTGGATCTTGTTGCGATGGCCGTAGATGTACGGGGCCATCTTGGGGTTCCAGAAGCGTGTTTGGTGACCGAAATGGACACCCGCTTCCAGCATTTCGCGCATGGAGACAGTCATGGAAACTCCGAAGGTTGAGTCTAGAATCCCGCCGCTTGATCGCTGCCGAAACAGGCCCTCTGGAGAAGTTCTCGAGAGTGGATTTTTCGGATCAGCGACACCTTGGTACGGTCGGGTTCGCGATTGATCTGCCTCTGGCGCAAAAGCACCCTGAGGCAAACCCAACGAGTTTAGCACGCCCGCCCGGCGACTTCGACCCGCCGCGGCCGCCTCGACCGCCGGGGTGCCTGCCAGGTCCACCTTCCCTCCGTCGACAGGAACCCGCAATTGCGAGTGGCCATCATCGGCGCCGGCATCGTCGGCGTCAGCACTGCTTATGAACTGGCCCTGCTGGGCCACGAGGTCACTGTCTTCGAGCGCCGCAGCAGCGTGGCCGAAGAGGCCAGCTTCGCCAACGCCGGCGTCTTGGCGACCGGCTGCCTCGGCCCCTGGGCTGGTCCCGGGACGGGCTGGAAAGCCATGCGCAGCCTCTTCGAGGGGCCCGCAGCGCTGCGCTTCAGCGGCCTCCATGCGCTGTCGCAACTGCCCTGGATGTGGCGCTGGTGGCGCGCCAGCCGGCCCCGCGTGCACCGCGCCAACCAGGCGGCCCTGCTGCGACTGGCGCAGTTCAGCTGCGAACGTCTGCTGGGCCTGACGCGCGACCTGGGCCTGGAATTCGAGCAGGCGCCCGGCTTTCTGGTGCTGTTGCGCAGCGAACGGGACTTGAAGGCACGGAAGACCACGCTGGCCGCGCTGCAGGATCTGGGTGTGGCCCACGAACTGGTCGATGCCGCGCGCTGCCACGGCCTGGAGCCGGGCTTGCACCGCGCAACGGCGCTGCACGCGGCGATTCATTTCCCGCAGGACGGGGTCGGCAATTGCCGCCATTTCGCGCACCTGCTGAAGTCGCAGGCGCAGCGCCTGGGCGCAAGCTTCCGCTTCGACACCGAGGCGCTTGCGGTGGCAGCGGGCCGGGCGCCGCGCGTCGAGTTGGCAGGCGCGGAAGCTGCCAGCTTCGACGCGGTCGTCGTCTGCGCCGGCGTGCAGGCCCAGCGCCTGCTGTCCGGCGTGGGGGTGAGCCTGCCGCTGGCAGCGGTGCACGGCTACTCGGTGACGGCACCGCTGCGCCACGTCGACGGCCTGCCCCCACCTGGCCCGCGCGCGGCGGTGATGGACGATCGGCACCAGATCGCCGTCTGCCGGCTCGGCCAGCGCATCCGCGTCTCGGGACTGGCCGAACTGGGTGGCCGGCTGGACGACATCGGCGCTGCCCCGCTGCGCAGGCTGTACCGCACGCTGGACGACTGGTTTCCGGGCGCGGCAGCGACCCGCGACGCGCAGCACTGGAAAGGCGCGCGGCCGATGCTGCCCGACGGCCCGCCGGTGCTGGGCGCCAGCGGCGCGCCGGGCATCTGGCTGAACCTGGGCCACGGGGGCAGCGGCTGGACGCTGGCCTGCGGGTCGGCGCGCGTGCTGGCCGAGCAGATCAGCGGCCGCGAGGCGCCGCTCGACGTCAGCGGCCTGGGCGTGGCGCGGCTGCGATGAGCGCCTGCTGCCTGGCGGCCGGGCCGCGCCGCACAATGACAGCATGCGCGCTGCTGCCCCCCTGAGGTCCCCGCTGCTGGTCGTGGCCGGCGCCACGCCCTGGCCCCTGCACGACGCCCCCGCCACCCGGCGGGCGGAACAAGCCGCTGCGGCGGGCCTGCCGGCGCCGCCGCTGATGGCGAGCGCAGGACTGGCCGTGGCCCGACTGGGGCTGGCGCTGGCGCCGCATGCGCCAGCCGTGCAGGTCTGGGCCGGACCGGGCAACAACGGCGGCGATGGCCTGGTGGCGGCGCGCCACCTGCACGCCGCCGGGCTGCGGGTCAGCGTCTGCCTGCTGGCCGACACCGCCCGGCTCCCCGCCGATGCGCAGGCCGCCCTGCGTCAGGCCCAGGCAGCCGGCTTGTCCATCACCGACGCGCTGCTGCCGCCCGCGGCGCCAGACGACCTGCTGATCGACGCCCTGCTCGGCCTGGGCGCGGCGCGGGCCCCGGCCGGCGCCCTGGCTGCGGCGATGGGCGCGATCAACCGGCATCGCGGCAGCACGCTGGGGGTCGACATCCCGTCGGGCCTGCACCCGGACAGCGGCGCCTGCCTGGGCGACGCAGCGGTGCGCTGCACCGACACGCTGTCGCTGCTGACGCTCAAGCCAGGCTGCTTCACGGGCGCCGGTCGCGACCACGCCGGACGCGTCTGGCTCGACGCCCTGGGCATCGATGCAGGACCCGCCACCGCCTGGCTCACCGGTGGCGGCGCGCTGCCAGCCCGCCGGCAGGCCAGCCACAAGGGCCGCTTTGGCGACGTGGCCGTCATCGGCGGTGCGCCGGGCATGGTCGGTGCGGCCTGGCTGGCTGCACGCGCGGCGCTGGCGGCCGGTGCCGGCCGGGTGTTCTGCAGCCTGCTCGACGCCGAGACGGCGCCTTTCGATCCGACACGGCCAGAACTGATGGGCCGCGCAGCCTGGTGGCAGTCAGCCCCGGCGGTGCTGGCCGCGACGACGGTGGTCTGCGGTTGCGGCGGGGGCGACGCCGTCAGGGCTGCCCTGCCGGCCCTGCTGGCCCATGTTCGGTGGCTGGTGCTGGACGCCGACGCGCTGAACACCATCGCCGCCGATCCAGCCTTGCAGCGGCAACTGCAGGCCCGTTCGGCGCGCGGCTGGGCGACCGTGTTGACGCCGCATCCGCTGGAGGCAGCCCGGCTGCTCCAAGTCGACGCCAGGACCGTGCAGGGCGACCGCCTGCGCGCGGCGGCCGGGCTCGTCGAACGCTACGGCGCCACGGTGCTGCTCAAGGGCTCGGGCAGTGTGGTCGCCACGCCCGGCCAGTTGCCACGGATCAATGCGACCGGCAATGCGGCACTGGCCACCGCCGGCACCGGCGATGTGCTGGCGGGCTGGCTGGCCGGGCTGTGGGCGCAAGCCCGCGAGGCCGATGCCGCCGACCTGGCGGCGATGGCTGCCGGCCAGCACGGCCAAGCCGCCGAGCGCTGGCGGGGCCAGGGCCGCCACGGGCCCTTGCGGGCCGCCGATCTGGTCGAGGCACTGGCCGGCCGAGCGGCCACCTGACCGCCGGGCAGCGGCACGGCCACTGGCGTCTTCAACGTCGCGCCCTGGGCTTGGGTGCCGGGCGCTGCGGACCGGGCTTGCGGCTGCGCCGGGCGGATTCCGGCACGCCCTTGGCCTTGACGGCACGCGTCGTCGCCTTGACCAGCCGGTCGGTTTCGCGCAGCTGCGTCAGTTCGACCGCCGCACTGACGGCGACGGCGGCGGTGGTAACCGGCCGGTTGCGCTCCGTGCGCGCCGGCGGCTTCTCGCCTTCGCCCTCGCGGACCATGCGGAAGTCGATCTTGCGGCCGTCGAGATCGACGCGGCTGACCTGCACCCGCACCCGCGTGCCGATCGCGTAGCGGATGCCGGTGCGCTCGCCGCGCAACTCGCCGCGGGCTTCGTCGAAGCGGTAGTACTCGCCACCCAGTTCGGTGATGTGCACCATGCCGTCGACATACAGCGCGTCCAGCGTGACGAACAGGCCGAAGCCGGCGACGGCGCTGACCGTGCCCGAGAACTCCTCGCCCAGGTGCTCGCGCATGTAGCGGCACTTCAGCCAGGCTTCGACGTCGCGCGATGCCTCGTCGGCGCGGCGCTCGTTGGCGCTGCAATGGCCGCCGGCGGCTTCCCACAGCGCCATCTCCTGCGTCATCGGCTTGGGCGCCTGGCCCTGCACCTTGCCGCCCTTGCCCCACTTGCGAACCTCGGGCGTGCGCGTCTTGGCGTTCGCCACCAGGTGGTAGCGCCGCTTGGCCAGGATGGCCTTGATCACGCGGTGGACCATCAGGTCGGGGTAGCGGCGGATCGGGCTGGTGAAGTGCGTGTAGGCCTCGTAGGCCAGGCCGAAGTGGCCGGCGTTGTGCACCGTGTAGACCGCCTGCTGCATCGAGCGCAGCAGCAGCGTGCTGATCTGCTGCGCATCGGGCCGCCCCGCCGTGGCTTGCGCGATGGCCTGGATCTCAGCGGGCTTGGGGTCGTCGCTCAAATGCACACCGACACCCAGCGCCTTCAGCGTGGCCTGCAGCGCGACGCGCTTTTCGGGGGTTGGCCCTTCGTGCACGCGGAACAGGCTGGGGTGTTCGGCGCCGGCGATGAACTCGGCCGAGCAGACATTCGCCGCCAGCATGGTCTCTTCGATCAGCCGGTGCGCCTCGTTGCGCGTGCGCGGCACGATCTTCTCGATGCGGCCGTTGTCGTCGCAGACGATCTGCGTTTCGGTGGTGTCGAAGTCGATCGCCCCGCGCTGCGCGCGCTGCTTCAGCAGCGCCCGGTAGACCTCGTGCAGGTGCAGCAGGTGCGGCACCAGGTCGGCCCGCTTCTGGGCCTCGGGCCCGCGCGTGTTGGCCAGCACGGCGGCGACTTCGGTGTAGGTCAGTCGCGCGTGCGAGTTGATCAGCGCCGGGTAGAACTGGTAGGCATCGATGCGGCCATCGCCGGCGACGAGCATGTCGCAGACCATCGCCAGCCGCTCGACCTGCGGGTTCAGCGAACACAGGCCGTTGGACAGCTTCTCGGGCAGCATCGGGATCACGCGGCGCGGGAAATACACCGACGTGGCGCGCTCGTAGGCGTCCTCGTCCAGCGGTTCGCCGGGCTTCACGTAGTGGCTGACATCGGCGATGGCGACGATCAGGCGCCAACCGTCGAAGGCGTTCTTGCCGCGGCCGCGCTTGAAGGGCTCGCAGTAGACCGCGTCGTCGAAGTCGCGCGCGTCTTCGCCGTCGATGGTGACCAGCGCCACATCGCTCAGGTCGACCCGGTTCTTGCGGTCGGCGGCACGCAGCTTCTCGGGCAGCGCGGCGGCCTGCGCCAGCGTCTCGGGGGTGAACTCGTGCGGCACCTCGTACTTGCGCACGGCGATCTCGATCTCCATGCCCGAATCGTCGATCTCGCCGAGCACCTCGGCCACCCGGCCCACCGGCTGCGAATGCAGTGATGGCGGCTCGGTCAATTCGACCGCCACCACCTGCCCCACCGTCGCATTGGCGATGGCGTTCTTCGGGATCAGGATGTCCTGGCCGTAGCGGCTGTCCTCGGGCGCGACGACCCACTGACCGCTTTCATGCAGCAGGCGACCGATGATCGGCGTCTTGCGCCGTTCGAGGATGTCGACGACGCGGCCCTCGGGACGGCCCTTGCGGTCCTGGCGCAGCACCCGCACACGAACGCGGTCCTTGTGCAGCACGCTGCGCATTTCCTGCGGCGCCAGATAGACCGGCGCGTCGCCGCTGTCGGGGATGACCAGGCCGTGGCCGTCGCGGTGCCCTTCGACGCGGCCGTCGAATTCACCGAGCATGGCGTCACTTTTTTTCGCGACGCTTGAAGTCTTATTGTCTTTGATGGTATATTCCTAAGTTCTCGCTGCCCAGATGGCGGAATTGGTAGACGCACTAGTTTCAGGTACTAGCGCTTAACGGCGTGGAGGTTCGAGTCCTCTTCTGGGCACCAAAATGATTGAAGGCCGGTACGAAAGTACCGGCCTTTCGTCTTTGTGGGTCGCCAACTTCGCAGCGCGCTGCGGCCCAAGTGGAAAGCGCCCCAAATGAAAGGCCGGCGTGCTGCAAGACAGGCCGGCCTTTTTCGTTCGTCAAACCGTCTTTCGTCAGACCGCGAACTTCTTCGCCAGTCCTTCGGGCCGAAGGTTGTCGTACTCCTCGAAAGGCTGGTGGATCCACGGGCTGGTCGGCAGCGTCTCGACCGAATAGTCGGGCTGGTAAGTCGACACACCCTTGACCCACAGCACCGCAGCCCGCAACTCCTGGATCGCCGGCATGCCGCGCAGGCGTTCGACCACGGCCTGCAGCGTCACGCCGGTGTCGGCCAGGTCGTCGACCAGCAGCACACGCCCGGCCAGTTCGCCCTTGGGCATGGTGATGTACTTGGCCAGGTCCAGGCGGCCCTGGATGGTGCCGGCGTCGGCGCGGTAGGAACTGGTGGACATGATGGCCAGCGGCTTGTCGAAGACGCGCGAGAGCACATCACCCGGGCGCATGCCGCCACGGGCCAGGCACAGGATCTGGTCGAACTGCCAACCGGATGCGGCCACTTTCAGGGCCAGTCTTTCGGTCAGCAGGTGGTACTCGTCCCAGGACACGTACAGGTGCTTGCCGTCGTCGGTGAGCATGCTCAGGTTCTCCTCAAATTACGGTGATCGACCCCGCCGCCTCAGGGGCGGAAGGGGTGACGCAGCAGGATGGTGTGGACGCGGTCGGGGCCGGTGGACACCATGTCGATGGGCGCCCCGATCAGCGACTGCATGCGTTCCAGGTAGCGCTTGGCGTTGACCGGCAACTGCTCCCAGTTTGTCAGCCCGGCCGTGGTCTCGGCCCAGCCCGGCAGCGTCTCGTAGACCGGTTCGCAGGCGCTGATCTCGTCGGCATCCAGCGGCAGGATGTCCAGCAGCTGACCGCCGAGCCGGTAGCCGGTGCAGATGCGGATTTCGGGCAGGCCGTCGAGCACGTCGAGCTTGGTGATGCACAGGCCCGACACACCGTTGATGATGATCGAGCGCTTCAGCGCCGCGGCATCCAGCCAGCCACAGCGGCGCGCCCGGCCGGTAACCGTACCCCGCTCCTGGCCGACGGTGGACAGGTGATGGCCGACGCCGCCCGGCTGGTCGATATCCAGTTCGGTCGGGAAGGGCCCGCCGCCGACGCGCGTGGTGTAGGCCTTGGTGATGCCCAGGATGTAATGCAGCATCCCTGGCCCGACGCCGGAACCGGCGGCCGCATTGCCGGCGACGCAATTGCTCGATGTGACGTACGGGTAGGTGCCATGGTCGATGTCGAGCAAGGTGCCCTGCGCGCCTTCGAACAGCAGGTTGGCACCCGCCGCATGGGCCTTGAACAGCCGGTAGCCGACGTCGGCCATCAAGGGCTTCAGCTGCTCGGCGGCCTGCATCGCGGCGTCCAGCATCGGCTGCCAGTCGAGTGCTGCAGCGCCCAGGAAGCCGACCAGTTCGGCGTTGTGCAGATCGACCAGTTCGCGCAGCTTGGACTCGAAGCGCGCGGGGTGCTTGAGGTCCTGGACGCGCAGGGCGCGGCGCGCCACCTTGTCTTCGTAGGCCGGGCCTATGCCCTTGCCGGTGGTGCCGATCTTGCCGTCGCCGCTGCTTTCACGGCGGCCTTCGCGAGCGCGGTCGAGTTCGACGTGGAAAGGCAGGATCAGCGGGCAGGCTTCCGACACGAACAGGCGCGAACGCACGTCGATGCCGAGCGCCTCGATGCGGGCGATTTCCTGCAGCGCGTGGGCCGGATCGACCACCACGCCATTCCCGATGTAGCAGGCCACGCCTTCGCGCATCACACCCGACGGGATCAGCTGCAGCGCGGTCTTGCGACCGGCGATGACCAGGGTGTGACCGGCGTTGTGGCCGCCCTGGAAGCGCACCACGCCTTGCGCGTGGTCGGTCAACCAGTCGACGATCTTGCCCTTGCCTTCATCGCCCCACTGGGTGCCGACGACCACGACATTGCGACCCGCACCGGGCCGAACGGCTGCTTGCATATTGCAGATTCCTTCAGATTTCAGGGCAGTCTTGCGGCGCCCGCGGCGCGCAGGACCCAGTGGCCATCGACCAGCACCAGTTCGCGATCGCAGGTGTAGGCCTGGGCCTCGAATTCATGGCCGGGCAGCATGGCCAGAACGGTTTCGCCTTGATCACGCCAACGGCGAACCGCAGCGCGCAAGGCGGGGTCGTCGCCCCAGGGTGCGCGGATGGCAACCGGCGCGCTGGACGGCCCGGCGACTTCCGTCAGCGCTTTCAGGTCGAGGCTGAAACCGACTGCCGGCCGGTTGCGACCAAAGATCGCGCCGACCTCGTCGTAGCGGCCGCCGCGGGCCAGCGCATCGCTGCTGTCCGCCCCATAGACGGCAAAGCGCAGGCCGCTGTAATAGGCGTAGCCGCTCATGTCGGACAGGTCGAAACCGACCTTCAGGTCGGGCACCGCCGCCCGCAGGTGCGCGGCCAGCCACTGCAGTTGGTCGAGCGCCGCCAGCACCAGGGGGTTCGGCGTCAGTTCGCGCCGGGCCACGGCGATGACCTCGTCGCCGCCGTAAAGGCGCAACAAGGCGCGCAGACCATGGCGCGCCGGCAGCGGCATGTCGCGCGTCAGCGCGTCCAGCGCCGACGCGTCCTTCTCCGACAAGGCCAGCACGACCGCCTGCAACTGCGCTGCGTCGAGGGGGACATCGGCCAGCACGCCGCGCAGCAAGCGGGCGTCGGCCAGGTCGATGACCAGCGGGCCGACACGCGCCAGCTCCAGGCAGTCCAGCGCCAGCTCGGCCGCTTCCAGATCGGCCTCCAGCCCGACATGGCCAAAGATTTCCGCGCCGAACTGCAGCGGCTCGCGGGTGGCCGACAGACCTGCCGGCAAGGTGTGCAGCACCGGGCCGCAATAGCACAGCCGCGTCACGCCGTCGCGATTCAGCAGGTGCGCATCGATGCGCGCCGCCTGGGGCGTGGTGTCGGCGCGGATGCCCAGCATGCGACCGCTGAGCTGGTCGACCAGCTTGAAAGTCTTCAGGTCGAGCTCTCGGCCCGTGCCCGACAGCAGCGACTCGAGGTGTTCCAGCAAGGGCGGCATGACCAGCTCGAAGCCATAGGCGCGCGCGCGGTCCAGCAGGGCACGCCGCAGGTCTTCAAGGCGCCGGGCTTGCGCCGGCAGGACGTCAGCGATGTGCTCGGGCAACAGCCACGCAGAGAGCATCGGGTGCACCGAAAAAGAAAGGGACATTGTAGGTGGCGCCAGGGTCAGCCGCCGCCGCGGCGCGGGTTCAGCGCCAGGCGGCCAGGATCAGCAGCCCGATCACCATGCTGGTCAGCCCGGCGAAGCGGATCTGCCCATCGGACAGCCGGGTGGCCCGCTCGAACGCGGCGCGCCACAGACGCGGACTGAGGAAAGGCAGCAGCCCCTCGAGCACCAGCATCAGCGCAGCGGCACCGAGCAGGAAATCGGTCATCCCGATGCGGGCGCGGACAGGCTACTTGCGGCCCCGCGACGGGCTGGCTGCGTCGGCCGGCCCGCCACCCCGCATCGCGCGGAAGAAGTCGCTGCTGGGGTCGAGCACCATGACGTCGCCCTTGGTCCGGAAGGTCGCGCGGTAGGCTTCCAGGCTGCGGTAGAACTGCGCGAACTGGGCGTTGCGGCCGAAGGCATCGGCGTACAGCGCCGAGGCCTTGGCATCCCCCTCGCCCTTGATCTTCTGCGCATCGCGGTAGGCCTCGGCGACGATGACTTCCCGCTGGCGGTCGGCATCGGCCTTGATCTTTTCGCCGTCGGCCACGCCCTGCGAGCGCAGTTCGTTGGCCACCTGCTTGCGCTCGGATTCCATGCGCCGGTAGACCGAGTCGGTGATGTCGGCGACGAAGTCGACGCGCTTGATCCGCACATCGACGATCTCGATGCCGAAGGCCTTGGCTTCATCCGCCAGGCGGACGCGCACGTCCTTCATCACGACTTCGCGTTCCTTGGCCAGCACGCCGCGCACGTCGCGCTTGGTGATTTCTTCGTTGAAGGCCGCCTGTACCACGGGCGACAGCCGGCTTTCCAGGTTGCGGAAGTCGACCCCGTTGTTGCGGATGAACTGGCGCGGCTCGGAAATGCGCCACTTGACCAGCCAGTCGATGACCAGGCTCTTCTTCTCGGCCGTGAAAATGGGGCGCGTCTCCGGGCTGTCGAGGGTCTGCACCCGTTTGTCCAGGAACACGACGTTCTGGAACGGCGGCGGCAGCTTGAAGTGCAGGCCCGGGTCGCTGATGACTTCCTTGATTTCGCCCAAGGCGTAGACCACGCCGACCTGGCGCTGGTCGACGACGAAGAGGCTGCTGGTGGCCAACATCAGCGCGATCAGCGCGCCGGCAATGACAAGTCCGATACGGTTCATGGTCATGGGCCTTCCTAGCGGCCTTCGCGTTCACGGGTACGGGTACCGTCGCGCGAACGGATGTCCACGCTCTGGGTGCCCGTGGGGTCCACGGGTGGCGCCGACGGCAGCACCGTGACGGCGGGGGGTGCCGCCGCAGCCGGCGCAGCGCCCTGCTGCAGCAGCTTGTCCAGCGGCAGGTAGAGCAGGTTGGATCCGGCCTTGCTGTCGACCATCACCTTGGTGACGTTCGAATAGACCTGCTGCATCGTTTCGAGGTACAGGCGGTCGCGGGTCACGCCGGGCGCCTTCTCATATTCGGCCAGCACCGAGCGGAAACGCTGCGCATCGCCCTCGGCCTGGGCGATGACCCGCGAGCGGTAGCCCTCGGACTCTTCCAGCAGGCGCGACGCCGTGCCGCGCGCCTTCGGGATCACATCGCTGGCATAGGCCTGGCCTTCGTTCTTGAAACGGTCGCGGTCGGCACTGGCCTTGACCGCGTCGTTGAACGCCGCCTGCACCTGATCGGGCACCTGCACGTTCTGCATGTTGACGTTGGCCACGACGATGCCGGACTTCAGGCGGTCGAGTTGCGCCTGGATGGACTTGACCAGTTCGGCGGCGATGGCGTCGCGCTGCTCGTAGAGCACCAGGTCGACGCGGCTGCGGCCGACGATCTCGCGCACCGACGACTCGGCGGCCTGCACCACCGCTTCATCGGGCCGGTTGTTCTCGAACAGGTAGGAGCGTGCATCGGCCCGGCGGTACTGGACGGTGAAGCGGATGTCGACGATGTTCTCGTCCTGGGTCAGCATCGACGAATCGCGCAAGCCGGTGGCCTGCACCACCGAATTGCGGCCCACTTCAACCGACTGCAGCTGCGTCACGGCGACGATCTCGTGCGCCTGCACCGGGTAGGGAAAACGCCACTGAAAGCCCGCGTCCTTGGTGTGGCTGTACTTGCCGAAGGTGGTGACGACAGCCCGGTGGCCTTCCTGGACGATGAAGAAGCCGCTGCCCAGCCAGATCAGCAGGGCGACGCCGCCGATCAGACCCACACCGATGCCGGCGCTCTTGATGTCCGGCTGGAAGGGGCCGCCGGGTGAGGGTTCGTCGCTGCGCTTCGGGCCGTTGCCCGCGCCGCCGCCCTTGCCGCCGAACAGGCCGCTCAGCTTGCGGTTGAAGTCGCGCCACAACTCGTCCAGGTCGGGCGGGCCGTCGCCCCGGTTGTTGTGAATCAGGGCGTCATCCGCGGCAGGGCGCGTCAACCGGCGCGGCAGCAAGCCGAAGGCCAGCGCACGGGCTGCGGCCGTCAGGGCGCTGAGCCGGGGGCCGAAGTGAAGGGACTGCGTGTCACTCATGGGGGTGCGATCGGAAAGTGATCAAGTAAGGGGCGCCGCTTCGGACGCAGGCGGCCAGGCTTGGGCCATGCTGCCGTCGGGCAGGGTCACAAGTGGCGCATGGGGCGCGGCATTCAAGTGGGCCAGCACCACGTCGCCGATGGCGGCGCGCAGGGCGACCAGGCCCTGCCCGGTTCGCGCACTGACGAACACGCGCTGGCGGCGCACACCGGGGTGGACCTCGATGCTGTCCACAGGCTCTCGCGGCTGCAAGGAGTCTTCCAGCAGGTCGCACTTGTTGTAGACCAGCAGTTGAGGCACCTGGGCCGCGCCAATTTCTTCCAGCACGCGGTCGACCTCGGCCTGCTGCTCGGCCAGCAAGGGGCTGGACGCGTCGATGACATGCAGCAGCAGGTCGGCGTCGGCGGCTTCCTGCAGCGTGGCCTCGAAAGCCTCGACCAGCTTGTGCGGCAGGTCGCGGATGAAGCCCACGGTGTCGGACAAGGACACTGAACTCTGCGCCTCGCCCAGCCAGAGCGCGCGCGTGGTGGTGTCGAGCGTCGCGAAGAGCTGGTCGGCAGCGTAGGCGCGGGCCTTGACCAGGTTGTTGAACAGCGTCGACTTGCCGGCGTTGGTGTAGCCCAGCAGCGAGATGCGGAAGGTGCCGCGCCGCTCGCGCGCCTTGCGCTGTGTGCCGCGTTGGCGCTTGACCTTTTCCAGACGCTCTTTGACGCTCTTGATGCGCTCGCCGATCATCCGTTTGTCGAGCTCGATCTGCGCCTCACCGGGGCCGCCGCGGGTACCGATACCGCCACGCTGGCGTTCGAGGTGGCTCCAGCGGCCGACCAGGCGCGTGGCCATGTACTGCAGGCGCGCCAGTTCCACCTGCAGCTTGCCTTCGTGGCTCTGCGCGCGCGCGGCGAAGATGTCCAGGATCAGCGAGGTGCGGTCGGCCACCGCAACACCCATGTGGCGTTCCAGATTGCGCTGCTGCGACGGGCTCAGCGGCTGGTCGAAGATCACGCCGTGGGCGGCGGTGGCGGCCACCAGTGCCTTGATCTCGTCGGCCTTGCCGCTACCGATGAACAAGGCCGGGTCGGGCGCCTTGCGCCGCGCGATGACGCGGGCGACCACGGTGTCGCCCGCCGATGCAGCCAACAGCGCCAGCTCGTCCAGCGTGGCATCGAAAGACGGATCACCGCCAATGTCGACGCCGACCAGCACGGCGCGGGTCGCCTCTTCGCCGCCATCGGCAGCGTTGGCAGGGGCTGAACTCAAGGTGGCGTGTGCCTCGCGCCGGGCTTCAGGGCTGCGGATCGCCGGGCTCGTTGGCGCTGAAGTTCACCGCCCGACTGGGCACGACCGTCGAAATGGCGTGCTTGTAGACCATCTGCGTGACGGTGTTGCGCAGCAGGACGACGTACTGGTCGAAGGATTCGATATGGCCTTGCAGCTTGATGCCGTTGACGAGGTAGATCGACACCGGCACATGCTCCTTGCGCAGCAGGTTCAGAAAGGGATCCTGCAAGAGTTGGCCTTTGTTGCTCACGATATTCTCCGTGTTGATTGAGAGGAAAAGCCGGAACGCGCCGACGAATGAGCACACGGTATCACAGGGTCAACCCGCTGACACCAGTTGCGGCCATTCGGCTCGCCCAGCGCCGCCGCGGCTCACTTGGCTTTGGGGTCGAAGGGGTTGTCGGCCGAGCGCATCTCGATGCGGATCGGCGTTCCGACGAGCTTGAAGTGGTCGCGCAAGCGGCCTTCCAGAAAGCGCTTGTAGCCTTCGGTGACGTGGTCCAGCGAGGTGCCGTGGATGACCACCAGCGGCGGGTTGGAGCCACCCTGGTGGGCATAACGCATCTTGGGCCGGAAACGGCCGTCGCGGCGCGGCGCCTGGTGCTCGGTGGCCTCATGCACCAGCCGCGTCAGCACCGGCGTGCTCATCTTCACGGTGGCCGAGGTGTGGGCCTTGAAGATGGCCTTCCACACCGCGGTCAGGCCCTGGCGCTTGATGGCCGAGATCTCGAGCACCGGCGCGTACTTCAGGAAAGACAACCGGCTTTCGATCGAGCGCTGCAGCGTCTGGCGCTGGTAGTCGTCGGTCAGGTCCCACTTGTTGACCGCGATGACGACCGCGCGGCCTGATTCCTGGATGTAGCCGGCAATGTGCGCGTCCTGGTCGCTGACACCCTGGGTGGCATCGAGCAGCAGCAGCACCACGTTGGCATCGGCGATGGCCTGCAGCGTCTTCACCACCGAGAACTTCTCGATGGCCTCGAAGACCTTGCCCTTGCGGCGCAGGCCGGCGGTGTCGATCAGCTCGAACTTCTGGCCTTCGCGCTCGAAGGGGATGTGGATGGCGTCGCGGGTGGTGCCAGGCTGGTCGAAGGCCACCAGGCGCTCTTCGCCGAGCCAGGCGTTGATCAGGGTGCTCTTGCCGACGTTGGGCCGGCCCGCCACTGCCAGCCGTATCGGGTGGTTCTGGTCGGGGCCGTCGCCGTAGATTTCCGCATCGGGCTCGAAGCCTTCCAGCGCGGCTTCCAGCAGGCTGCGTATGCCCTGCCCGTGGGCCGCCGAAATCGGGTGCGGGTCGCCGATGCCGAGTTCGTGGAACTCGCCGAGCAGCGGCGATTCGCTCATGCCTTCGGCCTTGTTGACGGCGAGGAAGACGCGCTTCTGCTGGGTGCGCAGGTAGTTGGCGATGTCGTGGTCCTGCGCCGACAGACCGCCGCGCACATCCACGACGAAGATCACCGCGTCGGCCTCGGCGACGGCCTGGCGCGTCTGCTTGGCCATCTCGGCGACCATGCCGCTGGGCTTGGCCGGCTCGAAGCCGCCGGTGTCGACAACGATGAACTCGCGGTCGCCCAGGCGCGCGTCGCCGTAATGGCGGTCACGCGTCAGGCCCGAGAAGTCGGCGACGATGGCATCACGGCTCTTGGTGATGCGGTTGAACAGCGTCGACTTGCCGACGTTGGGCCGGCCTACCAGGGCGATGACCGGCTTCATAAATTTCTCAATTCGGGCGGAAGGCGTACACGCCGCCGCTCTGGGTGGTGACGATGAGCGTGTTGCCCGAGACGAGCGGCGTGCTGATGACGGCCTTGCCGTCGGTGGGCAGCCGCAGTTGCGCCTCACCCGTGGCGGCAGCCAGGAAATGCAGGTAACCCTCGCTGTCGCCGAAGACCACGCTCGGGCCGACAACCAGGGCGCCGCTCAGGCCGCGGTAGAGCAGCTTTTCATTGGTCCAGGCGACATCGCCCGTGTCGGCGCGCCAGGCGGTGATGCGGTCGCTGGCGTCGGCACCGAAAACCTGTTCGGCGTCGGCCGCGACAGCCTGGATGCCGCCGACCGTGCGCGACCACAGCACGCTGCCCTTGGCGGCATCGGCACAACCGACGGCCGACTGGAAGGCGCGCGCGCAGACGCGGTCGCCGACGCGCACGGCCGGGCCCAGCAGATCGGCCAGGCGCTCGACTTCATTCGTGCCGCGCGGCGCGGCCAGCGGCACTTCCCACTGCACCGTGCCGCGCAGCGGATCGACCCCAGCCAGGCGCTGACCCTGACCCACCAGCAAGGTGTTGTTGAAGGCGCTGAGCACGCCGGCCTGGGCCAGCGTCAGCGCGTCGCCCGGGCGGCTCAGCGACCACAGCCGCCGGCCGTCGACGGCGTCAAAGGCGTGCACGGCGCGGTCCACGCCCATCACGAAGATGCGTTCGCCGGCAACCAGCGGCGGCGTGACCACGCTGGATGGCACGCGCTTGCGCCAGACCTCACGGCCGGCGTCGAAGGTGACGACCTCGTTGCCGCGCGTCACGACACTGGTGTAGCGACCGTCGCTGCCGACGCCGGCGGCGAGGGCACTGCCCGCGCTGGCGCGCCAGACCTCGACGCCGGTTTCGGCCTGCAGCGCGCGCACCTCGCCATTGCCCGAGGCGACGAACAGCAGGCCCTTGCGCACCGTCGCCAGCATCGGGTAGCCGATGCTGCCGATGCTGGCGTTCCAGACCTGGCGCGCGGCGATCTTGGGCGTGATGGCCTGCAGCGGTGCGGGCTTGGGCCTGTCGGCAGCGCAGGCTGACAGACCGAGCAGCACCAGTGCCAGCGAGACGCGCCCCAGGCGGTCGGTCACGGCCCGCATCCAGCTCACTTGGCGGCCCCTGAAGCGCCCGTTGAGGCCGCGGATGCCGCTGAGGCAGCCGGCTCGGCCGGCGCCGGTGATGCCCCCAGCGCCGTGAGCTTGGCATCGATGAGGCGGCGGTACTCGACCTTCTGGCCCATGGTCTTCCAGGCCGTCTGGTAGGCCGTCAGCGCTTCGGCCTTCTTGCCCTGCGCCATCAGCACGTCGCCACGGCGGTCAGCGGCCAGGGCCTCGAAGCCCTCGCCTTTCACCGCATCCAGGGTCTTCAGCGCTTCTGCGTACTGCTTGGCGTCGGCCTGAACGCCGGCCAGGCGCAGGCGGGCCAGCAGGCGCACCTCGTCTTCGACGGCGTTCTCGGCCACCCAGTTCAGGCTGGCCTTGGCCGCGTCGATCTGGCCCTGGGCGACCTGCACCTTGGCCGCCAGCAGGCCGCCCTGCTGGGCGTAGGCGGTGCCGGGATTGCGGTCCTTCAGGTCGGTGAAGACACGCGTGACCTTGTCGGCGTCGCCGGCCTGCGCGGCCCGGTCGAGTTCCTCGAACAGCGCGCCGGCTTTCTGCGCCTGTTCACGCTGCCAGTACTGCCAGCCGTTCCAGGCCGCGAAGGCGCCCAGCACGAGGATCAGCACCCAGGTGATCAGGTTGCCCTGCTTGTTCCAGAACGCCTTCAGCGCGTCGAGTTGTTCCTGCTCTTGCAGGTCAAGTTGTGTGGCCATGGGTCCAGATCGTCAGGGTCGGTGCGGTTTCGGCGGATGCGCGAAAGGGGTCTGCGATTATGCGGTGCGCAGTTCATGGGCCCAGGTCGCGGCCTCGGCGATGCGGCGGCTCGATTGGGCGGCAGCGGCATCGCGCAGCGGCTTGCACGCCACCTCGCCGCGCGCCATTTCGTCGGCGCCGAAAACCAGGGCGTGGCGGGCGCCGCTGGCGTCGGCCTTCTTGAACTGGGATTTCATGCTGCCCCAGGCCTCCTTGCCCGCGGCGTGCATCAGCACCGAGACGCCGGCGGCCCGCAACGTTTCAGCCACCTGCATGGCCAGCGGCAGGGCCTCCAGCGAGGGCACGACGGCGTAGACGTCGGGCACCACCTGCGGCGCGGCCACGCCCGACTGTTGCAGCAGGTCGAGCACGCGCTCGATGCCCATGCCCCAGCCGATGCCCGGCGCCGGCTTGCCGCCGATCAGTTCGGACAGGCCGTCGTAGCGGCCGCCGCCGCAGACCGTGCCCTGCGCGCCGAGCCGGTCGGTGACCCACTCAAAGACGGTCAGGCAGTAGTAATCCATGCCGCGCACCAGACGGTGGTTGACGCGGTAGGGCTGGCCGGCAGCATCGAGCACCCGGCAGACGCCAGCGAAGTGCTGCAGCGAAGCCTCGCCGAGAAAATCCATCAGCTTGGGTGCGGCTTCGACGACCGCCTGCAGGGCCGGATTCTTGGTGTCCAGGATGCGCAGCGGGTTGCTGTACAGGCGCGACTTCGCCTCGGCGTCCATCGCGTCCTGGTGCAGTTCGAGGTAGGCGATCAGCGCGGCGCGGTGGGCCTTGCGCTCTTCACTCTGGCCCAGGCAGTTGATGTCCAGGCGCACGTCGCTCAGGCCCAGGTCGCGCCACAGGCTGCGGCACATCAGGATGACTTCGGCGTCGACATCCGGGCCGCCAAAGCCCAGCGCCTCGACGCCCACCTGGTGGAATTGACGGTAGCGGCCGCGCTGCGGGCGCTCGTGGCGGAACATCGGCCCGATGTAGTACAGGCGCTTGCCGCCGTCGTAGAGCATCGAATGCTCGACCGCCGCGCGGACGACGCCGGCCGTGCCCTCGGGGCGCAGCGTCAGCGCATCGCCGTTCATGCTGTCGACGAAGGAATACATCTCCTTCTCGACGATGTCGGTGACCTCGCCGAGGCCGCGAACAAACAGCGGCGTCGGCTCGACGATCGGTGTGCGCACGTTCAGGTAGCCGTAGCGGCGCATCAGTGCACGCACGGTGTCTTCGAACCATTCCCAGCGCGCCGAGTCGGGCGGCAGGATGTCGTTCATGCCCTTCACCGCGGCCAGCGGTGTCGGGCTTTTCGCCGCGCTCGGCGGCTTGGCGGTCGCCTGGGCGGCGGGCTGGTGGTCGGACATGGGGGCAGTGTCGGTGCAGTGGGCAGGGGAACGCGCCACCGGATGGGGCGCGGCATGACAGGCGCAGCCAGGCTGCAGGACGGCGGACGGGGTCAGCCCGCGGCGACGGCCGATCCGAAGCGCTTCTCGATGTAGCGCTCGACGAGCTGGTGGAACTCGGTGGCGATGTGCTCGCCGCGCAGCGTCAGGGCCTTTTCGCCGTCGATGAAGACCGGGGCGGCGGGCGCTTCGCCGGTGCCGGGCAGGCTGATGCCGATGTCGGCGTGCTTGCTCTCCCCAGGGCCGTTGACGATGCAGCCCATCACGGCGACTTTCATGGTCTCGACGCCGGGGTACTTGGCCTTCCACACCGGCATCTGGGCGCGCAGGAAATCGTCGATCTGCTTGGCCAGTTCCTGGAAGGTGGTGCTGGTGGTGCGGCCACAGCCGGGGCAGGCGGTGACGCTGGGGTTGAAAGTGCGCAGCCCCAGCGACTGCAGGATTTCCATCGCCACCACGACCTCTTGCGTGCGCGCCTCGCCGGGCTGCGGCGTCAGGCTGACGCGGATGGTGTCGCCGATGCCTTCTTGCAGCAGCACGCCCATCGCCGTGGCACTGGCGACCGTGCCCTTGGTGGCCATGCCGGCTTCGGTCAGGCCCAGGTGCAGGGCGTAATCACAACGCCGCGCCAGCGCCCGGTAGACCGAAATCAGGTCCTGCACGCCGCTGACCTTGCAACTGATGATGATGTTGTCGGGGTTCAGGCCCATCTCACGCGCCACGTCGGCCGAGGTCAGCGCCGATTGCACCAGCGCCTGGTACATCACCTGCTTCGCGTCGACGGGCTGCGGACGGCGGGCGTTCTGGTCCATCAGATCGGCCAGCAGTTCCTGGTCCAGGCTGCCCCAGTTGACGCCAATGCGCACCACCTTGTCGTACTTCGCAGCAGCCTCGACCATCATGCCGAACTGGCGGTCGCGCTTGTCGCCCTTGCCGACGTTGCCGGGGTTGATGCGGTACTTCGACAGCGCCTGCGCCATCGCCGGGTAGTCGCTCAGCAGGCGGTGGCCGTTGTAGTGGAAATCGCCCACCAGCGGCACCTTGACGCCCATGCGGTCGAGCTGTTCGCGGATGTGCGGCACGGCCTCGGCGGCCTCGGGCGTGTTGACGGTGATGCGCACCAGCTCGCTGCCGGCCTGGGCCAGTTCCTTGCACTGGATGGCGGTGCCGATGGCGTCCACCGTGTCGGTGTTGGTCATCGACTGCACGCGCACCGGCGCACCGCCGCCGACGGTCACGACATGGTCGCCCCAGACCACGCGCGCCTGACGCGAACGGCGCTGCGCGGGCATCGCGGCTTCGATGATGTCTAGGGCTTCGGGAGCGTTCATCGCAGGGACCTCGTGGGTGTGGCGCGCCAGCGGGGCCGGCGCGGTGGCGTCACTTCAGTTCGACGCGGGCGACATTGTCGCGCGTGCTCGGCAGCAGGTCGACGGGTTGACCGCGGAAGTCCAGCCGCGTGGCGGCGGCATTGCCGATGGTCAGGCGCAGCGGCGCACCGCCGTCCAGACCGATGCGTTCACCGGCCCGGACCATGCGCGACAGCAACAGGCGGCCACTGCCGTCGCGGGCTTCGACCCACGAGGCCCCGGTGGTCCGCACCTGCAGCGGGGCGGCGGTGTCGGGTCCAGCCGCCGCCGTCACGTCGCTCGCCACCGCGGAGGCAGCCGTTGCGGCGGTGGGCACTGCCGCGAGAACCGGCACCGCGTCGGCCGGCGGGAACAGCCCGGCGCCCGGGGCCGCGCCGCTGGCCGCCGGCTCGGCCGCGCTGGCGGCCAGCGCAGCAGCGGCGTCCACCCTGGCGGCGGGCGCGGACGCCGCAGAAGCTCCCGAAGCCACGGGGGCAGCCGCCGTGCGGAAAAAGGCGCCCGCCCCGAAACGCTCGGGCAGCAGGGCCAGCGCCAGCGCCGCCAGCATCAGCACGCCAGCAGCGAGCACCATGGGGCGGAGGGCGCTCAGCGCCAGACCCGGCTCGTCGCGACCCGGACGGTCGCGGAAAGGCGCATTCAAGCCACCGCCCGACTCCAGCGCCAGCCCGCAGGGCGGCGGCATCAGGGCCAGCACCGGCGCGGCATCGATCTTCAGCGTTCTGCACACGGTCTGTGCCAGCGCGCGGACGAAGGTGGCATCGGGCAATTCGTCCCAGCGGTCGGCTTCCAGCGCCTCCAGCTTGCGCGGTGCCACCTTGATGGCCGCGGCCAGCGCCGCGATGTGCAGGCCCTGCTTCTCGCGGGCGCTGCGCAACATCCCGCCCGGGCTGCGGGCGTCGAAGGGCAATTCACTCATCAAAACGCCCGCGTTCGAATTTCGCGGCCTCTTCGGATTGGGGATAACGGTCCAGCAACTTGCGGCCCTGGTCTTGCACCGCCTGCTGGTTGCCCAGACCGCGTTCGATGCGCACCGCCAGCCACAGGCTCTGCGCGGTGCTCAGTTCGGGCACCGCGTTGATGCGGCCGACGACGAAGCGCGCGCGGTCGAATTCAGCGCGGCGCAACAGCACTTCGCCGAGGTTGTAGGCCGTGACCGGGTTGGCGGGATCGAGCTCGTAGGACCGCGACAGCGTGCGTTCGGCCTCGCTCCAGCGACCGGCACGCGCCTGGCAAACGCCCTGCGCGAGCAGCGTGCGCACCACCTCGCGGTAGGCCGTCTGCTGCAGCGCGCGGCCGAACAGCGCGTCGGCGTCGGCATAGCGCTGCTGCTGGCACAGGAACCAGCCGAAGTTGTGCATCGCGTCGCCGTCGCGCGGCGCCAGCTGCAGCGCGCGCTGGAAACTTTCTTCAGCCAGACCAGGTTCACCCAGACTGGCGTAGGCCAGCCCGCGCAGGCTGTAGGCTTCCGCGATGTCGGGCTTGGCGGCGATGGCGCGCTTGACTTCGTCGAGTGCCACGGCCGTCTGTCCGCGCGCCAGGTACAGGCCGGCGAGTTCCAGTCGGACGCGCGCACGCTGCTCGGGATCGCTCTGGTCCGAAGCCGTTCGCGGCTCGCGGCCGTTCGTCGACGGCGGCGCGACGGCACAAGCCGTCAACCAGCACAGCGACGCTGCCGCCGCCAGCCACGGCCGCCCCGGCACACCCGAAGCGCGGCTCATCGCAGGCTGCCTGCCGCTGGCGCTGGGGCGGCGCTGCCGATCGGAATCACGACCCGCTGGCGGGCCAGGCGCTCGCGGGCGTTGGTGCGGTCCTGCACTTCGCCGGCGAGCTGACCGCAGGCCGCATCGATGTCGTCACCGCGGGTCTTGCGCACCGTGGTGACGATGCCGGCTTCCTGCAGCACGCGGGCGAAGGCCTGCACGCGGTCGGCCGGCGAGCGCAGCAGCCCCGAGGCTGGAAACGGGTTGAAGGGGATCAGGTTGAACTTGCACGACAGGCGGTGGCGGCGCACCAATTGCACCAGTGCAGCGGCCTGCTCGGGACTGTCGTTGACGCCGTCGAGCATGCAGTATTCCAGCGTGATGAAGTCGCGCGGCGCGGTCTCCAGGTAGCGCAGACAGGCCGCCATCAGTTCGGCAATCGGGTACTTCCGGTTCAAGGGCACCAGGCTGTCACGCAGGCCGTCCTCGCCGGCGTGCAGGGACACCGCCAGCGCCACCGGGCAATCGACGCGCAGGCGGTCGATCATCGGCAGCACGCCCGAGGTCGACACCGTCACGCGGCGGCGCGACAGGCCGTAGGCGTGGTCGTCGAGCATGGTGCGCAGCGCAGGCAGCAGCGCGTCGTAGTTCTGCAGCGGCTCCCCCATGCCCATCATCACGACGTTGTCGATGGCGCGCTGGCCTTCTGGCAGCTTGAGCGTTTGCCGCAGCCGGTGCTCGGCGAACCACAGCTGGCCGATGATTTCGCTGCTGCGCAGGTTGCGGCTGAAACCCTGGTGGCCGGTGGAACAGAAGCGGCAACCGACGGCGCAGCCGGCTTGCGACGACACGCACAGCGTGCCGCGGTCGGCTTCGGGGATGTAGACGGTCTCGACGGCGTTGCCGTCACCGACATCGAACAGCCACTTGACGGTGCCGTCGGCGGAGATGTGTTCGCTGATCAAGGGCGGTGCCGACACACCGGCCAGACCGGCCAGCTTGCCGCGCAGTGACTTCGCCAGGTCGGACATCTGTTCGAAGTCGGCCTGGCCTTTCTGATGAATCCAGCGGTAGAGCTGGACGGCGCGGAAGCGCTTCTCGCCCAGGCCCGCGCAGAAGGCCGCCAAACCCTCGAGGTCGAAGTCGAGAAGGTTGACGGCCATACCGGTTCAGCGGCTGTAGACGTTCATGCCCGGGAAGAAGAACGCGATCTCGGCGGCGGCGGTTTCGGCGGCGTCAGAGCCGTGCACGGCGTTGGCATCGATGCTGTCGGCGAAATCGGCACGGATCGTGCCCTTCTCGGCCTTCTTCGGGTCGGTGGCGCCCATCAGGTCGCGGTTCTTGAGGATCGCGCCCTCGCCTTCCAGCGCCTGGATCATCACCGGGCCCGAGATCATGAAGCTGACCAGGTCGTTGAAGAAAGGACGCGCCTTGTGCACGGCGTAGAAGGCCTCGGCCTCGCCACGCGACAGGTGGGCCATGCGGGCGGCGATGACCTTCAGACCGGCGCCTTCGAAGCGCGAGTAGATCTGGCCGATCACGTTCTTGGCGACGGCGTCGGGCTTGATGATCGAAAGGGTGCGTTCGGTAGCCATGAAAAGTTCTCCTGAATCAACGACTTGGCAAAGCTTTTGATTCTAGCTTGCGAAGTCGCCTGGGTTGCTGAATGAGACTGAGAGATCAGCGCGGGCCGCGGTTGCCGCCACCACCGCTGCGCGGGCCGCGGTTGCCGCCGCCTGCCGGGCCCGCACCGCCACCGCGACGGGGGCCGCCCCGGCCGCCGCCGCCGCTGCTCTTGCGGTGGAAAGCATCGGCACCAATGAAGCCGATGGCCGTCTGCATCGGATCGGGCACGCGTTGCGGGTCACCGCCGCCGCCGGACTTCTTCGTCGTGGCACGGCCGTTGCGGCCCCCGGTGTTGCGGTTGCCGCCGCCGCCGCCGGCGCGGCCGGGCTTGCCGCGCTTGGGTCCTGGCGTTCCGGTCGCAAAGCGCTTGTCGTAAGTCTGCTGCAAGGGGTTCGGAATCGGCCCGTCTTCGGGCATGTCGCGCTGCACCATGCGGTCGCGTTGCAAGGCCCGCTTGTCGTAGGTCTGCTGCAGCGGGTTCGGAATCGGACCGTCTTCGGGCATGTCGCGGCGCAGCGCGCGTTCCTGCTGGATCGCACGCTTGTCGAAGGTCTGCTGCAGCGGGTTCGGGATCGCACCGCCCTCGCCGGCCTCGGGCCGCGGTCCACGCGGCTCTCGGGGTTCCCGCGGCTGACGCGGACCGCGTGGTGGACGCTGGCCGGCATCGGGGCGGTCGCCCCGATCGGCCTGGGCAGGACGGTCCTGGCGCTCGGGCCGCGGCGGCCGGTCGGCGCGCGGCTGCGCTTCGCCACGCGGCGGGCCGTCCGCACGTTCCGGGCGCGGGCCGCGGTCGCCCTCGTCGCCGCGCCGCTTGCCACCGCGGCGGTTGCGGCCACGCTTGCCCGGTCCTTCGGCGCCGGGCTCACGCTCGGCAGCCGGTGCAGCCGGCGCGCCCTCGGGGCGCGGGGGGTTGGCCAGTCGCCGCAGGTTGCGCAGGTCGGCGTCGTCGAGGTCGACCCAGGCCCCGCGCTTCAGACCGCGCGGGAGCACGACCGAACCGTAACGGATGCGGATCAAGCGGCTGACCGCATGGCCCACAGCCTCGAACAGCCGCCGCACTTCGCGGTTGCGGCCTTCGGTGATGACCACGCGGTACCAATGGTTGACGCCTTCGCCGCCACCGTCTTCGATGCTCTTGAAGCCGGCGGTCTGGCCGTCGATCTCGACGCCGGCCAGCAGGCGCGCCTTGGCGTCTGACTGCAGCACGCCGAGCGAGCGCACCGCGTATTCGCGCTCCACGCCGAAGCGCGGGTGCATCAGCTGGTTGGCCAGTTCACCCGAGTTGGTGAACAGCAGCAGGCCTTCGGTGTTCAGGTCGAGGCGGCCGACCGACTGCCACTTGCCCTGCGCCAGCCGCGGCAGGCGGCGGAAGACGGTCGGGCGCTGCTGCGGGTCGTCGTGGGTGACGACTTCGCCGGCGGGCTTGTGGTAGGCCAGCACCCGCGCCGGTGGCGGCGCGATGCGGTAACGCACCGGCTTGCCATCGATGTGGATGCGGTCGCCGAAAGAGATGCGCTGTCCGGTGTGGGCAACTTCCTCGTTCACCGTCACACGGCCTTCGGCGATCATCTGCTCGAGGTCGCGGCGCGAACCGACGCCCGACTGCGCCAGCACTTTGTGCAGCTTGGGCGCGTCGGCGTCGGCCGCCAGCACGCGCTTGGGCGCGGCCTGGGCTTCCAGCTCGGCGGCGCCTTCACCGTCGACGGCCCCCTCGCCTTCAACGGCAGGCTCGACATCGAATTCCCCCGACAGCACCTGCGCGAAGACCTCTTCGACGACGGGAGCCGGTGCGCGCGGCACCTGCACGGTCGGCGCGGCGCCGGCGGCATCGCCCGCCAGCTCGCCCGCGGCGCCATCGGCCGCGCCGTCACGGCCGCGCTCGCCACCCCGGCGGCCACGCCGGCGGTTGCGGCTGCGGCGGCTGCCGACCGACGGGTCGGCATCGTCGGGCGCCTCTGCACCTGCGCTGCCTGCGCCAATTTCGGCGCCCTCGCCCGCTGCGCTGCGGGCGCGCTCGCCAGCCTCAGCACGGTCGTCAGGCCCGCCCAGATCGCCGGCTTCGACGCCGCCCAGCGTTTCGGCCGCTGCACGGCCCGGTGACGCCGGCTCGGCGTTGGCGCCGCCTGCTTCGGCCGCGACGGCCGCAGCCCGCGGCGCACGGCGGCGCTTCGGCGCGGGTGCAGACGCGTCGGCGTCCATCGCGGCGGCGGTCACGTCGCCAGGGGCCACAGACGACTGCGATGCATCGGGCGCGGCCAGGGCTGCGCCCTCGGGGCCCGCGGCGACTTCGGCGGCAGCGGCCGTCTTGCGCGGTGCGCGCTTGCGCTTGGGCTTTTCAGCTGGCGCTTCCGCGCCGGTGTCGGAAGCCGAGGGGTCCGACGGCAGGGGTTCGGCTTCAGAAGGGTTCATGCGGGTGGGCTGTGGGTGGGGTTTCAGTGGAGGGGTCCGGGGAATCGGGTGCAAAGGACGGGAAAGAAACGACAGGAGGTGCGACGGGCTCGGCGTCGCCTTCCAGGGGCAGGCTGCCCTGGCTGTCGTCGATCAGCAGCGAGGGCGCCACCAGCGCCTCCAGCGCCTGCGCCGGCAGGCTGGCCGCGCCGCTGCCGGAGATGGCGGGCAGCTGGTCCAGGCTGGCCAGACCCAGGTCGTCGAGGAACTGCCGGGTCGTGGCATAGAGCGCCGGCCGGCCGGGTGCCTCGCGGTAGCCGATGGCGTCGATCCAGCCGCGGTCTTCCAGCTGCTTGACGATCTGGCTGCTGACCGTCACGCCGCGGATGTCTTCGATGTCGCCCCGGGTCACGGGCTGGCGGTAGGCCACGATGGCCAGCGTTTCCATCGCCGCACGCGAGTAGCGCGGCGGCTTTTCGGGGTGCAGGCGGTCGAGATAGACCCGCAGTTCGGGTCGGCTCTGGAAGCGCCAGCCGCTGGCGAGCGCCACCAGCTCGACGCCGCGGTCCTGCCAGTCACGACCCAACTCGTCGAGCAGGCGGCGCAAGGTATCGCTGCCCAGTTCGCCGTCGAACAGGGCCTTCATTTCCGGCAATGGCAGCGGCCCCGACGCACAGATGAGTGCGGTCTCGAGGACGCGTTTGGCCTCAGCGGTGTTCATGGCCTGCGGTGGTTGGCGGACCTCGCTGGGGCGATGGTCCGAGGGGGTTCATCCGAAATTCGGGTCGCGCGGCGTTCAGCCTGGGGCGCGAGGGATACGCACGGTCCGGTGGAACCGGTACGGGGCAGCGGGTCGAACAGGCGCGGCACTTGGGGTGCCCGCAGCGCTGTGATTGACGGCATTGTAGCCTGTGCGGCACGGCCGCCCGCTGCGGCGCGACGGCGGCTCAGCGGGCGGGCAGCTCGGTGACCTGCGACCAGGCCTGGGCGAAGTCGGCGGGCGGCGGGCAGGTGAACGACAGCGGCAGGCGGCTGATCGGGTGCTCCAGGCTCAGCGACACCGCATGCAGGGCCTGGCGCTGCAGGCCCAGCTGCAAGCGTCCGCCGTACACCAGGTCGGCCACCAGCGGGTGCCCGCGTGAGGCCAGGTGCACGCGGATCTGGTGCGTGCGGCCGGTGTGCAGCGTGCAGCCGACGGCCGTCACCGCGTCGCGGCCCCCGGTCGAACCGAGGACGCGCACGTCGGTGCGCGACGGCCTGCCGCCGGCCACCACCGCCATGCGCACCCGCACCCGCGGGTCGCGGCCGATGGGGGCGTCGATGGTGAAGACGGCGTCAGCCGGCACACCGTGCACCAGCGCGACATAGCGCCGGTTCACCAGGCGCGCGGCGATGTCGCGCGTCAGCGCGGTCACGGCCTGCAGCGACTTGCCGACCATCATCACGCCCGAGGTGTCCTTGTCCAGCCGGTGAACGATGCCGGCACGCGGCAGATTGGCCGCGCCGGGGTGACGGTGCAGCAGGCCGTTCAGCAGCGTGCCCGACCAGTTGCCTGGCGCCGGGTGGACCACCAGGCCGGCGGGCTTGTCGATGACCAGCAGGTGCTCGTCTTCGAACAGCACCGCCAGATCCATGGTCTGCGGCCGGAAGGCCAGGCTCTCTTCGGTCGGCACCAACACCAGCTCGACGAGCTGGCCCGACTTCACGCGGCGCGACGACACGGTGGCCGGCTGACCAGCCAGGCGCACGTGGCCGCCTTCGATCAGCTGTTGCAGGTGGCTGCGAGAGAACTCCGGGGCCAGCGTGACCAGCACCTTGTCCAGGCGCTCGGCATGCAGGCTGGCGGTGAGCTTGAGCGTGCGGGTCTCGGGCTCGGTCTCGGGCTCGGCAGCCGGCTCGCCGTCCGGCTCCTGCAGCCCGGTCATCTCGGGCAACGACTCAGCCTCGCTGGCGGGCGTCGAGGTCGATACCGGCTCCCTATAATCTCGCTTCTTCGAGCCGACCGATACCATCCGCAATGACCGTTTCCCTGACGTGGCGCACCGCGCTGATGCGACTTCTGGCCGTGTTGGCCCTGACCCTGCAAGTCGCTGGCTGCAGCACCACGAACAAAGACGAAGGGGCCCAGAGCAGCGCCGAGCGATTGTACAAAGAGGCCAAGGACGACTTGACATCGGGCGCCTACGACCGCGCCATCAAGACGCTGGAACGCGTCGAAGGTCTGGCCGCCGGATCCCTGCTGGCCCAGCAGGCCTTGCTCGACATGGCCTATGCCAACTGGAAGAGCGGTGAACGCACGGCGGCCATCACCGCCATCGACCGCTACATCAAGCTCAACCCCTCGAGCCCGGCCTTCGACTACGCGCTGTACCTGAAGGGCACGATCAACTTCAACGACAACCTGGGCTTGATGGGCAGCCTGTTCGGCCAGGACCTGTCCGAACGCGACCAGCGCGCCGCGCGCGATTCCTTCCAGGCCTTCAAGCAGTTGTCCGACCAGTTCCCGCAGTCGCGCTACACCCCGGACGCGCGGCAGCGGATGAGCTTCATCGTCAACTCGCTGGCCCAGTACGAGGTTCATGTGGCGGGCTACTACTACCGCCGCGGGGCCTATGTCGCCGCCGCCGCGCGGGCCCAGCAGGCAGTGACCGAATTCCAGCAGTCGCCGGCCATCGAAGAGGCGCTCTACATCATGGTGCAGAGCTACGACAAGCTGGCACTGCCGCAGTTGCGCGACGACGCCGACCGCGTGCTGCGCAAGAACTTTCCCAAGAGCGCCTACCTGACTGCCGGCGCCGCGGCGCGCGACAAGCGGTGGTGGAAGTTCTGGTAAGCCGTGCCGCCTCAGTGGTCTGAGGCCAGCACCGAGAGCCAGTCCAGCGCCTCAGACTCGTCGCCAATCACGCCCATGGCCGGCAGGGCCGCCAGCAGGCGTCGGCCGTAGCCCATCTGGCGCATCCGCGGGTCGCACACCACCAGCAGGCCGCGGTCGGTTTCGGTACGGATCAAGCGCCCGGCGCCCTGCTTCAGCGAGATCGCCGCTTCGGCGACGAAATAGTCCTCGAAAGGGTTGCGGCCCTGCTCGCGCAGCTGGCGCACGCGGGCCTCGACCAGCGGGTCGTTCGGCGGCGGAAAAGGCAGCTTGTCGATGAGCACGCATTGCAGCGCGTCGCCGGGCATGTCGATGCCCTCCCAGAAGCTTTGCGATCCGACCAGCACGCAACCGCGGCCGTCGCCGTAACGTTGCAACAAGGCGCGACGCGGCTCGCTGCCCTGCACCAGCACGACCAGCTCGCGGCCCTGCGCGGCGGCTTCGTCGTGGATGGCCTGGGCCACCAGCGGCAGCACGCGCAGCGTCGTCGTCAGCACGAAGGTGCGGCCGCCCAGTGCGATGGCACAGCGCGCCGCCAGCGCACCCACGGCGGCGGGGTGGCCCTGCGCGTTGGGCAGCGGCATGCGCGGCGGCACCCACACGCGGGCATGGGCCGGGTAGTCGAAAGGGCTGCCGACACGCAGGCGGCTGGCGTCTTCCAGGCCGGTGCTGGCGGTGAACCAGGACAGCGCTTCGTCGTCGCCCAAGGTCGCCGAGGTGAAGATCCAGGCTTTCGCCGAGGCCTCGCGCTGCTGGGTCAGCATCTCGCGGATGTCCAGCGGCGACTCGACCAACCGGGCCTGCTGCGGCGTCAGGTCGATCCAGCGCACATGGTCGGGCGAGGCCTCGCCGGCGAAGCGCTCGGCCAGCGTCACCAGCGCGCGGCAGCGCTGTTCGAGCTTGGCGAAATCGGGCGCTGCCTCGCTGACCCGGGCCAGCGCATCGGCGACGGCGCGGCAGGCGGCGGCCAGGTCGTGCAGCGGCTGCGACAGCAGGTCGGCGCGTTCTTCCCAGCGCAATTTCAGCATCGCCCGCACCTCGCGGACGGCACCGGCCGCCGACAGGCGCAGTTCGCGCGCAGCGTGGTCGATGCCGGCCTGCAGGTCGGCCCAGGGCTCCAGGCCACGGGCGTGTTGCAGGCCCGCGGCCAGCATGTCGCGCGCCACCTCGATGGCCTGGCCGGTGGACAGCAGGGTGCCGAGAAACTGCACGCCGGCCTCGACCAGCTGGTGGGCCTCGTCGAAGACGGCGATGTCGACCGTCGGCAGCAGTTCGGCCACGCCGCTGTCGCGCAGGCTCAGGTCGGCGAAGAACAGGTGGTGGTTGACGACGACGAGGTCGGCGGCCATCGCTTCGCGGCGGGCCTGCATGACGTGGCAGTTGCGGTGCTCGGGGCATTCCGTGCCCAGGCAGTTGTCGCGGGTGCTGGTCACCATCGGGATCACCGGCGAGCGCTCATCCAGACCTTCGACCTCAGCCATGTCGCCACTGCGCGTGCCCTGCGCCCACAAGACGACCCGGTTCAGCGCGCGGACGGCGTAGCGGTCGGGCATCTGCCCCGAGGTCTGCGCCTGGGTCAGCCGCCAGCGGCACAGGTAGCTGGCACGACCCTTGAGCAGGGCCATGCGCACCGGCACGTTCAGTGAGCGCGCCAGACGCGGCAGATCGCGCAGGAACAACTGGTCCTGCAGGCTCTTGGTGGCCGTGCTGATCAGCGCGCGCCGGCCCGACAACAGCAAGGGCACCAAGTAAGCGAAGGTCTTGCCGACGCCAGTACCGGCTTCAGCCACCAGGCAAAGCCGGTCTTCGACCGCCTGCGCGATGCGCTCGGCAAGCAAGTCCTGCTGCGGGCGCGGGTTGAACCCGGCTTCACTGCGCGCCAGCGGACCATCATCGGAAAAGGCGTGCGCAACGGCCGCCACGAGTTCGCGCGTCACGCCGGCTCGGGGGGCTCGAGATCGGACTCAAGCCTGGCCATCAGGCCGCGCAACACCAGCCGGCGCTTCTTCAGGCGCCGGAGCAGGAGTTCGTCGCCAGGCCCGCCACCCGGGCTGCGGTCGATCAGATCGTCCAGATCGGCATGTTCGATGCGCAATTCGATCAGGCGACGCGGCGGGGAATGCAGGTTCTCGCCCATTGCGGCACGACTTCAGGCTAGGGGGTCGGTTTATATTCCGTGGCATGTTCCCAGGCACCGTCCAACCCTTTCGAGTCAGCGCGGCAACCGGGCTGCACCGGGGTGACCGAGCGTACCAGCAAGACCAGGTCGAGATCATCGGCCACCATCGCGTGCCAGGATCGGTGCTGGCGGTCGTCGCCGACGGCATGGGCGGCAAGAGCGGCGGGCGCAAGGCCGCCGATCAGGTGCTGCTGACCAGCCGCCAGATCTACGAACGCTACGTGCCGGCCCAGGACGACACCGCCGAGACGCTGCGCCAGGTGGTGCTGGAATCGCACCTGATGATCAAGCTGACCGCGATCACTTCGGAAGAGGAGCCGCACGCCACCGTCGCCGCTTTCTGTGTGACGCCCGCCTTGAGTTGCGACGTGGTTCATGCCGGTGATTCGCGCGTCTACCACTACCGCGGCGCCGAAATGATGCGCCGCACGATCGACCATTCGTTCGTCCAGCGCCTGATCGACGAGGGCAAGATCACCGAAGAGCAGGCCAACACCCACCCGCAGTCCAACCTGCTGACCGGCTGCCTGGGCACCATGGCCGACCCGCCGCTCACGCTGTGGCACATCGATCGTCTGGAATTCGGCGACACCATGATGGCCTGCAGCGACGGCCTGTGGCACTACTTCACGCCCAAGGAAATCGGCGCCATCCTGCACACCCTGCCGCCGCGTGAGGCCAGCGAGATGCTGATCACCAAGGCCCGGCAGCGCGCCCGGGGCGGTGGCGACAACCTGTCACTGGCGCTGGTGCGGATCGACCCGCTGCGCTGAGCCGCGCGGCCCCGATCGCCCGCTCAGCGCGGCGCGCTGGCCGGCGTCGGCAGGGCCGAATGGGCTTTGCCCGAGGCAGCCCGCTGCGCGTCCTTGCGTGCCACCTCGGCCTGCGCGGCGTCGATCAGGGCCGATCGATGGGCTGCCGCGCGGGCACGCTCGGCAGCCTGCAGGGCGCGGCTGCTGTGGCCGTCGGCCGAGGGCGGCGCATCCGACTGGCGCAGCAGGGCCGAGGCGGCCGGCGCCGGGCGGTCGGCTGCCGCTACAGCGCCGGACGGGGCGGACGGAGCGCCTGAGGCGGCTGCGGCCGGCGGCGGGCGGGCGGCTCGCGCGGCATGGCGGTCGCTGGCGCGCTGCTGGCGTTCGAGATCGTCGAGCGCCAGTTCGCGCGCGCGCAAAGGCGCCAACGCAGCCCGACGGCGGACGCGCAATTCGTCGACACAGGCCGTGACGACGAAACGCCCGTGGCAGGCGCGCTCTTCGGCCGCGAAGCGCTCGAGCAGGACCTGCCGTTCGGCGGCCAGCCGTTCGCGTTCCTGCCCTGGTGCCAGGACCATGCCCGTCAGCCAAGGCAGGGCCATCAGCGCAATCCAGAAGCGCATGGCCGGCCTCAGGTCAGCGAGGTGTCGACATCGCGGCGCGCCAGCGCCAGGAACTCGGCCGACTGCATCTCGTGCAGCCGCGACACGGTGCGCGGAAATTCGTGGGCCAGCGGGCCTTCGGTGTAGAGCGCCTCTGGCAGCACCGCGCTCGACATCACCAGCTTGACGCGGCGGTCGTAGAGCACGTCGACCAGCCAGGTGAAACGGCGCGCCTCGCTGGCCAGCCGCGGCGGCATCTGCGGCACGTTGGACAGCAACACGGTGTGGAAGCGCGAGGCGATTTCCAGGTAGTCGTTCTGCGAACGCGGGCCGCCACACAGGGTCTTGAAATCGAACCAGACCACGCCGCCCGCGCGGCGCAGGGCCGGCAAGGTGCGATGCTCGATCTGCATCGCCGGGTCTTCGTCGCGGGCCTCGGCCAACTGGGTGAACGCATGCGCCATCGCCGCGTCGGCGGCGGCGCCCAGCGGGCAATGCAGCATGTCGATCTGGGCCAGCGTCTGCTGCCGGTAGTCGGTGCCGGCATCGACGTTGACGACTTCGAGCTTGCTCTTCAGCAATTCGATCGCCGGCAGGATGCGGTCGCGGTGCAGGCCATTGGGGTAGAGGCCGTCGGGGTGGAAATTCGAGGTCGTGACGATGCTGACGCGGTTGGCGAACAGCGCGGCCAGCAGGCGGTGCAGGATCATCGCGTCGGTGACGTCGGCGACGTGGAATTCGTCGAAACAGATCAGGCGGAAGCGCCGCGCGATGCGCCGGCCCAGCTCGTCCAGCGGATCGACCGTGCCTTTCAGGTCCTGCAGTTCGCGGTGGACCTCGCGCATGAACTCGTGGAAGTGCAGCCGCGTCTTGCGGGTCAGCGGCACGGACTGGAAGAAGCAGTCCATCAGGAAGCTCTTGCCGCGCCCGACGCCGCCGTACATGTAGACGCCGCGCGGGATCGGCGGGCGGCTGATCAGCTTGGTCAGCGCATTGCTGCGACGGGCCTTGTAATCGGCCCACTCGCGCTCGCAGCGCTCCAGCGCGACGATGGCGCGCTGCTGCGCGACGTCACTTTGAAAGCCACGCTCGACGAGCGTGGCTTCGTACAGCTGGCGAACCGGCACGGGCGATCAGAAGTTCAAGGTGCGCTTGTCGACGGCCAGCGCCGCTTCCTTGGTCGCTTCGCTGAGCGACGGGTGGGCATGGCAGATGCGCGCCAGGTCTTCGCTGCTGGCACGGAACTCCATCGCCACCACGCATTCGGCGATCAGCTCGCTGGCCATCGGGCCGACGATATGGACGCCCAGGATCTCGTCGGTGGTGGCGTCGGCCAGCATCTTGACCATGCCGGTGGTGTCGCCCAGCGCGCGCGCCCGGCCGTTGGCCATGAAGGGGAAGGTGCCGGCCTTGTAGGCGCGGCCGCTGGCCTTCAACTGCTGCTCGGTCTGGCCGACCCAGGCGATCTCGGGGCTGGTGTAAATGACCCACGGGATGGTGTTGAAGTTGACATGCCCGTGCTGGCCGGCAATGCGCTCGGCCACAGCCACGCCCTCTTCCTCGGCCTTGTGCGCCAGCATCGGTCCGCGCACCACGTCGCCCACGGCCCAGACGCCCGCGAGGTTGGTCTTGCACTCGTCGTCGACGACGATGGCACCGCGCTCGTCCAGCTTCAAGCCCACGCTTTCAGCGTTCAGACCGATGGTGTTGGGCACGCGGCCGATGGACACGATGAGCTTGTCCACCGCCAGTTCCTGGGCTTCGCCCTTGGCGTTGGCGTAGGCCACGGTCACACCCTTCTTGCCACTCTTGATCGCCCCGACCTTGACGCCCAGTTCGATCTTCAAGCCCTGCTTGGTGAAGGCCTTGTGCGCTTCCTTGGCGATCTGCTCGTCGACGGCGCCCAGGAAGGTCGGCAGGCCTTCCAGCACCGTGACGTCGGCACCCAGGCGGCGCCAGACCGAACCCATTTCCAGCCCGATGACGCCCGAACCGATGACGCCCAGCTTCTTCGGCACCGCGCCCAGCTTCAGCGCGCCGTCGTTGCTGAGGATGTTGACCTCGTCGAAGGGCGTGTCGGCCAGCGCACGGGCGTTGGAACCGGTGGCCACGATGACGTGCTTGCCGATCAACGATTCATCGCCAACGGTGACTTCATGACCGCCCTCAACGGCCTTGGCAAACGCGCCCCGGCCGTGGAAGAAGCTGACCTTGTTCTTCTTCAACAGGTACAGGATGCCGTCGTTGTTCTGCTTCACGACGGTGTCCTTGCGGGCCACCATCTTCGCGACGTCGATCGAGAGCTCTTTCAGGCCGATCCCGTGGTCGGCAAAGGCATGGCCGGCGTGTTCGAAGTGCTCGCTGGACTGCAGCAGCGCCTTGCTCGGGATGCAGCCGACGTTGGTGCAGGTGCCGCCTGGTGCCGGGCCGCCCTTGCTGTTGGTCCATTCGTCGATGCAGGCGACCTGGAAACCGAGTTGCGCGGCGCGGATGGCGGCGATGTAGCCGCCCGGGCCCCCGCCGATGACGATGACGTCGAAGTTCTTGCTCATGGTGTCGGCCTCAGATGTCGAAGAGCAGGCGCGACGGATCTTCCAGCGCTTCCTTCATCGTCACCAGGCCGAGGACGGCTTCGCGGCCGTCGATGATGCGGTGGTCGTAGCTCATCGCCAGGTAATTGATGGGACGCACCACGACCACGCCGTTCTCGACCACCGCACGGTCCTTGGTGGCGTGCACGCCCAGGATCGCGCTCTGCGGCGGGTTGATGATGGGCGTCGACAGCATGCTGCCAAAAGTGCCGCCGTTGCTGATGCTGAAGGTGCCGCCGGTCAGGTCGTCCATGCCCAGCTTGCCGTCCTTGGCCTTCTGGCCGAACTCGGCGATCTTCTTCTCGATGTCGGCGAAGCTCATCTGGTCGGCATTGCGGATCACCGGCACCACCAGGCCGCGCGGCGAACCGACGGCGATGCCGATGTCGAAGTAGCCGTGGTAGACGATGTCGGTGCCATCGACGCTGGCATTGATGATCGGGTACTTCTTCAGCGCCGCGACCGCCGCCTTGACGAAGAAGCTCATGAAGCCCAGCTTCACGCCATGTTCCTTCTCGAAGCGGTCCTGGAACTTCTTGCGCATCTCCATCACCGGGGCCATGTTCACTTCGTTGAACGTGGTCAGGATGGCGTTGGTGGATTGCGACTGCACCAGGCGTTCGGCGATGCGCGCGCGCAGGCGCGACATCGGCACGCGCTGCTCGGGGCGGTCACCCAAGGCGCTGGTCAGGGACGGTGCGGCCACCGCCGGCAGCGGCTTGGCCGCGATCGCTGCGGGCGCCGCGGCGACCCGGGCTGCCGGGGCCGGCGCGGCCACGGCCGCCAGCACGTCGCCCTTGGTCACACGGCCATCCTTGCCGGTGCCGGGCACCGAACCGCTGGCCAGGTTGTTGTCGGCCATCAGCTTGGCGGCGGCCGGCATCGCGATGCCGGCCTTGCTGAGGGCAGCAGCGGCCGGGACGGCGGCCACCACTGCCGGTGCGGCAGCGGCCGCCGGGACCGCGGCGGCGGTCTTGCCGTGGGTGTCGATCCTGGCGATGACCTGTTCGGCCACCACCGTGGCGCCGTCGGCGACCAGGAATTCGGCCAGCACGCCGGCCGCCGGCGCCGGCACTTCGAGGACGACCTTGTCGGTCTCGATCTCGACCAGGATTTCATCGGTGGCCACGACGTCGCCGGGCTTCTTCTTCCAGACCAGCAGGGTGGCTTCGGCCACGGATTCCGAAAGTTGCGGAACCTTCACTTCAACGATAGACATGATCGATCTCTTTGTATGTTCTGAGTTGTGCGCTGCGCGACTTACTTGGAGAGCACGAAGCCCTTGAGCTTGCCGAAAGCCTGGTCGAGCAACGCCTTCTGCTGCTCCTGGTGGAGGTGCGAATAGCCGACCGCCGGCGAGGCCGAAGGCGGACGCCCGGCGTAACCGAGCTTCTGGCCTTCGAGCATGTTCTCGTGCACGTAGTGCTGCACGAAGAACCAGGCGCCCTGGTTCTGCGGTTCGTCCTGGCACCACACGACGTCGCTGGCGTTGGGGAAACGCTTCATCTCGGCGGCGAAGGCCTTGTGCGGGAAGGGGTAGAGCTGTTCGACACGGATGATCGCCACGTCCCAGGCCTTCTTCTCGTCGCGCTTCTTGATCAGGTCGTAGGCCACCTTGCCCGAACAGCAGATCACGCGCTTGACCTTGTCGCCCTCGATCTCGCTGCGCGCCGGGCCGATGACGGTGCGGAACTCACCCTTGGTGAATTCGCTCAGCGGGCTGGTGGCGTCCTTGGCACGCAGCAGGCTCTTGGGCGTGAAGATGATCAAGGGCTTGCGGAACTGGCGCACCATCTGGCGACGCAGCAGGTGGAAGATCTGGCTGGCCGAGGTCGGCTGCACGATCTGCATGTTGTTGTCGGCGGCCAGTTGCATGAAGCGCTCCAGGCGGGCACTGCTGTGCTCGGGGCCCTGCCCTTCATAGCCGTGCGGCAGCATCAGCGTGAGCCCGTTCGCACGGCCCCACTTGACTTCGCCGCTGGCGATGAACTGGTCGATGACGACCTGCGCACCGTTGACGAAGTCGCCGAACTGGGCTTCCCAGATGGTCAGCGTGTTCGGCTCGGCGCTGCTGTAGCCGTACTCGAAACCGAGCACCGCTTCTTCGGACAGCAAGGAGTCGATGACGACGAAAGGCGCCTGGCCATCGGCCACGTTTTCCAGCGGAATGTAGGTGCCGGTGTCCCACTTCTCGCGGTTCTGGTCGTGCAGCACGGCGTGGCGGTGGGTGAAGGTGCCGCGGCCGCAGTCCTCGCCCGACAGGCGCACGGCGTAGCCGCTGGCCGCCAGCGAGGCGTAGGCCAGCGTTTCGCCCATGCCCCAGTCGACGTTGATCTCACCGCGACCCATCGCAGCCCGGTCGGCAATCACCTTGGCCACCAGCGGGTGCACGGTGAATTTCGGCGGCACCGTGGTCAGCCGTTCGCTCAGCCGCTTGACTTCGGCCAGCGGCAGCGCGGTGTCGGCCGCGTCGGTCCACTTCTTGCCGAGGAAGGGCGCCCAGTCGACGGCGTACTTGCTCTTGAAGTTCGTCAGCACCGGGTCCTGGGTGTGCCGGCCTTCGTCCATCGCCGAGCGGAAGGCCTTGACCATGTCGTCGGGGCCGGTCGCCGGCAGCACGCCCTGCGTCACCAGCTTGTCGCCGTACAGCTTGCGCGTGCCCGGGTGCTTGACGATGACCTTGTACATCAGCGGCTGTGTCAGGCTGGGCGTGTCCTGCTCGTTGTGGCCCAGCTTGCGGAAGCAGACGATGTCGACGACCACGTCCTTGTTGAACTGCTTGCGGTAGTCCATCGCCAGCTGGGTGCACCAGACGACGGCTTCGGGGTCGTCGCCGTTGACGTGCAGCACCGGCGCTTCGATCATCTTGACCACGTCGGTGCAATACAGCGTGCTGCGCGTGTCGCGCGGGTCGCTGGTCGTGAAGCCGATCTGGTTGTTGACCACCAGGTGCACGGTGCCGCCGGTGAAGTAGCCGCGGGTCTGCGCCAGCGCCAGCGTTTCCATCACCACGCCCTGGCCGGCGAAGGCCGCGTCGCCGTGCACCAGCACCGGCAGCACCTGCGCGCCGATCTTGTCGCCGCGGCGGTCCATGCGCGCCTTGACCGAGCCTTCGACCACCGGGTTGACGATCTCCAGGTGGCTGGGATTGAAGGCCAGACTCAGATGGACTGGGCCGCCCGGCGTCGTGATGTCGCTGCTGAAGCCCTGGTGGTACTTCACGTCGCCCGACGGCAGTTGCTCGGGGGCGGTGTGGTCGAACTCGGCGAACAGGTCGGCCGGCATCTTGCCCAGCGTGTTGACCAGCACGTTCAGCCGGCCGCGGTGGGCCATGCCGATGACGATTTCCTGCACGCCCGAGGCGCCGGCGCGCTGCACCACCTCGTCCATGCTGGCGATGAAGCTCTCGCCGCCTTCCAGGCTGAAGCGCTTCTGGCCGACGTACTTGGTGTGCAGGTAGCGTTCCAGGCCTTCAGACGCCGTCAGGCGGTCGAGGATGTGGATCTTCTCGGCGGCGGTGAAGGTGGGCTTGCTGCGGCGCGATTCCAGCTGCTCCTGCCACCAGCGCTTTTCCACCGGGTCGGTGCAGTGCATGAACTCGGCGCCGATGGTGCCGCAGTAGGTCTCGCGCAGGGCCTGCACGATCTCGCGCAGGCTGAGGTGCTCGGCCTTGCTGAAATAGGTGTTGGCCGCCGAAAAGGTGATGTCCATGTCCGACTCGGTCAAGTCGTAGAACGTCGGTTCCAGTTCGGGAATCTTCGGCCGCTCGGTGCGCTTGAGCGGGTCCAGATCGGCCCAGCGCGACCCCAGGAAGCGGTAGGCGGCGATCAGGCTCTGCACGTGGACCTGCTTGCGGGCCACGGCCAGATCAGCCTCGCTGGCCTTCAGCGCGAAGGCGTTGGCCTTGGCGCGCTGGGCGAACGATTCGACGACCGGCGCATGGGCGACGTCGCGCGCATCGCTGCCATCGGTGGCGGGCACATGCTGGAGGTTGTCGAAGTAGGCGCGCCAGGTTTCCGGCACGCTGCCGGGGTTGTCGAGGTAAGCCTCGTACAACTCTTCGACGTAAGGGGCATTGCCCCCGAACAGGTAGGACGTGGACCTGGATTGCTGCATCATCTTTCGCTCACCTTGCGCACCGGGTCTGCCGGCACTCTGATGGGTTGATCAACCTTCCGCGGCCCCGGCTTCACCGGTTGGCGGACTAGCGACCCGCCTTGCTTCAGCTGACTGATCGGCAAGGGGACGGGAAGGACCGGAATTTCATTGGTGCGGGACTCTATCACCCCGAGGCACCGCTTCAACGGTCCCAATTGGACGCCCGCAAGCCTGCTGTTTTGCTGACAGGCGCAGCCCGCCCCACGACAAACTGTCAGCCCCATGCCAACTGACCTGCCGGCCCGCGTGATCTTCCTGCGCCGCCAAGCCCCCGCCAAACCGCCGGAAGGCGCCGACTGCAACGGCTGCGGCCTCTGCTGCGCGGCCGCGCCCTGCCCGCTGGGCATGCTGCTGAGCCGCCGCCGGCGCGGGCGCTGCCGGGCGCTGTCGTGGGACGCCGGGCCGGCGCTCTACCGCTGCGGCGCCGTCGCCGAGCCGCAGCGCTGGCTCACCGGGCTGCGTTGGCTGCCGAAGCCATGGCTCCGCGGCCTGGCCCGGCGCTGGATCGGCGCCAGCGTGGGCTGCGATGCCGCGTTGACGACGGCCTGATCGCGGCGGGGCGGATCAGCCCAGCCGCGCGCGGGCAGCGGCGTACTCGCGCTTCAGGCGCGCCACCAGCTCGCCGGCCGGCAGCACGGCCTTCACGGCGCCGATGCCCTGGCCGCAGCCCCAGATGTCTTTCCAGGCCTTGGACTTGCTACCCTCGCCGCCGCCGAAGTTCATCTTGCTGGGGTCGCTCTCGGGCAGGTGATCGGGGTCCATGCCGGCGTTGCGGATGCTCGGCTTGAGGTAGTTGCCGTGCACGCCAGTGAACAGGTTGCTGTAGACGATGTCGTCGCTGTTGCTGTCGACGATGCACTGCTTGTAGGCCTCGGCAGCACGGGCTTCGACGGTGGCGATGAAGGCCGAGCCGATGTAGGCGAAGTCGGCACCCAGGGCCTGCGCCGCCAGCACCGCGTCGCCAGTGCTGATCGAGCCACTGAGCGCCAGCGGGCCGTCGAACCACTCGCGGATTTCCTGCACCAGCGCGAAGGGGCTCTTCACGCCGGCGTGGCCACCGGCACCGGCGGCCACCGCGATCAGGCCATCGGCGCCCTTCTCGATGGCCTTGTGCGCGTAGGCGTTGTTGATGATGTCGTGCAGCACGATGCCGCCCCAGGCGTGCACCGCTTCGTTGATGTCGCTGCGCGCGCCCAGGCTGGTGATGACGATCGGCACCTTGTACTTGGCGCAGACCTGCATGTCGTGCTCGAGCCTGTCGTTGGTCTTGTGCACGATCTGGTTGATCGCGAAAGGCGCGGACAACTGCTCAGGGTGGGCGGCGTCCCAGGCGGCCAGCGTCTCGGTGATCTCGGCCAGCCAGTCGTCCAACTGCTCGGCCGGGCGCGCATTCAGCGACGGCATCGAACCGACGATGCCGGCCTTGCACTGCGCGATGACGAGTTGCGGGTTGCTGATGATGAACAGCGGCGAGCCGATGACGGGGAAAGGCACGCGTTGCAGGACGGGGGGCAGAGCCATCTTAAAAAGCCTCCAGGGCAAGAGCGGTGACGGCTTCGGACCCGTCGACGATGCTGTCGCGCAGAGCCGTGGCCTTGTTGAGGATGTGGTCGCCGTAGAAGCGCGCGGTGGCGATCTTGGCCTTCATGAATTCGACGTCCCGGCCTTCGGCCAGCCGGTCTTCGGCGACCATCAGCGCGCGCGCCATCTGCCAGCCGCACATCACCGTGCCGCTGAGCATCAGGTAAGGCACGCTGCCGGCAAACACGGCGTTGGGCCGGGCCCGGGTGTTGCCGGCGACGAAGTCCACGGCGTCCAGGAAGGCCTGCCGGCCGGCACCCAGGCGCCGGGCCATCGCCTGGCAGTCGGCGCTGCTGCGCGCCGCCAGCGCGGCTTCGGTGCCGGCGATCTGCGCGGCGATGGCCTTGGCCACCTGGCCGCCGTCGCGCGCCGTCTTGCGGCCCACCAGATCGTTGGCCTGGATCGCCGTCGTGCCTTCGTAGATCGTCAGGATCTTGGCGTCGCGCAGGTACTGCGCGGCACCGGTCTCCTCGATGAAGCCCATGCCGCCGTGGACCTGCACGCCCAGGCTGGCGACCTCCTGGCTCATCTCGGTCGACAGGCCCTTGACCAGCGGCACCATGAATTCGTAGAAGGCCTGGTTCTGCTGGCGCACCTCGGCGTCGGGGTGGGCGTGGGCGGCGTCGAAAGCTGCCGCAGCGACCATCGCCATCGCCCGGCAGCCTTCGGTGTGGGCGCGCATCGTCATCAGCATGCGGCGCACATCGGGGTGGTGGATGATCGGTGCGGCGGCTTTCACGGAGCCGTCAACGGGCCGGCTTTGCACCCGGTCCCGCGCGTACTGCACGGCTTTCTGGTAGGCCCGCTCGGCCAGTGCCACGCCCTGCATGCCGACGCCGAAACGCGCCGCGTTCATCATGATGAACATGTACTCCAGGCCGCGGTTTTCCTGACCGAGCAGCGTGGCCACGGCGCCCTCGCCGTTCAGGCCCTCGCCGCCGTGGGCGCCGAATGCAAGCACCGCCGTCGGGCTGGCCTTGATGCCCAGCTTGTGTTCGATGCTGACGCAGTGCACGTCGTTGCGCGCACCCGGCGTGCCGTCGGCATTCAAGGTGAACTTGGGGCAGATGAAGAGCGAGATGCCCTTCACGCCCTCGGGTGCACCGACCACGCGGGCGAGCACCAGGTGGACGATGTTGTCCGCCATGTCGTGCTCGCCGTAGGTGATGTAGATCTTGGTGCCGAAGAGCTTGTAGCTGCCGTCGGGCTGCGGCTCGGCCCGCGTGCGCACCATCGACAGGTCGGAGCCGGCCTGCGGCTCGGTCAGGTTCATCGTGCCGGTCCAGGCGCCGTCGACCATCTTCGGGATGAAGGTGGCCTGCTGTTCGGGCGTGCCGGCAGTCAGCATGGCCTCGATCGCGCCGTCGGTCAGCAGCGGGCACAGTGCGAAGCTCATGTTGGCGCTGTTGACGATCTCGCCGCAGGCCGCGCCGATCAGCTTGGGCAGGCCCTGGCCGCCGAATTCCACCGGGTGCTGCAAGCCCTGCCAGCCGCCCTCGGCGAATTGGCGGAAAGCCTGCTTGAAACCCGGCGTGGTGGTCACGACACCGGCCTTGAACGAAGACGGCTGCTGGTCGCCAGTCCAGTTCAGGGGCGCGACCACGCCTTCGTTGAAGCGAGCGCATTCCTCGAGCACCGCCGCTGCGGTGTCGTAGCCGGCATCGTCGAAGCCGGGCAAGGCCGCGACGGCGTCGATGTCGGCCAATTCCTTCATCAGGAACAGCATGTCCTTGACAGGTGCGCGGTAGCTCATGGTCTTGTCTCCAGACAAAAAAAGGGCGCCCTGTCGGCGCCCTGGTGCAGCCTGCCTACAGGCTTTCGGTCAACTCGGGCACGGCGGTGAACAGGTCCGCCTCCAAGCCGTAATCGGCGACGCTGAAGATCGGCGCCTCGGCGTCCTTGTTGATGGCCACGATGACCTTGCTGTCCTTCATGCCGGCCAGGTGCTGGATGGCGCCGCTGATGCCGACGGCGACATAGAGCTGGGGCGCGACGATCTTGCCGGTCTGGCCGACCTGCCAGTCATTGGGCGCGTAGCCTGCGTCCACGGCCGCGCGGCTGGCCCCCAGCGCGGCGCCGAGCTTGTCGGCCAGCGGCGTCAGCACCGCGTTGAACTTCTCGCTGCTGCCCATCGCGCGGCCACCGCTGACGATGATCTTGGCGGCCGTCAGTTCGGGCCGGTCGCTCCGGGCAATTTCGCTGCCCAGGAAAGTGGCCGATGCGCTGGCGGCGACGGGGCTCAGACTTTCGACGGCCGCGCTGCCGCCCGTGGCCGCCGCCGGGTCGAAACCGGTGGTGCGCACGGTGATGACCTTGGTGGCGTCCAGGCTCTGCACGGTGGCGATGGCGTTGCCGGCGTAGATCGGGCGCTCGAAGGTGTCAGGGCTGATGACCTTGGTGGCGTCGCTGATCTGCGCCACGTCCAGCAGGGCCGCGACGCGCGGCGCCACGTTCTTGCCGCTGGCGGTGGCCGGGAACAGGATGTGGCTGTAGCCAGCGGCGATGGCGACGACCTGCGCGGCCAAGTTCTCGGCCAGGCCGTGGCCCAGGCCGGGTTCATCGGCGTGCAGCACCTTGGCCACGCCGGCGATCTGCGCTGCGGCCGCCGCGGCGCCCGCAGCGCCCGAACCGGCGATCAGCACATGCACATCGCCACCGCACTGCAGGGCAGCCGTGACGGTGTTGAAGGTCGCACCCTTGATGGACGCGTTGTCGTGTTCAGCTATGACGAGAGCAGCCATCTCAGATCACCTTCGCTTCGTTCTTCAACTTGGCCACCAGCGTGGCGACATCGGGCACCTTGATCCCCGCGCCGCGCTTGGGCGGCTCGGTGACCTTCAGCGTCTTGATGCGCGACGTGACGTCCACACCCAGGTCGGCGGGCTTGAAGACCTCGAGCACCTTCTTCTTCGCCTTCATGATGTTCGGCAGCGTCACATAGCGCGGCTCGTTCAGGCGCAGGTCGGTGGTGATGATGGCCGGCAGCGCCAGCTTCAGCGACTCCGACCCGCCGTCAATCTCCCGCGTCACGCTGACATGCCCATCGGACACTTCCAGCTTCGACGCAAAGGTGCCTTGCGGCAAGCCAGCCAGCGCGGCCAGCATCTGGCCGGTCTGGTTGCAGTCATCGTCGATGGCCTGCTTGCCCAGGATCACGAGACCGGGCTGTTCCTTGTCGACCAACGCCTTCAGCAGCTTGGCCACGGCCAGCGGCTGCAGTTCGTCGGCGCATTCGACCAGGATGGCGCGGTCGGCGCCGATCGCCATCGCCGTGCGCAAGGTTTCCTGGCACTGCGTGACGCCGCACGAGACGGCGATGATCTCGGCGACCACGCCCTTCTCTTTCAATCGGACGGCCTCTTCGACGGCGATCTCGTCGAAAGGGTTCATGCTCATCTTGACGTTGGCGATGTCCACGCCCGTGCCGTCGCTCTTAACGCGCACCTTGACGTTGTAGTCGACCACCCGCTTGACGGGGACCAGCACCTTCATGAATGACGCTCCTGGGCTCAGATTGACGTGAACGTTGACACATTCATTCTAGGCGCCGCTACCGCTGAAACCGGTCACCAGGGCGACAAATTAGAACGGTCGTTCTATTTCTTCTGGCCTGGCGAGGCCTGTCCTGGCCACCTCGTCGGCTGCGCTGGCAGCAGTCGGCGATGGACTGCGCGTGGTGCCCGGAGCGGGACTCGAACCCGCACACCTTGCGGCCGCAGATTTTAAGTCTGCTGCGTCTACCGATTTCGCCATCCGGGCGTGCTGCGAGGCCGAGCGACTCGCCAAAGAAAAACAGCCCGCGGGGGGCTGTTTTCGTCTTGAATCTGGAGGCGCGATCCGGAGTCGAACCGGACTAGACGGATTTGCAATCCGTTGCATAACCGCTTTGCTATCGCGCCAGGGCAGTGCCTGCAAGGGGCTGGCTGTGCGCCCGACTCCTGCAGTGCTGCGCATTCTAACTTCCGATCGCCGGGCATCGGCGGGGAAGCCTGCCGGGCTGCTGCTGGCCCTCGAACGACGGCCACCAAGCAGCGCTAGAAAAGGTGCCGCAGTCCCGTGGTCAGGCCGCGCTGTGAAGTGCCGGCAACGGGGTTGCTGCCAGCGGCTCCGGCGCTGACCGACAAGGCCAGACTGCCCGCGTTGGCGATGGTGCCGACGGTCGCGTAGACCGAGGTGCGCCTGGACAGGCTGTAGCTCGCGCGCAGCGCGACCAGCCGTGCCTGATCGGCAGCGCCCTTGAAACGCAGGCTCAGCCACTCACCGTCGAGCGTGAAAGTCGGTGTCAAGGCATACACCGCGCCGGCATACCAGAGATCGCTGCGCGGCGAACCCGCGCTGGCGCCGTTGTTGCGGCGCACGAGGCCCAGTGTCGCCTTCAGGTCGCCCCGCTTCAGGTAGCCATTGGCAGAAAGCCGGGTGTCCTTCAGGCCGCTGCTGCCGAGTGCCGCGAAGGCGCCCGGCCCGCCGCGGATTTCGTCGGCAGCCAGCGCCGCGCCCCAGGCCGGGCTGTCGTACTTGACGAGGGCCGACCGCTCGCGGCAGGCGCCGGCATCGCCCGCCAACTCGCCAGGACAATTCGTGCCGGCGGGACTGCCGGCGTTGACCGCATCGCGGCCCAGGCTGTAGGTGGCGCCGAGCATCCAGCCGCCGAAGCTGCCGCGCCAGGCCACGCTGTTGTCAGCCCGGGCATTCGGGATGTAGGCGTCGAGCGAGCCCGTGCCGTAGATGGCCGGGCCGAGCACATCGGACTCCAGGATCGACCAGTAGAGCATCGTGTAGTGACGGCCGAAGCTCAACTGGCCCGCGGACCCGGCAAGACCGATGAAGGCCTGGCGGCCCCAGCCGCGCCCGCCCTGGCTGAGCGTTCCCATGTCGGGCGTGAAACCCTGCTCGACGGTGAATACCGCGCGCAGGTCGTTACCGAGGTCTTCCGTGCCGCGCAAGCCGATGCGCGAGGGCACGCTGCCGGTGAGGCTGGGCATGCGGTTCAGACCGCTGCCGGCCGGCCCGACCCGGGTGACGTGCTCGAGCGCTGCATCGACGATGCCGAAGACCGTGACCGCCTGCGCGCGGGCACCCGTGTGAGCCGCCAGCCCGAGCAGCAGGGCAGACAGGGCAGACAGCAACAGACGCATGGGGAGCCTTTCGGTGAAGTCACGGCCCGGCCACATTCGCGGTCATGGCGGCGCGGCCCAGTATCGGGACGCCCCTGGCCGCGGCCATTGACGGGAGTCAAGGCCAGGCTGTGCGCCTTGCGCGAGCATGGCGGCCACATTGAAGGGTTCGATTTGAGCAACATCCGTCCGGGCTACGTCCGCCCCATCGACTTCAAGCAGGGCTGCATCGACCTGTCGCACGGCAGCGGCGGCCGCGCCATGTCGCAGCTGGTCGACCAGCTGTTCCAGCCCGCCTTCGACAACGAATGGCTGGCGCAGCGCAACGACCAGGCGCTGCTGCCGCAGCCCGCCGGGCGCATCGTGATGTCGACCGACAGCCACGTGGTCTCGCCGCTGTTCTTCCCCGGGGGCGACATCGGCTGCCTGTCGGTGCACGGCACGATCAACGACGTGGCCATGTCCGGCGCCCAGCCGCTGTACCTGGCAGCCGCCTTCATCCTCGAAGAAGGCCTGCCGCTGGCCGACCTGAAGCGGATCGTGATGTCGATGGCGGCCGCCGCGCGCGAAGCCGGCGTGCCCATCGTCACCGGCGACACCAAGGTCGTCGAGAAGGGCAAGGGCGACGGCGTCTTCATCACCACCACCGGATTGGGCGTGGTGCCGCCGGGGATCCACATCTCGGGCGACCGGGCGCGGCCAGGCGACTGCGTCCTCGTCAGCGGCACGGTGGGCGACCATGGCATGGCGGTGATGTCGCAGCGCGAGTCGCTGGCCTTCGGCAGCGACCTGGTTTCCGACACCGCCGCCCTGCATGGGCTGGTGGCCGCGATGGTCGCAGCGGTGCCCGGGATCCGCGTGCTGCGCGACCCGACGCGCGGCGGTCTGGCCACCACGCTGAACGAGATTGCCGACCAGTCCGGCGTCGGCATGCTGATCGACGAGGCTGCCATCCCGGTGCTGCCGCAGGTCGAGGCGGCCTGCGAGTTCCTGGGCCTGGATCCGCTGTACGTCGCCAACGAAGGCAAGCTGGTGGCCATCGTGCCGGCCGCTCAGGCCCGGCAACTGCTGGTGGTCATGCAGGCCCATCCCCTCGGGCGGCGGGCGGCGCTGATCGGCGAGGTGCTGGCCGATGCGCACCACTTCGTGCAGATGCGCACCCGCTTCGGCGGGCAGCGCATCGTCGACACCCTGGCCGGGGATCAGTTGCCGCGCATCTGTTGAAAGCGCGCGGTGCGCATCCTTCTCCTGACGCGCAGCTTCAACAGCCTCAGCCAGCGCCTGTACCTGGACCTCACGGCGCTGGGCCATGCCGTGTCGGTGGAGCTCGACATCGCCGACGCGGTGACGATCGAGGCAGTGGCGCTGTTCAAGCCGGCTCTGATCGTCGCGCCGTACCTGACACGGGCCATCCCCGAGTCCATCTGGCGGCAGACCGTGTGCCTGATCGTGCACCCCGGCGTCGTCGGCGACCGCGGACCTTCGGCGCTCGATTGGGCCATCGCCGAAGGAGAGCGCGAGTGGGGCGTCACCGTGCTGCAGGCGGTCGCGGCGCTCGACGCCGGCCCGGTGTGGGCGGCCGAGACCTTCGCCCTGCGCGAGGCGACCAAGTCCAGCATCTATCGCCAGGAAGTGACGGCAGCGGCGTCGCGGGCCGTGGTCGCCGCGGTGCGCCACTTCGAGGCGCAAGGTTCGGCCCTGCCGGCGGCGGACTGGCCCGGGGCGCGGGGCCGCCCGCGGCGGGCCATGACCCAGGCCGATCGGCGCATTGCCTGGGCGCGCGACGGCACCCAGGCCGTGCTGCGCGCGCTGCGCGCCGCCGACGGCTCGCCCGGCGTGCTGGATGCGCTCTTCGACACGCCCTGCCACCTCTTCGATGGCCACGCCCAGCCGCTGCACCATCGGCATGAGCCGGGCCTCGTCATCGCCCGCCGCGGCGATGCGCTGCTGCGAACCACCATCGACGGCGCGGTCTGGATCGGCCACGTGCGGCGCGCCGACGGCGCCGGCCACTTCAAGCGACCGGCTGCGTTGGCCTTCCCGGCGCAATCGGCCGAACTGCCGATCTGGCCGGGCGCGCTGGATGCGCAGGCCGGCGCAGCGGGCGCATCCGACATCCGCCTGGAAGTGGAAGCCGAAACGGTCTACCTGCACTTCAATTTCCACAACGGCGCGATGAGCGCGACGCAGTGCGAAAGCCTGAACGCCGCCCTGCGCCAGGCGCTGGCCTTGCCGCAGCGGGTGCTGGTGCTGCTGGGCGGCGCCGACTTCTGGTGCAACGGCATCCACCTGAACGTGATCGAGGCCGCGGACAGCCCGGCCGACGAGTCATGGCACAACATCACGGCCATGAACGACCTCACGCGGACGCTGATCGAGGCCAACGACCGCATCGTGGTGGCCGCGATGCAGGGCAATGCTGGTGCCGGCGGCGTCTTCATGGCCTTGGCCGCCGACCAAGTCTGGGCCCGCCGCGGTGTGGTGCTCAACCCGCATTACAAGAACATGGGCAATCTGTACGGTTCGGAGTACTGGACCTATCTGCTGCCCAGACGCCTGCGGGCCGGCAGCGTCGACACCGTGATGAACCGCCGGCTGCCGCTGGATGCCGAGCAGGCGCTGCCGCTCGGTCTGGTCGATGCGGTCTTCGGCGCCAGCCCGCCGGCCTTCATCGCCGAAGTGCGGCAGCGGGCGACCGAGCTGGCGCGCGACGCCGATTTGCCCGCGCTGCTGCGCGCCAAGCGGAACAGGCGCGATGCGGACGAAGCCCGCATGCCGCTGTCGAGCTACCGCGAGGCCGAAGAGGTGCGCATGCGCCGTAATTTCTACGGCTTCGACCCGAGCTACCACATCGCACGCGCCAATTTCGTGCACCGTGTGCCGGCATCCTGGACGCCGCGCCACCTGGCGATCCATCGGCAAACGCCGCCAGCGCCGCCAGCGCCGCCGACAGCAGCGCAATCTGACCCAGATCAAGTTACGGGCGGGTCCGGCTCACAGCCGGCCGGTTGACGGACAGAATGGACCGCAGCCACATGGCAGCGGACGGACACCTGCGGTTAGCCCTGTTGTGGGCTCACTGCCTGTGCATGCAACCGGAGAATGATTGATGAAACTTGCGTCCACCGCCCTCGCGGGCCCTGCCCTTGTCGCCCTCGTCGCCCTCGGCGGCCCCGCCTTCGCAGGCTCGGCCGAAGACATCATCGCGGCCGAGAAGTGCAGCAAGTGCCACACCGCCAGCACCACCAAAAAGGGTCCGTCCTGGGCCTCGGTGGCCACCAAGTACAAGGGCAATGCCGACGCGCCCAACAAGATCTTCCTGCAGTTGAAGAACGGCGGCAAGGTCGGCGACGAAGACGACCACAAGAAGGTGGCCGCCAGCGATGCCGACATCAAGGCCATCGTCGCCATCGTGTTGTCTTCGAAATAGCAGACCGCCATCAGCCCTCGGTTCCCGAGGCAAATTGACCTAACGCAAGGGTAGGGCCCGGACGCGCCCCTATGGTGGGCAAGGAAATTCAGGAACCAGGAGCGACAGCATGGCCGAAGTGAGCAACCCCGGCGCCCTACGCCGATTCTTCCGCTGGTTCTTTTCGCCCTCGGCCCGGTGGTCGGTGTTCGCGCTGCTGGTGGTGGGTTGCCTCGTCGGCGCCACCGCCGTCATCGGGACGCAAGTCGCCCTTCACGTGACCGGTACCGACGAGTTCTGCGGCACCGCCTGCCACTCACACGAGAAGTTCGTCTTTCCCGAACACAAACTCTCGGCGCATTACAACAACCGCACCGGCGTTCGCGCCAGTTGCCACGACTGCCACATTCCGCACAGCTACCCCAAGGTGCTGTTCTACAAGGCCAAGGCCGGCATCACCGACGCGATCGCCGAAATGCGCGGATCGATCTCGACACAGGAAAAATTCGACAAGGAACGCTGGCGCCTCGCCAATCTGGTCTGGGACGAAATGCGAGAAAACAATTCAGCCAATTGCCGCACTTGCCATGACCCCCTGGCCTGGGAAAGCACGAAGCAGTCGGAAGAGGCCGTGAAGGCGCACAAGAAATTCACCTCGGGCAAGGCGACTTGCATCGAGTGCCACACCGGCGTGGCGCACAAGGAACCCGAGGCGCCCAAGGCACCCTAGCAGCCTGTGGCGCAGAGCCGGCGCGAATCGGACTTCTTGGCGACAGCGGCCCGGCACATGCCGGGCCGCTGTCATTGCGCCACCGCGAGGCCACCCTGAAGGCCCCTAATTCAACGGGACCGGCGAACTGATCTGGATCAAGTTTGCGACCGGTGCGACTCCTAGACTCGCAACGCCAACGAGCGGCTTCACGCGCCAGCAAGCTTTCAGTTCCACCTCACCGCGGGCCGGTGATGAAGTCGCGGCGCCGAAGTTCAGTCGCAGCAAACACCGTGCAGTTCCCGACATGGCCGCTCCACCCCCCCAGGAGATTCCGATGCTCAAGTTGAAGAACCGCCACTGGCTCGCGCTGCTTGCTGCCAGTCTGGTTGCCGTGGCCCTCTCGGGTTGTGGCGGTAGCGATGGCGCCGCCGGCCCGGCCGGTGCCACCGGTGCTGCGGGCGCCACGGGCCCTGCCGGCCCGACCGGCCCCTCCGGGTCGACCGGTGCCGGCGGGGGCTCTTCGTTTGCGGTGGGCACCAATGCGCTCACCAACCCCAGCGCGATCGCCACCAATGCGGCCGCCTGGGCCGCGATGGTGCCGACCGTGACGGTCAACAGCGCCACGATCGCCAGCCCGCCGGTGGTCACGTTCACGGTGACCGACGGCTTCGGCAAGCCGGTGACTGGCCTGGGCAACAAGACCCAGGGCGCGACGGCCACGGTCGCGAGCTATTTCAACCTGGCGTTCTCGATCGCCAAGCTGGTGCCGGGCAGCAATGGCGGCCCGAGCAAGTGGGTCAACTACATCGTGACCACGGTGCCGACGAAGAATGCGACCACGGGCGCCGTCACCGCATCCCTGCCCAGCAAGCCCAGCACCGACAACACCGGCACGCTGGTTGACAACGGCGACGGCACCTACAAGTACACGTTCTCGCGCGACATCACGACGATGAAGGCCACGGTGGCGGCGATGACGGCGTCAGCGGCCGCGGCAAGCCCGAACAACAAGGTCGCCGACCTCGGTGACCTGACCTATGACCCGAACCTGACCCACCGCCTGACGATCCAGCTCGCCGGCAACGCCCCGGGTACTGGGTTGACCACCGATCGCGGCGGCGCCAACACCCCTGACGGCACGGGCTCGATCCCGGGCGTGCCGATGAAGAAGCCTTTCGACGTGGCCTACGACTTCATCCCCGCGACCGGCAAGGCCGTGACGACCAACGACCTCACGCGCAACGTCGTCGCCAACGCCAACTGCGAGAACTGCCACCGCACGCTTGGCGGCGTCCCCGGGCTGAGCGGGGCCGAAGACGCGTCCGCCTTCCACAGCGGCAGCCGGAACAACGTGCAGTACTGCGTCGTCTGCCACACCGACCAGCGCCGCTACGGCACGGTCGAGGCCACGGTCACGGCCGCCACCGCGACGACACCGGCGACCTTCACCAGCTCGACCAGCGTGGTGGACGGGCGCGCCGTCGGCAATCTGCCCAATTACATCCACAAGATCCACGCCGGTCCGCTGCTCTCCAAGCAGAAGTACAACTACGGCGGCCTCACGTTCGCGGACACGACCTACCCGCAGGACATCCGCAACTGCACCAGTTGCCACGCCGGCACCAGCGCGAACGTGCCTGCGCGCATCACGAAGACCACGAACGGCGACAACTGGAAGACCAACCCGTCGGCACTGGCCTGCGGCTCGTGCCACGACGGCATCAATTTCGCCACCGGCACCGGCGTGACCTTGCGCGACGCGGCGGCGGGTCTGACGGCGACCAACATCAATGGCAGCGGCATCGCGCACCCGGCGGGCCCCTTGTCCGACGACTCGCAGTGCACGCTGTGCCACAAGTCCAATGGCAGCTTCCCGCAGGCTGACATCGACATCAGCCACCTGCCGGTGACGCCGCCCAGCAGCAGCAACTCGCTGGCGCTCGGGGGCACCAACGCCAACACCAACGCGGCGTGGATTGCTTCCGGGAGCTCGGTCGGACGCCTGCCTGCAGGCGCCATCGCGGTCACCTATGACATCAAGAGCGTCTCGCGGAACACGAGCCAGCAGCCGGTGATGGTGTTCCGCATGCTGCAGAACTGCACCAACCCCGACGTGACGAAGTGCACCGCCACGAACCTGAACGACCCGCTGACGTCCACCCCCAACCCCGCCACCGGCGACCGCGAGTTGTGGAACGACTTCATGGGTGCCCCGAGCGTCTACTTCGTATTCGCCGTGCCGCAGGACAACGTCACCGCACCGGCCGACTTCAACGCCAGCACCAACGCCTGGCTGAAGGGCATCTGGAACAAGCGGTCGACCGCCGGCACGCTGACCGGGCCTGACCCGAGCGGCTACTACACCGTCACGCTCACCACCGTCACGATCCCGGACAACGCGGTGATGTTGACCGGCGGCATGGGCTACAGCTACAGCCTGACGAGCTCGCTGCCGCTGACGCAGACCAATGTCGCCGGATACCCGACCACGGTGCCGACGGTGGTGCCGGCGCCCTCGGGTACCGACTCGAAGTTCTACCGCTCCGGCGGCCTGATCGTGATCGCCCCGAATGTGCAGAAGGTGGCCGCGGGATACACGGCCCGGCGGCCCATCGTCGAGGACGCGCGCTGCAACAACTGCCACCAGGAACTGGGCACCTTCACCGAGGACGCCTTCCATGCCGGGCAGCGCAACGACGGCACGACCTGCGCCTGGTGCCACAACCCGAACCTGGCCACGAACCAGAACACCGGCTGGAACGCCGACTCGACCCACTTCGTGCATGCGATCCACGCCTCGGCGAAGCGCGTGAACAAGTACACCTGGCACGCCACCTTGAAGGCTGGCAAGTCCGTGGGGAGCACGGACGCCGGCGACTATGACGGCTTCTGGGATGTGACGTACCCGGGCATCCTGAACGACTGCACCACCTGTCACGCGTCAGGCACGTTCGACTACAGCGCGACCACATCGGCGGCGGCTCTCGACAACCGACTGTTCCGAACGGCAGCCAAGAGCGTCATGGTCACCAACCTGCCCACGGCCCCATGGGTCACGCCAGGCAAGGATTACGGCCCCGGCTTCTCATTCAGCGCAACGACCGGCGTGACGATTCAGGGGGATCCCAAGAACCTGGTCATGTCGCCGACGGTGACGGTGTGCTCCGCTTGCCACGACACCGCTGACGCCATCACGCACTTCAAGGTCAACCAGGGCGCGTACTACGACCCGCGCACGGCGATCACGGGAACCAACGAGACCTGCCTGATCTGCCATGCCAAGGGGCGCATCGCCGACATCGCGGTCATGCACGCCAAGAACCGCTAGCGGCCCCACAGATCAAACCTTACCGACCCAGGGCAGACCTTGCAAACCGCACGAAACCCGCCGACCCTGCGACGATGCCTCATCGGCATCGTGACCCTGGTGCTGACCGCAGGCGTTTGTGGTTCGGTGCGGGCCGCCCCGCAGCCCGCACCGACTGCCAGCGCGCCTGCCACGGCGTCACCGCACGCTGCCCTCTCACCGGCAGAGGCAGCGCGCGAGCACACGCGCAATCGCAACCGGCCCAAGGTCGTCGAGCATGACGTGGACATCAACAGTGCCGGACGCAAGGAGCTGATGACGCTGCCGGGTATCGGCAAGGCCGAAGCCGAAAAGATCATCGCCCACCGCCCCTACCTGACCAAGACCGAACTGGTCAGCAAGGGCGTGCTGCCCACCGGCCCCTTCCTGTCGCTGCGGCACCAGGTGGTGGCGATGCAGCCAGGCGTGGGCAAGCGCCGGCCTTCGCGCACGGTGGTGGTCGCCCCGATGGACGGCCGGCCATGAGGCGCCTTTACGCTTGGCTCTTTGCGTTGACTGTCGCCTTGGGCTGCCAAGCCGGTGCCTTGGCGCAGCCTGCCGCCGCCGCTTCGGCGGCCCAGGGATTGGTCGGTCAGTACAGCCAGGAAGGCGCCGACACCTGCCTGGGCTGCCATGACGACGAGACGGCCGGCTATTCCGGCTCGGCCATCTTCAAGACCCCGCACGGCCAGCGCGGCAACCAGCACGCGCCCTTTGGCGCCGGCGGCCTGCAGTGCGAGGCCTGCCACGGCCCTGGCGCGGCCCATGCAATAAACAAGAAGCCCGCCTCGATCAACACCTTCGAGCGCCACTCGACCTTCACGCTGCAGCAGCGCAATGACACCTGCATGGCCTGCCACAACGGCATGGCACGCACTGGCTGGCATGCCGGGGCCCACGAGCGCGGCAATCTGGCCTGCACCGATTGCCACAAGATCCACCGCGAGCGCGACGCCGTGCTGACCAAGGCCGGCGAAGCCGATGTCTGCCTGAGCTGCCACAAGGGGCAGCGGGCCGACTTCCACAAGACGTCGACGCACCCGGTGCGCCAGGGCCTGATGTCCTGCAGCGGCTGCCACAGCGCCCACGGCTCGTCGGCGCCGGCCATGTTGGTCAAGCCGACGCTCAACCAGACCTGCACCAGCTGCCATGCCGACAAGCGCGGGCCGCTGCTCTGGGAGCACGCGCCGGTGGCCGAGGACTGCTCGCTGTGCCACATCGCGCACGGCTCGGTGCGCCCCGCCCTGTTGACGAAGAGCCCGCCTTTGCTCTGCCAGCAGTGCCACAGCCCGGCCAACCACCCCTCGGTGGCGCGCACGGGCGCCGGCCTGCCCGGCAATGGCGGCATGGGATCGATCTTTCTGGTCGGCAGCAGTTGCATCAACTGCCACAGCCAGGTGCACGGCTCCAACCACCCTTCTGGCGCCAAGTTGATGCGCTGAACGGCTCGGCGCAAGCCTTGCCGGCGCCAGCGGCCCCGCCCACCGAACCGGAAGCGATCATGAGACCCACCAGCCCGCTCCTGATCCGCCTGTCCCTGCTGGCAGCGCTCGACCTGCTGACCTGCGGCGGGGCCGCCCTGGCCGCACCGGACACATCGAACTGGAAGTGCACGGCATGCCCTTACCCCAAGGGCAGCACCGGCAGCGTGCAGGTCGGGGTGGGTTCGGTTTCCGACGAGTCCGCCAGGTTCGGCGACACCACCGGGCTGCAGAAGAAGGGCCCCTACCCGGATCTCGGCGGCTCGCTGCAATACCGCGACGAGTCCGGCACCTACACCGACCTGCTGGCCAGCGATCTCGGCCTGGACACGCGCAGCCTCAGCGCCCGCGGTGGCCTGGAAGGCCTGTTCACGCTGCAGCTGGCCTATGGCGAAATTCCCCGCTGGCTTCCAGACGGCGCGATGTCACCTTTCCTGGGCGTGGGCGGCACCGGTCTGACCTTGCCGACGACACCGCCAGGCTTCCCGGCGGCCGGAACCTCCGCCATGCCCCTCGCCGCCACGCTGCAGCCGGTAGCGATCGGCCACAAGCAGTCGCGGCTGGAACTGGGCGGCACCTGGCTGGCCATCGCCGACTGGACGCTGCGAGCCGGATTCAGGCGCGACGTGCGTGACGGCACCCGGCCCACCACCGGCGCCTTCATCGCCAGTGCGTCGCAACTGGTGGCGCCCGTGGATCAGGTCACCGAGCAGTTCGAGCTGTCGGCCGCCTACGCGACGCGCCAGCTTCAGTTCGCCTTGGGCTATCAGATCTCGCGCTTCAGCAACGCTGTCAGCGACCTGACCTGGAGCGACCCGTTCTGGCCCGTGGTGCCGGGCGCCACCCGCGGCCAGCTGGCCCTGGCGCCCAACAACGTGCTGCAGCAGGTCACGGGCTCGGCCGGCTACGACATCACGCCCAAACTGCGTGCCAGTGCCGACTTCGCCTACGGCCGGCTGACGCAGAACGCCGCATTCCTGCCGTCGACGCTGAACGGGGCGCTGGCCGCCGGCCTGCCGGCGCTGCCGACGACTTCACTGGACGGGCAGGTGGACACCTTCAACGCCAACCTGAAGGTCTCGGCCACGCCCTTCGACAAGCTGCGCCTGACGGCTTTGTATGCGCGTGACGTGCGCGACAACCAGACCAGCGCGCACCTGTACCCGCAGGTGATCGGCGACACCTTCCTGGACCCGCAGGCGCGCAAGAACGTGCCTTTCAGCCTGACCCAGGACAGGCTGAAATTCAACGCGGAATACCGCGCCACGCCGACGGTGAAGCTGGATGCTGGTGTCGCCCAGGACAACCGCCAGCGCCCCTACACCGAAGTGGTGACGACGCGAGAGACGACGGTCTGGGGTCGAGCGGGCGCGCAGCCGCTGGACCATCTGTCGCTGGCCCTGAGGCTGGCCCATGCCGACCGCAGGCACTCACCCTACGGCACCGCCACCTGGTTTGGCGAAGCCGAAAATCCCCTGCTGCGCAAGTACAACCTGGCCGACCGCCAGCGTGACAGCGCGGCCTTGCGGGCCGATCTGGCGGTGAGCGAAAAGCTCAGCCTGGGCCTGAATGTCGAAGGCGCCAACGACGATTACGGCGCTTCGATGGTCGGCCTGCAAAGCGCGCGCAGCGTGAATGTCGGCGTCGATGCCTCGGCATCGCTCGCGGCCAGCACCCGGCTGAGCCTGTTCGCCCAAACCGAACGCATCCGGTCGACCCAGGCGGGCAGCCAGTCGGGTGGCGCGGCCGACTGGAAGGCCAGGAACAAGGACCGCTTCGACGTGCTGGGCCTGAGCCTCCAGCACGTCTTCATCGTCGACCGGTTCACGGTCGGCGCCGACCTCAGCAGCGCCCGCTCGACCAACGACGTGGCCGTCGATGCTGCCGCTTCGGATCCCTTGTTCCCGGCCGCCAAGACCGCCCTCGACAGCATCCGGCTGCGCGCCAGCTACAGGCTCCAGGAGCCCTTGTGGCTGGACTTCAGCCTTGGGCACGAACGCTACAGCTCGCAGGATTGGCACCTGGACGGTGTCTTGCCGGCCACGCTGCAGAACCTGTTGTCGCTGGGTGTGCAGGCACCGCAGTACAGCGTGTCCGTCTTCAAGCTGGGCCTGCGCTACCGCTACTGAACGCACATGCCGTTCGAAATTGATCTGCAGCAAGTTCGGGGCGCAGACGCCACCTTAGCCTGCATCCCGTCGAGTTGTAGGACGCCAGCCTCCCAGGCTGGAATTGAAAGACCGAGGCGGGCCTTTGAACCCCTATGTCGTCTTCCTGCTGTACCTGGGTGCCATCCTCGGCTTCGTGGCCATCACGCTGTCGCTCAACGGCCTGCTGGGCCCCAAGCCGGTCGCCTCGGCCACCAAGCTGGAAGCCTTCGAGTGCGGCGCAACGCCGGTCAGCACGGTCAACGTCAAGGCCGTGCCGATCAAGTACTACGCCGTGGCCATCGTCTTCGTCCTGTTCGATCTCGAGACGGTGTTCCTCTTCATCTGGGCACTGGCCGCGCAGCCGCTGACCACGCCGCTGCTGCTGACCTTCCTGGGCTTCATGGCCCTGCTGGTGCTGATCGTGATGTACGTCTACCAGGCGCGACTGATCGAAGCGGTGACGGAATAGTCCGCCATGTACAGCCGCACCATCCCCATCGTCGCGGCTGACCACAGCAAGGACGGCGCCTTCGACATGCTGACCACGCGCAAGGACGAGTTGATCGGCTGGGCGCGCAAGTTCTCGCTCTTCCCCTACCCCTTCGTCACCGCCTGTTGCGCGATGGAATTCATGGCCGTCAGCGCCACGCCTTACGACACCGACCGCTTCGGCGCGGCACTGCCGCGCTTCTCGCCGCGCCAGGCCGACCTGCTGATGGTGGTGGGCACGGTCACGCACAAGCAGGCGCCGATCCTGCTGAAGGTCTACGAGCAGATGTGCGAGCCCAAGTGGGTGATGGCCTTCGGTGTGTGCGCCACCAGCGGCGGCTTTTACCAGAACTACGCAGCGCTGCCGGGCATCGACCGCATCGTTCCGGTCGACATCTACATCCCCGGCTGCCCGCCGCGGCCCGAGATGGTGATCGACGGGATCCTGCAACTGCAGGACAAGATCGCCCGCAGCAGCCATCCCATCCTGACGGGACGCTTCTGAACATGGACGCCACCGTTTTCGCGACCCTGGCAGCCGCACTGGTGCCGGCAGCGGGCCCAGCGCAGGTTTCGCACGGCGTCCTGGTGTTCACGCTGAATCCGACCGAGTTGCTGCCCACGGTGCGACGCCTGCGCACCGATTTCGGCTTCGACATCTTCCTCGACGTCACCGCGGTGGACTGGCTGGGCCAGACGCCGCGCTTCGAGGTCGTCCACCATTTCTACAGCACCCGGCACCAGGTGCGCGTTCGCCTGAAGACGCGGGTCACCGAGGCCGAGCCCGTGGTCGACAGCCTGGTTGCGCTGTACGGCTCGGCCGCCTTCATGGAACGCGAATGCCACGACATGTACGGCATCCGCTTCGACGGCAATGCCGATCTGCGCCCCATCCTGCTGTACGAAGGCTTCCAGGGCCACCCGCTGCGCAAGGACTACCCCAAGCAGCAGGAACAACCCCTCGTGCCTTACATCAACTGAGCCCAGCACCTTGGACGCGCCCTTCCGCCCTGCCGTCTCGCCGATCGCGAAGCCCGTTCGCTCGATCTTCGAAGGCACGCTGCGTGACGACTCGGTCATCGTCAACATCGGCCCCAGCCACCCGGCCACGCACGGCACGGTGCAGATCATTGCCGAGCTCGACGGCGAACGTGTGCTGCGCACCGACGTGCATTGCGGCTACCTGCACCGCGGCTTCGAGAAGGAGTGCGAAGACCACACCTGGCACAACCTGATCCCGTACGTGGACCGGCTGAATTACGTTTCGGCGCTGATCAACAACTTCACCTACTGCGACGCCGTCGAACAGTTGATGGGCGTGCAGATCACGCCGCGCTGCAAGGTGCTGCGCACGCTGCTGTCGGAATATTCGCGCCTGGTCGACCACCTGACCTGCCTGGCGGCCGGGCTGATGGAACTGGGCGCGATGACGGCCTTCCTTTACCTGGTGATGGTGCGTGACCACATGTACGAACACCTGGCGGCGCTGACCGGTGCCCGCGTGACCTACAGCTACGGCCGCATCGGCGGCCTGGCCCGCGACCTGCCTGAAGGCTGGCTGGTGCGGCTGGAGGAAATCCTCAAGCAATACGAGGAATTCATCGCCCGGGTGCATGCGCTGGTCGATCGCAACCGCATCTTCATCGACCGCATGCGCAACGTGGGGGTGATCAGCACGGCCGACGCCCTGAGCCACGGCTACACCGGCGTGATCCTGCGCAGCACGGGCCTGGCGCGCGACCTGCGCAAGGACACGCCCTACCTGGCCTACGCCGAACTCGACTTCGACATTCCCGTGGGCATCAACGGCGACAACTACGACCGCTACTTCGTGCGCATGCGCGAGATGGACGAGTCGGTCTACATGATCCGGCAGCTCAGCGAGATGTTGAATGCGCCGGCGATGGCGGGCCCGCTGAATGTCGATGACCGGCGCTGCAGCTTCCCCGACAAGGCCCTGGTCTACAGCGAGATCGAGTCGCTGATCAACCACTTCAAGCTGGTGATGGAAGGACCGGTGGTGCCTGCCGGCGAGATCTACGTGGCGCACGAGGCGCCCAACGGCGAACTCGGCTTCTATGTCGTCAGCACCGGTGGCGGCACACCCTACAAGGTGCACTGCCGCGCCCCCAGTTTCGTGCACATGGGCGGTGTACATCTGATGATGAACGGCGGGCAATTGGCCGACATCGTGCCCACTTTCGGCTCGATCAACATGATCGGCGGCGAATGCGACCGCTGAGCGTGCGATGAAACACCTCATCCCCGAATTCGACCGGATGCGCCGGCGCTACCCGGCCGAGGCCACCTCGTCGCTGGTGCTGCCCTGCCTGCGCCGCATCCAGGAAAGCCGCGGCTACGTGGCCGACGAGGACATCGCCGAACTGACCGCCTACCTGGGTGTGCACCGCATACAGATCGAAGAGGTGCTGGCGCATTACACGCAGTTCCGGCGCGCCCCCATCGGGCAGTGGCACCTGCAGGCCTGCCGCAACCTGAGTTGTTCGATGCGCGGCGCCGAGCGCGTGATCGAGCACCTGTGCCACAAGCTGCACGTGCAGCCGGGGCAGACCACGGCCGATGGCCGCTACACGCTGAGCACGGTCGAGTGCCTGGGGTCCTGTGGCACCGCACCCGTGCTCATGCTCAACGACGCCTACCTCGAGAACATGGACACCGCCCAGCTCGACGCACTCATCGAGGGGCTGCCGACATGACCGGCCGCAAGGTGATCATGAACTTCCCGGTCACGGCGACCTCGCACCGCCTGGCCGACTACCGGGCGCGCGATGGCTACCAGACGCTGGCCAAGGTGTTGCGCGAGATGCGGCCCGAGCAGGTCACCAAGGAAGTGGTCGCCTCGGGCATCCTGGGCCACGGCGGCGCGGCCTTCCCGGCAGGCCGCAAGTGGGGCGTGATCAAGCTCAACGACGAGCAGCCGCACTACCTGTGCGCCAATGCCGACGAGGGCGAGCCCGGCACCTTCAAGGACCGCTGGATCCTGGAGAACGCGCCGCATTTGCTGCTGGAATCGATGCTGATCGCGGCCTATGCCCTGCAGGTGCGCCACGCCTTCGTCTACATCCGCGGCGAATTCGACCTGCCCTACCGGCGCCTCGCCGCGGCGGTCGAAGAAGCCTACGAGGCGGGGTACTTCGGCAAGCCTGTCGGCCAGCCGATTGGCGGCAGCGACTTCGCCTGCGACATCGTCATCTACCGCGGCGCCGGCAGCTATGTCTGCGGCGAGGCTTCGGCCTTGATCACCTCGATCGAGGGCAAGAAGGGCTACCCGCGCAACCGCCCACCCCGGCTGACGGTGCGCGGCCTGTACCAGCGGCCCACCGTCATCAACAACGTCGAGACCCTGGCCAACGTGAAGGCCATCGTCGCGCAGGGCGGTGAAGCGTTCCGCCAGATCGGTACGGCCAAGAGCCCGGGCACGCAGCTGGTGTCGATCTCGGGCCACGTCAACAAGCCCGGCGTGTACGAGGTCGAGTACGGCTACCCGCTGGCCCAGTTCATAGCCGAGGACTGCGGTGGCGTGCTCGGTGGCGCCAGGCTCAAGTGCATCGTGCCCGGCGGCATTTCGACCAAGGTGCTGACGGCTTCTGAAATAGCGACCGTCACCTACGACCACGCCTCGCTGACAGCCGCCGGTTCGGGCGTCGGCTCGGGCGGCATGGTGGTCATCGCCGAAGGAACCTGCATGGTGCGCCTGCTGCAGATCCTGCTGCGGTTCTACCACCACGAAAGCTGCGGCCAGTGCACACCCTGCCGCGAAGGCATGGGCTGGATGCACCGCATCATCGACCGCATCGTGGCCGGTCAGGGTCACCCCGAAGACATCGAGCAACTGGCCCGAATCAGCCGGGCCAACGACGGCACCACCATCTGCGGCATGGGCGACGCGGCAGGCTACGCCACGCTGGGCATCCTGGCCAAGTACAGCGACGAGTTCGACTACTTCATCGAACACAAGCGCTCGAAGTTTGGCGGGCGGCTGGAAGTGGCAGCGCAGGAGGCGGCCCATGCCTGAGTTCTTCATCAATGGCAAGGCCGTGCAGGCTGCCGACAACCAGACCGTGATGCAGGCCGCCACGGCAAACGGCTACTTCATTCCCTATTTCTGCTGGCATCCGGCACTCTCGGTGCCCGGCAACTGCCGCATCTGCATGGTCGAAGTCGCCAGCGAAGGCCAGGTCGAGGGCGAAGGCTGGCTCGACATCGCCTGCAACATCCCGGTGACCCAGGGTCTGCGCATCTTCACCGACTCGGCCAAGGTCCGCGCCCGGCGCCAGGAGACCCTGCAGTTCATCACGCTGAACCACCCGGTGGACTGCGGCATCTGCGACAAGGCCGGTGAGTGCAAGCTGCAGGACTACCACTACGACTACAACGGCGCGTCATCGATCTCGATCGAAGCCAAGGTACACGCTACCAAGCACCACGACCTGTCGTCGCGCATCGTGCTGGACAACGAGCGCTGCATCCTGTGCACGCGCTGCGTTCGCTTCACGCACGAGGTCTCGAAGTCGCATGCGCTGGGCGTGCAGGACCGCGGCGACCACTCGCTGATCCGCGAGGTCGGCGACGGTGCCTTCGAGACCGACCCCTATTCGGACAACGTCATCGACCTGTGCCCGGTCGGTGCGCTGCTCTCGAAGCCGCATTTGCACCAGACCCGCGTCTGGTGCCTGAAGCCCACGCCCTCGGTCTGCCCGGGATGCGAGCGCGGCTGCGGCATCAACATCTGGCACCGCAAGAGCGAGTGGCAACTGAGGGCGCTGGACGCCCGGCGCAATGCGCGCATCGACCGGGTCACGCCGCTGGACAACCCGGCAGTCAACGGGCCCTGGATCTGCAACAAGGGCCGCGACCTGGCGCAGATCTTCGAACGCGCCCGGGCCACGCAAGCCATGCTGAAAGGGCGGCCGACCGATCTGGCGCAAGCGCTCACGGCTGCGCGGGCCCTGATCGGCGCCGCGCGGCAGCCGGTCGCCTTGGTCTCGAGCTGGGCTTCGAACGAAGAGTTGTCGGCCTTCAAGCAGGCGCTGGGCGGGCAGATGCGCTGCTTCGTGAAACCCGACAGTCAGGCTGCGCCCGGTGAATTGCTGCAAGACGATCTGCTGATCCGGCCCGACAAGAACCCCAACACCGCTGGCGCGCTCCAACGGTTCGACGCCCTGCCCGCAGACGCCCGCAGTGCCTTCCCGGCCGACACCGACCTGGTGCTGGTCTGGGGCGAAGGTTTCAGCTTCGCGCAGCTGCCGCAGCAAGCCCGCGTCGTCTACCTGAACAGTTACCTGCAACCCGAGAACGGCCATGCCGACGTCTTCCTGCCGATCAGCGTGCAGACCGAGCGCAGCGGGCACTACACGAACTTCCTGGGGGTCAGCAGCGCGTTCAGCGCCTGCTTCCAGAAGCCGCAAGGGGTGGCCGACGCGCAGGCGCTGTTCGAAACCCTACGGGCGACTGCGGATCAGGTGCTGGCATGACGCAGGACCTGCTCGTCCACGCCGTCTTCATCGCCTACGCGGTGTTGATGCTGGTGACTTTCGGCACCGTGCTGACCTGGGTCGAACGCAAGCAGGCGGCCGTGATGTCCGACCGCATCGGCGCCAACCGCGCCTACATCCGCATCCCGTACACGCAGATCAAGCTGGTGTGGCTGGGCTTGTTCCACGGCATCGCCGACGGCATCAAGATGCTGGTCAAGGAAGACTTCAAGCCGCGCACCTACGACACCTATGCCTACGCCGTGGCGCCCTGGGTGGTGTTCACGCCAGTGCTGCTGGTGTTTGGCGTCGTGCCCTTCGGCGGCCTGCTCGACCCCGGCCGCCTGTTTCCGACGCTGGCCGACTGGTTCGGCGGCCGCACCTACCCGATGCAGATCGCCAAGCTCGACGCCGGGCTGCTGATCGTCTTCGCCTTCAGCGGTCTGACCATCATCGGCAGCATGCTGGCGGGCTGGGCGTCGGCCAACAAGTTCTCGCTGCTCGGCGGGCTGCGCGCCGGCTCGCAGATGATCTCCTACGAGCTGGTGATGGGCCTGACGGTGCTCGGCCTGATCCTGATCTTCGGTACCGTCGATCTGGACGCGATGGTGCGGCAGCAGTCCGGCGTCACCCTGGGCTTCCTGCCCGCCTGGGGCGTGATCTACCAGCCCTTTGCCGCGCTGCTGTTTTTGACGGCCGCCATCGCCGAGAACAAGCGCATTCCCTTCGACCTGCCCGAGGCCGAATCCGAGCTCATCGCCGGCTACTACACCGAGTACAGCGCGATGAAGATGGGCCTGTTCATGTTCGCCGAATTCATCGAGATCGCCATCGTCGGCGCGCTGTTCACCACGCTGTTCCTGGGCGGCTACAACCTGCCCTACATGAACGACCAGGGCTTCAGCTGGCCCGGCGGCGGCACCTGGGCGCTGAGCCACGGCGCGGTGGTGGTGACGCAGGTCGTGGTGTTCCTGGTCAAGGTGCTGCTGCTGTGCAGCTTCCAGATCCTGATCCGCTGGACCCTGCCGCGTTTCCGCTACGACCAGGTGCTGGCCTTCGCGTGGAAGTTCCTGCTGCCGCTGGCGCTGGCCAACCTGACGCTCACCGCGGTGCTGGTGTGGTTGCTGCAGCCAGGGAGTCGCTGATGACACCCTACAAGCGCAAGCGCTACTGGAACGAGCCGCGGATGTCGGCCTGGGAGCGCGCCTACCTGCCCGAAATCCTGCGCGGCCTGTCGATCACCAGCGGCATCTTCCTGCGCAACATGGGGCGCTGGATGACCGGCCGCAAAGGCGCGCTGACCACCTACTACCCGGAAGAGACGCGCGCCGACTACGCACCCCGCAACCGCGGCAAGCATGTGCTGACGCAGCGGCCCGACGGCAAGCCGCAGTGCATCGCGTGCAATCTGTGCGCCACCGTGTGCCCGGCCAAGGTGATCGAGATCGAGGCCGGCTTCGACCCGGCCGACACCGTGCACCCCAAGTTTCCACTGCGCTTCGAGATCGACTATTCGCGCTGCGTGTTCTGCGGCCTGTGCGTCGAAGCCTGCCCCGAAGACGCCATCCGCATGGCCAAGGAGGTGCCGGGCCTGCCGGCCGAAGACCGCCACCAGATGTGGCTGACGCTGGACGAGATGCTGCAATGGCAAGCGCAGCGCGATGCCGCCAAGCCCTATCCCGCCTCGGCGTCGCCACCGGCTGCGCCAGCGCCCACCGCAGCCGGTGACCGGGGCCATCCATGATCGACGCCCTGCTGGCGCAACTCGACAGCCTGTTGCTGCTGGTGTTCGGCATCGGCGCGCTGGTCGGTGCGGTGCTGATGCTGGTGCTGCGCCAGCCCATGCGCGTGGCCGTGGCGCTGATTTCGACGATGGTCTTCCTGGGCGGCATCTACGGCTTGCTGGGGGTGCACTTCATCGCCGCTTTCCAGGTACTGATCTACGTCGGCGCGGTGATGGTCTTCATGGTCTACGTGATCATGCTGCTGGAAGTGCGCGAAGAGACCGGCCCCCGGTATTCAAGCTGGCTGGTGCCGTCCCTCGTCGCGGGCTTGCTGCTGGTCGGTACGCTGGGCCTCGGCGTCTGGGGTGGGCTGTACACAACGGCGCCGGGCTCGGTCGGTGGCGCGGGCAACGCGGCTTTCAGCCTGGCCCGCTTCTCGGCCAGCTTCCTCGACGACTACTGGCTGCACTTCGAGCTGACGTCGGTGCTGCTGCTGACCGCGGTGGTCGCTGCGCTGGCCGTCATCCGTCTCAGCCGCCGCAGCCGCAGCCCCGACGCGCATGGATAAGACCTCGCTGCTGCTCGGTCTGGCCATCGCACTGTTCGCGCTGGGGCTGCTGGGCGTGGTCATCCGGCGCAACGTCCTGGTGATGCTGATGTGCATGGAGCTGATGCTCAACGGCGTCAACCTCACCCTGGTGACCTTCTCGCAGCAGGCCGGCAACATGGCCGGCGCCGTGCTGGTCTTCCTGATCTTCGTGGTCGCCACGGCCGAGATCGCCATGGCCATTCCCATCGTGCTGCTGCTGGTGCGCGACAAGCGCACGCTGGACCTGGCCGCCTATGGCGACCTCAAAGGCTGAAGCGATCATGCCCGGCACGCTGTCCCTCATCGTCCTGCTGCCGCTGCTGGGCTTCCTGCTGAACGGCGTCCTGGCCACCCGGCTGGGCGGCAACCGGGCCGGCAAGCGCTTTGTCACCGTGGTGGGCTGCGGCCTGCCGCTGATGTCCTTCGCGCTGGCCCTGCGGTCGCTCGGGCAGCTGCTGTCTGCTCACGGGACGCCGCTGCTGGAAGTGGCCTACCGCTGGGCGCTGATCGGCGACAGCGCTTTCGAGATCGCCTTCTATTTCGACCGCCTGACCGCGGTGATGTCGCTGATCGTCACCGGCGTGGGCTCGGTGATCCACATCTATGCCGTGGGCTACATGGCGCACGACAAGAGCTTCGGCCGCTTCTTCGCCTACCTGAACCTGTTCCTTTTCTTCATGCTGCTGCTGGTGCTGGGCCGCTCTTTGCTGGTCTTGTTCGTCGGCTGGGAAGGCGTGGGACTGGCCAGCTACCTGCTGATCGGCTTCTGGTTCGATGACGGGGCCAACGCGCGTGCCGGCAGGAAGGCCTTCATCACCAACCGCATCGGCGATGCCGGCTTCCTGCTCGGCATGTTCCTGCTGTACACGGCCGTGGGCACGCTGGACATGGACGCCATCAACGCCCGCTTCGCCCTGACCGGCTCGGCGGCGCCGGTGGTCAGCGCCAGCCTGGTGGGCGTCCTGCTGTTCATCGGTGCCACCGGCAAGTCGGCGCAGATTCCGCTGCACGTCTGGCTGCCCGACGCGATGGCCGGACCGACGCCGGTGTCGGCCCTGATCCATGCCGCCACGATGGTCACCGCGGGCGTCTACCTGGTGGCCCGACTGTCGGGCGTCTACCAGCACGCGCCCGAGGCTTCGGCGGTGGTCGCCGCCGTCGGCGTCGCCACGGCCTTCTTCGCAGCCACGGTCGCCCTGGTGCAGACCGACATCAAGAAGGTGCTGGCCTATTCCACGGTCTCGCAACTCGGCTTCATGTTCCTGGCCTTGGGCGTCGGCGCCTACGGGGTGGCGATCTTCCACGTCATGACCCATGCCTTCTTCAAGGCCTGCCTGTTCCTGGGCGCAGGCAGCGTCATCCACGCCTTGGGCGGTGAGCAGGACCTGCGCAAGATGGGCGGCCTGGCGCGGCGCATCCCCGTTACCTTCGTCACCTTCGCGGTGGCCACCGCAGCGATCGCCGGCATTCCGCCGCTGGCCGGCTTCTTCAGCAAGGACGAGATCCTCTGGTACGCCTTCGCCAGCGAGCGCGGCGGTTCGCCGCTGCTGTGGTTGGTGGCGGCCGCCACGGCGCTGATGACCGCCTTCTACATGACCCGCCTGCTGTGGCTGGCCTTCATGGGCGCTTCGCGCATGACACCCGAAGTCGAGCGCCACGTGCACGAATCACCGGCCAGCATGACCGCGGTGCTGTGCCTGCTGGCCGGGCTGTCAGCGGTCGGCGGCTTCATGGCCGTGCCGCACTTCCTGGAGCCGCTGCTGCCGCTGCCGGCCACCCACGAGCACCTGCACGCCTTCGAGACGCCCTTGCTGGTGGTGTCGGTGGTGCTGGCCGCGGTGGGCGTCGCCGCAGCGGCCTGGCTGTTTGGCGGCGACCCGGCCCGCGTGGCGGCCTGGTCCCTGCGTCTTGCCGGCCCCCACCGCTGGCTGACCGGCAAGTACTTCATCGACGAGCTCTACAACAGGATGATCGACCGCCCGCTGGTCTGGGTGTCGGACCACGTCTTCCTGCGCCTCTTCGATCGTCGGCTGATCGACGGGCTGCTCGACGGCCTGGCCGCGCTGGGCCAGCGCTGCGGCGGCTGGCTGGCACGGGTGCAGACGGGTCAGTTGCACGCCTATGCAGGCTTGGTGCTGGCGGGCCTGGTCGGCGCCTTGCTGTGGAACTGGCGCCATGCTTGAAGTCCTGGTTCTGAACGCGGTGCTTTTCCTGCCGCTGGCCGGCGCGGGCCTGTTGCTGCTGGTGCCGGGCGACCAGCCGCAACGGGTGCGCCGGCTGACGCTGGCCGTGATGAGCATCGGCCTGGCCCTGATGGCCTGGCTCTACGTCCGCTTCGACAACCAAGCCGCTGGCCTGCAGTTCCAGAGCCGCGTGCCCTGGATCGCCGCATGGGGCGTGAACTACCTGATCGGGCTGGACGGCTACAACATCCTGCTGGTCATGCTGACGGCCTTCCTGGGGCCCCTGGTCACGGCCAGCGCCTTCACGGCCATCACCAAGGACGTGAAGCTGTTCTATGCGATGGTGCTGCTGATCCAGTTCGCGATGCTCGGCACCTTCCTGTCGCAGGACCTGTTCCTCTTCTACCTGTTCTGGGAAACCATGCTGATCCCGATGTTCCTGATGATCGGCATCTGGGGTGGCGAGCGGCGCATCTACGCCACGATCAAGTTCTTCCTGTACACGGCCTTTGGCAGCATCCTGATGCTGGCCGCCATCATCGTCCTCGTGGTCTCGCTGCCGGGCGCCGACGGCACCCTGTCGTTCGCCTTTGCCGACCTCGTGAAGGCCCGCCTGCCGCTGCAGCTGCAGGCTGGGCTGCTGGCAGCCTTCGCACTGAGCTTCGCGATCAAGGTGCCCATGGTGCCGCTGCACACCTGGCTGCCCGACGCCCATGTGCAGGCGCCCACCGCGGGCTCGGTGATCCTGGCCGGTGTGCTGCTGAAGATGGGCACCTACGGCTTCATGAAGCTCGGCTTCCCGATGTTCCCCGACGCCACGCAACTGTTCACGCCGGTGCTGATGACGCTGGCGGTGGTCAGCATCGTCTACGGCGCCTGCCTGGCGCTGGTGCAGGACGACATCAAGAAGATCATTGCCTACTCGTCCATCAGCCACCTGGGCTATGTGATGCTGGGGTTGCTGAGCCTGGAGCTCGCCGGCATCCAGGGGGCGGTGATCCAGATGGTCAGCCACGGTCTGGTGGCCGCCGGCCTGTTCCTGATGATCGGCATGGTCTACGAGCGCTGCCACACCAGGGAACTGAGTGCATACGGCGGGCTGGCCCGCTTGCTGCCGGTCTATTCGGTGTTCTTCATGGTCCTCACGCTGGCCTCGGTCGGCCTGCCCACCACCAGCGGCTTCACCGGTGAATTCCTGGTGCTGCTGGGGGCCTTCACCGCGGCCTGGCCGCAGCACCTGGCCGGCAACCCGCTGCCGCTGGTGCTGGCCGTGGTGGCGGTATCGGGGGTGGTCCTCGGCGCCCTGTACATGTTGCGCTTCGCCTTGGGCTTCCTGTTCGGCGCTGCCAAGGCCCCGCACGCTGAAGCGCATCCGCTGGCTGACCTGGACGGCCGTGAGAAGACCATCCTGACCTTGATCGTCGTGGCCGTCTTTGCGCTCGGCCTGTTCCCGGGTGAACCGATGCGCAAGACCGAACTCGCTGCCCAGCAGTTCCGCCAACTCGTCTCCACGTCGCGACTGCCCGCGGTGGCCCCATGAACGCCGCCACCGCTGGGCTGGCCTTCACGGCCATGCTGCCCGAACACCTGCTGCTGCTGGGCATGGTGCTGCTCGTTGGCCTCGAGATCGCCGGCCAGGGCGGGCGGCTGTCATGGGTCCTGGCACTGGCTTGCGTCGCTGCGGCCGCCGCCACAGCGGCGGCCCTGGCGATGCAGGGCTGCACGGCCGCGCCGTTCCCCGGGCATTTCTCGGTGACACCGGCCACGCTGATGGCCAAGGCGGTGGTGCTGGCGCTGGCGGTGCCGGTGTTGCTGATGTCGCACGACGAATTCAGCGGCGGCGAGTTCCCGGTGCTGCTGCTGGCGTCCCTGTACGGCGCCGGTCTGATGCAGTCGGCCGACAGCTTCCTGACCCTCTTCCTGGGCCTGGAGATCCTGTCGGTGCCGGTCTACGTGCTCGTTCTGCTGGCCTACCGCCGCCCGCAAAGCGCCGAGGCCGCCCTGAAATACCTGGTGCTGGGGGGCACGGCCACGGCGATGTTCCTGATGGGCGTGGCGCTGATCTACGGCAGCAGCGCCAGCCTCGGCGTCCGAACCGGACAGGCGATGGGGCTGCCAGCCTTCGCGACGGCCATGGGCTCGCACGACAGCATCGCCGGGACGGCCGTGGTGCTGGTCCTGGTGGCGCTGTTCCTGAAGGCCGCGATCGTGCCCTTCCACACCTGGGCACCCGACGCCTACGAGGCCGCCAGCGTGCCGGTCACGGCGTACATGGCGGTCATCGTCAAGGCCGCGGTCCTGCTGGCCGCGGTGCGTCTATTCGGCGACACCATGCTGGCGGCGCCCCTGGGGGACCTGGTGGCCGTTCTGCCACTGCTGTCCATCGTCTGGGGCAACCTCGCCGCGATGCGCCAGGCCAACCTGCGCCGCATGGTCGCCTACAGCTCGATCGCCCACGCCGGCTACCTCTTCTACGCGCTGCTCGGCGCGCCCGCCGGGCGTCTGCAGGCGGCGGTCTTCTACCTGCTGGCCTATGGCCTGTTCAACCTGCTGCTGTTTGCGGCCTTGCCGAAGGCCGCAGACGACCGCGAGCGCGACCGCTTGACGCGGCTGCAAGGCCTGTTCCAGCGCTCACCGTTTGCTGCGCTGATGATCGGCATCTCGATGCTCTCGCTCGCCGGCATACCCCCCTTCCCGGGCTTCGTCGCCAAGTTCCTGATCTTCAAGAACGTCGTCGCAGCCGGCCACACCGCCTACGCCGTCCTGGGCTTGCTGGGCAGCTACCTGGGTATCTACTTCTACCTGCGGGTGATACAGCTGATGTTCATGAGCGCCGGTGCCGACGAGCAGGCCGCCCGCCCGCTACCCCGCCTGGCGATCGGGGCCAGCCTGCTCTGCCTGGGCAGTGCGTTGCTGGTCCTGGTCTTCCCGGGCTGGACGATGGGGTGGCTGCTGCCTTAGACGCCCCGCAGTTCATCCGCGCTCGCCGCCGCCATGCGGACGGCAACCCACTGGCCAATCAGGCGCCGGCGCGCCTGGCCTCCGGCAAGACCATGTCGAGCAGCTGCAGGCGTGTGGCGCGCAATCGTTCCGAGACCACGCCCATCAGCCGCAGCATGAAGGCCATGCCGAATTCGGGGTCGGCCTTGAAGCTGGCCAGCAGATCGTCGCCTTCGAAGGCCAGCGCCGTGGTCGACTCCAGGGCGCGGGCCTGGAAGTGCTTGCCTGCATGCGGCAGCACAGCCGACCAATCGAGCGCGTCGCCTGCGTACAGCGTCTGCACGCGCAGCAACTGGCCGGGTGTTTCCAGTTCCAGCGCCACCATGCCGGCGCCCAGCAGGTAGAAGACAGAGTAGTCGTCGCCTTCGTGGAAGATCACCTGGCCAGCCTGGAAATTCACCTGCCGGGCCATCCCGGCCAGACGGGCCCTGTGCTCGGCGCTGAAGTCGACAACAAAGGGGTGCGTCTGCAGCTCGCTCAACAGGGCTGTCGACATGGCGGACCTCCAGGCAGGGCGATGAGGGTGGAATTCTGCGCCGCGGACTCGGGTCGCCGACTTGCGCTGGCGCAAGGTGGCGGCTTGGGGCCATGCCGCGTTGGCCCGCACCAGCCGGTGCGGCCTCGGGCAACCGGACTCAGCGCAGGACCAGCAGCGGCAAGTTGCAGCCGGCCAGGACGGCCTTGGTTTCAGAGCCGAACAGAAACTCGCCGAAAGCGCCCCGCCCATGGGTGGTCATGACGATCATGTCGCAGCCGCGCGACTCGGCCGCCGCGATGATGGCGTGCGAAACCTGGGGCGCCTGGTCATGGTAGGCATCGAAGGGCACTCCAGCTGCCTCCGCACAGGCTGCGAAATGCTGCAGGATCCGCTTTGCATGGGCCGCCGTCAGCGCGTCATGTTCCAGCGTATCCCGCTGCATCTGCGACCGCGAATGCGGACCGCTGAGCAGCGGCGGCAGGGGCTCGGCCACAAAGCCCGTGACGGCGGCGCCCAGTTGCCGGGCCAGACTCACGCTGACCTGGATGGCCTTTTCGGAAAGTTCACTGTCATCGACAGGCACCAGAATGCGCTTGAACATGTGAACCCTCCTCGCGGTTTTTGCCTCTGCATCCAGAAGCTTGACCGACTCTAGGCTGCCCCTCGGGTGCAAGGTTTGCGCCAGTTCAAACCCGATGCGAAATGCACCGACCGACCGGCTCCCGGCCCTGAGCGCCCCCTTCACCGCCAGCCCATCGCCACCATCTTGCGGCGCACGAAGGCGATCTGCGTCTGCAAGGGCAGCTGCTTCGGGCAGACGTCGTGACAGCCGAGCAGCGACATGCAACCGAAGACGCCGTCGTCGTCGCCAACGAGTTCGTAGAAGTCTTCGTCGTCGCGTCCATCGCGCGGGTCGAGCCTGAAGCGCGCGATCTTGTTGACGCCCACCGCGCCGACGAAATCCTCGCGCATGCGCGCGGTGCCGCAGGCCGACACGCAGCAGCCGCATTCGATACAGCGGTCGAGTTCGTAGATCCTTTCCGCCAGTTCGGGCTCCATGCGTTCTTCCAGGCGCGTCAAGTCGCGCTCGGTTTCCTGCCGGTGGACCCAGGTCTGCAGCCGCTCGCTCATGCCGCGCATCCACTTGCCGGTGTTGACCGACAGGTCGCCGATCAACTCGAACACCGGCAGCGGCGCCAGCGTGATCGCGCTTTCCAGGTCCTTGGTCAGCGTGCGACAGGCCAGCGCGGGCCGGCCGTTGACCAGCATCGCGCAACTGCCGCAGATGCCGGCGCGGCAGACGAAGTCGAACTGCAGCGAAGGGTCCAACTTCTCGCGGATCTCGCTGAGCGCGATGAACAGCGTCATGCCGGGGGCGTCGTCCAGCGTGTAGGTCTGCCAGTGCGCGTCCACATCGGGCCGCAGCGGGTTGAAGCGCAGCACGCGGATCTCCAGGCGGCGTGCCGCAGCGCCCGGGGCCCCGGCTGAGGTCGGCGCCGGGGCTTGCAGGCAGGACGACAGTGGAATGATCGGGATGGAGGTCATCACAGCGGCTCGTCGATGCGTTCGTTGGGCCCGCGCAGCGGCGGGGGCAGGAGTTCTTCGTAAGGCATCAAGGCCTGCTGAACCACCACGCGGGGCTCGCCCGCCATGCGCGCGCGCTGGGCCGCCACCTCGGCCGCGCGGGCGGGCGTGTCCGGATGGTCGACATAGTCCTTGGCGCCGTAGCCGCGCCAACCCGGCGGCAGTTCCATGGCCCCGACGTCCAGTGCCTCGTAGGCCAGCGTGGGCAGCGCGTCCAACGCGCCCGGCCAGGTGGCCAGCGTGCGCCGCAGCCAGCGGGCGTCATCGCGGTGCGGAAAGTCCTCGCGGAAATGCGCCCCGCGGCTCTCGGTGCGTTGCGCCGCGCCGTGCGCCATGCACAGCGCCAGCTTCAGCATCTTCTGCGTGCGGTAGGCGGTAGCCAGTTCCGGGTTGGCGCCAGCGGCCTTGTGGCGCAGACCGATGTGTCGACTGCGCTCGAGCAGGCTTTGCAGTTCAGCAATCGCCAGCGCCAGGTCGGGCCCGGTGCGGAAGATACCGACCTTGTCGGTCATGATCTGCTGCATCGCCGCGCGCAGCACCGACGCGTCTTCGGTGCCCGGTCCGCTGACCAGCCGGTCGAGCTTGGCCTGCTCGGCCGCCACCGTGTCGCGAACCAGGCCGATGGGGATGCGTGTTTCGTTCTCGGTGCGATCGCAGAAATCGGCGACGAATTCACCGACGATCATGCCGGCCACCACCGTCTCGGCGACGGAATTGCCGCCCAGCCGGTTGAAGCCGTGGAGGTCCCAGCAAGCGGCCTCGCCCGCGGCGAACAGGCCGCGCAGCGTCGGGCTCTCGCCGGTGTGGTTCGTGCGCACGCCGCCCATCGTGTAGTGCTGCGCCGGGCGCACGGCAATCATGTCCACCGCCGGGTCGATACCCAGGAAGGACTCGCAGATCTCCTTGACCTCGCGCAGGTTCTTCTCGATGTGCGCACGGCCCAGTTGGGTGATGTCCAGCCACAGGTGCTCACCGAAGCGCGACTTCACGCCCTTGCCCTTGCGGATGTGCGTTTCCATGCGCCGTGAGACCACGTCGCGCGAGGCCAGTTCCTTCTTCTCGGGCTCGTAGTCGGGCATGAATCGATGGCCGTCGGCATCCTTCAGCAGCCCGCCGTCGCCACGGCAACCCTCGGTGACGAGGATGCTGGCCGGGAAGATACCCGTCGGGTGGAACTGCACGGCTTCCATGTTGCCCAGCGCGGCCTGGCCAGTCTCCAGCGCGATGGCCATGCCCAGGCCTTCGCAGATGACCGCGTTGGTCGTCACCCGGTAGAGGCGCCCGGCGCCGCCGGTGGCGATGACCGTGGCCTTGGCGACGAAGGCGCTGAGCTCGCCGGTCATCAGGTTGCGCACCACAGCGCCGTGGCAGCGCCCGCCATCGACGATCAGCGCGATGGCCTCCATGCGCTCCTGCACCGGGATCGATTCGGCGATGGCTCGGTCGCTGACCGCGAACAGCATCGCGTGGCCGGTGCCGTCGGACACATAACAGGTGCGCCACTTCTTGGTGCCGCCGAAGTCGCGCTGCGCCACCAAGCCGTGGGCTGCGTCGCGCTCGGTCAGCGTGACCTTTTCGCCGTTGATGATGACGGGGCGGTCGCCGCGCTGCACGCGGCTCCAGGGCACGCCCCAGGCGGCGAGTTCGCGCACCGCCTTGGGCGCGGTGTTGACGAACATGCGCGCCACGCGCTGGTCGGCGCCCCAGTCGCTGCCACGCACGGTGTCTTCGAAGTGGACGTCTTCGTTGTCGCCCTGCCCTTTGATGACATTGCCCAGAGCGGCCTGCATGCCGCCTTGCGCGGCCGCCGAATGCGAGCGCTTGGGCGGCACCAGCGACAGGATCACCGCTTCATGGCCGCGCCGCTTGGCGCCGATGGCCACGCGCAGCCCGGTCAGGCCGCCGCCGATCACCAGCACGTCGGTGTAGCTGATTTTCATGGCGCGGCCCTCAACGCGTCACGGGCACGGGCACGGGCATGGGCAACTGCAGCCAGGTCGGCACATACGCCTCCCCGGCTCGCGGCGCGTGCTCGATGCCGATCTTGATGTAGGCCGCCAGCGTGGCCAGACCCAGCACCAGGAAGAACAAGGTCAGTCCCCATTTCAGCGACTTCAGGCCCCTGCGCGTGGCCGCCGGGTCGGCGCCGGCGAACCAGTCCCACTTCACGGCCAATCGGTACAGGCCGATACCGCCGTGCAGCTCCACCGCGAACAGCAGCAGCAGGTAGAGCGGCCAGAAGCTGTCGGTCCATACGCGGTCGGCACTGCCGTAGGGGCCGATGCTGGCCGGCCGCGTGAGCATCACGTACAGGTGCACCGAGACCATGAAGAAGAGCGCGTAGCCGGTCACCACCTGCCACCACCACAGCGTGGTGTCGCCGTGCTTCATCTGCCGGACGTGGTCGCGGAAAGCGCTCGCCTGGCGGTAGCTGCTGGGAAACTTGCGCAGCGCCAGCAGCGCGTGAACAAGCACCAGCGCGAAGATCGCGGCCACCACCAGTGACACCAGCCCGGGGTAGGAGCGGCCGAAGACGAAGTAGCCTTCGAAGACCTTGGTCACGGTCCACATCGCATCCTTGCCCAGCAGGATCGATGAGACCAGCACCATGTGGCCCCACATGAACAGCGCCAGGACCAGCCCGCTGGCGCTTTGCACGCCGTCCAGTCGCGCCGGCCACGGGCTGCTACGCAGGCGTTTTCCGGCACCCGCATGCGGGCCAGGCGGGCTGGATGCAGCCGGCAGAACGCTTTTCATGCGCGGGGTCTCCTCGGCCGGCGGATGTGGGACTGCTGCTTGCCGACGGCGCATGCTGTGCCGGCACCGCGACCCCAGTCTTGATGCACGTCAACGAAGTGGAGGCGGGCTGCGCGAGCTTGCAGGGCCGATCGGCGGTGCCACCGCACCGAGCGGCCGGCCTTGCGCCGCCATCGATGGGCTGCTCGGGCAGGTCCGAAGCGCCAGGCTGGTGCCCGTCAGACAGCCGTTATGCCGTCGACCAGATTCTGCAGGCCGTCGGGGTCGGTGATCTGGATCTGACGGTGGTGCACGGACAGCAGGCCGTGGGCCTGGAACTTGGAAAAGGTGCGGCTGACGGTTTCCAGCTTCAGCCCCAGGTAGCTGCCGATCTCTTCGCGGCTCATGCGCAGCACGATGGCGGAAGCCGAAAACCCGCGCGCGCTCAAGCGGTGCATCAGGTTGAGCAGGAAGGCCGCCACCCGCTCTTCCGCATGCATGCTGCCCAGCAGCAGCATCACACCCTGGTTGCGGACGATTTCGCGACTCATCACGCGGTGAAACTGGTGCTGCAGCGAATTGACCTCGATCGACAAAGTCTCCAGTTCGTCGTAGGCGATCACGCAGACCTGCGAGTCCTCCAGCGCCACCGCATCGATTTCGTGGACGCGCTGGCCGATGCCGTCGAGACCCACGAGCTCGCCACTCATCTGAAAACCGGTGACCTGCTCGCGGCCGTCCTTGGACGACACGCAGGACTTGAAGAAGCCGGTCCACACGGCATAGACGGCCGTGAAGCGGTCACCGGCCTGGAACAGCTTGGCGCCGCGGGCGACCTTGAGGCGGGCCATGACCAGCCGACCATCGATGTGCGCGAGCTCTTCCTTGCTCAGCCCAACCGGCAGGCAGATCTCGCGCAGGTTGCAACTGGAGCACACCGCCGTGCAATGCGGCGCGTGCAGGGGCTTGAAGACAGGATGGTCCATGGCGTCTCGATCAAGGCCGGGACTGAATCATAAATGACTTTTTTCATGCGTGGCGTGTTAATCGACAGGGCAGCCCATGCGGCGTCGCAGCCCAGAATCGCCGTGTTTTCGGGTCGGTGGGTTGCAGCTGGATGCCGTTTCAGTACGCCTGGAAGAAAGAATCACATATCACCAAGCCTGTGCTGGTTGGCGCGGATAGGGCGTGAAAGACCGGTCGCGCCGCCTGCTGTCCAGCGTCCAGGGATTCGCACCGTTCGAGATGGCGGACACGGAAACCGGTTGCGGATTCGGCGGCACCTTCTGCGCGAAGTACCCCGAGATCAGCCCTCGCCGGGCAGCAAGGCCGCGGCCACCAGTTCGGCCAGGTCCTGAGACTGCACAGCGCGGGCTTGCGGCAGCGCGCCCAGCCCGTCGCCGACCATCACCGCGCAATACGGGCAAGCCGTGGCGATGGTGGCCGGCGCCGTTTCGAGGGCCTGCTCCACGCGCAAGATGTTGATGCGCCGGCCGATGCGCTCTTCCATCCACATCCGCCCGCCCCCAGCGCCGCAGCACATGGCCTTCTCACGCGACAGCGCCATTTCCAGCGGGGTGTCGGCGCAGAGCTGCCGCAGCAACTGACGCGGCGCTTCGAACTCGCCGTTGTGACGCCCCAGGTAGCAGGGGTCGTGGAAGACGACGCGCTGCCATTGCGCACGCACGGCGATGCGCCCCTGCGCCAGCAATTCGGCGATGAACTGGGTGTGGTGCAGCACCTCGAAATGACCGCCACGTTCGGGGTATTCGTTGCGCAGCGTGTTCAGCGCGTGCGGGTCGCAGGTCACGATGCGCCGGATGCCGAGCCCGTTCAGCGTGCCGACAAGCGCATCGGCCAGCTGCTGGAACAACAGCTCGTTGCCGACGCGGCGCACGCATTCGCCGGTCGATCCTTCCAGGCTGCCGAGGATCCCGAAGCGCACACCGGCCGCCTGCAGCACCGTGACCATCGCCCGTGCGATCTTCTGGCCCCGCGGGTCGAAGGACATCGCCGAGCCGACGTAGAAGAGACATTCCAGGCCCGCCATGTCCTGCGCGCTGCGCACCAGCGGCACGCCCAGGCCCTGCGCCCAGTCGCCGCGCTGAAGGGCCTGCAGGCCCCAGGGGTTGCCCTGGACCTCGTAGGCCTCGAAGACCTTTTTCAACTCGTGCGGGAATTCGCCGGCAATCATCACCTGGTGCTGGCGCATGCGGAAGAACTTGTCCAGGTGTTCGAGTTCGATCGGGCAGGCCGCTTCGCAGTAGCCGCAGGTCGTGCACGCCCACAGCGTGTCATCGCTGATCACGCTGCCGACCAGCAGCGGCAGTTCGCCGGCCGGGTCCCCGGCGACGATCAGCGCGCCTTGTGCCGTCAGGTGCCGCTTCAGCGTGTCGTTCACGCCTTTCAGCGACAGCGGCTTGCCCGTCAAGTGCGTCGGGCAGGCGTCCTTGCAGCGTCCGCATTCGGTGCAGGTGTAGGCGTCCAGGCCGTCCTTCCTGCTCAGGTCGCGCGCGTCGCGCACACCGGCCTTCATGTCGGCCTCGTCGGTGGCCGCCATCAGCTTGTCGACGTCGACCGCCGGCACCCGGTTGGCCGGCCGGCCGCGGCGAAAGTACAAGGTGGGCAGCGCCGTGACGATGTGGAAATGCTCGCCGGCCGGCAGCAGCACCAGAAAGGCCAGCACCACCCCCATCTGGGTCCAGTAGGAAATCGCATAGCCGGCCGACAAGGCCCGCGGCGACCAGGCCTGCAGTGCGGTGGCCACCGCGCCGCCGATGAAGGCATAGCCCTGTTCATGCGCGATGCCCGGCACAGCAGCACCCAGCTTGGCGAAGCGGAAGCCGTCGAAGGCGAAGTCCGTCAGCATGATCAGCAGGATCAGGCCCAGCACCAGCAGGGCCTCGCGGTTGGGCTCCAGCCGGGCCGGACGCAGCCCCAGGCGGCGCCACAAGGCGTAGAGGACGGCCAGCGTCACCGCCAGTTCGACGCCGTCCTTGAACGCGGCAAAGGGGCCGCCGAAGACATCGGCGAAGACGGCGCCCTCGTCGTAGCCGATGGCCAGCAATTGCAGCTTGCGCAACAGCAGTGACAGGAAGCCCAGGAAGATCACGCTGTGCATCAGACCCGGGCGCCATTCGCGCTGCAGCATGCGGCGCTGCAGCAGGCCGTTGACCAGCACCGTGCGCAGGCGCCGCCCGGGCGCGTCCCAGCGCGGCTGCGGCTGCAGCGCCATGACGATCCGCAGCTTGCGCCAGGCCAGGGCGCCAAAGCCGGCGATGGCCAACAACAGCAAAAGACTGATGCCGACTGGACTCATGCCAGCCCCAGTTGCATCAGTAGCGCCCGTGCTGCTTGACGATGTAGTTCGTCAATTCACTGGCCTGCATCGACAGTCGGGTCTGCACGCGGTGCACGGCGCGAACGATCGCGCACATCACGGCGTAGAGGATGCGCGGGTGCGTCTCGATCAGGCTTTCGAGCTGCTCGCGCTCGAGCACCAGCACCTGGCCCGGCGCGGCAGCCTGCAGGCTGGCATAGCGCGGCGCGCCGTCGAGAAAACCCAGCTCGTGGGCGAAGTCGCCGGCCTCCAGCGTCACCAGTGTCGTCTCTTCCGGCGTGCCGATGTGCTTCACGATGGCCAGCGAGCCCTGCACGACAAGGTACAGCCGGTTGTCGGCGCTGCCCTCGCGGGCCAGCACCTGCTGCGCCTGCACCGGCTCCAGCGTCAGCAGGCGCGCGAGCACATCCACCTGACCCGGGCTCAAGCCTTCCGCGAGGCGGCTGGCCTTGACGGCCTCGTACAACATCGGGGCGGCGGGTGGAGCGGTGGTGTTCATGGTGACCTAGGGTATGGAGCCCAGCAGCGCAAGGCAGCGGTGAAGGCCGTGGCACCGCTCGACGGCAGCTTGAGGCAACCATAGACCGCGCTACAGGCCACCGATTGATGCACATCAAGCGCCAAGTTGATCCTGGTCAGTGATTGGCGAACTGCACCCGAGCCCTGCGACGCGCGTCGCTACCATGGGATGACGGTGGCGATCGAGGTCCACCCTGGGCCCTTGGTCATGGAGCATCGAAGATGAGCGCAACCCGACTCGCCCGTACCGCCTGGCGCGCAGCAGGCACACGATGACGGTGAACCGGGAGACCGTGAACGCCGTCCGGGCCGTGCGCTCGGGTTCGCTGGCGGCTTGGCTGGTCGCGATCCGGCCGCGCAGCCTGCTGGTCGCCTTCAGCCCCGTGCTGGTCGGCGCCACGCTGGGTTTCGCGCACCACGGCGCCATCGATGCGCTGGCGGCCCTGCTCGTGCTGGGCTCGGCGCTGCTGGTCCAGGTCATCACCAATATGCAGAACGACGTCGGCTACACCGTCCGCGGCGGCGAAAGCAGCGGCACGCGCACAGGACTGCCGCGCGCCACGGCGAAGGGCTGGCTCAGCGTGCGCCATGTGCGCCTGGGCATCGTCGTCGCGGCGCTGGCCGCCACCGGCCTGGGTCTGGCGCTGGTGGCTTACCGCGGCTGGCCCGTGCTGGCCATCGGCGTCAGTTCGCTGCTCGCCGCGCTGGCCTACATGGGCGGTCCCAAGCCCATCGCCTACACGCCCTTCGGCGAGCTCACAGTGTTCGTTTTCTTCGGCCTCATCGCGGTGATGGGCACCGACTGGGTCCTGACCGCGACCATCGCCCCGGTGAGTGTGCTGGCTTCGGTGGCGATCGGCGCACTGGCTTCTGCCGCGCTGGCCGTCAACAACCACCGCGACCTGGCGCATGACCGGCTGGTCGGGCGCCGCACCTTCGCGGTTCTGTTCGGCGAACCGGCCTCGCGCGCGCTGTATGCCGGGCTGTTGTTCGGGCCGCTGGCCCTGGTGCCGGCGATGGCCCTGCTCGGGCGCGCACCGGCCCTGCTGCTGCCGCTGCTGCTCTTGCCCTGCGCGCTCCAATTGCGGCGCGACTTTGCCCGCTGCGCGGCGGGCACGGCTTTCAACGAGATCCTGTTCCGCACCTTCCGCCTGGAATTGTGGTTTGCCGCCCTGTTGTCGGCCGGCGCCCTGCTGAGCCGGGCCCTGTCGTGAGCGTGCCAGGCATCAGCCGCCGTTCCCTGTTGGCGGCGGTGGCTGCGGCAGGCTCGGGTGCTGCAGGCTGGTCCCGGGCCCAGACCGGCCATTTTCCGAACCGCAGCGTGCGCCTGGTGGTGCCCTATTCGGTGGGCATCGGCCCTGACGTGGTGGCCCGCAGCGTGGCCGAGCAGCTCGCGCAGCAGTGGCAGCAAACGGTGCTGGTGGACAACAAGCCCGGTGCCTCGGGCATCGTGGCCTTCGGCGACCTGCGCCGCACCGCAGCCGACGGCCACACGCTGTACCTGGCCGACACCGGCAGCCTGGTGGTGAATCCGCTGCTGCACCCGCAACTGCCCTACGACCCGCTGCGCGACCTGGAGCCGCTGACGATGCTGTTCCGCGCCACCTTCCTGCTGTGGGTCGGCGCCGGTAACCGCCTGCGCAGCGTGGTCGAGTTGCAGGACGCTGCGCGCCGGGCCCCCGGCAAGATCAGCTACGCGTCGCTCGGCCACGGCCACCCGAGCCAGGTCGCGGTCGAAACCTACGCGCAAGCCGCCGGGCTGCAACTGCTGCACGTGCCCTTCAAGGACAGCGGCGCGCTGATGTCGGCGCTGGTGGCCGGTGACGTCGACTTCACGACCTTCTCGGTGAACACGATGGCCGGGCTGCTGGCCAGCGGGCGCATGCGGCCGCTGGCCGTCGCAGCCCGCGAACGGCTGGCCAGCCATCCCAACATTCCCACCTTGCTCGAGGCCGGCGGCCCGCCGGTGGAGTTGCACCCCTGGGCAGCGCTGATGGCGGTGGCTGGCACGCCCGACCCTGTGCTGCAGTCGCTGCAGCGCGGTGTCGCGCTGGCACTGGCCAGCGACAGCGTTCGCCAGCGGACGGCAGCGGCCGGCTTCGAGCTCATGCCCTCGTCACCACAGGCCGTGCGCGAGCGCATGGCGGCCGACAGCGCGGTGGTCGCCCCGCTGATCCAGGCCGGCCGCATCAGCCGCTTCTGAAGCTGTCGGAGCGCCGGCCGCAGCGGCTTTGCCGCCTGCAGGCCAGTTGACCCAGATCATGTTCTTCTGAGGCTGCCGCGAGAGACTGGGCGCCATCTTGGGGCTGGCGCAGAGGGCTCGCGGTCACAAGGCGATCCACGACGGAGGAGACCCCATGACCGAAACTTTCTACGAAGTCATGCGTCGGCAGGGCATCACCCGCCGAAGCTACCTCAAGTTCTGCAGCCTCACGGCGGCGTCGCTGGGCTTGGCCCCGGCCTTCGCGCCGCGCATCGCCCACGCCCTGGAAAGCAAGCCGCGCACCCCGGTGCTGTGGCTGCACGGGCTGGAGTGCACCTGCTGCACCGAATCGTTCATCCGCAGTGCGCATCCGCTGGCCAAGGACGTCATCCTGTCGATGATCTCGCTCGACTACGACGACACCATCATGGCCGCTGCCGGCCACCAGGCCGAGGCCGCGCTCGAGCAGGTGATGAAGGAGTACAAGGGCAACTACATCCTGGCCGTCGAAGGCAACCCGCCGCTGGGCGAGGACGGGATGTTCTGCATGCCGGGCGGCAAGCCCTTCGTCGAGAAGCTGAAGCACGTGGCCAAGGATGCGGCGGCCATCATCGCCTGGGGTTCGTGCGCCAGCTGGGGCTGCGTGCAGGCCGCCAAGCCCAACCCGACGACCGCGGTGCCGATCAACAAGGTCATCACCGACAAGCCGATCATCAAAGTGCCCGGCTGCCCACCGATCGCCGAGGTGATGACCGCCGTGGTCACCTACTACGCCACCTTCGGCAAGATCCCCGAGCTCGACCGCCAGGGACGGCCGAAGATGTTCTACAGCCAGCGCATCCACGACAAGTGCTACCGCAGGCCGCACTTCGATGCCGGCCAGTTCGTCGAGAAGTGGGACGACGAGGGCGCCAAGGCGGGCTACTGCCTCTACAAGATGGGCTGCAAGGGCCCGACCACCTACAACGCCTGCAGCACCACGCGCTGGAACGAGGGCACCTCGTTCCCGATCGGCTCGGGCCACGGCTGCATCGGCTGCAGCGAAGACGGCTTCTGGGACAAGGGTTCGTTCTACGACCGGCTGACCAACATCACGCAGTTCGGCGTCGAAGCCAACGCCGACAAGATCGGTCTGGCCGCGGCCGGCATCACCGGTGCGGCGGTCGTCGCCCATGCCGCGGTGACCGCGATCAAGCGGGCGGCCGACCGGAACAAGACCCAGGCCGACCAGACCACGAGAGCTTGACCATGACCGTCATCGAAACCCAAGGCTTCAAGCTCGACAACGGCGGCAAGCGTGTCGTCGTCGATCCCATCACCCGCATCGAGGGCCACCTGCGCATCGAGGTCAACCTCGACGACAAGAACGTGATCCGCAACGCCGTGTCCACGGGCACGATGTGGCGCGGCCTGGAAGTGATCCTCAAGGGCCGCGACCCGCGCGACGCCTGGGCCTTCGTCGAGCGCATCTGCGGCGTCTGCACCGGCACCCACGCGCTGGTCTCGGTGCGGGCGGTCGAGGACGCGCTGAAGATCAAGATCCCCGACAACGCCAACATCATCCGCAACCTGATGCATGCGACGCTGTACACGCATGACCACCTGGTGCACTTCTACCACCTGCATGCGCTGGACTGGGTCGACGTCGTCAGCGCGCTGAAAGCCGACCCCAGGCGCACCTCGGAGCTGGCGCAGTCGATCAGCAGCTGGCCGATGTCCTCGCCAGGCTACTACCGCGACCTGCAGAGCCGGTTGCAGAAGTTCGTCGCCTCGGGTCAGCTGGGCCCGTTCCGCAACGGCTACTGGGGCCACCCGGCCTACAAGCTGCCGCCCGAAGCGAACCTGATGGCGGTGGCGCACTACCTGGAGGCGCTCGACTTCCAGAAGGAGATCGTCAAGATCCAGACCATCTTCGGTGGCAAGAACCCGCACCCGAACTGGTTGGTCGGCGGCGTGCCCTGTTCGATCAATCTCGAGGCCACCGGGGCCGTCGGCGCGATCAACATGGAGCGCCTGAACATGGTGTCCAAGATCATCGACGACGCCATCAACTTCATCGACAAGGTCTACATCCCCGACCTGCTGGCGATCGCCAGCTTCTACAAGGATTGGGGCGCCATCGGCGGCGGGCTGTCGGGCATGAACCTGCTGTCCTACGGCGAGTTCCCCGACATCGCCAACGACGACAGCAACCAGAGCCTGCTGATGCCGCGCGGCGCGATCATCGGCGGCAATCTCAAGGAGATCCTGCCGGTCGACCTCAAGGACCCGGCGCAGATCCAGGAGTTCGTCGGCCACAGTTGGTACAAGTACGCCGACGAGACCAAGGGCCTGCACCCCTTCGACGGCGAGACCGTGCCCAACTTCGAGCTCGGCAAGGGCACCAAGGGCAGCAAGACCAGCATCGAATCGATCGACGAGAGCGCCAAGTACTCGTGGGTCAAGGCGCCGCGCTGGCGCGGCCACGCGATGGAGGTCGGACCACTGGCGCGCTACGTCATCGGCTACGCCGCGGGCCGCGCCGAGTTCAAGGACCCGGTCGACATGGTGCTGAAGAAGCTCGACGTGCCGATCACGGCCTTGTTCTCGACGCTGGGCCGCACCGCGGCGCGCGGCCTGGAATGCTCGTGGTCGGCGCACAAGATGCGCTACTTCTTCGACAAGCTGATGGGCAACCTGAAGGCCGGCAACTTCGCCACCGCCAACGTCGACAGCTGGGAGCCTTCGACCTGGCCGTCCACCGCGCAGGGCGCAGGCTACTGCGAGGCGCCGCGCGGCGCTTTGGGTCACTGGATCAAGATCAAGGACACCAGGATCGACAACTACCAGTGCGTGGTGCCCACGACCTGGAACGCCGGCCCGCGCGACGCCAAGAACCAGATCGGGGCCTACGAGGCAGCGCTGCTGAACACGCAGATGGCCAAGCCCGACGAGCCGCTGGAGATCCTGCGCACCATCCACAGTTTCGACCCCTGCCTGGCCTGCGCCAGCCACGTGATCTCGCCCGAGGGCGAAGAGATCACGCGCGTCACCGTCCGCTAGCCGGGAGGCCCAACATGAGCAGCTACCTCGGAAGCAAGCCGACCTTCCCGCAGTACGTGTGGGAGTTGCCGGTGCGCATCTGGCATTGGGTGATGGCCTTGTGCATGGTCGTGCTGGTGGCCACTGGCTACCTGATCGGCAGCCCGCTGTCGTCCAGCGGCGGCGAGGCCAGCGAGCACTTTTTCTTCGGCTACGTCCGCTATGCCCATTTCGCCGCCGCCTACATCTTCGCCATCACCTTCGCCTGGCGCATCGTCTGGGCCTTCTTCGGCAACCGCTACTCGCGCGAGATCTTCCTGGTGCCGCTGAAGATGCTGACGGCGGAGTTCTGGCGCGGATTCATCGACCAGACGCTGCACTACCTGTTCATCAAGCGCCACGCCAGGCCCTGGGCCGGCCACAACCCGCTGGCGATGGCGGCAATGGGCTTCATGTACGCGCTGGGCACCTTGTTCATGGTCTTCACCGGCTTCGCGCTCTACGGCGAAGGCCTGGGCCGCAACAGCTGGGCCTTCCAGGGGTTCTCGTCGTGGGTGCTGCCGCTGCTGGGCTACAGCCAGAACGTGCACACGCTGCACCACTTGGGCATGTGGTACCTGATCGTCTTCACCATCGTCCACGTCTACATGGTGGTGCGCGAGGACATCTGCTCGGGCGAGACCGTGATCAGCACGATGATCAACGGCTGGCGGATCTCCAAGCCGTGAGCGGCCTGGCGATGGAGCAGCCGGCGGTGCTGGTGCTGGGCATCGGCAATGTGCTGTGGGCCGACGAGGGCTTCGGCGTGCGCGCGGTCGAAGCGCTGCACCGGCGCTGGCAGCTGCCTGACCAAGTCTCGGTGGTCGACGGCGGCACCCAGGGCATGGTCTTGCTGGAGCATGTCTGCAGCGCCGAGCGGGTGATCGTGTTCGACGCCATCGACTACCAGCTGCCGCCGGGCACGCTGCGCGTCTTGCGCGATGCCGAGGTGCCGGTGTGGTCGGGCACCGCGATGAGCCTGCACCAAGCCACCTTCCAGGAACTGCTGTCGCTGGCCCGGCTGCGCGGTCGCTTCCCGGCGCGCATCACGCTGATCGGCGTGCAGGCCGACCGGCTCGACGACCTCGGCGGCAGCCTGACGCCCCTGGTGCGGGCCCGCGTCGACGAAGCCGCGGCGCTGGCGCTGGCCGAACTGGCCGCATGGGGGCTGGACGCGGTCGCCCGCGACGGCCAGCCGGTCGAGCCGCTGAGCCCGGGGGCCCTGGCGCTGCACGACTACGAGTCCGGCCGCCCGTCGGCCGCCGCGGCCTGCCGCATCGGCGACTCGCGCTTCATGAACCCGCTCAGCGGCGCGGCGGGGTCCTGATGTGCATCGGCGTGCCGCTGTGCGTGGTCGCGGTCGAGGACAGCTGGGCCTGGTGCGAAGCCGCTGGCCAGCGCGAAAGGCTGGACATGATGCTGATCGGGCCGCAGGCCGTGGGCACCTGGGTGCTGGGCTTCCAGGGAGCGGCGCGGCAGGTGCTGAGCGAACAGGCCGCCGCGCAGGCGCGCGCCGCACGCCAGGCGCTGGCCGCCGTGCTCCGTGGCGAAACCGGCATTGACGCCTTCTTCGACGACCTGGTCGGTCGCCAACCCGAACTGCCTGCACACCTGAAAAGGCACCAACCATGAGTGACCTGACCGTTCCCGCGCCGCTGGTCGATCTGCACCCGCTGCTGGCGAGGCTGGTCAAGCTGACCGGCGCCAGCGTGCTGAACGCCGACACCTACGACGCCTGGGCGCAGCAGCCCGGGCCGGCGATGGTGGTCTTCGCCGAAGACCCGGAGCGCTTCAAGGAGACGCTCGACCTGGCGGTCGTCGTGCCCGAACTGCACGCCACCGGCGGTGGCCGTTTCCGCGTCGCCTTGCTGCCGCCCACGGCCTCGCGCGCCATCGCCCCGCGCTACGGTTTTGCCCGCTGGCCGGCCTTCGTGATGTTGCGCGACGGCCAGTACCTGGGCGCCGTCGACGGCATCCGCGACTGGGACGACTACGCCGCCGAGCTGATGCGGCTGCTGGCGGCCGAGCCTTCGCGGCCGCCGACCGTCGGCATCCCCGTCCGCGCCGCCGGACCGACCGGCGAGGCGGGCTGTCATTGACGTCGGCCAGGGAGCTTGCATGCGACCGATCCAGATTCCCATCCGCAGCCTGATGCCCGAGCCGACCGACGCGGTGGACTACATGCCGATGCCGCGCGAGATGAACACCTTCGCCATGCCCGGTCTGCCCGAACCCGGGCCCGACCTCGACGTGGCCGGCGCTCGCGACCTGCTCGAGGTCTTTCTTGGCCACATGGACCGCTGGCTGGCCCAGGGCGGCCACACACCCGCCATCGATCTGGTCGGCCTGCCCGCGGCCTCGCTGCGCGTCCTCAACGAGACCTTGGGCGAAGGCGAGGTTTCGGCACTCGTCGATGCCGAACACGAGATCCGCATCCAGGAAACCGTGTTCTCGGGGGTCTGGCGCGAACAGCATCTGCGCGGCAGCCACTTGCTGCACGACTTCCTGCTGGCCGCCGCCTTGCCGCCGGTGGTCGGCGCACTGGCAGCCCGAGGTGCCGCAGCGCTGCTGCGTCCGCTGCCGCTGCCCGCCGGCGCGATGAACGTGCGGTCCCTGCTCAGCGAGTTGCAGGAGGCCATCGACCGCAGCGGCCCGACGACACCCAGCCACGTCATCAACCTGACCCTGCTGCCGCTGTCGCCCGAAGACGCCGCCCACCTCGACGCCGTGCTCGATGGCGGCTCGGTCGTCCTGCTGTCGCGCGGCTTCGGCAACTGCCGCATCAGCAGCACCGCGGCGCGCCACGTCTGGCGCGTGCAGTACTTCAACAACATGCAGACGCTGATCCTCAACACCATCGAGGTGGTGCCGATGCCCGAAGTCGCCATCGCCGCGCGGGAAGACCTGGTCGAGACGCGCGATCGCCTGGCCGACCTGGTGCAGTGGATGGGTGACGCCGTCACGGCCTGAGCAGACCATGGCCGAAGCCACCAGCCCAGCCCACCGCGCCGCCGTCATCGGCCCGCAGACACGGCTCGAATGCAAGATCTGCTGGACCGTCTACGACCCGGCTCTGGGCGACGAGGTCTGGCAGATCCCGCCCGGCACGCCGTTCACCGCGCTGCCGCCCCACTGGAGCTGCCCCAACTGCTCGGCCGTGCAGCAGGACTTCCTGGTGCTCGATGCCTAGCGCCAGTCCGAGTCCAGGCGAGCGGCCCAGCCCGGCGTCGGCGCTCGAGGACCGCTTCGGGGTCATCCTGCAGCAGCAGATGCAGGGCGTGCCGCTGGTCAACCCGGCCCTGAAGGTGCAGGCCGTGGGCTTCCAGCCCTGGCATGACCATTGGCTGGGCGTGCTGGTCACACCCTGGTTCATGAACCTGATGCTGCTGCCGCGGATCGACGAACGCTGGCAGCCCATCGCCGAGCGCGACAGCCGCCACCATGTGTTTCCGGCCGGCGTGTTCGAGTTCATCGGCGGCTGCGATGCCGAACTCGGTGACTACCAGGCCTGCTCGCTGTTCTCGCCGATGTTCGACTTCGCCACGCAGGCCGGCGCCACCGACACCGCAGCGGCCGCGCTGCAAGCGCTGTTCGACGCCGCCAACCGCCCGGCCATGGACTTGCCTGCCGCAGCGCCCGATCCGGTAGCGGCGGCGGCCATGGCGGCCGCGCCGCCGGCCTTGAGCAAGCGCGGCTTCCTCTTTGGCACCGCCGCCGGAGCCGACCATGGGCCCTGAGGGCAGCCTGCGCGTCGGCCTGCGGCTGGCGGCCGGGCGCATCGGGCCGGTCAGCGTCCGTTCGACGCGGCCGGACATCGCGCGCATGATGCTGCTCGGCCGCTCGGCGGCCGGGGTGCAGGCCGCCGTGCCGCTGCTGTTCTCGGTCTGCGCCCGCTCCCAGGCCACGGCCAGCCGCCTGGCCTGCGCGGCGGCGGCCGGCAGCGCGCTGAGCGCCAGCGACAGCGCCGAAGCGCAGGCCGAGATCGCCGCCGAGACGGTGCGCGAGTTCGCCTGGCAGGCCCTGCTGAACGCGGCCCGCTGGCTGGGCGAAGCACCGGCGCCCGGGGCCGTGGCCGCCGCCCGCGCCGCCACCGGGTACCGCTGGGCCGCAGCGGCCGGGGGCGCGCCGCTGGCCATCGCGCTGGCCGCCTTCGGCCGGCCGGCTGGAGATTGGCTGCAGCTGGACAGCTGGCCCGCGCTGCAAGCCTGGGCCGCCGATGGCGACACCGCGACCGCGCGCCACATCCACGGCCTGCGCCGGCCCGGCCCGCCGCGGGCCGGCTGCGATGCCTGCACTCCCCGGCTGCCGCGGCCTGCGGTGGACTGGTTGCTGCCACTCGCTGCGGCGATGGCGGCCGACGCCGGCTTTGCGCAGCAGCCCACGTGGCGCGGTGCGGCAGCGGAAACCGGCGCTTTCGCGCGACGGCAGGACGACCCCTTGTTCGACCCGGCGGGGGCCGCCACGGGCTTGCGCACGCTGGACCGTTCGGCGCTGCGCTTCGTCGCCCGCCTGCGCGAGCTGGCGCGGCTGCTCGACGGCCAGGCCGACCCGTCAGGACCCGTCAGCCTGGGCGCGCTGGCGCTGGACAAGGGCTGCGGTCTGGCCTGGGTGGAGAGCCCGCGCGGCCTGCTGCTGCACCAGGTCTGCCTGTCAGAGGGACGGGTCTGCAGTTACCGCATCGTCGCGCCCACCGAGTGGAATTTCCACCCCCGCGGGGCGCTGGTCGCCGCGCTGGAAGGGGCCCAGGTCGACGGTGAAGCATCCGCGTTGGCGCTGGCCACCCGGGTGGCGAACTCGCTGGACCCCTGCGTGCCTTGCCGTGTCGAGGTCGAGGTCGACGGTGCATGAAATGTCGCTGGCCGAAAGCGTCCGCGAGATCGTGGACGAGACCGCACGCGCCAACGGCGCCAGCCGGGTCACGCGGGTGCGGCTGGAGATCGGCCAGCTGGCGCAGGTCGAAATCGACGCCTTGCGCTTCGCCTTCGAGGTCGTGCGTCGCGGCTCGCTGGCCGCCTCGGCGCTGCTCGAGCTTGTCGAAATCGACGGCAGCGCCTGGTGCATGGCCTGCTCTTCGCCGGTCGTCATCTCGCGCCGCGGCAACCCCTGCCCACGCTGCCAGAGCCACCAGTTGCAGGTCACCGGCGGCGACCGCATGCGGGTGATCGACATCGAGATCGACTGACTTCAAGGAGACACCCATGTGCGTGACTTGCGGCTGCGGCAGCGACCAGATCCACATCGAGGGCGATGGTCACAGCCACGCCCACCGCCCTACCCAGACGCTCAGCCAGACGCTTAGCCAGACGCATACCCACGCCGACGGCACGGTGCACAGCCATGGCCACGCAGCCGGGCACGATCACCACCACGCGGCCACGCCGTCGCGCCGGGTGCAGGTCGAGCGCGACATCCTGGCCCACAACGACAGCCACGCACAGCGCAACCGGGCCTGGCTGGCGCAGCACGGCGTGTTCGCGCTGAACCTGGTGTCCAGCCCCGGGTCGGGCAAGACCACGCTGCTGGTGCGCACCATCGAACTGCTGGCCGGGCGCTGGCCAGTGGCCGTCGTCGAAGGCGACCAGCAGACCAGCTTCGACGCCGAGCGCATCCGGGCCACTGGCGCACCGGCGCTGCAGATCAACACCGGCAAGGGCTGCCACCTCGACGCGGCGATGGTCGAAACGGCCATCGCCCGCCTGGTGCCAGCCGACGACTCGCTGCTGATGATCGAGAACGTCGGCAACCTGGTCTGCCCCGCGGGCTTCGACCTGGGCGAGGCGCACAAGGTGGTCGTGCTGTCGGTCACCGAGGGCGAGGACAAGCCCTTGAAGTACCCCGACATGTTCCATGCCGCCTCGCTGATGCTGCTCAACAAGGTCGACCTCCTGCCCCACCTGCGCTTCGACGTGGCCGCCTGCATCGCCAATGCCCGGCGCGTCAACCCGTGCATCGAGATCATCGAGGTCTCGGCCACGACCGACCAGGGCATGGACCGCTGGCTGTCCTGGATCGCCGAGGGGGCGCAAGCGGCGCGCCAGCCGCAGCCGGCCGCGGCGCCGCAGGGCCACGCCGCCGAGTCGCCTGCGCTGGCGGCCAGCGCAGCCAGCCCCTGAAAGCCGGCACATGCAGGTCGACACCGAAGCCCCTGTGCTGCGCCGCGCGATCCGCGTGCGCGGCAGCGTGCAGGGCGTCGGCTTCCGGCCTTTCGTGCTGCGGCTCGCCTGCGAACTCGGCCTGGACGGCTGGGTGCTGAACGACGCCGAGGGGGTGCTGATCGAAGCCCAGGGCGGCGCCGCGGCGCTGCGGGATTTCGAACGACGGCTGCGCGCCGACGCGCCGCAACTGGCGCGTGTCGAACAGCTGCAGTCCACCGCGCAAGCGCGGCAAGCCTGCGAGGACGACAGCCCGGCTGCAGCCAGCGGCCGCGGCTTCCACATCCGACCCAGCCGAGCGGCCGCCCGTCAGCGGGTGCAGACCGGGATACCGCCCGACACCGCGACCTGCAGCGACTGCCTGGCCGAGCTCTTCGACCCGGCCGACCGGCGCCACCGTTACGCCTTCATCAACTGCACGCAATGCGGTCCGCGCTACACGCTGACCCATCGCCTGCCCTACGACCGCGCGCAGACCAGCATGGCCGGCTTCGCGCTGTGCCCGGCCTGCCGGCGCGAATACCAGACCCCGGCCGACCGCCGCTTCCATGCCGAACCCAACGCCTGTCCGGCCTGTGGCCCACAGTTGAGCCTGCTTGACGCGCAGGGCTGTTCGCGGCTCGCCGGTCCGCTGGACGCCATCGCGGCCACGCTGGCGCTGCTGCGGGCCGGGCAGATCGTCGCCATCAAGGGTCTGGGCGGTTTTCACCTGGCCTGCGACGCGCGCAACGCCGCGGCCGTGACGCTGCTGCGGCAGCGCAAGCAACGCGACGAGAAGCCCCTCGCGGTGATGGTCGCCAACACCGCGTCGGCGGCCGCCTGGGTCCGGGCCGATGCCGCGGAACAGGCGCTGCTGGCGGGCTGCGAGCGCCCGATCGTTCTGTTGCGCCGGCAGGGGCCAGCAGCCGACGCGCTGCCCGGCGTGGCGCCCGGTCTCGCCCAGCTGGGCCTGATGCTGCCGTGCACGCCGATCCAGTTCCTGCTGTTCCACGAAGCCGCAGGCCGGCCGGCCGGCAGCGGCTGGCTGGACGTGCCGCAGCACCTGGCACTGGTGATGACCAGCGCGAACCCGGGCGGCGAGCCGCTGGTCAAGGACAACGACGAAGCCCTGGCGCGGCTGCAGGGCATCGCCGACGCCTGGCTGCTGCACGACCGCGACATCGTCGCACGCTGCGACGACAGCCTGCTGCGCCTGGCGGCCAGCGGCCGGCCGCAGTTCATCCGCCGGGCCCGCGGCTACACGCCGCGGCCGATCCAGCTGGCCCGGGCCGGCCCCAGCGTGCTGGCCACCGGCGCCGGGCTGAAAAACACCGTCTGCATCACCCGCGGTGACCAGGCCTTCCTGTCGGCGCACATCGGCAGCCTCGACAACGCCGCCAGTTGCGAGGCGCTGACCGAGGCGGTGACCCACCTGTGCGGGGTGCTCGACGTGCAGCCGCAGGGCGTCGCCCACGACCTGCACCCCGACTTCTTCAGCACCCGCTTTGCGCTGGACTTCGCCGCTGCGCGCGGCCTGCCTGCCCAGGCGGTGCACGCGGTGCAGCACCACCATGCCCACATCGCGGCCGTCGCCGCCGAGCACCGGGTGACAGGCCCGCTGCTGGGCCTGGCGCTCGATGGCGTCGGGCTGGGCAGCGACCAGGGCGCGTGGGGCGGCGAGTTGCTGCGTGTCGACGGCGGCCGCTTCCAGCGCCTGGGTCACCTGGCGCACCTGGCGATGCCCGGCGGCGACGCTGCGGCCCGCGAGCCCTGGCGCATGGCCGCGGCGGCGCTGCACGCCAGCGGCCGCAGCGCCCAGATCGCCGCCCGCTTCGGCCACCGGCCGGCTGCCGCGGCCGTGGCCCAGATGCTGGAACGCGGCCTGCGCTGTCAGCCCACCAGCAGCCTGGGCCGCTGGTTCGACGCCGCCGCGGCGCTGCTGCGCGTGCGCGAGACCAACGCCTACGAAGGCCAGGCAGCGATGCTGCTGGAAGCGCTGGCCGCCGGTGCCCTCGCGCGGCCGCCGGAGGAGGACCTGGCCGCCCTGGTGCCAGTGCGGGGCGACGGCAGGCTCGACCCGGGTCCGCTGGTGCTGCGCCTGGCCGACGAGACCGACCTGCCGCACGGCGCCCTGCTCTTCCACCACGCGCTGGCCGACGGCCTGGCGCGCTGGGTGGCGCGCGCCGCGCACGACAGCGGGCTGCGCCAGGTCGCTCTGGGCGGCGGCTGCTTTCTGAATGCCCTGCTGACCGCGCTCCTGCTGCCTCGCCTGGCCGCCCAAGGCCTGCAGGTGCTGCAGGCGGAACAGGCACCACCCAACGACGGCGGCATCGCCCTGGGCCAGACCTGGGTGGCCATTCAAAGAATGAACGCCGGAGACTGAAGCCATGTGTCTGGCCATACCCGTTCGCGTGGTGGAAAAGGGCGATGACGCATCCGCCATCGTCGACCTCGGCGGCATCCGCAAGGAGATCTCGCTGGCCCTGGTCGACGGTGTCGAGGTCGGCGACTACGTGATCCTGCACGTCGGCTACGCGCTGTCGCGGCTCGATCCGGCCGAAGCCGAACGCACGCTGGCGCTGTTCGCGCAGGCCGCTGCCGCACCCGAACCCGAACCCACATGAAATACATCGACGAATTCCGCGACGGCGATCTGGCGCGCCGCATCGCCGCGCAGATCGCGCGCGAAGCCAACCCCGGCCGCAGCTACAACCTGATGGAGTTCTGCGGCGGCCACACCCACGCCATCTCGCGCTACGGCATCGTCGACCTGCTGCCCCCGGCCGTGCGCATGATCCACGGCCCGGGCTGCCCGGTCTGCGTCTTGCCGATCGGCCGGGTGGACCTGGCGATCCGCCTGGCGCTCGACCAGGACGTCGTCCTGTGCACCTATGGCGACTGCCTGCGCGTGCCGGCATCGAACGGGCTGTCGCTGCTGAAGGCCAAGGCGCAGGGCGGTGACATCCGCATGGTCTATTCGCCGGCCGACGCGCTGACGCTGGCCCAGGCCCACCCCGAGCGTGCCGTGGTGTTCTTTGCCATCGGCTTCGAAACCACCACACCGCCCTCGGCCCTGGTGATCCGGCAAGCCGCGCGCCTGGGGCTGCAGAACTTCACGGTGTTGTGCAACCATGTGCTGACGCCGGCGGCGATCACCAACATCCTGGAGTCGCCCGAAGTACGCGATTTCGGCACCCTGCCGCTGGACGGCTTCATCGGCCCGGCGCATGTCTCGACCATCATCGGCAGCCAGCCTTACGAGTTCTTTGCCGAGGAGTACCGCAAACCGGTGGTGATCGCCGGCTTCGAGCCGCTGGACGTCATGCAAGCCGTGCTGATGCTGGTGCGCCAGATCAACGAAGGCCGCGCCGAGGTCGAGAACGAATTCACCCGCGCCGTCACGCGCGAGGGCAACCTGAAGGCCCAGGCGCTGGTCTGCGAGGTCTTCGAACTGCGCCGTTCCTTCGAATGGCGCGGCCTGGGCGAAGTGCCCTACAGCGCGCTGCGCATCCGCGAGGCCTATGCCGCCTTCGACGCCGAGCGCCGCTTCGGGCTGCAGACCAGGTCGGTCGCCGACAACAAGGCCTGCGAATGCGGCGCCATCCTGCGCGGCGTCAGGCAGCCGCGCGACTGCAAGGTCTTCGGCACGGTCTGCACGCCGGAGAACCCGATCGGCTCGTGCATGGTTTCCTCCGAAGGCGCCTGCGCGGCGTATTACAGCCACGGCCGCTTCAGGGACCTCGCCCGCGGCTCACCGGCGGTCACGCGGGCCGACAAACCGCTGCGCTTCCTTGATCCGGCGCAAGGCCTTGCGCCGGGCCCGGCCAACAATGAAGGCCACCGCCAGGAGATGCCATGAACGCCATGCCTGCGACCCGGCCCGCACGACTGCCCGTGCCCCCGCTGCCAGATTTCGAGACGCTGGACCAGACGCACCAGGCGGCGCTGAAGTTGTTGCAGGCGCTGAGCCGCCTGCTGCTGGAATTGCGCCAGAGCGGCCCCGACGAGGGCGCACGCGCCAGCGCCCTGGAAATCATGGCCTTCTTCAACGGCCCAGCGCGCGGCCACCACGCCGAGGAGGAGACGCGGGTCTTCCCCGAGTTGCTGGCCGCCGGCAACCCCGAGTTGACGCAGCAGGTGCTGCGGCTCAAGCAGGACCACGGCTGGCTGGATCAGGATTGGCGCGAGCTCGCGCCGCACATCGAGGCCATCGCCAGCGGCTACACCTGGTACGACCTGGACATGCTGCTCGCGGCGCTGCCGATCTTCACCACGCTCTACGAAGAGCACATCTCGCTCGAGGAGACCATGGTCTACCCGGAAGCGCGCCGCCGCCGCGAGGCCGCGCGTGCGGCCGAGGCCAGCCGCGCCGGTTCGGCCTGAGTCCCGTCGATGCCACGCACAGGCGCAGAGCCCGCCCGGGTCCTGCCATGCCACCCCCATCCTGGAAGGAATCGCCATGACCCTGAACTTCCGCCCAGGCCGGGCGTCCGTTTGGCTCGCGGCCCTGTTCTGCGTGGTGCCTGCGGCGCAGGCGGCGACGCCGGCCGACCTGCTCGCAGCCTACACGGCGCAGGCCGGTGTACCGCCATCGCCGGAACGCGGTCAACGCCTTTTCACGACGAATTTCGGTCGTCCGCTGGACTGGAGTTGCGCGTCCTGCCACGGCGCGGTGCCGGTCAAGCCGGGCCGCGACGAAGTCAGCGAAAAGCCCATCGCCGCGCTGGCGCCGGCCGCGAACCCGGCGCGTTTCACCGACATGCGCCACGTCGAGTCCAAGTTCAGGCTGAACTGCAAGGACATCGTCGGCCGCGAATGCACGGCCGGCGAAAAGGCCGACGTCATCAGCTGGCTGATGTCACTCAAGCCCTGAGGCGCAAGCCGGGCGCCGGTCGGAGCGGATTGGCCATGTTCACCCCCGAAAGCCCGGCGTCGCCAGCTCGCCCATCGAGCGCGCACAGTACCGCCGAGGCCATGAACCTGGTGCTGCGTGCCGAACAGGACGCCGTGGCGCGCACCGCGCAGGCCCGCCAGCAGGGCCAGGCAGCGCTCGAACAAGCGCGCCAGGACGCACTCACCCGGATCAACGGCAGCCTGGTGCGCATCGCTGGCTGGCAGCAGGCCCATGCGGCGGCGCTGCAGGTCCGGCTGGATGCGCTGCGTGCGCAGGCCCATGGCGTTGCCGCCATGGCCGACCCACCCGGCGCGGCCGCCGTGATGGGCGCCGTCGCGCGCCTGGCGTGCCAGCTGACGGGCGGTGACGGCGACACCCGCGATGCAGCGCCTTGACTTCGCCTACGCGCGGGCGCGCCTGCAGGCCCGGCACAGCGGCTTGCCCGACGCCAGGCTGTGGCGCCAGCTCGAGGCCAGCCACACCGCCGCGCACTACCTGACGCTGGCGCGCACAGGCCCGCTGGGACCGTGGCTGGCCGGCCTGTCCGAGGCCACCGAGGTGCCGCGCATCGAGGCCCATCTGCGTGCACGCTGGCAAGCCTATGTGGCGGAGGTCGCCAGCTGGCAACCGGCGCGCTGGCAGGCGGCAACGCGCTGGTTCGGCACCTTGCCCGGGCTGCCCTTGATCGAACAGCCCCTGCGCGCGGACCGCGCCGCGGGCTGGCTCCAGGCCTGGCAGCGCCTGGCCGGCGACGCGCCCGCAGTCGCCGCGCTGATGCCCGATGTGGCCGTCAAGCTGATGCCGCGGCTGCCGGGCGCCATGGTCGCCAGGCAGGCCAAGGGCGGCCCGATCGGCGCGGTGGCCGGTCGCTCAGCCCGGGCAGAGACCGAACGCCAGGCGCTGCTGAAGCTGTTCCGGCGCCACGCGGCCTCACCGGTCGGCGCCTGGGCCCACCTGGCCCTGGTGGCGCTGAACCTCGAACGCCTGCGTGGCGGCCTCGTCGCGCGCCTGCTGCTGGGTCCGCCGCAAGGCGCCGGAGCCTCGACGGTCCCCGGCGCGCAGGCGGCCTGATGCTGCGCCCCCGGCCCTGCCACTGGTTCGAACTGGTCACCGCGCGTGACGGGCTGGCGCCGGTGCTCGAAGCGCTGGCGCGCAGCGGCGCGGTGGAACTGCAGACCCAAGAGAGGCGCGCTGCGCCGCTGGTGGTCGATGGCGCCGAGCGGCCGCTGGCGCGCTTCCACGAACTGGCCAGGGTCTACCGCAGCCACTGGCCGCCGACGCGCCCGGCCGGTGTCACCCCCGTCAGCGACCCGGCCGCCACGCTGCACACCCGGTTGGCGCAACTGGAGGCTTGGCACAGCGAAGCCGATCCCTTGATCGCCGCCCAGGAGCAGTTGCTGGCCCAGCGGCAGACGCTGGCCGATCTGGCGCAACTGCTGCAGGCCGACGCCGCGCTGCTGCCCCAGCCGGCGCTGCTGGCCGCAGCCGGCCCCTTCGGCATCACCGCTCGCATCTACGCCGTGGCGCCCACCGGTCGGGGCTTCGATCTGCCGGCCGACCTGCTGCGGCTGCAGGTCGCCGTGCCCGGTATCGCCCGTGCGGCGGGTGCGGCGGATGCCGGTGGCGCCCGCCACTTCATGGTGCTCCTCGGCCACCGGGATGCACTGTCGGCCATCGACGTGCAGGCAGCGGCCCTGCCAGCGAGGCGCGTCGACTGGCCGGCCGACCTCGGCGGCAGCGCGGCCGAGGCAGCGACCGAGGTCACGCGGCGTCAGGGCCGGCTCGAAGAGCAGGCGGCTGACATCCGCACCCGCCTGGCTGCGCTCGGCGAGGACCACGACCTGAAGGGCGCACTGGCCGACATCGAGATGGTGGAATGGCTGATCCGCCACGGCAGCGAACTCGCGGCCAGCGATCGGCTGATCTGGGTCACCGGCTGGACGACGGCCAGCGACGCCGCCACGCTCGGCGCGCCGCTGCGGGCCCAGGGCTTGCCCTGTGTCCTGCACTGTCCCGATCCCCCGGCCGGCGCCGAGCCGCCTTCGGTGCTGAGCAACCCGCCCTGGGTACGCGCCTTCGAGGCCTTCTCGCGCCTGCTCGGCCAGCCCGGCGCGACCGAGGCCGACCCCAGCGCGCTGCTGGCGCTGGTCGCGCCGCTGCTGTTCGGCTTCATGTTCGGCGACGTCGGCCAGGGCGCGGTGCTGGTCGCGGCCGGCTGGCTGCTGCGCCAGCGCGCGCCGATGCTGGCGATGCTGATCCCCGGCGGCCTGATGGCGATGATCTTCGGCCTGCTGTTCGGCAGCGTTTTCGCGCGCGAAGACCTGGTCCCCGCGCTGTGGATGCACCCGCTGCACGAGCCCGTGGCCCTGCTCGCCGCGGCGGTGGCACTGGGCGCAGCCCTCCTGCTGGGCGGGCTGGCCCTGCAGGCCCTGGAGGCCGCCTGGCGGCACGAGGCGCGGCGCTGGTGGGCTTGCGAAGCCGGGCTGGTGCTGGCCTATGCGGGCGCGCTGGCGGCCGTCTTCAACCGCCAGGCGCTGTGGCTGGTCCCAGTGGGCGCGCTGTGGTGCACAGCCGGCAGCGTGGCCTTCAGCCCGGGCAGCCCCAGCGGCCGCGCGGCCGACGCGGCCACGGGTCTGGCGCAGTTCGTCGAACACGCGCTGCAGTTGCTGGTCAATACCGTGTCTTTCGCCCGCGTCGGCGCGTTCGCGTTGGCCCACGCCGGGCTGTCGCTGGCGGTGACTGGCGTGGCCCAGGCCAGCGGCCCGGTCGGCTACTGGGTCGTGCTGCTGCTGGGCAACCTGTTGATCCTGCTGCTCGAAGGGTTGGTGGTCGGCATCCAGACCACCCGGCTGCTGCTGTTCGAGTTCTTCGTCCGCTTCCTGCAGGGCAACGGTCGTGTCTTCAAGCCCCTCCCCCCGCCTTACGTCCAGACCACACCCTGAGCCAGGAGCCTGCCATGAAAGTCGGACCCATGACCGCGACCACGATCCTGCTGCTGGTCGCCGCCAGCACCGCAGGCGCCGCCCTGCTGCTGCTGTCGTCGATGCCGGCCAGCGCGCAGGCGCCGGGCGCTGCAGGTGTCGCCGCCGTCGCCAGCCACCCCGAGGTGCTGCGCTGGGCCTTCATTTCGGCGGCGGCGGCGGCCGGCCTGAGCACGCTGGCAGCCGGCTACGCGGTGGCCGTGGTCGGCAGCGCGGCGGTCGGCGCGCTGGCCGAGAAGCCCGATCTGCTGGGCCGGGTGCTGATCCTGGTCGGTCTCGCCGAGGGCATCGCCATCTATGGCCTGATCGTGGCCATCCTGATCCTCAACCGCGCGTGAACGGCGGCTGGCCATGACCCCCATCGTCGCCATCGGTGATGAGCTCAACACCCTGGGCTGGCGCCTGGCGGGCGTCGAAACCCGGAGCCCGACGGCCGCGGAACTGCCCGCCACGCTGGCGCAGGCGCTGGGCAGCGCGGCGCTGGTGCTGTTGACGCGCGGCTGTGCCGACGCCCTGCCGGCTGGCGTGCTGGCCCGGGCGCTGCGCCAGGCAACGCCGCTGGTCGTGGTGGTCCCCGACATCCGGGCGCCCGAATCCGACACGGCATGGACGCGCCGCATCCGCAACGTGCTGGGGATCGCGTCGTGAACCCACTGGACGCGGCGGGCTGGCAGGCCGACGCGCTGGTTCAGCAGATCGAACGCCAGGTGGCCGAAGAATGCGCGGCGCTGCGGACCGATGCAGCGCGCCAGGCTGCGGCGATCCGGCAAGGCGCTCGCAGCCAGACGCGGGTGCACCTGCGCCGGGCCATCGCCGACCTGCGCGCGACCCAGCAACAGCGCACCCAGCAGACGGCAGCCGAACTGGAAACGGCCGGCCGGCAACAGGCTTCGGTGCGCGCCCGGCGCACGCTGGCCCAGGCCTGGCCGGCGCTGACCGCAGCGATCGTGGCGCGCTGGCAGGATCCTGCCGCGCGCAGCGCCTGGGTCGCCGCGCAGCTGGGACTGGCCGCTGCGCGCCTGCCGCTCGAAGGCTGGGTCGTGCGCCACCCGGCCGGCTGGAGCCCGGCCGAGGCGGCTGCGCTGCAGACCGCACTGCGCCAGCGCGGCGCCGTGACGCCGACCTTGCTGCCCGACGAGAGCCTGCACGCCGGCCTGGTGATCGAGGTCGGCGGCGCCCGCCTGGACAGCAGGCCGGCGGCGCTGCTGGCCGATCGCCAGCGCGTCGAGGCGGCGCTGCTGGCCTTGTTCGAGCCGGCCACTGCGGGCGGTGCAAGCCGATGAGCCAGGCCCGCATCACGGCCATCGCCGGACCGGTGCTGCACGCCGTCGTCAGCGGGCCGTTTCTGATCGGCGAGGCGGTGGAAGTGGGTGCGGCCCGGCTGCCGGGCGAGATCATCCGGCTCGAGGCCGACACCTTCGTCGCCCAGGTCTACGAAGACACCACCGGCCTCAAGCCCGGCGACCGCGTCGTCGGCAGCGGGCTGCCGCTGTCGGTGCCGCTGGGGCCGGGCCTGCTCGGCCACATCTACGACGGCTTGCTGCGCCGGCTGGACGACGACGGTCAGTCGCCGCCCGGGCGCTGGTTCTTCCGGCCTGCGGTGCGGGTCGGCGACCGGCTGGCGCCCGGCACGGTGATCGGCGAGGTCGACGGCAGCGCGCCAGCCCGGCTGTGCCTGTTGCCACCGCTGGTGGGCGGCGAGGTGCTGGCCATCGCCGGGCCCGGGCCGACCGACGCGGACCAGTCCCTGGCCACCGTGCGCGACGCCGCGGGCCGCGAGCATGCCATCACGCTGTTCCACCGCTGGCCGGTGCGCCAGCCACGGCCGGTGGCGCAGCGCCTGCCAGCCGATGCACCGCTGGTCACCGGGCAGCGCATCCTCGACACCCTGTTCCCGGTGGCGCTGGGCGGTCGCGCGGCGATACCCGGCGGCTTCGGCACCGGCAAGACGGTGTTGCAGGAAACGCTGGCCAAGTGGTGCCACGCCGACATCATCGTCTACGTCGGCTGCGGCGAGCGCGGCAACGAGATGGCCGAGGTGCTGGAGGAATTTCCGCGCCTGACCGACCCGCGCACCGGGCGCGCGCTGATGGAGCGCACGCTGATCATCGCCAACGCATCGAACATGCCGGTGGCCGCGCGCGAGGCCAGCGTCTACACCGCCGTCACGGTGGCCGAGTACTTTCGCGACCAGGGCCTGCACGTGGCGCTGATGGCCGATTCCACCAGCCGCTGGGCCGAGGCGTTGCGCGAGGTCTCGGGCCGCCTGGGTGAACTGCCCGGCGAGGCCGGCTACCCGGCCTACCTGAGTTCGCGCCTCGCCGAGTTCTATGAGCGCGCCGCGCGCGTGCAGGCGCTGTGCGGGCGCGAAGGCTCGCTGACCCTCATCGGCGCCGTCAGCCCGCCAGGCGGCGATTTCTCCGAACCGGTGACCAGCCACACCAAGCGCTACGTCGGCTGTTTCTGGGGCCTGGACCGTGAACGCGCGCAAGCCCGCTTCTACCCCGCCATCCACCCCCTGCAGTCCTACGCGGTGAACGCCGGCCGTTTCGCGCCCTGGTGGACGGCGCACGGCAACGACAACTGGCTGCGCCAGCGCGAAAAGCTGCTGGCGCTGCTGGAAGAACAGGCCCACCTCGAGCGCATGGCGCGCATCGTCGGCAAGGACGCGCTGCCGGCCGAACAGCAGCTCACGCTGCTGGCCGCCGAACTGGTCAACGAAGCCCTGCTGCGGCAGTCGGCCTTCTCGCCGACCGACCGCTATTGTTCGGCCGAACGCCAGAGCGAAATGCTGCGGCTGGTGATGCGCTTCATCACGCTGGCCCGCGAGGCGCTGGCCCGCGGCGCGACGCCCGAGCAGATGGCCACGCTGCCCATCCACCGCCGCGTGCAGCGCATGGGCGAGGAGATCGGCGAGGACCAGATCGCCCGCTTCGCCGCGCTCTGGCAGCAGCTGGAGCGCGAGTTCGCCGGCCTGGCGCCGCCTGTTGCCCCGCCCGCCCCGCCCGCCGCCGGCGCCGCCGGCCAGCGGACCGAAGCGGCCTGATCATGTGGGCCGAACTCAGCACCCAGGGCACCGCCAGCCGCATCGACGGCCCGCTGCTCTTCCTGCGCCGCAACCTCGAAGTCACGCTCGGCGAAGCGGTCGAAGTGGTGGTCGAAGGCGACCCGTCGCAGCGCCCGCGCGTCGGCCGGGTCACCAGCGTCGACGACCACACCATGGTCATCGAGGTGCTCGAGAGCACCCAGGGCCTGGGCCTGGACACCGTGCGCGTGCGCTTCCTGGGCCAGCCGCTGCGCTTCGGTGTCGGCCCGGGGCTGCTGGGCCGCATCTTCAACGGCCTGGGCCAGCCGGTGGACGCCGGTCCGCCGGTGGCGGCGTGCGCCTGGCGCCGCATCGATGCCCGCGCGATGAACCCGGCGCGGCGCGCGCTGCCGCGCGACTTCATCGAGACCGGCATTTCGGCCATCGACCTGACCAACAGCCTGATCCGCGGCCAGAAGCTGCCGATCTTTTCGTCGGGCGGCCTGCCGCACGACCGGCTGGCGATCGAGATCGCGCGCCACGCGCGGCTGCGCGGCAATGCAGCGGCGCCCTTCGCGATCGTCTTCGTCGGCATCGGCGTGTCGCACGACGCCGCCGAAAGCTTCCGCCGCGCGATGGAAGATTCCGGCGCGCTCGGTCACACCGCGATGTTCCTGAACCTGGCCAGCGAACCGAGCCCGCAGCGCCTGCTGACGCCGCGGGTGGCGCTGACCGCCGCCGAGTACCTGGCCTTCGACGAAGGCCGCCATGTGCTGGTGATCCTGACCGACATGACGAACTACTGCGAGGCGCTGCGCGAGGTCTCGGCCAGCCACGGCGAGATCCCCAGCCGCAAGGGCTACCCGGGCTATCTGTACTCGGACCTGGCAACGATCTTCGAGCGGGCCGGCTCGGCGCGCGGTGCCACGGGAACCGTGACGCAACTGCCGATCCTGACGATGCCGGCCGACGACATCAGCCACCCCATCCCCGACCTCACCGGCTACATCACCGAAGGCCAGATCGTGCTGGACCGGGCGCTGGACCACCAAGGTGTCTACCCGCCGATCAACGTCCTGCCCAGCCTGAGCCGGCTGTTCGACCTGGGCACCGGCAAGGGCTACACCCACCCCGACCACCCCGCCCTGGCGCACCAGCTGTTCGCGTCCTACGCCAAGGCCACGCGGGTGCGCATGCTGGCCAGCGTGGTCGGCTCGGACGGGCTGACCGACATCGACCGCCGCTACCTGCGGCTGGCCGACCGCTTCGAGCGCGAACTGGTGGCCCAGGACGCGTCGCGGACGCTGGACGAGAGCATGGCCATCGGCTGGCGGCTGCTGGCCGAACTGCCGCCGGGCGAGCTGACGCGGCTCAGCGACGCCCAGATCGCCCGCCACCTGAGCCCGGCGCCAGGGCCCGACCGCGGCGAAGCGGCTGCCCATGGCTGACACCGCGGTCGCCACCAAGAGCGTCGCGCTGGCGCTGGCCGACGAGCGCGCGCTGATGCGCCAGGGCTACCAGTTCCTCGACGAAAAGCGCATGTTGCTGGCTGCCGAAATGCTGCGCGGCCTGAAGCAGCACGACAGGCTGACGGCCGAGCTCGAACCCGCGATGCGGGCAGCGCAAGCCGCCTTGCGACTGGCGCTGCAACGCCACGGTCTGCAAGGCTTGGATGCCTACCCGCCCGCCAGCTTCAGCCCGCCCGCGCCAGCCATCAGCCACGGGCTGTTCCTGGGTGTGCGGACCGTCGCCGTCGGCCTCGCTCCGCAGGCCGGTCTCGCCGCCGAAGCGGCGCTGGACGCGTCGCCCGAAGCCCTCGCCTGCGGCCAGGCCTACCGGGCTCTGCTGGCGCCGCTGGCGCAATTGGCGGCCTGCGTCGGCAACCTGGAACGCCTGGCCGCCGAGTACCGGCGCACCGAAAGGCGCGCCCAAGCCCTGGAAAACGTCCTGCTGCCGGAAATCGAACGCGCACTGGCGACCATCGAAGACCGCCTCGAACTGGGCGACCAGGAAGAGGCGGTGCGCATCCGCCTGGCGGGCCGGCGGCGCTGACAGAGACCCGGCGCCAGCCGGGGCTCGGCGCCCAGCCAGAACAGGCCGTTGGCCATGATGCAGAAGCCGGTCCCCGCGAACCACACCATCGCGCCGCCGACGAAAGCCGTAAAGCCCAGCCAGCCCGGGCTGTGCAGCAGGGTCAGGGCCGAAGCCAGCGTCAGGTTGATGCCCACCGCCAGATAGATGAGGCGCTCCAGGTACCAGCTGTCGGTCTGCATCAGGTACAGGTCGCCAGGCTGCCAACCGGGCCGCGCCAGCCGGGCGCTGAAGCCCAGCCGCGACAGCAGGTTGCCGACGAAGCAGAAGCCGGTCAGGCCCACCGTGATGGAAGCGGCGGCCGTGGCCACCACGATCCCCACCCACAGCGGCTGCACCCACAGTGCCAGGGCGCTGCCCCCCAGGATGGTGATGCCGGCAATCAGCCACACCGTGCGTTCGATGTACCAGCGATCAGTGGGAACCACGTAGAAGCCGGTTTGAGCGCTCATCTCGGGTCTCCCGTGCGGGCGGCACAGCGCGTCGTGCTGCTGCATCCGGGCCCACCGTCGCAGTGTGCCCCGGGTGGGGTCGCCAGGCCGCTGACCCAGATCAATCGCGGCGCCAGCCCGGATCAGCCCGGATCGGTCGCCGAAAAGAAAAAAGGGAAGCCGGTTGGGGCTTCCCTTTTTCGAGCTGTGCGCCAGCAATCTGGAGCGGGATAAGAGACTCGAACTCTCGACCTATACCTTGGCAAGGTATCGCTCTACCAACTGAGCTAATCCCGCAGTGACTTTCTTCTTCGACACGCTGCTGTGCAGTGCATCGAGTCTCGCAGTATAGCTCAGATTTTGCAGCCCGCGCAAGTGTCTCGTTCTGATTCATGTACAGCTGCGGCTACAGTGAGCCCATGACGCCCACCACCGACCCCCGACAACCCAGCGCCGCTGCCCTGGCCTGGGCCCAGCGCCTGGTCCGCATGAACACGGTCAGCCGTGACAGCAACCTGGCGTTGATCGACTGCATCGCCGACCACCTGCGCGACCTGGGCGTGCCGCTGCGCTTGACTTACGACGCGACGCGACGCAAGGCCAATCTCTACGCCACCCTGGGCGTCGGCAAGCCCAACGGGGTGATCCTGTCGGGGCACACCGACACCGTGCCCTGGGATGGCCAGGCCTGGACGCTGGACCCGCTGTCGGCCGAGATCCGGGACGGCCGGCTCTACGGCCGCGGCAGCGCCGACATGAAAGGCTGGATCGGTCTGGTGGTGGCGCAGGCCCAGGCCTGGCTGGAAGCCGACGGACCGCAGGCCCTGCACTTCGCCTTCAGCTACGACGAAGAAACCGGCGGCTTCGGCGCGCGCGGCCTGATCGCCGACCTGGAAGCCGCCGGCCTGCTGAAGAACGATGCCGCGCCGCGGCTGTGCATCGTCGGCGAACCGACCTCGATGGTGCCGGCCATCGCGCACAAAGGCGTGCACCGCTGGCGCTGCTGCGTGCGCGGCAAGGCGGCGCATTCGTCGCTGACACCGAACGCCGTCAACGCGCTGGAGGCCGCGGCCCGCGTGGTCGCGCACATCGCCGGCATGGCCGACGAGTTGCGCGACCACGCGCCGCGCCAGACCGGCTTCGACGTGCCCTATTCCACCGCTGCGGTCTGCGTCATCGAAGGCGGCATCGCCGACAACGTGGTACCCGAGGATTGCCGCTTCCACTACGAGTTCCGCGACCTGCCGGGCGCCGACGCCGCTGCGCTGCAGGCCCGCGTCGCGGCCTACGCCGCCACCCTGGAAGGCGCCATGCAGGCCATCGAGCCAAGCGCCGGCTTCCGTTTCGAGAACATCGCGCTGATGCCGTCCTTCCAGGCAGGCCCCGACGAGCCGGCCGTGCAACTGGCCCAGCGGCTGGCCGGCACGCGGCAGACCACGCTGGTCGCCTTCGGCACCGAAGCCGGGCTGTTCCAGCGCGCGGGCTTGTCGACCGTGGTCTGCGGGCCGGGTTCGATCAACCAGGCCCACCAGGCCGACGAGTACGTCAGCCTGGCGCAGCTGGCGCAGGCCGAAGTCTTCCTGCAAGGCCTGGTGCCGCACCGCTGACCGGCCATGGGTCCGCAGCGCACCTGCCTGGTGGTCATCGCGCGCAACGAGGCGCCGCGCATCGCCCGTCTGCTGGACAGCGTGGCGCCCTGGGTGGATGCGATGCTCGTGCTGGACACCGGCTCCAGCGACGACACCGCCCGCCTGGCGCAGGCCTGCGGCGCCATGGTGCACCACTTCGCGTGGTGCGACGATTTTTCGGCCGCCCGCAACGCCGCGCTGGCGCAGGCCGCGGCCGACTGGCACATCGTGCTCGACGCCGACGAGTGGCTGGCCGATGGCGGCCCGGCACTCGCAGCGCTGCGCCAGCTGCCGCCGAATTTTGTCGGCAGCATCCAGCTGGCCGACCAAGGGGCGGCCGACGGCGTCGTCTTCGACAGACTCAGCCGCGTGCTGCCGGGCACCGTGCGCTACGCGGGCCGCGTGCATGAACAGCCGCAGCACGCGCTGCCGCTGCAGCGGCTGGGGGTGACCATCGGCCACGACGGCTACAGCCCGGCGAACCGGGCTGCCAAGCGCGGGCGCAACCGCGCGCTGCTCGAATTGGAACTGCAACAGTCAGCGGGCGATGCCGGCCTGTGGTTCGCGCTGGGCAAGGACCACAGCGCCTACGACGAACACGCGCAGGCGGCACGGGCCTACGCCCGTGCCGAGGCCCTGCGTCCCGCCAACAGCCCCTGGCGCGGTGACCTGGCCGCGCGCCACCTGTATGCACTGAAGCGCGAGGGCCGGCATGCCGAAGGGGCGGTCTGCGCGGCAGCCCGCATGGCCGACTGCGCCGATTCGCCCGACTTCTTCTTCGCGCTCGGCGACCTGATGCTGGACTGGGCAGCCGTTGACCCGGCGCAGGCCGCAGCGGCGCTGCCGCTGGCCGAGGCCGCCTGGCTGCGCTGCCTGGAGATCGGCGAACGCCCCGACCAGCCCGGCAGCGTGCAGGGCCGCGGCAGCCACCTGGCCGCGCACAACCTGGGCGTGATCTACGACGGCCTGGGCGACAGCGCGAAAGCCATCGCGCTGCGCGCCTGCCACGCAGCGCCAGACTGATCCCGACGGCGGCGCCCGGTGGCCGGCGGGCCGGCGGGCCGGCGGGCCGGCCATCAGGCTGCGGACGCCGCCAGCAGGTGATCGGCGGACAGCCCGTCGCGCCAGCGCAGGACCATGCGCTCGAAGAGGTCGCCGAGTTCGGCCGCGCGGCCGGCGCTGTCGAACAGCGGCAGCTCGGCGCGCCGCTCCACCAGGTGCTGGCGGTAGCCGGCCAGCAGCGCCGGGTCCAGGGCCAGCGCCAGGATGGCGCAGCGGTAGTCGGCCACGCTGGCGAAAGCCAGCTCGGCCAGTCCGGCCGCATTCAGCACACTGGCCGCGACGCGCGAGGCATAGCTGTCGCCGTAGTGCGTCACCACCGGCACGCCGGCCCACAGCGCATCGGCCGCCGTGGTGTGCGCGTTGTAGGGCCAGGTATCGACGAAGACATCGGCCAGCGCCAGCCGCGAGAAGTGGTCGGCATAGGCCACGGTTGGCGCGAAGACGATGCGCTCGGGCGCCACGCCGCGATCCACGGCGGCCTGGCGCACATTGCCGTGCAGCTGGGCGTTGGTTTCCTTCAGCCACAGCACGGCGTGCGGCAACTCGCGCATCAGGCTGCACCAGCTGTCGAAAGCCGCGGGCCCGATCTTGTAGGTGTGGTTGAAGGCGCACATCACGAAGGCGTCTTCAGGCAGGCCGGCCTGGGTCCGGGTCATCGGCTGGGGCAGCGGCCGGTCAGCGCCGTTGGGCTGCATGGTCAAGGGCAGCTGCGCCAGCTTCTCGCTGTAGTTCGCGGCCAGCTCCAGCGGCGTGACCAGCGGGTCGCCGACGATGTAGTCCATGCCCGGCATGCCGGTGCTGCCCGGAAAGCCGAGGTAGGCGGCCTGCAGCGGCGCCGGCTTGCGCGCGAAGATGCCGGCCCGCGCGCCCCGCGTGTGGCCCATCAGGTCGATCAGCAGGTCGACACCGTCGGCCCGGATGCGCTCCGCGGCCTGGGCGTCCGACAGGCCGTGCAGTTCGACAAAGCTGTCGGCGGCGCGCACCGCCCGCTCGCGCAGCGCCGAGCCGTCGTTCGGTCCGCTGGAATACAGCAACAGCTCGAAGCGCTGGCGGTCGATCTGCTCGAGCACCGGCAGCAGCAATTGCGACACGGGATGGTCGCGGAAATCGAAGGACAGCAGGCCCAGGCGGATTCGCGGGCCGGGTCGCTGCGCGGGCAACACCGCCGGCAGCGGCTGTGCGCGGCCGAAAAGGGCCTGTGCATCGCCCTGCGCCGCCTTCAAGTGCAGGGCCGGCGGCAGCGGCAGGGACAGCAGACTGAAGGTGGCCGCCATCACCGGCCGACCTGCCGGCAGCGCCTCGAGCAGGTCCTGCAGCGTCTGCAGGTCGGCATCGAAATCGGCCCAGTCGCAGAGGTGGCGCTTTTCCAGCGACAGGCGCGACAGCGCCTCCAGGTTGCCCGGCTCCAGCGCCAGGACGGTCTTGATGCACTCCACGGCCTCGCGCTTGAGGCCGCGGTCGCGGCAGATGTCGCCCAGCAGCGCGTGGCCGCGGACCAGAGCCGGTTCCTTGGCCAGGGCGCGCAGCAGCACCGCCACCGCTTCTTCATAACGGCACAGGGTGTGCAGCAGCGAGGCATGCTGCAGCATGGCGTCGGTCTCGAGGTGGCCGGCCGCCTCCAGCGCCGCCAGCGCCTGCGCGCCTTCCGCGTAGCGGTGCAAGCCCATGCAGCATTCGCCGACCAGGCGCAGGGCCTCCGGATTGCAGGCATCGAGCTGCACGGCCTGGCGAGCGGCCGCCAGGGCACGGGGCAGTTCGCCGGCCTGGCGCAGCGCGTTGGACAGATTGATCCAGTACAGGCCATCCTGCGGCGCGGCGCGGGTGGCACGACCGAAGGCCTTGGCGGCCAGCGCCCATTGCCGGGCGCTGGCATGCACGAGACCGCGCTGCCAGTCTCTTTGCGCCCCGGCTCGGGCGCGCTGGGGCGTCGCCGATGGCGGGCGGGCCATCGGGCTGATCAGCGGGCTGACGGCGGAAGGGACGACGGTGCAGACACCCGGGCTGGCGCTCGAAAGCATGGGCAGGACCTTGAATTCAGGTTGCCGGCGTGGCGGCCGAAGTCACCGCAAGGCCATCGCCGGGCTGCGGACGAAGCGGCCCGGCAGCCTCGCCATCTTGAACGCAAGCGCCGGTTTCCCAGCCCGTGAAATGAGCCGGGTCCTACCCTCAACTCTCGACCACCAGCCAGCGGCGATCGGAACAGCGCTTTTGCGGGAAGGGCTAAAGGTTTGGCCGGGGACGACGAAAACAGCTTCAACGCGCCGACGCAAGTGGGTGCGGGGTCCGGACCCAAGGGGGCCGACCGCCAGACACCCCATCAGGACCGGGGGCCTGGCGATTCGGCAGCCCGCAGCCCGGGCGAGTTCTGTGACATCAGGCCCGACAGCCCGGCGTCACGGATTTGCAGGCAGGCACCGCACGACGGGCTGTCAACAACGGCGTTGCCTGCCAGGCATTTGCCTGTGGTCATTAACCGATCGGAGATTTTCCATGCCCCAGACCATCAATACCAATCTGAATTCCCTGAACGCGCAGAAGAACCTCAGCATGAGTCAGTCTTCGCTCGCCACGTCCATGCAACGGCTGTCTTCGGGCTTGCGGGTCAACGGCGCCGCCGACGACGCGGCCGGTCTGTCGATCGCCGAGCGCATGACGTCCCAGGTTCGCGGCATGGCGGTGGCCAGCCGCAACGCCAACGACGCCATTTCGCTGGCCCAGACGGCTGAAGGCGCACTGGGCTCCGTTGGCAACCTGTTCCAGCGCATGCGTGAACTGGCGGTTCAATCGGCCAACGCGACCAACTCGTCGACCGACCGCGCCAGCCTGAACCAGGAATTCGGCCAGCTGGCCCAGGAAGCCACCCGCACGCTGGGTGGCACGCAGTTCAACGGCAAGTCCATCCTGTCGGATACCAACGCGCTGAATTTCCAGATCGGTGCCAACACCACCACGTCGGGGACTTCGGGCGTCGACCAGATCTCGGTCGACGGCTTCGGCTGGAGCGCGAATTCGAGCATCACCACGGTGCTGGGGTCCGCCGTGCTGTCGGGCGCCTTGTCGGACACCAGTGGCGTGGCCATTGCGACCAACTCGCCGGCCTTGTCGATCGCCGGCACCGACGGCTCGGCCGCCAGCGCCGTGATCACCAAGCTGGACGATGCCATCAATGCAGTGAACACCCAGCGCGGCAACTACGGTGCGGTGCAGAACCGTTTCAACAACGTGGTGGCCAACCTGCAGACGGCCAGCGAGAACCAGACCGCCGCGCGCAGCCGCATCATGGACGCCGACTACGCGGTGGAAACGTCCAACCTGTCGCGGGCCAACATCCTGCAGCAGGCCGGCAATGCGATGGTGGCGCAGGCCAACCAGCTGCCCCAGCAGGTGCTGTCGCTGTTGCGGTGAGCGCAGCGCTGATCGCGCGGCCCGTAAGCCAAGCAGAACACGTTCACTGAAAGGGCCCGCCGGCAACGGTGGGCCCTTTTTTCGTTTCTGCCTGGCGTTTTGGGGGGCGAAGCGGCCCCTGTTCACTGGAATGACCCAGGCCTGGCGGCCGTAATCTTCAAGCCATCGATTCGGAACCCCGCAGTGGCTGCGTTCAGCCATCCGACGCCCGACCCGCCAGGAGCCCAAGCCGTGACCCAGACGATCAATACCAACCTCGCTTCACTGAATGCCCAGCGCAATCTGGGCGCGAGCCAGGCGCAGCTCAGCACCGCCATGCAGCGGCTTTCGTCGGGGATGCGCGTCAACAGCGCCAAGGACGATGCCGCCGGTCTGTCGATCGCCGAACGCATGAGCACCCAGGTGCGCGGCATGGCGGTGGCGATGCGCAACGCCAACGACGGCATCTCGCTGGCCCAGGTCGGTGAAGGCGCGCTGGGCTCGGTCAGCGGCCTCTTCCAGCGGATGCGCGAACTGGCGGTCCAGTCGGCCAACGCGACGAACTCGTCGACCGATCGCGCCAGCCTGAACCAGGAATTTTCACAACTCTCGCAGGAAGCCACGCGCACGCTGGCCGGCACGCAGTTCAATGGCCAGCCGATCCTGTCGGCGACCGCCGACTCGGTGTTCCAGATCGGCGCCAACAACAGCACCGATGTCGATCAGCTGACCGTGACGGCCTTCAGCTGGAGCACGAAAACCGAAATCACCAACGTCCTGGGCAGCGCTGTCCTGAGCGGCACCGACGTGCCGGCCATCCAGATCAGCGGCACCGACGGCACCTCGGCCCAGCGGTCGATCTCGATGATCGACAGCGCCATCGACGCCCTCAACACCCAGCGCGCCAACTTCGGCGCGGTGCAGAACCGCTTCGAGAACGTCGTCTCGAACATGCAGGTGGCGTCGGAAAACCAGTCGGCAGCGCGCAGCCGCATCATGGATGCCGACTACGCAGCGGAGACCTCGGCGCTGTCGCGCGCCAACATCCTGCAGCAGGCCGGCAATGCGATGGTGGCCCAGGCCAACCAGTTGCCGCAGCAGGTGCTGTCGCTGCTGAAGTAGGGCGCACGGCGCGCGGCCTGAAACAGGCCGTGACCAATGAGGCCTCAAGCCCGCCGCAACGGGGCCGATGAAGGTTTCCATGGGGCAGGCTCCGTGCTGCCCCTGGGGCCCTTGGTGCATGGAGGGGCCATTCACCTTTCCTCTCGAAGGAGCACACCATGGCCACATTCACTTCCCTGGGCGTCGGCAGCGGGCTGGACCTGAACACCATCGTCACCAAGCTGGTGGCGCTGGAGCGGCAGCCCTTGAGCGCGATGCAGTCCAAGGCCAACCAGCTGCAGACGCAAGTCTCGTCCTTCGGCCAGATCAGCAGCCTGATGAGTGGCGTTCAGACCGCCGCCAACGCGCTGACCAATCCCTTGATGTGGTCGGGCTCGGCCGTGGCCTCCGGCGACGCCAGCACGGTGTCCGTGTCGGCAAGCAACAACGTCGCGCCCGGCAACTATGCCGTGACCGTGCAGTCGCTGGCCAACAGCCAGACGCTGGCCTCGGCCACCGCCTTCAACGACAGCAGTGCGCTGCCCGGCAGCGGCACGCTGACCCTGCAACTGGGCAACTGGGACGCCGGGCTGGCCAACTTCAGCCCGAAGAGCGGCAGCAGTTCGGTCGACATCGCGATCTCGGCCACCGACACCGTGGCCAATGTGGCCGACAAGATCAACAGCGCCGGCGCCGGCGTGACCGCGTCGCTGATCACCGACGCATCGGGCGTGCGCCTGTCGCTGCGCTCCACCGCCACCGGTGCCAGCAACGCTTTTCGGCTGACCGCCAGCGACAGCGATGGCAACAACAGCGACAACCTGGGCCTGTCGGTGATGGCCTTCGACCCGCCCAACGGTGCCACGGCCATGCAGTTGATGCAGGGATCGACCGACGCCAAGGCCACGGTCAATGGCATCGCGGTGACATCGGCCTCGAATGCCATGACCGGCGTGATCGACGGCCTGACGCTGAACCTGAACAAGGTCAGCAGCACGGCGGTCAACATCTCGGCTGCGCCCGACACCGGCACGGTTCAGACGGCGATCAAGACCTTCGCCTCGGCCTACAACGCGCTGGTCACCTACCTGGGTAACCAGACCAAGTACGACCCCGGCTCCAAGGCCGGCGGTGTGCTGCAGGGCGACAGCGCAGCGACCAACCTGCAGGAGCGCCTGCGCGCCATGGTCGGCGCCAGCAGCGGCGCATCGGCCAGCTTCGGTCGCCTGTCCGATATCGGGCTGGAAGCCCAGCGCGACGGCACACTGACGGTCAACCCGACCAAGCTCGACGCGGCCACCGGCAAGCTGGCCGAGTTGAAGAAGGCCTTTTCCAACACCGACGTCGCCGACAGCGGCAACAGCGGCTTCGCGCGGCGCTATGCCGACCTGGCCACACAGGCCCTGGGTGTGGACGGTACCGTCACCACGCGCACGGCCGGGCTGCAGAAGCTGATCGCCAAGAACGGCGACGACCAGACCGCGCTGAACACCCGCGTGGACAGCTTCCAGACGCGCCTGGTGGCGCAGTACACGGCGCTGGATGCCAACGTGGCCAAGCTCAATTCGCTGAGCTCCTACGTGACGCAGCAGATCGCGAACTGGAACAAGGCCAGCGCGTAGAAACAGGGTGTCACCAGGCGGTTGATCCCGTCTCAAGTGGGCCCGGGGGCGGGCCGATAACAAAGGCATCACTTGCCCATTCAGCACCGCCCCGCCGATGTTTGCCAACACCTTCTCCAGCCGCCCGTCCCGCGTTGTCCTGCGCAGTGATCTCTACCAGCAGGTCGGCGTCGAGACCCGTCTGGCCGGCGCCTCGCCGCACGCCCTGGTCGCGATGCTCTTCGATGGCTGGATGGAAGCCGTGGCCCAGGCCCGCGGCGCGCTGCGCAGCGGCGACGTGAGCAGCAAATGCCACGCCATCGGCCGCGCCGTCCGGATCATCGACGAAGGCCTGCGCGCCGGGCTCGACCTGCGGGCCGGCGGCGCCTTGGCGCGCGACCTGCACGATCTGTATGGCTACCTGACCATGCGCCTGACCGTGGCCAACCTGCGCAACGACGAGGCTGCACTCGACGAGTGCCAGCGCCTGATGCGACCGCTGCAGGAAGCCTGGACCGCCATCGCACCCGACGACCCCTACCGCCGCTGAAGACGCTGCCGCATGCACCAACCACCATCCGTCCCCCTCAATTCGCCGACCGCCGGACAGACCGAGCGCCGATCGCCCTACAGGACCCCCGCCATGGACCCGCAACTGCTGAGCTATTACGAAGCGATCGAACGCGCCAGCGCAGACATGCTGAATGCCGCGCGCGACGGCAAATGGGACGAAGTGCTGAAGCTGGAAGGCGCCTGCGTCCTGCTGATCAGCCAGCTCAAGCACGCCGCGCAACAGTCCGAGGACAGCGGGGACGAATCGGCTGCGCAAGGCCTGCCGACCAACCCGGACGCAGCGAAGGTGAAGTCGCGCATCATGCAGCGCATCCTGGTCAACGACGCCGAGATCCGCCATCTGGCCGAGCCCTGGCTGCAGGACCTCGACGACGCGCTGGCCGGTCGCCGCCCCACGCTGCACTGAGCCGGAGCGCCGCGCCATGAACGCCCCTGGGCCCGACCCCTGGGCCGATTTCCGCATCACCCACGCGCCGGCATGCCTGCAACTGCTGCACGGGCTGCGCGATGGCGTCGTGCCGCTGGTGCTGAATCTGCCTGACGGCACCGCGTTGCCGACCGCCTTGCGGGCGGTGGACGCCGCCGCTCAGCGCCTGGCCTTCAGCGCCGACAGCGACGCCGCCGTCGTCGACCGCCTCGTCGAGTGCAACGAGGCCACCGCCGTGGCCTACCTGGAGAACGTCAAGCTGCAGTTCGACCTGCAAGGCTGGGTCCTGGTCCGCGGGTCGCGGGAAATGGCCTTGCAGAGCCAACTGCCCCGCGAGCTGTACCGCTTCCAGCGCCGCAGCGCTTTTCGCGTGCGCAGCACCGGCCAGCGCGACCTGGTGGCCCGATTCCGCCACCCCGGACTGCCCGAGATGGCGCTGTCCTTGCGCATGCTGGACGTCAGCATCGGCGGCTGCGCGCTGTGGCTGCCGGTGGATGTGCCGCCGCTGCAAGCCGGCACGCGGCTGGGTGAACTGCAGGTCGAAATCGACGCCGAGACCCGCTTCACGGCGCCCGCCACGCTGCAGCACATCACGGCGCTGGGCGCTGGCGACCTGAGCGGCGCGAGCCAGCAAGGCGGCATGCGCATCGGCTGCGAGTGGCAGTCACTGCCCGGCAGCGCCGAGCGCGTGCTGCAGCGCTGGATCGACCGGGCCCAGCAACGCCAACGCCTGCTGGCGCAGGGGCCATCGTGAACAAGCCCGCCCTGCGGCGGCCCGGCCACCCAGGCCACCCCGGCTTCACGCTGATCGAATGCCTGATCGTGCTGGCCGTGGTCGCCATCCTGGCCGGGCTGACCGTGCCCGGTCTGCGCAGCCCGGCCGGGCGCATGGCGCGGCTGGACGCCGTGCAGGCGCTGATGCGGGTGCAGAGCGAGCAGGAAAGCCTGCGCGCCCTGAGCGGCCTGTACACCGACGACCTGCGTCAACTGCGCGGCGTGCAGCCGACCAGCCCGCAGGGCCGCTACACCTTGAGCCTGGCCATTCAGGGCCCCGATGCCTACCGGGCGGTGGCGCTGGCCGTCGGCCAGCAGCAGGCCGATCGCGACTGCAAGGCCATCACGCTGGACGTGACCCTGGGCTTTGCCACCCGCGGGCCGACGCCCGCCTGCTGGGGGCCCTGATGCGCCACGCGCCGAAGCACCCGGCCACCGGGCTGACCTTGCTGGAACTGGTCATCTGCGTCGCGGTGCTGGCGGTGCTCGGCATGCTGGCCCTGCCCGGTCTGGGCGCCCAGATCGAGCGGCAGCGCCTGCGCAACGCCGCGCAGACCTTGCTGGGCGACATCACCGAAGCCCGCTTCCTGGCCGCGCAGCGCGGCCAGCCGGTGCACGTGCAGGCGCAGGACGGGCCGCAGTGGTGCTGGGGCATCTCGATGAGCAGCGGCTGCGACTGTGCCACCGCGCAGGCCTGCCGCATCCATGCCGTCGACGCGGCCAGCCATCCGGGCATCCGCTTGCTGCAGCCGATGGCGGTCCAGATGCAGGCGGCCGGCGAAGCCCTGGCCGCCGCCAGCACCACCTTCGAGTCGGCCCAAGGCGACCGCCTGCGGGTCGATGTGTCGCCGCAGGGCCGGCCGCGCATCTGTGCGCTCAGCGGCAACTGGCCGCAATGGCCGGCTTGCTGATCAGACCTGCATGTTCATGATGTCGCTGTAGGCCTGCGCCAGGCGGTTGCGCACCTGCAGCGCCGCCTGGAAGCCGATCTGGGCTTTCTGCATCGCCATCACCGTCTGCTCGACGCTGACCGTCGGGTTGTCCAGGGTCAACTCGCGCTGCAGGCTGTCGGCCTGCAACTGGCTCTGGCTGACGTTCTTCAGCGCGTCGGCCATGGCCGTGCGGAAACCCCCGCCCGCGGCCTCGGCCACCGGCGCGGTGCGCGGCATGCCGTCCGGGCGCAGGCCGGCACGGGCCACGGCGGCCTGGAAGTCGAAGGGTTTGATCCGCAAGTCGGACATGGTGTTCAGTCCTTTTCCACGTTGCCACTGTAGGCCCGCAGCCCAGCCGGCCAAGGACCGATCAGCCGCGCCTTTGCCGGCTTACTCGCGCTTATGTCCGGGCCGATGGCGACGAACAATGGCGCCGAACCCGGAGATTTGCGCAACGCCCGACCCATGGACAACGCCCTCGCGACCACCCTCAACAGCCAGACCGCCATCCTGCCGCTGAACGCCGGCAGCGCCGCACCGACCCTGGGCAGCCGCTGGCGCGAACTGCCCGGCCGCATGCAGGCCATGGCCGTGCTCGGCGTGGTCGCGCTGGGGGCCATCCTGGTGGCCATGGCCTTCAGCACCAAGGACGCCAACTACCGCCCGCTCTACCCCAACCTGTCCGAGAAGGACGGTGGCGCGGTCATCAACCAGCTGAGCCAGATGAACGTGCCCTACCGCTTTGCCGAAGGCGGCAGCGTGATCCTGGTGCCGGGCAACCTGGTGCACGAGTTGCGGATGAAGCTGGCGAGCGCCGGCATCCCCAGTTCCACCGCCGGCGGCACGGCCGGCTACGAACTGCTGGACAAGAACAGCTTTGGCCAGACCCAGGGGCAGGAAAGCATGAAGATGCAGCGCGTCCGCGAAGGCGAGCTGACCACCAGCATCCAGTCGCTGGAGCCGGTGAAGTCGGCCCGCGTGCACCTGGCGCTGCCGCAGCAAAACGGCTTCTTCCGCGAACAGCAGAAGCCCAGCGCCTCGGTCGTGCTGACGCTGCACCCCGGTCGCACGCTGGACCGCGGGCAGATCGCCGGCATCATCAACCTGGTGTCGCGCAGCGTGCCCGAACTGACGGCCAAGGCCGTCAGCGTGGTCGACAGCACCGGCGCGCTGCTGTCGCAGACCGGCGAAGAAGACCAGGGCCTGGACTCGCAGCAGTTGCAGTACCGCCGCGAGGTCGAAGCCGGCCACCTGAAGCGCGTGCTGGACCTGCTGGAGCCGGTGCTGGGCCGCGACAACGTGCGCGCCACCATCAGCGCCGACATCGACTTCTCCCAGGTCATGCAGACCGCCGAGGCCTACCGTCCCAACCAGGGCGCCGATGCCAAGGCCACGGTGCGCGAACTGCGCACCGAAGAAAGCAATGGCGCCGGCAGCGCCACCCCCGCGGGCATACCCGGCGCCACCAGCAACCAGCCGCCGACGGCCGCATCGGCCCCGATCAACGGCACGGCGCAGGCGATGCAGGCCGCACAGGGCGGCACCTCGGGCGCCACCGGCCGGCGCGAGGCGGCCACCCGTTTCGAGGTCGACAAGACCACCACCGTGACGCGCAACGCCGTGGGCGCCGTGCGCCGCTTGAGCGCGGCGGTGGTCGTCAACCACCGCACCACCACCGACGCCAAGGGCAAGCCGCTCACCGCCCCGCTGTCCGACAAGGAAATCGAACAGCTGACCGCGCTGGTGCAGCAGGGCATCGGCTTCAACAGCGAACGCGGTGACGCGGTCAAGGTCATCAACGCGCCCTTCCGCGTGGAAGCGCCGGCGGCCGTCGAGGAATTGCCGCTGTGGAAGCAGGCCTGGCTGGTGGACCTGTTGAAGAGCGCCGCGGCACCCGCCGCGCTGGCCCTCGTCGCGCTGATCATCGTCTTCAAGCTGATCCGCCCGGCGCTGACCAGCTTGCTGGCGCCGCCGCCGCCGCCGCCCGAGCCCGAAGTCGGCAGCCAGCTCAGCGAGGTGGTGGCCGACGACACGCTGGCCATCGCGGACGCCGAGAAGGCCCTGCTCGACAAGACCCAGCTCGGCCGGCTGGAAAGCGCCCGAGCGATGGCCCGCAACAACCCGGCGGCGGTGGCGCACATCGTGCGCGGCTGGGTCAACGGCGAAACCGCCTGACCGCCCCGGAGCACCCAAGCGATGGCTGGATCACTCGACGAAAAGGGGCTGGAAGACGCGGCCATCCTGCTGATGACGCTCGGCGAGGAAGAAGCCGCCGAGGTCTTCAAGCACCTGTCCCCGAAGGAAGTCCAGGGCCTGGGCGAGACCATCGCGCGCATGAAGACCGTGCCGCGCGACCGCGTCAGCGACGTGATGGGGAAGTTCGACAAGCTGTCGAGCTCCGAACACATGCTGGTCGAGGACAGCAACGAATACGTCAAGGCCGTGCTGCGCCGCGCTTTGGGCGACGACAAGGCCAATCTGCTGATCGACCGCATCCTGCAGGGCAGCGACATCACCGGCATCGAGGGCCTGAAGTGGATGGACCCGCAAAGCGTGGCCGAACTGCTGCGCAACGAACACCCGCAGATCGTCGCCGCGCTGCTGGTGCACCTGGAATTCGAGCAGGCCGCCGAGGTGCTCAAGCTGCTGACCGAGCGCCAGCGCAATGAAGTGATGGTGCGCATCGCCACGCTGGACGGCATCCAGCCGGCGGCACTGCGCGACCTGAACGACGTGATGAGCAAGGTGCTGGCTGGCGGCGACCGTCAGAAGAAGAGTTCACTGGGTGGCGTCAAGACCGCGGCAGAAATCATCAACAGCCTGGGCAATGCGATCGAGACCTCGATCCTCGACTTCGTGCGCGAGTCCGATGCCGACCTGGCGCAGAAGATCCAGGACAACATGTTCACCTTCGACGACGTCGAGCGCATCGACGACAAGGGCATCCAGTCGCTGATGAAGGAAGTGCAGAGCGAATCGCTGATCGTCGCCCTGAAGGGTGCCAGCACCGAACTGCGCGACAAGATCCTGCGCAACATGTCCAGCCGCGCCGCCGAGACGCTGAAGGAAGACCTCGAATCGCGCGGCCCGGTGCGGCTGTCGGAAGTGGAATCCGAGCAGAAGGAAATCCTCAAGATCGTCCGCCGCCTGGTGGACGAAGGGCAGATCGTGATCATGGGTGGTGGTGATGAGCAGTTCGTCTAAGCATTTGTTCCGCAACGTTCCGCCGCCGGAAGGCTCGAAGACGGCGGCGTCCTACCAGCGCTTCATTCCGCGCGAAGAACTGGGCGCTTTCGCCAGCTGGCAACCCGGCGCGATCAGCGCCGCTGGCGCCGACGCCCAGGCCCAGGCTCAGGCCCCGGCGGCCCCACCGGCAGCCCCACCCGCGCCCAGCGCCGCCGACTGGCAGGCGCGCATCCACGCCGCCCGCCAGGCGGGCTACCAGGAGGGCTACCGCGACGGCCTGGTGGCGCTGGAGGGCTTCAAGGAAAGTTTTGCCCAGCAGGCCACCTCGCAGGTCGGTGCGCTGCTCGACGCCTTCGACGCGCAACTGCGCGGCCTGGACGAGCAGGTGGCGCAGGCGCTGGCCGCCAGCGCCGTGCAACTGGCACGGCAAGTGCTGCGCAGCGAGCTGCAGAGCCAACCCGAACTGGTGGCCCGCGTGGCTGCCGAAGCGGTCAGCGCGGTGATGCTCAGCGCGCGGCAGATCACCGTGCAGGTCCACCCGCAGGACCTGCCGCTGGTCTCCGAAGGCGCCGCCGAAGTGCTGGCCCTGCGCGGTGCGCGGCTGGTCGCCAGCGGCAGCATCGCGCGCGGCGGCGTGCTGGTGCAGAGCGACGTCGGCAGCATCGACGCGCGCATCGCCGGCCGCTGGGCGCAAGCCGCCGCGGCGCTGGGCTCGACCTTGCCGCTGGACGGCGTCGACGGCGACGACCCGGCCGTGGCCGCCGCTGAAGACGGCGCCGAGGACGGCGCGTGAGCACGCCCTTCGCGATGCCGACCACGCTGGACCAGCGCCTGACGCAGCGCGAAAGCCGCTGGAATCGCTACCTGGCCGACCTGCAGACCTACGCCTCGATCGCCCAGCCGCTGCAGGCTGAAGGCACGCTGCTGCGCGTCACCGGCCTGGTGCTGGAAGCCGCCGGCGTGCGCGTGCCGGTGGGCTCGGTCTGCGAGGTCATCGGTGACGGTCCCCCCAACGCACCCGGCAACAGCGTGCTGGCCGAAGTGGTCGGCTTCAGCGGCGACCGCGCCTACCTGATGCCGATGGGTGAACTGCACGGCCTGAGCAGCGGCGCCCGCGTGCTGCCCCGTCCGGCGCCGATCACGCCGCCGCGCTGGGGTGAAGACAACCACCCCTGGCGGCGCAGCGAAGACCGCGGCCTGCACCTGCCGATGGGCAGCGGCCTGCTGGGCCGCGTCGTCGATTCCCACGGCGCGCCGCTGGACCGCCTGGGCCCGCTGCAGGCGGTGCACACCGAGCCGCTGGTCCGCCGCGCGATCAACGCGATGGACCGCGACCCGGTGCGCACGCCGCTGGACACCGGGGTGCGCGCCATCAATGCGCTGCTGACCGTCGGCCGCGGCCAGCGTATCGGACTCTTTGCCGGCACCGGCGTGGGCAAGAGCGTGCTGATGGGCATGATGGCCCGCTACACCGAGGCCGACGTCATCGTCGTCGGGCTGATCGGCGAGCGCGGCCGCGAGGTCAAGGAATTCATCGAGGACATCCTGGGCGACGAGGGCCGCGCGCGCAGCGTGGTGGTGGCCGCCCCGGCCGACTCGCCACCGCTGCTGCGCATGCAGGGCGCGGGCTACGCGACGGCGATTGCCGAGCATTTCCGCGACCGCGGCCTGCACGTGCTGCTGCTGATGGACAGCCTGACGCGTTACGCGATGGCACAGCGCGAGATCGCGCTGGCCATCGGCGAACCGCCGGCCACCAAGGGCTACCCGCCGAGCTGCTTCGCCAAGTTGCCCCAGCTCGTCGAACGCAGCGGCAACGGCCTGAACGGCGTCGGCTCGATCACCGCCTTCTACACCGTGCTCAGCGAAGGCGACGACCAGCAGGACCCGATCGCCGACGCCGCACGCGGCATCCTCGACGGCCACATCGTGCTGACCCGCGAATTGGCCGAGAGCGGTCACTACCCGGCGATCGACGTCGAGAAATCGATCTCGCGCGTGATGACCGCGGTGGCCGGCCGCGAACACCTGCAGGCCGCGCGCCGCATGCGCCACCTGATGGCCAAGGTCAACAAGGCGCGCGACCTGATCCAGCTCGGCGCCTACCAGCCCGGTCACGACGCCGAACTCGACACCGCGGTCCGTCTGCAACCCCAGATGAACGTGCTGCTGCAGCAGGACATGCACGAGCGCGCCGCGCTGGACGCCAGCCGCGCCCACCTGTGCCACCTGATGACGCCGTGACACGACCATGACCCAAGCCCTGCACACACTGCTGGAACACGCCGAGCGCCAGCGTAACGACGCGCTGGCCCTGTTGCTGCAGGCCGAAGAGGCCGCCAGGCGCCTGCAGCAGCAGGCCTTGCAATTGCTGGCCTACCGTGACGAATACCGCCAGCGCCAGCCCGGGCTGGGCGGCCACAGCGTGACCATCGACGTGCTGCGCAGCCACCACGATTTCATGCAGCGGCTGGAACAGGCCGTGACCCAGCAGCAGGGCCAGACGGCGCAGGCGGAAACCCGGGTGTCCACCCGGCGCGCGGCCCTGCTGGCGCTGGAGACCCGCGTGGCGTCGGTGCGCAAGCTGATGGAAAGGCGCAGCAAGGACCTGCTGCGCAGCCACGAACGCCAGGAGCAGCGGCTCAGCGACGACGCCGCCCAGCACCGGTCGCGCAGCGACAGCCCGCTCGGCAGCGCCTGGTCGGGCCAGGCCGAAGCCCTGCCGCTGGCCCCGCACTGAAGCCAGCCTCGGTCACCCGCCGCTGCTGCCCCGTTCCCGCCTGCCTGAAGAAGGTCCGCCATGCTCAACACCGCCCTGCCCACCTTGGCCGTGAACCTGGCCCACAGCGCCTTCAGCGGGGCGTCCGGCGCCGCTGCCAACGGCGCGCCGGACCCGGCAGCCGACGGCTTCGCGCGCTTGCTCGGCCAGGCCATCCAGACCGACGAGGCGGGCTCCGCCGCGCCCGCCAGCGCGAACGCTGATCCGGCGGTTGCCGCTGTCCGCAGCGAGGCTGCGGCCGACGACCGCGTTGCCGGCCACCCCGTTCACCACCCAGCCAGGCGGCCAGCGCTGCAGCCCCACGAAGCGGCAAGCGGGGGGCTTTCCGGGCCCACCGGGCCAGCGCCCGTTCGCCCGCCGCTGGGGCGCCTGGGCGCCGATCGCGCTGCAGGCCTGCCTGGCGGGCTGGCGCCGGACAAGGCTGAGGGCGGGGTGGGTGCCATCACCGACCGCGCCGCCAGACCGGACGCCGACAGGGCAGACAGCAGCCCGACCGACGCCATGGCTGGCGCCCTGCCTGGCACCAGCGCCGACGCGCTGCCGCTCGACCCCGCCGCCGCGCCCGCAGCGCCGGCCCTCGATGTCGGCGCACTGCTGGCCGGCTGGCACCCCAGCGCCCCGGCACACGACGCCGCCGCGGCGCAGCAGGCGAACGCCGCAGGCGATCGCGCCCCGGCCGACACCCGCCTGGACGTCCTGCCGCGAGCCGCTGCCAGCGCGGCCCGGGCCGGCGCCGCCGGCCGCCAAGCGCCTGGCCTGGCCCGGGGCACACCGGTCGGACGCCCTGGCACGCCGACGGTCGACGCGACCGCCCGGGGTGCCGCCAGCGCGCTGCGGCGGACGCCCGCCGGCGACAAGCCCGCGGCGACCACGGTGCCCTGCGCCGACGACGCCGTGGCCAGCGCGGCCCTGGCGGCCAGCGCGACGACCCCGGCTCAGCCCCTGCCCGCAACGGCGACCAGGTCCAGCCCGGCGGCGGTCGCAGCCGGCGCGGACGCCGAACCGGCGCCGGGTGTGGCAGCGATGGGCCAGACGCCCAGCCCTGGCGGCAAGCCCGGCACGCTGGGCGTCGCCCGGACGGCCACGGCCGCCCCAGCCACAGGGGCCGCCGGAACCCCGACGGCCCCAGCGCCGGTTGCGGCGACTGATGACCCTGCTGACGCTGGAGCCACCAGCACCAGCACCAGCACCAGCATCAGTGCCGCCGGGGCCAACCTCAGCGCCAATGCCAATCCCAGCGCCAGTGCCAGTACCGAAGCGGCACCCGCGCCGGCAGCGCTCTGGGCCGTCGGCCCGAAGCCCGCTGCCGCCTCGACGCCCGCGCCGCGGGCCAGCGCCAGGTCGGCGATCGAAGCCGCGTCGCAGGCGGTCGAGCCGCAGCCCCGGGCCACGCCTGAGGCTGCTGACGCCGCGGCCCCGGTCAGCGGCGAAGCCAGGCCGGCCGGCCGCCCGACACCTGCGCCGGCCGATGCAGCCAGCCAGGCGGTCCACGCGCCTGGCGGCGGCGGCAAGCCCGAAGCGCTGGCTGCGGCTGGCGACCCGCAGCGGCCTGTCGCCGCACCGGGTGGCCGCCCTGACAACACGACCGATGGCAGGCCGGTCACGCCGACCGAGGTCCGCCCCGGCGCGGCACGGCCCAACGGGTCCGATCGGCTTGGCGGCATCGCGGCGTCACGCGAAGGCAGTGGCCCGCAGCGCAGCGCCGGGTCCGAAGCTGGCGGCAACGTCGGCAAGCCCGTGGCGAGCCCAGGCGCACCAGGCGACCAGGCGGCCCCGGTGAATGGCGCGCTGGCTTGGGTCAGCGCCGCCACGGCGGGCCCGGCAGCGCCCGTCGCGACGGCTGCCGATGGCCGCATCGCCGCCAGCCCGGGCAGCGCCAGCTTTGCCCCGCAGCTGGCGGCCCACATCACCACCTTCGTCCGCGACGGCGTGCAACAGGCCCGGCTCGAACTGAACCCGGTCGGCATGGGTCCGCTGACCGTGCAGATCCAGCTCGACGGCAACGCCGCGCGGGTGCACCTGGCCGCCGAACAGGCGCAGACCCGGGTGGCCCTCGAACAGGCGATGCCGCAGTTGGCGGGCAGCCTGCGCGAAAGCGGCCTGACACTGAGCGGCGGCGGGGTCTTCGAACAGCCGCGTCAACAGCAGCCGGCGCCAGGCGGTTTCAGCGGCGGCAACGGCGACAACAGCCGCGAGTCGCGCGATCCCCGCGACGGACGGCGTGACGGCCCGCGCGACGCGACGGCCAGCGGTGTGACGGGCAGCAGGGCCACGTCCATCCGACGCCAAGCCGGCTTGGTCGACCTGGTCGCCTGAACGGCCGGCGCCACCGGCGCCGGCGCACGCCTGCGGGCGCGGGGGCCAGGCTCAGGGCCCGTTAAGGGCCCTTTTCGCGGCCCTTTTCGCGCTCATGATGGCCAGCCGGGCTCGCAGAATGGACAGCAATCGGGCAGCCAGCGCCACCACCGCGGCGACGCTGCCCACCAGCAGGAGTGTCCATGTCCGCAGCCCCCGCCGCGCAAGCCGCAGCCCCACCCGCCAAGGGCAAGAAGAAACTGATCATCATGGTCGCCGCCGCCGTGCTCGTGCTGGGCTTGGGGGGCGGTGCCGCGATGGTGCTGATGAAGAAGAAGGCCGACCCGGATGCCGAAGCCAGCGACGAACGCGTGCCGGCCAAGGCCGAGCATGCCAAGGCGAGCCCGCACGACCCCAAGGCCGTGCCGGTCTTCGTGCCGCTGGACCCGTTCACCGTGAATCTGGCCGACCGCAATGCAGAGCGCTTCGCGCAGGTCGCCGTGACGTTGGAGATCGAGGACGCCCACCTCAGCGACCAGATCAAGAACTACATGCCCGCCATCCGCAACAACATCCTGATGACGATTGCCGACCGCACAGCCGGTGAACTGATGGGCCGTGAAGGCAAGACCAAGCTGGCCGAGCGCATCCGCCGCGCGGCGTCGCGGGCGCTGGGTGCGGAGGTGGACGAACTCGACGAAGAAGCCGCCGCCGCCGCCGCCGCCGCCGAGACAGAGACCGAGACCGACACCGACACCAAGGCCAAGCCGAAAAAGAAGAAGAAGAAGCCGGCCGATCCGAGCCTGCCGATCAAGGCCGTGCACTTTTCCAACATCATCATCCAGTAGCCGACCCCGTGAACAACCAGATCCTTTCGCAGGACGAGGTCGATGCCCTGCTGCAGGGCATCACCGGCGAGAGCCAGAAGCTGGAGGCGGACGCACCGCCGCCGCCCGGCATGCGCGACTACGACCTGTCGAGCCAGGAACGCATCGTCCGCGGCCGCATGCCGACGATGGAGGTCATCAACGAACGCTTCGCGCGCAACATCCGGCTGGGCCTGTTCAACTTCATCCGCAAGAGCCCGGAAGTCGCCATCGGCGGCATCAAGGTGCAGAAGTACAGTGCCTTCCTGCGCGAGATCGTGGTGCCGACGAATTTCAACCTCGTCAGCTACAAGCCGCTGCGCGGCACCGGTCTGATCGTCTGTGACCCCAGTCTGGTGTTTGCGGTCATCGACGCGCTGTTTGGCGGTGTGGGCAAGTACCACACGCGCATCGAGGGCCGCGACTTCAGCCACACCGAGCAGCGCGTCATCCTGCGCCTGGTCGAGACCATCATCACCGAGTACCGCAAGGCCTGGGTCGGCATCTACCCGCTCGAGCTGGAATACCAGCGCAGCGAGATGCAGCCGCAGTTCGCCAGCATCGCCAGCCCCAGCGAGGTGGTGGTGGCCAGCAGCTTCACGCTGGAGATCGGCGACACCACCGGGACCATCCATTTCTGCGTGCCCTACTCGACGCTGGAGCCGATCCGCGATGTGCTGTACAGCACCATCCAGGGCGACGCGGTGGAGCCCGACAGGCGCTGGGTCAATCTGCTGAAGCAACAGATCCAGGCCGCCGAAGTGAGCCTGGTGGCCGAACTGGCCAGCGCGCACGCCACCGTCGAACAGCTGATGTCCTTCAAGCCCGGCGACTTCATCGAACTCGACCTGAATCCGATGATCCAGGCCAAGGTCGATGGCGTGCCGGTCTTCGACGCGCACTACGGCACCAGCAACAAACGCTACGCGATCAAGATCGACCGCATGCTCACAGGCTCTGACCAGGGCTGGATCGGGGAGTCCCACAGTGGCTGAAAACACAGGCCTGTCCGAAGAGGACAAGATGGCCGCCGAATGGGCGGCCGCGCTGGAAGAAAGCAAGCCGGCCGAGGTGGCCAGCGAAATCCGCTCGGTGCCCGAATCGGTGTCGCCCGCCTCGTTCAGCAAGTTCGCGCCCACCGGCATGGGCAACGCCGGCAACGACATCAACATGATCCTGGACATTCCCGTCCAGCTGACCGTTGAACTCGGCCGCACGCGCATCCCGATCAAGCACATCCTGCAACTGGCGCAGGGTTCGGTGGTCGAGCTGGAAACGCTGGCCGGCGAGCCGATGGACGTCCTGGTCAACGGCTACCTGATCGCCCAGGGCGAAGTCGTGGTGGTGAACGACAAGTTCGGCATCCGGCTGACCGACATCGTCACGCCCAGCGAACGCCTGCGCCGGCTCAGCCGCAGTTGAACACGATGGCCAATTTCACTTCCCTGCTGTGGTTCGTCGCGGTCATCGCGCTGATTCCGGTCGCGCTGTGGCTGCTCAAGCGCACGCCGCTGGGCGGCGGCGGCACCGGCACCAGCGGCGCGCCGCGCACGGTCGCGGTGCTGCCGCTGTCGGCGCAACAGAGGCTGGTGACGGTGGAAGTCGGCCAGGGCGACGAGCGCCTGTGGCTGGTGCTGGGCGTCAGCCCGCAGGGCATCCGCACGCTGCACACCATGACCGCGCAGACGCCGGCCAACGACACGGTCGCCCTGCCCCCAGCGCCCAGCGCCGCCTTTGCGCAACTCCTCGGCCGCCTGCGGCAGAAATGATGGCCCTGCGCTGGCATTCCCTCGGGCGCGGCCTGGCTGTCGCGCTGCTGGCTGGCGCGGGCGGCGCCGTGTGGGCGCAGACGACCACGCCCGGCACCTTCAGCAACAGCCTGCCGCTGATGGTGGCGCAGGGCGCCGGCGGCACCAGCTACTCGGTGCCGGTGCAGACCCTGCTGTTCTTCACCGCGCTGTCCTTTCTGCCGGCAGTGCTGCTGCTGATGACGGCCTTCACGCGCATCGTCATCGTGCTCAGCCTGATGCGCCAGGCGCTGGGCACCCAGGCCGCGCCGCCCAACCAGGTGATCGTCGGCCTGAGCCTGTTCCTGACCTTTTTCGTGATGCAACCGACCTTCGACCGCATCTACGACAAGGCCTATGCGCCCTACGCCGCCGGCACCATGGCCGCCGAGGAGGCGTTCAAGCAGGGCATCACGCCGCTGCGCGAATTCATGCTCAAGCAGACGCGGCAGAGCGACGTCCAGCTGTTCGCCAAGCTGGCCCGCCTGCCGGCCGATGTCAAGGGCGCCGACGTGCCGATCAGCGTGCTGGTGCCCGCCTTCGTGACCAGCGAATTGAAGAGCGCCTTCCAGATCGGTTTCATGATCTTCATCCCCTTCCTGGTCATCGACATGATCGTCGCCAGCGTGCTGATGAGCCTGGGCATGATGATGTTGAGCCCGGTGCTGGTGGCCCTGCCCTTCAAGCTGATGCTCTTCGTGCTGGCCGACGGCTGGAACCTGCTGCTCGGCTCACTGGCCGCCTCTTTCGCCACCTGACTCAGCCTGTCCAGACCCGCATGGATGCACAACAAGTCCTCACCGTCGGCCAACAGGGTCTGACACTGCTGCTGATGGTCGCCGCGCCGGTGCTGCTGACGGTGCTCGTCGTCGGCCTGCTGGTCAGCATCTTCCAGGCCGCCACGCAGATCAACGAAGCCACGCTGAGCTTCGTGCCCAAGGTCGTTGCTGCGGTGGCTGTGCTCAGCGTCGCCGGGCCCTGGATGCTGAGCACGCTGGTCGAATACATCCGCAGCACGCTGCTGGCGATACCCTCGTCGGTCGGCTGACCGGGCCGCCTTCGGTGATCAGCTTCAGCGAAGCCCAGATCCTGGCCTGGCTGAACCCGCTGCTGTGGCCCTTCCTGCGCGCGCTGGCGCTGTTCTCGGCGATGCCCATCCTGGGCACGCGCAATGTGCCGATGCCGGTGCGCATCGGCCTGGCCGGGCTGATCGCCTTCGCCGCCCAGCCGACGCTGCCCACCGCACCGGTGGTGGCGCTGGACTCGGCGCTGGCCCTCACGCTGGTCGTCCAGCAGGCCGTCATCGGCCTGTCGCTGGGCTTTGCGGTGCGCCTGGTCTTTGCGTCCATCGAATTCGCCGGTGAAATCATCGGCCTGCAGATGGGCCTGAACTTCGCCGGCTTCTTCGACCCGATCTCGGCCACCACGGCCACCGCCACCAGCCGCTTCTTCGGCACCACGGTGGCCTGGCTGTTCATCGTCATCAATGGGCACCTGCTGGTCATCGCAGCGCTGGTGCAGAGCTTCGGCGCCTTCCCGGTCGGGCCCGAACCCTTCGCCTTCCTGCACCAGGTGCAGCCCCAGCGCTGGGGCGCCGATTTGTTCAGCACCGGGCTGTGGATCGCACTGCCGCTGATCACCATGCTGCTGTTCGTCAACCTGGTGCTGGGCGCGATCAGCCGCGTCGCGCCGCAGATCAACATCTTCGCCGTCGGCTTCCCGGTCACGCTGGGCGTCGGCCTGCTGGGCCTGCTGCTGACGCTGCCGGCGCTGCAGATCCCGTTCACGATGGCGCTGGACCGACTGCTCGGCTATTTCAGGTAGCGCGCCTCATACAAAAACCCCTTCGCGCAGCCACTTGGTGGCGACCCACTTTTCACCGGCCGTCACCGGGGCACCGGCGTGCAGCGTCTTGGTGCTGGCATGGGCGCGGTCGTAGCTGAAGAAGACGGCGTTCCCGCGCACCGGCGCGACTTCCAGACCGGCGTCGGGAAAGGTGGTGCTGCCGCCGCCTTCGGGGGTGTTCAGGTAGATGACCAGCGTGCCCACACGCTGGCCGCCGCGTTCCAGGATACGCGGCGTACCCGGGTGCTGGGGGTCGAAGAAGTCGAAGTGCGGGCGGTACTCGGCACCCGGCCGGTAGTGCAGGATCTGCAGGCCCTCGCCGTGGCTGACCGGCCAGCACAGCAGCTCGGCGATGCGCGCCTCGACGCGCGCGATCAGCGGCTTTTCGCCGCGTTCGAAGAACATGCCGTCGCTGGTCCGCGCGGCATGCACCTCGCTGCCGCCGGTCTCGTTCTGAACCGTCTCCGAGCGTGCCAGCCTGGGCCGCGCCAGCGCGATCAGGCCGTCGCACTCGGCGTCGCTGAGCAGTTGGCCGAAGACCACCACGCGCGGTTCGCGCAGGCTGCTGAGCCATTCGACGCGGTGGCCGTCGCTGGTCACGCCGTAAGACTTGCCGTCAAAGGCCGGTTCGGGCACGGCCCGAGCGGGCGCCAGGGCCGGGTCGCCGGCCCGCTGCGGCGCGGCCGACGCCGGCCGCAGCACCGATTCGAGCGCGGCGTGGGCCGCCGTCTCGTGCCAGCCGCTGGCCACCATCGCGGCCAGCACGTCGTCGGGGCGGCAGCCGGCGCGCGCCTGGGCCGCGATCCAGATGCGCAGTTCCTCGGTGATGTGCTGCTGGGCTTGCGTCATGGCGGGATCCAGGTTCAGGGCGGCGGGACTCAGACGCCGCTGCCGGCGGGGACTGCGGTGGTCCGCGGACGCCGGAAGACCAGGCGCTGCGGCTGGGTGGCGGCACGGTCCAGTGCGTAGCCCTCGGCCGCAAAAGCCTGCAGCGCCTTGACGCTGCGCACGCGGTTCTCGATCGCGTAGCGGGCCATCAGGCCGCGGGCCTTCTTGGCGAAGAAGCTGATGATCTGGTGGCGGCCGTCCGGGTTGGTTTCCTCGAACACGCAGTCGACGACGCGGGCGCGCAGGCTGGGCCGCAGCGCCACGCGGGCGTATTCGACCGACGCCAGGTTGACGATGACCGGCTTGTCTTCTTCGGCCTGCAGCGCGTTCAGGTGTTCGGCCACGGTGTCGCCCCACCAGGCGTACAGGTCCTTGCCGCGCGGGTTGGCCAGCGCGGTGCCCATTTCCAGGCGGTAGGGCTGCAGGCGGTCCAGCGGGCGCAGCACGCCGTACAGGCCCGACAGGATCACCAGGTGCTGCTGGGCCCAGCTCAGGTCGGCGGTGCTCAGACTGCCGGCCTGCAGGCCGTCGTAGACGTCACCGTTGAAGGCCAGCACGGCCGGCTTGCTGTTCTTCGGCGTGGCCTCGGCTTGCCAGGCGGCGTAGCGCTCGACGTTCAGCGTGGCCAGCTTCTCGGACAGGTCCATCAGCCAGCCGATGTCGCTGGCGCTCCGCGCGCGCAGCAGCGCGATCAGCGCGCCAGCCTGTTCGGTGTAGGCCGGATCGCTGGCCTTCTTCAGCACGGCGGCCGGCACGCGGGTGGCGTAGTCGAGGGTCTTGGCGGGGGACAGCAGGAACAGCATCTTGGGCGATCTCTGTGCGGGCTCAGTCGCCCGGCGTGTCGGATGCGGCCGCTTGCGCGGCGCCGAGGGCGGCCTGCCAGGTGCGCAGCGGGATGTGGGTCTGCAGCCGGTGCAGCGCGCGGGCGATCAGCAGCGGGTGCAATTCGTGGCCGACGCCTTCGGCGATGTCGAGGGTGGCGTCGCCCTGCAGCGCCTGCAGCTGCGCCAGCGCGTCGCGCGAACCGCTATCGGCGATCACCGCGTCGGCGCTGCCGTGGAAGAGGTGGATGGTGGTGTGGCGCGGCGCGGCGGCCGGCGCTGTCAGGTAGCGCCCGCCGAAGGCCAGCACGCGCCCAGCGATGCCGTCCTGCCGGGTGGCCAGCTCCAGCGACAGGATCGCGCCCTGCGAGAAGCCGCCCAGCGCGGTGGCCGCCGGCGCCACGCGCAGGCGCTGCTGCTGCGCCCGCACCCAGGGCTCCAGCACCGCCAGGGCCGCCATCACGCGCGCCGCCCAGGTGACCGGGTCGAGCTGGCGGATGCCGTACCACTGGCGGCCACGCTGCCCCTCACGGCTGAGCGCCGGGGCATCCGGCGCCAGCACCGCGGCCTGCGGGAACTGCGCGCGCAGGGCCTCGGCCAGCGGCGCCATCGCGCTGCCCTCTTCGCCCCAGCCGTGCAGCAGCACGATCAGCTGCGCGGGTTCGCCCTGGACGGGCAGCCATTCGATGGGAAGTTGCATGGCGGCATTTTCGCCGCTTCGGCGCGCGGGCGCCGGGGCGGGTCAAGGCGGGGGCCGGCGGCGCGTGAATGGCACAGGGCCGAGAATCGCCGCCGGCATCCTCCCCACTTCCTTCATCAGTACACCTTGACCATGAACTTTCGTCTGAACGCTCTGGCACTGAGCCTGCTTGGCCTGGGCAGCCCCTGGGTGGTGGCCCAGTCCGCACCGCTGCGCGCCGCGCCGCTGCCTCCGGCCATCGCCGCCGCCCAGGCCACGCCCTACCCGGGCCTGCTGACCTTGAACGTCGACGCCACCGACATCGCGCGCCACATCTTCCGCGTGCGCGAGACGGTGCCGGTCATCCGGCCCGGCCGGATGACGCTGTCGCTGCCCAAGTGGCTGCCCGGCGAACACGCCCCGAACGGGCCGATCGCCCTGCTGTCGGGCCTGGTCATCAGCGCCAACGGCCAGCGCCTGGCCTGGACCCGCGACACCGTCGAGATGACGGCTTTCCACATCGACGTGCCGGCCGGCGTCAGCGAGGTGAACATCGAACTGACCCAGCAGGCCGGCAACCAGACGGCCTTCACCGGCACCACCGCGACGCCCGACATGCTGGTGCTGAAGTGGCATGCGATGGCGCTGTACCCGGCCGGCTACGCCGTCAGCGGCATCCGCATCCAGCCCAGCGTGCGGCTGCCGGCAGGCTGGGGCCACGCGTCGGCGCTGGACGGCGCCAGCACCACGGGCGACGTGACCCGCTTTGCCGCGACCAGCTTCGAGACGCTGGTCGATTCACCGCTCTACGCCGGCCGCCACGTGCGGATCTTCGACCTCGACCCCGGCGCGGCCGTGCCAGTGCGGCTGAACGTGTTCGCCGACACCGCGGCCAACCTGAACGCCAAGCCCGAGCAGATCGAGGCCCACCGCCGCCTGGTCCAGCAGGCCTACAAGCTCTTCGGCGCGCGCCACTACGACCACTACGACTTCCTGCTCAGCCTGAGCGAGGAGATGGGTTTCGTCGGCATCGAGCACCACCGCTCCAGCGAAGACGGCTACCTGCCCAAGTACTTCACCGACTGGGACGCGATGGCGCCAGGTCGCGACCTGCTGCCGCACGAGTACACGCACTCGTGGAACGGCAAGTTCCGCCGACCGGCCGACCTGTGGACGCCCGACTACAACGCGCCGATGCGCAACAGCCTGTTGTGGGTCTACGAAGGTCAAACCCAGTTCTGGGGCAAGGTGCTGGCTGCACGCAGCGGCCTGCAGACACCGCAGCAGGCGCTGGACAGCCTGGCAGCGCTGGCCGCGCGGCTCGACAACCTGCCCGGCCGGCGCTGGCGAACGCTGCAGGACACCACCAACGGCGAGATCCTGGGTTCGCGCGGCTTGCGTGGCGGGGGCAGCTGGTTGCGCAGCCTGGACTACTACGACGAAGGCCTGCTGGTCTGGCTGGACGCCGACACGCTGATCCGCGAGAAGACCGGCGGGCAGAAGTCGCTCGACGATTTCGCGCGGGCCTTCTTCGGCATCGCCGACGGCTCCTACACCCCGGTGACCTACACCTTCGACGACGTGGTCGCCGCGCTGAACGGCGTGATGCCTTACGCCTGGGCTGATTTCCTGCGCAGCCGGCTGGACAGCAACGGTCCGGGCGCCCCGCTGGATGGGCTGACCCGCGGCGGCTACAAGCTGGTCTATACCGACACGCCATCGGCCCTGTCGAAGGCCGAGGAAGAAATGGACAAGCGCACCGACTTCAGTTTTTCGGTCGGCCTGACGCTGGGCAAGGACAACGAGGTGGTGGCCGTCGAATGGGAAGGCCCCGCCTTCAAGGCCGGCCTGACCACTGGCGCCACGCTGGTGGCCGTGAACGGCGTGCCCTGCGAACCCGGGGTGCTGAAAGATGCGATCGTGGCCGCCGCCCAGCCCGGCGCCAAGGCCCTCGACCTGCTGGTCAAGGCCGACAACCGCTACCGCGCGATCCAGGTCGACTACCGCGGCGGCCTGCGCTACCCGAAGCTGGAACGCATCGGCAGCGGCCCGGCTTTGATCGACGCCTTGTTCACCGCCAAGCCCTAGACGCCAGGGGCGCCAGGGACGCCCGCCGGTCGATCGGGGTGCCGATCGACCGGTCGCGGCGCGTCTACTTCAGGTGCAGAGCCAGGAAGGCCTCGACCCGCCGGTGGTAGTCGTATTCGTTTTCCGGGAAGAAGAAACTGTGGCCTTCTTCCTTGTACTCGACCCATTCCACCGGCTTGCCGTTCTTGCGCAGGGCGTCCAGCATCCGCGTGGCGTTGTCCAGCGGCACGCGGCGGTCCTGCCCGCCATGGCTCAGCAGCAGCGGCGCCTTGATGCGTGCCACCTGCTCCAGCGGTGACGTGGCGATGAAGCGCGGGGCGTCCTTCTCGCGGTCGCCCAGCAGGACCGGCAGGTCGTATTGGCGCCCCTGCTTGGAAATGTCCGACCAATGGAAGTCGAACATGAAACGCTGGTCGCTGACGGCCGCATGCGCCACCCCGCAGCGGTACTGGTCGGGGTCCTTGGCCAGGCCCATCAGGGTGGCGTAACCGCCATAGCTGGCGCCCATGATGCAGACCCGCTTGCTGTCGACCCAGCCCTGGGCAACGGCGAAGCGCAAGGCGTCGGTGAGGTCGTCCTGCATGGTCAGGCCCCACTGCTGGAAGCCGGCGCGGTAATGCCGAACGCCGTAGCCCTCGCTGCCGCGGAACTCGGGTTCGATGACGACATAGCCGCGCGAAGCCAGGAACTGCGCCTCGTCGCTCCAGCGCCAGTCGGCACCCCGCAGCCAAGGGCCGCCGTGCACCAGCACCACGGCGGGAGCCGGCTTGGCGCCCGGCGCCTGGCTGGCAGCGGGGCGTGTCACCCAGACCGGCAGATCACCGCCGTCGCGGGCCCGGGTGCGGTGGAATTCCCGGGGCTGCATGCGCTGCGGATCGATGTCCGGGCGGACTTCGCCCACCAGTTGCCAGCGGTCGGCGGCGGGGCTGTACAGCACATAGCTGCCCGGCTGGGTGTCGGAATAAGCATGCACCAGCAAGCGGCCCGTGCCGTCGCAGGGTCGGCACTGGAAAGTGTTGATCGTTCCCGGCAACTTGGCATCCACCTTGGCCTGCAAGGCCTTCATGGCGGGGGACAGCCAGACCTGCGAGGCCGCGTCCGTCGTCACCGTGAAGCCCAGCACGCGGCCGGTCGCGCGGTCGAAAACGGTGTCGTCCAGCGTGTCAAAGCCCGGTGTGGCCACGATGGGGGTGGTCTCGGGCTTGCCGGTCTTGAAATCGAAGCGGCGCAGTTGCAGGGAACCGTCTTCGGGTGCGCCCGTGGTCACCAGCAGGTCGTCGTCGCCGTCGGCGGCGAACGGGACGAAGGGCATGTTGCGGCTGGGCCCCTTGACGATTTCCCGCCACGCGCCGTTCTTGTCGGCCCACCAGACCGTGGTCTCGCCCTTGTCGGTCTGCGAGGCCACCCTGGCGCGGCCCTTGACATCGAAGAACCAGCCGCTGGCACGCGGAGCGTCCGGCGCCAGGGTCCGGGTGCCGCCGGTCGTGATGTTCAAAGCCAGGGGCGTGATGTGCGAGAACTCGCGGTTGCGCCATTCCCACTTGCCGACGATGACCTCGTCGCTGCCGACGGCGCCGGGCGCCAGGTAGGCGTGGTCAGGCTCCAGGTAGCGGCGCTTGGAGAACGGGTCCTCGTTCTCGAATTCCCGCGCGATCAGCCGGCGGGTGCTGCTGCCGTCGCGCTGCACCGCCATCAGGCCGTTGCCGCCACGGTCGTTGCTGCGGTCGTTGGGGCTCTTGAGTTCGAAGATCAGCCGCTCGTCGCCCACCCAGCGGAACCAGGTCACATCGTCCTTGGGCGAGGCCTCGATGAAACGCGGCTGTTCCTTGCCGTCCAGATCGATGATCTGGAAGCCCACGCGGCGGCCCTGCAAGGCCGCCAGCGCAGCCAGCCACCGGCCCGAGGGCGACAGCGCGGCCTGCTGCAACCTAGCGGGCGAGAAGAAGGCTTCGACGGGTAGGGGCGCGGGCGCGGCGGCGCGGGCCGGTGTCGGCGCCAGCCAGGCACTGCCGACCAGTGCGCATGAGGCCAGCGCGACGGCCGCCCCACGGGCCCTGCTTGTTTTCCACGTGTACATCTTGAGTGACTCCTTGACGATGATCGACAGCCCGCGGTGCATGCAAAGCGCGCGCCGCATCCCGGGCCGATCTTGCCGCACGGCCGTTGCGGCACCACGCGGGGGCGAAGGGCTACAGGGTCAACCCCTAGGGGGCCCGAGGGTCGGCTGGACCGACCGGTCTTCGCTCACCCCAGTGGTGCGTTTTCCCCACAAACGCCGCTTCGAGCCGGGCCTGCATGTTGCTTCTGCGTAAACTTCTGTCGGCTTCGTTGACCACGCGCAACGAGCGACCAATACCCAGCCGAATCGGCAATAACAGGAGCGATGTATGTTCAAAAAGACGGTCATGGCGCAATCGGTTGCGATTGCATGCGGCATCTTGGTGCTGGGGCCGATGGCTTCGGCGCCCGCGCACGCGCAGTCCAACACCACCGGCTCGATCTACGGCCAGGTGAACGCACCCGAGGGCGCTGAGCTGGTCGTCGAGAACACCGGTTCCGGTGTCAAGCGGACCATCAAGGTCGACGCCAGCGGCCGCTACAGCATCCCGTCCCTGCCCACCGGCACCTACCGCGTCGTGCTGCTGCGCAAAGGCGTCCAGGCCGAGAAGCGCGAAGACGTCACGGTGCTGATCAGCCAGGGCACCGAAGTCAGCTTCAACGGCACCACGGTGATCGAAATCCGCGGCAGCGCGATCCGCAAGCTCGACTTCTCGAGCGCCACGTCGGCCACCACCTTCACGGCCAAGGATCTGGAGCGCATCCCGGTCGCGAGCAACGTCGGCGCCATCATCCAGCTGGCCCCCAACACCACGCGCGGCGACAGCCGTTACGGTGGCGCCGGCGCGCCCAGCTTCGGCGGTGCAGCGGCGTCCGAGAACGCCTACTACATCAACGGTTTCCCCGTCACCACCCTGCTGACACAGGTCGGCTTCTCGCAACTGCCATACAACGCCATCGGCCAGTTCCAGGTGCTGACGGGTGGCTACGGCGCCGAATTCGGCCGCTCGGTGGGCGGTGTGGTCAACATCATCACCAAGCGCGGCTCCAACGCCTTCGAAGCGGGTGGCGCGGTGTCCTTCGAGCCCAACAGCCTGCGCGCCAAGCAGCGCAACCAGTACTACGAGACCGTGGGCACGGCGCTGGACGGCAAGCTGCGCTTCTACAACGATGGCAACACCCAGGATCGGACCGTCGTCAGTGCCTACGGCAGCGGCGCCCTGATCAAGGACAAGCTGTTCTTCTTCGCCACCCTCGAGCAGACCAAGACCAACAGCGCCTTCGTCAACACGGCCAATGCCTCGGCCACCTACACCGCATCGGCCGCGTCGCAGTCGACCGCCTTCCAGGAACGCGCGCTGACCAACCCGCGCTACCTGATCAAGCTCGACGCCGAGATCACCGACAACCATTCGCTGGAATACACGCGCATCTCGGACAAGTACGAAGACGCGCGCAAGAACTTCGGGTTCGACTACTCGACCCTGCAGCGCACCGCGGTGCAGAACGGTGGCACGACCTACACCAACTGGGGCCCGACCCCGGTGGCGGCCCAGCAGGGCTCGGTGGTCGACATCCTGAAGTACACGGGCAACTTCACCCAGGACTTCACCGTCACGGCGCTGTACGGCCACACGCGCACCGAGCACGCGGCGCTGCCGGTGGGCTACAACCCGTCGATCCCGCAAGTGGCCTTTTCCAGCGCCGTTCAAGCGCCGGGCCTGAGCTACACCACGGCGCAGGGCGTCACGGCGAACCAGTTGCTGCCCGGTGCGTACGACGACAACAAGGGTCTGCGGCTGGACTTCGAGTACCGCCTGAACAACGCGCACACGCTACGCGGCGGTCTGGACGCCAACAAGATCAAGAGCATGACCGGTTCCAGCACCGCCGGCGGCGTGCTCTGGACCTACCTGAAGTCCAGCACACCGACCGCTGCCATCGACAGCAAGACGGCGGCGCCGGCCAGCATCGCCGGCAACGCGCTGGCCCAGCAGGGCTACTACGTGCAGCGCAGCGTCAGCTCCACGGGCTCGTCACCGGCCGTGGACCAGACCGCGCAGTACGTCGAAGACAAGTGGCAGGTCAACAAGGACCTGCTGCTGGTCATGGGCCTGCGCAACGAAGGCTTCAACAACAAGAACGGCGATGGTGAGTCCTACATCAAGCTGGACAAGCAGCTTGCTCCGCGCCTGTCAGCCACCTGGGACCCCGCGGGCGACCAGAAGACGAAGATCTTCGGCGCGGCTGGTCGTTACCACGTGCCCTTGCCCACCAACGTGGCCATCCGTGCCGCAGGTGCTTCGCTGAACGCCCAGCAGAACTACGTCTACACCGGCACCGACCCCGTCACCGGGGTGCCGACCGGCCTGACGCAGATCAGCCCCTTCTATTCGCCGAACAACGAACTCGGCCAGTCGAAGAACCCGGCCGAAGTCGCGGGCAAGAACCTCAAGGGCAACTACCAGGATGAGTTGTCCCTGGGTATCGAGCGGGCCCTGGTGCCGGGCGTGAATGCCGGCGCGAAGTTCACCTACCGCACGCTGCAGACGGCCATCGACGACCATTGCGACGACCGCCCCTTCATCGCCTGGGGCAAGCGCAACGGTGTCGACGCATCGGGCTTCGGCTACAACTGCGCGCTGTTCAACCCGGGCATCGGCAACCACTTCACGCTCGACCTGAACGGCGACGGCAAGCTCGAAGACATCTACCTGTCGGCAGCCGACCTGGGCATCGACAAGGTCAAGCGCGTCTACGCCGCGCTGGACTTCTTCGTCGAGAAGCCTTTCGACGGCAAGTGGGGCGCCAAGATCGCCTACACCTACTCGAAGAACTACGGCAACACCGAAGGCCAGACCCTGTCTGACATCGGCCAGGCCGACGTGGCCACGACGCAGGCCTACGACTTTCCGGAGTTCTCGGTGGGCGCCAACGGCCTGTTGCCGAACAACCGCACGCACAAGCTGAAAGCTTTCGGCCTGTACCAACTGACGTCGGAAGTGGCTGTCGGCGGCGCTCTGGTGCTGTCCAGCGGCCGGCCGAAGAACTGCATCGGCAATGCCCCGTCGAGCACGATCCTGACGACGCCCTTCGTCCCCGGCGTCAGCCAGGTTTCGAACTACTCGGGTTACGGTTCGGCCTACTTCTACTGCGGCGGTGTGGCCACGCCGCGCGGTTCGCAAGGCACGCTGCCGATGGAGTTCGCGGTGGACACCAACCTGGTCTACGCGCCGGACTTCCTGAAGGGCCTGAAGCTGCGGATGGACATCTTCAACCTGTTCAACCGCCAGGTTGCCGAGGTGATCGAAGAGCGCTTCAACACCGGCGCCGGCCCGCGCACCACCTACTCGGCGGTGCAGTCCTACAGCGCGCCGCGTTACCTGAAGTTCACGGCCAGCTACGACTACAAGTTCTGACCGCCGAACGCCGCGGCGCTGTGCGCCGCGTCGACACGAAGGGCTCCAGGCAACTGGGGCCCTTTTTTTTCGTCTAACGGAAGTTGCGGCTGTGGGTGGCCAATCCCTGCAACAAGGCCGAGTGATCGACCAGGGTCTTGGCCACCAGGTGGCGCACCTCGCCCTGGCATTGCCAGACGCCGTAGACCGTCAGCAGCGTGGCCGCCAGCAGCGGCCGGCGCTGGGCCTCGGCCACGCGGAGACTGACGATGACGTTGACCGCACCGGTCTCGTCTTCCAGCGTCAAGAACACCACGCCCTTGGCCGTCTCGGGCCGCTGACGGTGGGTGACGATGCCACTGGCGCGCGCCAGCCGGCCATCGGGGAAATGCTGCAGCACCGAGGCCGGCAGCACCTTGAAGGCGGCCAACTGCGTGCGCAGCAGACCCACCGGGTGCTGCGTCAGGCTCAGGCCGGTGGCGCGGTAATCGGCCAGCACGGTGGTGGCGGCGTCCGGCGCAGGCAGCTCGGCGTCGGCCTCGAAGGTGCGGGTGCGGCGCAGCAGCGGCGTGGCGCGGGTGTCGATGCCGGCCACCGCCCACGCCGCCTGGTGGCGGTGGCCGACCAGCAGCGCCAGCGCGTCGGCCTGGGCCAGCAGCGCCAGTTGATGGGCGTCGAGCCGGGCGCGACGCGCCAGGTCTTCAGGGCTGGCGAAGGGTGCGTCGGCGCGCGCGGCGATCAGCCGCTCGGCGGCGCCTTGCTCGAAGCCGCTGATGCGGCTGAAGCCCAGGCGTACATCCCGCAAGGGTGCGCCCTGCCCCGTCAATGCCGTGTCCCACAGGCTCAGGTTCACATCCACCGGCAGCACCGTCACGCCGTGCAGCCTGGCATCGCGCACCAGTTGCGCGGGCGCGTAGAAGCCCATCGGCTGGCTGTTCAGCAAGGCCGCCAGGAAGGCATCCGGGTGGTGGCATTTCAGCCAGGCGCTGACGTAGACCAGCAGCGCGAAACTGGCGGCGTGGCTTTCCGGGAAACCGTATTCGCCGAAGCCCTGGATCTGCTTGAAGATGCGCTCGGCGAAGTCCGCTTCGTAGCCTTTGGCCAGCATGCGGCCGACCAGCTTTTCGTGGAAAGGCGCCAGGCCGCCCTTGCGCTTCCAGGCCGCCATCGCGCGGCGCAGCTGGTCGGCTTCGCCGGGCGTGAAGTCGGCAGCCAGGATGGCCAGCTGCATCACCTGTTCCTGGAAGATCGGCACGCCCAGCGTTCGCTCCAGCGCCTGGCGGACTTCGTCGCTGGGGTAGTCGGCCGGCTCTTCGCCGTTGCGCCGGCGCAGGTAGGGGTGGACCATGCCGCCCTGGATGGGCCCGGGACGCACGATGGCGACCTCGATCACCAGGTCGTAGAAACAACGCGGCTGCAGGCGCGGCAGCATGCTCATCTGGGCCCGGCTTTCGACCTGGAAGGTGCCCACGCTGTCGGCGCGGCACAGCATGGCGTAGGTCGGCGCGTCGTCTTGCGGCACCTGGTGCAGGGCCATCGCCTCGCCCTGCTTGGCGCCGACGAAGGCCAGCGCGCGGCGGATGGCGCTGAGCATGCCCAGCGCCAGGATGTCGACCTTGATGAGGCGCAGCGCGTCGAGGTCGTCCTTGTCCCACTGGATGACGCTGCGCTGATCCATGCTGGCGTTCTCGACGGGCACCAACTGCGCCAGGTCGTCACGTGCGATGACGAAGCCACCCGGGTGCTGCGACAGATGGCGCGGGAAGCCGATCAGCGTCTGCGTCAGTTCGATCCACAACTTGCAGCGTTGCGATGCCGGGTCGAAGCCGTTTTCGCGCAGGCGTTCGGGGTCGATGGTGCGGCCGTCGAACCAGTGTTGGCTTTTCGCCAGCGCCTGGATGCGGTCGAGGTCGATGCCCAGGGCACGGCCGATGTCGCGCAGCGCCGAACGCGGGCGGTAGCTGATGGTCACGCCGGTCAGCGCAGCCCGGTGGCGGCCGTACTTCTGGTAGATGTACTGGATGACTTCTTCGCGGCGCTGGTGCTCGAAGTCGATGTCGATGTCGGGCGGCTCGTTGCGCTCGGCGCTGATGAAGCGCTCGAAGAGCAGCATGGTGTGCTTTTCGGGGTCCACCGCCGTCACACCCAGGCAGTAGCAGACCGCCGAATTCGCCGCGCTGCCGCGGCCCTGGCAGAGGATGCCCTGGCTGCGCGCCCAGTGGACGATGTCGGTGACGGTGAGGAAATAGGCTTCGTACTGCAGCTGGGCGATCAGCGCCAGCTCGTGCTCCAGCATCTTGCGCACGGCGGGCGGGATGCCCAGCGGGTAGCGGCCGCGCGCGCCGTCTTCGGTCAGCTGGCGCAGCCAGGCGCCGGGCGTCTGGCCGTCGGGGACGATCTCGCGCGGGTATTCGTAGTGCAGTTCGGCCAGCGTGAAGGTGCAGGTCTCGGCCAGCGCCTGCGCCTGGGCCAGCCACTCAGGGCGGTAGAGCGCAGCCAGACGCATGCGCGAGCGCAGGTGGGCCTCGGCATTGGGCCCGATGGCGTGGCCGGCGTCGGCCACGCTGCAGCGCAGCCGGGTGGCGGTCAGCGCGTCCAGCAGCGGCTTGCGCGAGCGCAGGTGCATCTGCACGCTGCCCACCGCCACGATGGGCAAGCCCGTCCGTTCAGCGACCTGCTGCACCAGTTCGACCAGCAGTGCGTCGTGCGGCAGGCGCAGCAGCGGCAAGGCGATGGCCGCGCGGTCACCCAGCCAGGTCTTCAGCCACTGCGCCTGGGCCAGCAGCGTCGCCAAGGGCTGCCCTGCGACCAGCACCGGCGGCGCCAGCAGCAGCGCCAGACAGCCAGGCAGCCCGGCCAGCATCGGCGCGCGAGCCACCCGGCCTTCCAGGTCGGACATCAGCGCGATGTACTGCCCCTTCGGTGCGCGGCGCCGGGCCACGGTGATCCACTGCACCAGATTGCCGTAGCCGCGGCGCGTCTGGGCCAGCAAGACCAGGCGCGGGCCGGGTTCGGCCCCTTCAGCCGGCGCGGCCGACGCCAGGGCCATCTCGGCCCCGACGATCAGGCGCATGCCCAGCCGCTGCGCCTCGACATGGGCGCGCACCACCCCCGACAGCGAACAGTCGTCGGTGATGGCCAGCGCCGAATAGCCCAGCGCCTGCGCGCGGGCGACCAACTCTTCAGGGTGCGAAGCGCTGCTCAGGAAACTGAAATTGCTGCGGCAGTGCAGTTCGGCGTAGGCCGGTAGCGCAAGGACGGGGCGGCGGAGCACGGGGTGGGTTCGCGGGCAAGGGGGAAGGCGGACCGAGCCTGCGCAGCCGCCACCTGGACGTTGCGGATGTCTTGACCCGACTGCGGCAGGCGGGTAGCGGAAGAAGGGCGCCGGCTCGCGCGGATCCCAGCTTGGCTGGGATTCCTGATGAACTGCATTTCCATAAGGGGTATCAGCTTAGCTCCACCCGGAGCAAAGTACTGGATACCCATCCAGTAACTCTACGCTGCCTTGGGCGTCTTGGGTAGAGGCCGCACGACGCGCTCGTACGTGACCGGATCGGTGACCACGGCCTGCTGCAATAG
>CANGHH010000004.1 GCA_947453725.1 Betaproteobacteria bacterium | reverse complement strand
GACAAGGAAATGGTCATGCCGGGCGACAACGTGAGCATCACTGTGAAGCTGATCAACCCGATCGCGATGGAAGAAGGTCTGCGCTTCGCCATCCGTGAAGGTGGCCGCACCGTCGGCGCCGGCGTCGTCGCCAAGATCATCGAGTAAGGGGCCAGCATGTCGACCAAGCAAAAGATCCGCATCCGCCTGAAGGCATTCGACTACAAGTTGATCGACCAGTCGGCCTTGGAAATTGTCGAGACCGCCAAGCGCACCGGTGCCATCGTCAAGGGTCCCGTGCCCCTGCCGACGCGCATGCAGCGCTTTGACATCCTGCGTTCGCCGCACGTCAACAAGACCAGCCGTGACCAGTTCGAAATCCGCACGCACCAGCGGCTGATGGACATCGTCGACCCCACCGACAAGACCGTCGATGCGCTGATGAAGCTCGACCTGCCGGCCGGCGTGGACGTCGAGATCAAGCTCCAGTAAACCGCCCTGCGATGTTGGCGGTTGCGGGTTCGCTCGTGGCTGCTATACTCGCGGGCTTTCCCCGGCTTGGCGCTTGCCCGGTCGGGGTTGAAACCAACCGGTGATCTTTCGGGATTGCACGGAAATCACCCTGACAGTCTTCCAAGATTGATCGGGGACCACCCCGACCAATCGATGTCGGGATCGTGAACAAAGGCGTTGACCCCGAAAGGGCGAGCGCTGGAGAAATGACCATGAGCATGAGCGAACAGCTCGGCTTGCTGGGACGCAAGGTGGGCATGACCCGCATTTTCACGGACGATGGCGACACCATCCCCGTGACCGTGCTGGATGTGTCCAACAACCGCGTCGCGCAAGTCAAGACCGCGGCCACGGATGGCTACAACGCGCTGCAAGTCGCGTTCGGCGCACGCAAGGCGAGCCGCGTGACCAAACCTGAGGCGGGCCATCTGGCCAAGGCTGGCGTTGAAGCCGGCACCATCCTCAAAGAATTCCGCGTGACCGAAGAGGTCCTGGGGCTGTACGCGGCTGGTGCGGTCGTACCCGCCAGCGTGTTCGCAGCCGGCCAGAAGGTCGACGTGCAAGGCACGTCGATCGGCAAGGGCTTCGCGGGCACCATCAAGCGCCACAACTTCAAGTCGCAGCGCGCGTCGCACGGCAACAGCCGTTCGCACAATGTGCCGGGCTCGATTTCGATGGCGCAGGATCCGGGCCGCGTGTTTCCGGGCAAGAAGATGACGGGCCACATGGGTGACGAAACCGTCAGTGTGCAAAACCTGGACATCGTTCGCATCGACGAGGCGCGTCAGCTGCTGCTGGTTCGCGGCGCCGTGCCGGGCAGCAAGAACGGCCACGTGGTCGTGCGCCCGGCGGTGAAAGTCCGTATCCGCAACGCGAATGCCGCGCCTGTGCCGGCAGCCGCGCCTGCGAAGGGAGCCAAGTGATGCAACTCGAGCTCCTGAACGATCAAGGTCAAGCGACGTCCAAGGTGGACGCGCCCGATACCGTCTTCGCGCGCGATTACAACGAGGCCCTGGTTCACCAGGTCGTCGTGGCCTTCCAGGCCAACGCGCGCCAAGGCACACGTGCCCAGATGGACCGCGGTGAAGTCAAGCACTCCACCAAGAAGCCGTTCCGCCAGAAGGGCACCGGCCGCGCCCGTGCCGGTATGACCAGCTCGCCCTTGTGGCGTGGCGGTGGTCGCATCTTCCCGAATCGCCCTGACGAGAACTTCTCGCAGAAGGTGAACAAGAAGATGTACCGTGCCGGCATGGCTGCCATCCTGTCGCAGTTGGCACGTGACGGCCGTCTGGCGGTTGTCGATTCGATCAGCATCGACGCACCCAAGACCAAGCTGCTGGCTGCCAAGTTCAAGGCGATGGGCCTCGAGTCGGTGCTGGTGATCGCCGATCAGATCGACGACAACCTGGCGCTGGCCTCGCGCAACCTGGCCAACGTGCTCGTCGTCGAGCCGCGCTACGCCGATCCGCTGTCCCTGGTTTTCTACAAGAAGGTCCTGGTCACCAAGGGCGCGATCGAGCAGCTCAAGGAGATGTACGCATGAGCCGCATCAATCCCGTGCCCCAGAAGTTCGATGAAGGTCGTCTGAGCCAAGTGCTCGTCGCGCCGATCATTTCTGAAAAGGCCACACGCCTGGGCGAAACGCAGAACCAGGTTCTGTTCAAGGTGCTGCGCGACGCGACCAAGCCCGAAATCAAGGCTGCCGTCGAGCTGATGTTCAAAGTCGAAGTGGCCGATGTCACGACGCTGGTGCAAAAGGGCAAGGTCAAGCGCTTCGGTCGTTCGACCGGCCGTCGCGACCACGTCAAGAAGGCCTTCGTTTCGCTGAAGCCGGGCCAGGAGCTCAACTTCTCCGGGGAGGCCGCGTAATGGCAGTCGTCAAAGTCAAGCCCACTTCACCTGGCCGCCGTGCCGTCGTGAAAGTGGTGCACAAGCACCTGCACAAGGGCGCTCCTGAAGCTTCGCTGCTGGAACCCCAAAAGCAGAATGCCGGCCGCAACAACAACGGCCACATCACGATGCGTCACAAGGGTGGTGGCCACAAGCACCACTACCGGGTCGTCGATTTCATCCGTAACAAGGATGGCATTCCGGCCAAGGTCGAACGCATCGAGTACGACCCCAACCGAACCGCCCACATTGCGCTGCTGTGCTACGCCGATGGCGAGCGCCGGTACATCATCGCCCCGCGCGGTGTGGATACCGGTGTCACGCTGCTGAGTGGCGCCGAAGCCCCGATCAAGGCTGGCAACACGCTGCCGATCCGCAACATCCCCGTCGGTTCCATCATCCACTGCGTGGAAATGATGCCGGGCAAGGGTGCCCAGATCGCGCGTTCGGCCGGCACCTCGGTCACGCTGATGGCCCGCGAAGGCATTTATGCCCAGCTGCGTCTGCGTTCGGGTGAAGTCCGCAAGATCCACATCGACTGCCGCGCCACCATCGGCGAAGTCAGCAACGAAGAGCACAGCCTGCGCCAGTACGGCAAGGCCGGTGCGATCCGCTGGAAGGGCATCCGCCCGACCGTGCGTGGCGTTGCGATGAACCCGGTGGACCACCCGCACGGCGGCGGCGAAGGCCGCACCGGCGAGGGTCAGCCGCAAGTCTCGCCGTGGAACACCCTGACCAAGGGCTACCGTACCCGCAGCAACAAGCGCACGCAGACGATGATCGTCTCGCGTCGCAAGAAGTGAGGTCAAGACCATGACCCGTTCGCTCAAGAAAGGTCCCTTCGTGGACCACCACCTGATGGCCAAGGTCGAGAAGGCCGCCGCCATCAAGGACAAGAAGCCGATCAAGACCTGGTCGCGCCGCAGCACCATCCTGCCCGAGTTCATCGGCTTGACGGTGGCCGTCCACAACGGCAAGCAGCACGTGCCGGTGTACGTGACCGACCAGATGGTCGGCCACAAGCTCGGCGAATTCGCCCTCACCCGCTTGTTCAAGGGTCACCCCGCGGACAAGAAGGCCAAGAAGTAAGGAGCCGAGAACATGGCAACCGAAACCAAGGCCATCGTGCGCGGTGTGCGTCTTTCCGCCGACAAGGGCCGTCTCGTTGCGGACATGATCCGCGGCAAGAAGGTCGACCAGGCACTGAACATCCTCGCCTTCACGCAGAAAAAGGCCGCCGGCATCATCAAGAAAGCCGTCGACTCTGCCGTGGCCAATGCCGAACACAACGACGGCGCCGACATCGACGAATTGAAGATCAAGTCGATCTACGTCGAGCAGGGCGCCGTGCTGAAGCGTTTCTCCGCGCGCGCCAAAGGCCGCGGTGCACGCATCAGCAAGGGCACTTGCCACATTTACGTGACCGTGGGGAACTGAGAGAGACCATGGGACAAAAAATCCACCCGACCGGCTTCCGTCTTGCGGTCACCCGCGCCTGGCAGTCACGCTGGTTCGCGAACCACCGCAACTTCGCGGGCATGCTGGCCGAAGACCTGAAGGTTCGTGAGTACCTGAAGACCAAGCTGAAGAGCGCCGCTGTCTCCCGCATCCTCATCGAGCGTCCGGCCAAGAACGCCCGCATCACCATTTTCTCGGCACGTCCGGGCGTGGTGATCGGCAAGAAAGGCGAAGACATCGAGAACCTGAAGGCTGAACTGGCGCGCCGCCTGGGCGTGCCGGTGGCTGTCAACATCGAGGAAATCCGCAAGCCGGAAGTCGATGCACAACTGATCGCCGACAGCATCACGCAGCAGCTCGAGAAGCGGATCATGTTCCGCCGGGCCATGAAGCGAGCGATGCAGAACGCGATGCGTCTGGGCGCTCAGGGCATCAAGATCATGTCGTCCGGCCGCCTGAACGGCATCGAGATCGCCCGTTGCGAGTGGTATCGCGAAGGCCGCGTGCCGCTTCACACCTTGAAAGCTGACATCGACTATGGCTTCAGCGAAGCCAAGACGACCTACGGCATCATCGGCGTGAAGGTCTGGGTCTACCGTGGTGACCGGCTCGCCAATGGCGATGCGCCGCAACTGCCCAAGACCGAAGGCGACAACGACCGCCGCGACCGCCGGGGCCCGCGCCCTGACGGACGCCCGGGTGCTCCCGCCGGCCGTGGCCGTCCGGGCGGTGACCGTGGCGCCCCGCGTTCCGACGCCGGCCCTTCCGCTGCACCTGCTGCCCCCGCTGGCGACGGTCCGAAGGGCCCCGCCGTCAAGCGTGTGCGCCGAGCCGGTCCGCCGGCCACGCCCGCCGCTGGCGAGACCAAAGGAGAATAACGATGCTGCAACCCGCACGTCGCAAGTTCCGCAAGGAACAAAAAGGCCGTAACACCGGCATCGCCACCCGTGGCGCTGCCGTGTCGTTCGGTGACTTTGGCCTGAAGGCCACCGAACGCGGCCGCATCACCGCGCGCCAGATCGAAGCCGCGCGTCGCGCGATTTCGCGTCACATCAAGCGCGGTGGGCGCATCTTCATCCGCATCTTCCCGGACAAGCCGATCTCGCAGAAGCCGGCCGAAGTCCGGATGGGTAACGGCAAGGGCAACCCCGAGTACTACGTGGCCGAGATCCAGCCCGGCAAGGTGCTGTACGAAATCAATGGCGTGCCCGAGCAATTGGCCCGTGAAGCCTTCCAGCTTGCGTCCGCCAAACTGCCCTTGCGCTGCACCTTCGTTGCGCGCCAGGTCGGCACCTGACCGGAAAGAGAACGATCATGAAAGCATCCGAACTGCGCGCCAAGGACATCACGGCGCTCGAGAAGGAAGTCTCCGACCTGCTGAAGGCCCATTTCGGCCTGCGCATGCAGAAGGCGACCCAGCAGCTCACCAACCACACGCAACTGGGCAACACCAAGCGCGACATCGCGCGGGCCAAGACCATCATTGCGGAAAAGAAGAAGGCCGCCAAATGAGCGAAGTTCAAGCCACGCCGGTGAGTGCCACTGCGACAGCGCCGGCCAAGAACACGCGCACCTTCGTCGGCCGCGTGGTCAGCGACAAGCGCGCCAAGACGGTCACCGTTCTGGTCGAGCGCCGCACCGCGCACGAGCTCTACGGCAAGATCGTTGCGCAGTCGCGCAAGTACCACGCCCATGACGAAAAGGGCGAGTACAAGATGGGTGACCTGGTCGAGATCGCCGAAGGCCGTCCGATCAGCAAGACCAAGTCGTGGACCGTGACCAAGCTGCTTGAAAAGGCCAAGCTGGTCTGATTCCGCGAGGGGCGATCAGGCCCAGAGGTACGACAAAACGACCGGATCCTGGACCAGCCAGCCCGGTCGTTTTTTTTAGACACCACGTCGCTTCGCGACAGGCGCCTTCACTGCAGCGTGCCGCCGCGCGCTTTCGTTTCAACCAGGAGTCATACGCATGTTGAAAGTTGGAGACAAGCTGCCAGCAGGCAGTCTGAACGAATTCATCGAGATCGAGGGCAACGGCTGTTCACTCGGACCCAATGCCTTCGACATTGAAAAGGCCACGGCGGGGAAGAAGGTGGCGGTGTTCGCGCTGCCAGGTGCTTACACGCCGACCTGTTCCGCCCAGCACGTGCCCGGCTACGTTGCACAGGCTGCTGCCTTGCAGGCAGCTGGCGTCGATGAAATCTGGTGCGTGTCGGTCAACGACGCCTTTGTGATGGGCGCGTGGGGGCGCGACCAGCACACCGGCGGCAAGGTTCGAATGATGGCCGACGGCAGCGCTGACTTCACCAAGGCGACAGGCCTGACGTTGGACCTGACCGCCCGCGGCATGGGCGTGCGTTCGCAGCGCTATTCGATGTTGGTGGTCGACGGCGTGGTCAAGTCCTTGAACATCGAGGGCCCCGGCAAGTTCGAAGTCAGCGATGCGGCCACGATGCTGGCGCAAGCACAGGCTTTGCTCAGTTGAACGGCTTGGTAAGAAATGCGCGCCGGTGGGTTGACACCGCTTCGCATCTCGTGCCATACTCGAATGCTTCGCTGCTCGCGTAGCGACAAAGAGGTTGACGGTTGCAAGCCGAACCTGCCAAGTTACATCAAGGCGAGCAGATCCACCCATACACGGGCCCAAGACTGGCCGCGGCAGGTTGAAAAACCAGAGCAGCGGGCAAGTTGGGGAGACAGACACAATGATCCAAATGCAAACTCGGCTCGATGTAGCCGACAACACGGGTGCCAAATCCGTCATGTGCATCAAGGTACTCGGCGGCTCCAAGCGTCGGTACGCTGGCATCGGTGACGTGATCAAGGTCAGCATCAAGGAAGCTGCTCCGCGCAGTCGCGTCAAAAAAGGCGAGGTCTACAGCGCTGTGGTGGTTCGCACCGCCAAGGGCGTTCGTCGTCAAGACGGTTCCTTGATCAAGTTTGACGCCAATGCCGCCGTGTTGCTCAACGCCAAGCTTGAGCCTATCGGCACCCGCATCTTCGGCCCGGTGACGCGTGAATTGCGCACCGAGCGCTTCATGAAGATCGTTTCGCTGGCTCCGGAAGTGCTGTAAAGCGCGTCGCAAGGACACCGAACATGAACAAGATACGCAAAGGCGACCAGGTCATCGTGACCACCGGGCGCGACAAGGGCAAGCGCGGCACCGTCTCGTTGCGCGTCGACGAGAGCAAGATCGTCGTCGAAGGCGTCAACGTGGCCAAGAAGCACGTGAAGCCGAACCCGCTCAAGGGCACGACGGGCGGTGTGGTCGACAAGACGATGCCGATTGACCAGTCGAATGTGGCCATCTTCAACCCCGCCACCGGCAAGGCCGATCGCGTGGGCATCAAGCTGGTCGATGGCGGCAAGAAGATTCGCGTCTTCAAGTCGAGCGGCGAAGAAATCAAGGCCTGATTCAAATGGCAAAGAAACAAGCATCTGACGTCCAAGCGGGCCCGGCAAACCAGGGCCCGGTTGCGCAAGCGCGCCTGCAGGCCATCTACCGCGAAAAGATCGTTCCCGAATTGATGGCGAAGTTCGGCTTCACGTCCACCATGCAGGTGCCGCGTCTGACGAAGATCACCTTGAACATGGGTGTGAGCGAAGCGGTCTCGGACAAGAAGGTCATGGACGCTGCCGTGGGTGACCTCACCAAGATCGCCGGCCAGAAGCCTGTCGTCACGATGAGCAAGAAGCCGATCGCCGGTTTCAAGATCCGCGAAAACCAAGCCATCGGAACGATGGTGACGCTGCGCGGCGTGCGAATGTACGAATTCCTGGATCGTTTCGTCACCGTGGCCCTGCCGCGTGTTCGCGACTTCCGTGGTATTTCGGGCCGCAGCTTCGACGGCCGTGGTAATTACAACATCGGGGTGAAAGAGCAGATCATCTTTCCGGAAATCGACTACGACAAGATCGATGCGATTCGCGGCATGAACATCAGCATCACCACCAGTGCGAAGAACGACGACGAATGCAAGGCATTGCTCGTGGCGTTCAAGTTCCCGTTCAAGAACTGAACGCAGCAAGGAATACGAAAAATGGCCAAACTTTCCGTCATCCAGCGTCAAGAAAAGCGCGAGAAGCTGGTTGCCAAGTACGCCAAGAAATATGCCGAATTGAAGGCTGTTTCCAATGACGCCAACCGCTCTGATGAAGAGCGCTACATGGCTCGGCTCGAACTGCAGAAGCTTCCCCGCAATGCCAACCCCACACGGTTGCGCAACCGCTGCGCCCTGACGGGTCGTGGTCGTGGCACCTTCAAGATGTTCGGCCTGGGCCGCAACAAGATCCGCGAACTTGCCTTCAAGGGTGACATTCCCGGCATGGTCAAGGCCAGCTGGTAATCCGGCGAGAAGATCAGGAGCAATTTCATGAGCATGAGTGATCCCATCGCCGACATGCTGACCCGTATCCGCAATGCGCAAGCAGTGGACAAGTCGGCCGTCAAGATGCCTTCTTCAAAGTTGAAGATCGCTATCGCGCAGGTGCTGAAAGACGAGGGTTACATCGACGGTTACGTGGTGCATAACGAGGGCGGCAAGGCTGAACTCGAAATCGCATTGAAGTATTACGCTGGTCGCCCGGTCATCGAGCGCATCGAGCGCGTGAGCCGCCCGGGTCTTCGGATCTACAAGGGGCGCGACGCCATCCCGCAGGTGATGAATGGCCTGGGTGTGGCGATCGTCACCACGCCCAAGGGTGTCATGACCGATCGCAAGGCTCGTCAGACCGGTGTCGGTGGCGAAGTCCTTTGCTACGTGGCTTAAGGGGAGCAACGCTATGTCCCGCGTAGGAAAAATGCCCGTCGCCGTGCCGCAAGGTGTCGACGTGGCGATCTCGGCAGAGCAGATCACCATCAAGGGCAGCAACGGCACGCTGGTGCGGCCGCTGAACCCGCTGGTTGTCATCCACAACGATGCTGGCACCTTGACGTTCTCACCGGCCAATGACTCGTCGGCCGCTGATGCGATGAGCGGCACGATGCGTGCGCTGGTCGCCAACATGGTCGGCGGCGTGAGCAAGGGCTTCGAGAAGCGACTCAGCCTGGTTGGCGTGGGTTTTCGTGCCCAGGCCGCGGGCCAGAAGCTGAATCTCCAGATCGGCTTCTCGCATCCCGTCGTGAAGGATATGCCGGTGGGCATCAAGGTGGCGACGCCGACGCAGACCGAGATCGTGATCTCGGGCCCTGATCGTCAGGTGGTTGGCCAGCTGGCTGCTGAAGTCCGTGCGTTCCGTCCGCCTGAGCCCTACAAGGGCAAGGGTATCCGCTACGTCGGTGAGCGGGTCACGATCAAAGAGACGAAGAAGAAGTAAGGAGCGTTGCGATGAGCATGACCAAGAAAGAACAACGCCTGCGCCGTTCGCGCCAGACCCGTGTGCGCATCGCACTGCAGGGTGCTGTGCGGCTGGCGGTGCACCGCTCCAACCTGCACATCTACGCCAGCATCGTCTCCAGCGATGGCACGCAGGTCCTGGCCAGCGCGTCCACGGCGGAGAAGGAAGTTCGCACGCAGCTGGGCGCCGAAGGCAAGGGCGGCAACACAGCCGCTGCATCGTTGATCGGCAAGCGGATCGCCGAGAAGGCCAAGGCCGCCGGCATCGAAAAGGTGGCATTCGACCGTTCGGGCTTCGCCTATCACGGTCGCGTCAAGGCTCTGGCAGACGCGGCTCGCGAAGCCGGCCTCCAGTTCTAAGCCAAGACTGATCACAGGAATATCAAGATGGCAAAGTTCACTCCCCGCGCGCAGACCGAAGCGAATGACGACGGGCTCAAGGAAAAGATGATCGCGGTCAACCGCGTGACCAAGGTCGTCAAGGGCGGCCGTACCCTGAGCTTCGCTGCACTCACCGTCGTGGGTGATGGCGATGGCCGCATCGGCATGGGCAAGGGCAAGGCCAAGGAAGTTCCGGTGGCCGTGCAGAAGGCCATGGAATCGGCGCGTCGCAACATGATCAAGGTGCAGCTGCGCAACGGCACGATCCAGCACAACGTGCGCGGTGAGCACGGTGCGGCCAAGGTGCTGATGGCGCCGGCCAAGTCGGGTGACGGCATCATCGCCGGCGGCCCGATGCGCGCTGTGTTCGAAGTCATGGGCGTGACTGACATCGTTGCCAAGAGCCTCGGCTCGAGCAACCCTTACAACATGGTCCGTGCCACCCTCGACGCGCTGAAGCGCTCGACGACGCCGGCTCAAGTCGCTGCCAAGCGCGGCAAGTCCGTTGAAGACATCTTCAACTGATCGCTGAAGCGAGAACTCCGATGTCTGAAAAGAAGACCCTCACCGTCAAGCTCGTCAAGAGCGTGGCCGGTACTCGTCAGTCGCACCGTGACACCATCCGTGGTCTCGGTCTGCGTCGTGTCAACAGCCAGCGCACGCTGGAAGACACGCCGGCTGTCCGCGGCATGATCAACAAGGTCGATTACCTGGTTCTGGTGCTCTGATGTTCATCAACACGATCAAGCCCTCAGAGGGCAGCAAGAAGTCGCGGCGCCGTGTGGGTCGCGGCATCGGTTCGGGCCTGGGCAAGACCGCAGGTCGCGGTCACAAGGGTCAAAAGAGCCGGGCTGGTGGTTTCCACAAGGTCGGTTTCGAAGGCGGCCAGATGCCGCTGCAGCGTCGTCTTCCGAAGCGTGGCTTCAAGTCGGCCCAGCTGAAGTTCAACGGTCAGGTCACCTTGACCGATCTGGAGCGCCTGGGCGCTGACGAAGTCGACCTGCTGACGCTGAAGGCCGCAGGCCTGGTCGGCCAGTTGATCAAGTACGTCAAGGTGATCAAGTCGGGTGAGCTGACGATCAAGGTGGTGCTCAAGGGTATCGCTGCGACCGCTGGCGCCAAGGTCAGCATCGAAGCGCTGGGTGGCTCCATCGAGAGCACCGGCGCAGTTGCTGCCTAAGGAACCGGTTTCAAGTGGCAACGAACGCGAATCAGCTGGCCAAGAGCGGCAAGTTCGGCGACCTGCAAAGGCGGGTCGTGTTCTTGTTGCTGGCGCTGGTCGTCTACCGGATTGGCGGGCACATCCCAGTGCCAGGCATAGACTCTGCTGCATTCGCACAGTTCTTCAAGAGCCAGAGCGGCGGGATTCTGGGCATGTTCAGCATGTTCAGTGGCGGCGCACTGAGTCGCTTCAGTGTCTTTGCCTTGGGCATCATGCCGTACATCAGTGCGTCGATCATCATGCAACTGATGAGCTACGTGGTTCCTTCGCTGGAGGCTATCAAGAAAGAGGGCGAAGCCGGCAAGCGCAAGATCACGCAGTACACCCGTTACGGTACCTTGGGTTTGGCGATTTTCCAGAGCCTGGGTATCGCCCTCGCGCTCGAAGGATCGCAGGGTCTGGTGCTGTCGCCTGGTTTCGGTTTCCGCTTGACGACAGTGGTCAGTTTGGTGGCCGGTACCATGTTTCTGATGTGGCTGGGTGAGCAGATCACCGAGCGTGGACTGGGTAACGGCATTTCTATCTTGATCTTCAGTGGCATCGTTGCGGGCTTGCCCAATGCCATCGCCGGTCTGTTCGAGCTGGTGCGCACTGGCGCCATGAACCCGGTGGCTTGTCTGTTCATCATCGCAGTCATCGGTTTTGTGACCTTTGCGGTCGTGTTCGTCGAGCGGGGCCAGCGAAAGATCTTGGTCAATTACGCCAAGCGTCAGGTCGGCAACAAGGTTTATGGCGGTCAGTCGTCGCACCTGCCCCTGAAGCTGAACATGTCCGGTGTGATTCCACCAATCTTCGCCAGTTCCATCATCCTCTTGCCGGCGACGGTGGTAGGTTGGTTCGCGACGGGTGAGGGCCTGCGGTGGTTGAAGGACCTTGCTGCGGGTCTGTCCCCAGGGCAGCCGGTTTACGTTTTGTTGTACGCGTCGATGATTGTTTTCTTCTGCTTCTTTTACACGGCGTTGGTCTTCAACAGCCGGGAGACGGCAGATAACCTGAAGAAGAGCGGTGCCTTCATTCCGGGCATTCGTCCGGGTGATCAGACTGCCAAGCACATTGATCGAATTCTGGGTCGACTGACCTTGGCGGGTGCGATTTACATCACCGCCGTTTGTCTCTTGCCCGAGTTCCTGGTCCTGAAGTACAACGTGCCTTTCTATTTCGGCGGCACGTCCTTGTTGATCATCGTGGTGGTCACGATGGACTTCTGGGCGCAGGTTCAAAGTTACGTGATGAGCCAGCAGTACGAATCGCTCCTCAAGAAGGCCAACTTCAAGACGAGCTGATATGTCAAAAGACGATGCCATCCAGATGCAAGGCGAGATTCTTGAGAATCTCCCCAACGCCACCTTCCGGGTCAAACTGGAAAACGGGCACGTGGTTCTCGGCCACATCTCCGGCAAGATGCGCATGCACTACATCCGCATCCTGCCTGGTGACAAGGTGACTGTCGAGCTCACACCCTACGATTTGAGTCGTGCGCGGATTGTTTTCCGCGCCAAATAAGGTCAATCGGAGAAGACCATGAAAGTCGCCGCTTCCGTCAAGAAGATGTGCCGCAATTGCAAGATCGTGCGCCGCAAGGGTGTGGTTCGTGTGATTTGCACCGACCCGCGTCACAAGCAGCGTCAAGGCTGATTTAAGGAACAACATGGCACGCATTGCCGGCATCAACATTCCGCCGCACAAGCACGCGGAAATCGGTCTGACCTCGATTTACGGCATCGGCCGCACCACGGCGCAGAAAATCTGCACCGTGGCCGGCATTCCGTTCTCGAAGAAGATCAAGGACCTGTCCGACACCGATCTGGAAAAGATCCGTGAGGAGATCGGCCGCATGACGATCGAAGGCGACCTGCGTCGCGAACTTTCGATCAGCATCAAGCGCTTGATGGACCTCGGCTGCTACCGGGGCTTTCGCCACCGTCGTGGCTTGCCGGTCCGCGGTCAGCGCACGCGCACCAACGCACGCACCCGCAAGGGTCCGCGCAAGGGCGCCGCGGCGCTCAAGAAATAAGCCGAGTCTTCGGACCAGCAGCCGCAACACTGAAAGAGTCAAGACATGGCCAAGGCACCCGTCAATACCGCCGCTCGCCGCGTGAGCAAGAAAGTCCGCAAGAACGTGGCGGATGGCATCGCGCACGTTCACGCGTCGTTCAACAACACCATCATCACGATCACCGATCGCCAGGGTGGCGCTCTCGCCTGGGCGTCCAGCGGTGGTCAGGGCTTCAAGGGTTCCCGCAAGAGCACGCCCTTCGCCGCCCAGGTCGCGGCTGAGGTGTGCGGCCGCGCAGCGCAAGAGCAGGGCATCAAGAATCTGGACGTCCGGATCAAGGGCCCGGGCCCTGGCCGTGAGTCCAGTGTGCGTGCCCTGGCTTCGCTCGGCATCCGCATCAATTCGATCAGCGACGTGACGCCGGTGCCGCACAACGGTTGCCGTCCGCAGAAGCGCCGCCGCATCTGAGTCCGATCCGGTTGGGCTGTCGGCAGTTTCCAGCTGCTGCGGCTACAATCAAAAGTTACCCGAAGCCGGCAAGCCTTCACGCAAGCCGGCTGTTTTCCTGAAAGCGGTTCGATTTTGAACCGCGCCTTCAAGCCCACCGTCCGAGCACCACGATTCATCGTTGCCGGACTCGCGCGGGCGGCCTGCACGCAGGCCTGCTGCCGCGTCAGATAGAACCCAGAGGACAAGCAAGTGGCACGTTACCTCGGCCCCAAGGCCAAACTTTCCCGCCGTGAAGGCACCGACCTCTACCTGAAGAGCGCGCGTCGCTCGATCAGCGACAAGGCCAAGTTCGACAGCAAGCCGGGTCAGCACGGCCGCACCAGCGGTTCGCGGACTTCCGACTACGGCATGCAACTGCGTGAAAAGCAGAAGGTCAAGCGCATGTATGGTGTGCTGGAGCGTCAGTTCCGCCGCTACTTCGCTGAAGCCGAGCGTCGCAAGGGCAACACCGGTGCCAATCTGCTGGCGCTGCTCGAGTGCCGCCTGGACAACGTGGTCTACCGCATGGGTTTCGGCTCGACGCGCGCCGAGGCCCGCCAGCTGGTGTCGCACAAGGCGCTGATGGTCAACGGCATCGTCGTGAACATCCCTTCGTACCAGGTCAAGGCTGGTGACACGGTCAGCATGCGTGACAAGTCGAAGGCGCAATTGCGCGTCACCGAAGCGCTGAAGCTGGCTCAATCGATCGGCCTGGCTGATTGGGTTGCTGTCGACGCCACCAAGATGGAAGGGACCTTCAAGAAGGTTCCTGACCGCGATCAGCACGGCGCGGAGATCAAGGAAGCCCTGATCGTCGAGCTGTATTCGAGATAAGACGGATGAACGGGCGGGCTGGCCTGAGGTCGGCGCCCGTTTTTCGTTGCTTCGCGTGCCGGGTACGAAGCGACTAGCACCCGACCCGGCGCGGTCCATCAGCCTTATCGGTGTAACGAGCCGAGGGTATTGACAGGAACTAAAGAACACATGCAAACCACACTTCTCAAGCCCAAGGCCATCTTGGTCGAGCCGCTCGGCGGCCACCGCGCCAAAGCCACTCTCGAGCCTTTCGAGCGTGGCTACGGGCACACCCTCGGCAATGCGCTGCGTCGTGTGCTGTTGTCCTCGATGGTGGGCTATGCGCCGACCGAAGTGACCATCGCCGGTGTGCTCCATGAGTACTCGGCGATCGATGGCGTGCAGGAAGACGTCGTCCACATCATGCTGAACCTGAAGGGCGTCGTCTTCCGCCTGCACAATCGCGACGAGGTGACGCTGGTTCTGCGCAAGGAAGGCGAAGGCGCCGTGACGGCCGCCGACATCCAGACGCCGCACGACGTCGAGATCATCAACCCCGAGCACGTCATTGCCCACCTGTCGCATGGTGGCAAGCTGGACATGCAGATCAAGGTCGAAAAGGGCCGCGGTTACGTGCCAGGCAACCTGCGTCGCTATGGTGACGAGCCGACCAAGAGCATCGGGCGCATCGTTCTCGATGCGTCGTTCTCGCCGGTGCGCCGCGTCAGCTATTCGGTCGAGAATGCCCGCGTCGAGCAGCGGACCGACCTGGACAAGCTGGTCATGGAGATCGAGACGAACGGCGCCATCCCGCCGGAAGAAGCGATCCGCCAGAGCGCCCGCATCCTGGTCGAGCAACTCGCCTTCTTCGCTCAGATCGATCCGAGCCCGCTGGACAGCATGGTGCCGCAGGTGTCGCGTCCGACACCATTCGATCCGATCCTGCTGCGTCCTGTTGACGAACTTGAACTGACGGTGCGTTCGGCGAATTGCCTGAAGGCCGAGAACATCTACTACATCGGCGATCTGATCCAGCGTACGGAAACGGAACTGCTGAAGACGCCGAACCTGGGCCGCAAGAGCCTGAACGAAATCAAGGAAGTGCTGGCTTCGCGTGGTCTCACGCTGGGCGCTCGCCTCGAAAACTGGCCCCCGCAGGGCCTCGACAAGCGCTGATCAGCGTTCGTCGCGTGCAACCCCCGGTACCTGATACGGCCGGGGTTCTAATAAAGATCGGATAAGCACCATGCGCCACCGTAACGGCCCCCGTAAACTGAACCGTACCACCTCGCACCGCCTGGCGATGCTGAGGAATATGTGCAACTCGATGATCATGCACGAGGCCATCAAGACCACGCTGCCGAAGGCCAAAGAGTTGCGCAGCGTCGTCGAGCCGCTGATCACCCTGGGCAAGACGCCGACGCTGGCCAATCGCCGGCTCGCCTTCAACCGAACGCGGGACCGCGATGTGGTTGCCAAGCTCTTCAATGTGCTGGGCCCCCGCTACAACGCCCGTCCGGGCGGTTACACCCGCATCCTGAAGATGGGCTTCCGTGCCGGCGACAACGCGCCAATGGCTTTTGTCGAGCTGGTGGACCGCCCTGACGCGGCCGCCGAAGCCGTTGTTGAAGAAAAAGCCGAATAAAGTAGGCGATTCCGAAAGGAATCGTGTATACTCTGAAATCCAGTCGCGGGGTGGAGCAGCCTGGTAGCTCGTTGGGCTCATAACCCAAAGGTCGCAAGTTCAAATCTTGCCCCCGCAACCATAAAAATATCCAATAAGAACAATAACTTAGAACTGAATATGCGCCGCCCCGAAAGGGCGGCGTTTTGCTTTTTGGAACGGCTTTTTCGTTGCCTTGTCAGCCGCGGAGAGCGGAGAGCGGAGAGCGGAGAGCGGAGAGCGGAGAGCGTTTCCGGCCCCTGCTCAGGAAACCGCCTGCTCAGCCCACCCCCAGGTGCGAAAACCTTGCTTCACGATGGCGAGCATCCTGCATCACCGCATCGGCCCACCGCCCCTGGCCCAAGAGGACGCGTCGACGCACAGGCGCTGACGTGACGACCACCAAGCGCGTGCGATGCCAGGCGGGCTCAGGGGCGGGCTCAGCGGCGGTCCCAGCGCCCCGGCGCCATGCGCCAGCCCTGGCCTTCGCGGCGCCACTGGTGCGGCGTCCACTGGTAGCCTGGGCGGTGGCTCTCCCAGCGTCCGCCGATCCAGACATGGCGTCCGCCGATCCAGTTCCAGTAGCCGCCGATCCAGAAGTACCCCGGCCCCGGCGGCGCGAGGATCACTTCGGTCTGTGGCGGCGGCGGCGCCACGGCCACCACCTCACCGGCGCCTTCGACGGCGATGCTGCCGCCACCGAGCGCCACCACCCCGCCGCCACCGTGGTGACGGTGTCCGACCGGCACCACGATGCAGCCGCTCAGCAAGCCACCCGCGGCGACGGTGAAGGCCAGTAGGACCAGGTGACGGCAGGTTGGGATCATGAGAGCACTTTCGATGCAGGGATGGCCCCATGCAACGCAGTCGCGGCGGCCGCCGATGACCGGGTCGCACCGCCTTTTACACAGCTTCACCCGACGTGACCGCCTGTCACACCGCCGGGTCCAGACCGATGGGGCGACCGTTGCGTCAACAACTCGCCAGAACCCGAGGACTTCAACCGGTCCGGGCTGACGACGCTGGAAGGCTTGCCAGCGCCGCTGGACGCCGCTGCCGCTGCAGCAGCTGCCCGCTGCGCATCTGGACCTTCCTGCGCCTGCTTGGCGTCCCGCAGGGCCTCACGCTGGGGACGGCGATCACGCTGAATCTGCACGAGGACAGCGGATCCATCGAATGAGGCGAACGGCCCGATTTTTCCCTGCTCGACGAGGACGCAAGCCAGGCCCAGGCGGCGGCACCTTGGACTTTGACAGGCCTGGGATGACGCCGCCGCAGTCACCGGCAGCCGCTGACCCAGCCCGTCATGCCAGTCATTCGCGATCCAGCCAGATGCCGGCGCACAACAAGGCGCCCGCACCGTACAGCGCCCAGGTGTTCGACACCAGATAGGGGTAGAGCATCAGCGCCAGGCCCAGCCAGCGCGTGCGCGGCCTGCCCGCCGCCTTGCCCCGACGGTAGGCGACCCAGCCCAGCAGGCCGAACAGCAGCGCGCCAAACAGGTAAGTCGGCGTGGGCCACTCGAAGCCGAGTCGCATCGCTTGCACTGTTTCCAGGTCGTCCATCGGTCGATGATGCACCGGCGCCCGGCTGCGCAGCATCAGGGCCCGTGACTGCCCTGCAGCATCGGTCAGCGCCCGAGCGTGGCGTGAACCCAGCGGGCGACGGCAGCCGGGCTGCGGAACTCGTCGATCGAGCGGGCGGGCACCGGGCTGCCGCGCTCGGCCCACAAGCGCGACAGCGTGGTGCCGGCGCCGACTTCCAGAACGCAGCGCACGCCGCGCTCGGCCAACGATTCCAGGCAGGCCGACCAGCGAACGGTGTGGGCGATCTGCGCGGCCAGCGCCTGCCGCAGGTCGGCCGGCAGGCGCAGCGCGCCGCCGCCGAGGTTGCAGATCAGCGTGCAGCGCGGCGACTTGAATTCGACGGCTTGAAGCTGCTCGGCGAACTGCCTGGCCCCAGCGGCCATCCACGGGGTGTGGGAGGCCAGCCCGATCGCCAGCCGCGTGCAATGCGCGCCGCTGCGGCCCAAGGCCGCTTCGGCGGCCTGCAGCGCCGCAGCCGGCCCGCCGAGGACCACGCGGTCGATGGCCATCTCGATGGCCACCGACAGGCCGTGCTGCTGACAGGCGGCTGCCACAGCGGCTGGGCTCAGACCCTGCACGGCCAGCAGGCCGGTGGCCAGACCGGAGACGCTGGCCGACATAGCCTGGGCGCGCAGCCGCGCCAGCTGCAAGGCGGTGGCAGCGTCGTAGACGCCCGCGGCGCAGAACGCTGGCAGTTCGCCGACGCTGTAGCCGGCGACCACGGCCGGCGCCGGCAGCAGCGCGGCCAGGCATTGCCAGGCCGCCACGCTGGTGGCCGTCAGCAGGCTTTGCGCATGGCCGTTGTCGGCGGCCCAGGCCGGGTCGGCCAGGCGCTGCCGCCAGTCGGCGCCGATGACGGCGGCCAGTTGTGCGAGTGAGGCTCGGGCGGCGGCCTGCTCGTCGAGCCAGGGCAGCATGCCGGCGTGCTGCGTGCCCTGGCCGGGAAAGAGCAGTGCCAGGCTCACCCTGGCTCGCAGACGCGCTGCAGCCAGCAGGCGGCGGCCAGCACATCGGCCACGCCGCCGGGTGACAGGCGGCGCGCCACGAAGTCGCGGTGGACGCGGTAGGCCCGCGTCAGCGCGTCGGGCGCGTCGGCACCGCCGGCCTGCAGCCAGGCCTGCGCCTGGCCTTGCGCCCAGCGCAGACCCGCCAGGCCGCCGCGGTGCGCGAGGTTGGTGTCGTCCAGCACCGCGAGCGTGGCAAAGCAGGCTTGCAGCTGCGCCGAGGGCGCCGGCAGGCCGCGGGCCAGGGCGGCGCGCAGCGCCGGCAGCGTGGTCTCGAAGAGCACGGGCATGCCCGCTGCCGCTTCGGCATTGGCGCCGCGAAGGCCGTGGGCTCGCACCAACTGCGCGCCGTGCGAGGCGGCGGCCGCGCCGCCTCGTGCCGCCAGCGATCGCCCCCAGCGCGCCGTGAGCGTGTGGCGCAGCGCAGCCGCCTGCAGCGGAGCGCCGGCAGCCAGCAAGGCGCCTGCGCTGGCGCACAGCAAGCCCAGGGTGAAGATGGCGCCGCGGTGGGTGTTGATGCCGCCGGTGGCGGCCAGCATGCAGGCTTCCGCGCCTTGCCCCTCATCGGCCAGCGCCGCGAAATCGGCGCCTTGCGCGCCCAGCGCCGCGAAGCGCGGGTAGCTGTGGCGCAGCGCGAACAGGCTGCGCACGAAGGTGCTGGCGTCCATGTCGCGGTGGCTGCCGCTGTCTTCGAAGGACACCAGGCCCGGCTTGCCGGCCAGCGCCAATTCGTCGTGCAGCGCGGCGACGGCCGCGCGGCCCAGGCGGCGGGCGGCGGCGTCGGGCACGGCCGGTGTGTCCGGCGCACTGCGCAGCGCCGCCGCGTTCATGCCATCACCGTCCAGTCGCGGGCGTCTTCCAGCGCCGCGCCGTGCAGGCGCTTGACCAGCAGCTGCCGGGTCGCACCGGCACGCCAGGCCGCCCATTCGCGCCAGGCCACGGCGGCGCCGCCGTCGAAGACGCATTCCCCGTCGATGCGCGGCAGCGTCGCTGCCGCGCTGGCCAGCAACGCTGCCGCCACATCGGCTTGCTCGGGTGAACGGCAGGGCAGCAGCAGGTCGATGTCCGAGCGGCCGACGCGCACGCAGGCCAGACCCGACAAGAGCTGCCAGCCGTGACTGCCGTAGACGCGCGCGTCCAGGCCAGCGGCTCGCAGCGCCGCGCACAGCGCGCGCCAATCGGCTTGCGCTGCGGCGGGCAGTGCGTGGGCGATCTGCGGGGCCAGGGGGAAGGCGCCGACGCGGTGCACGGCGCTTTGCGCCACGCGCAAGAACAGGCGCAGACGGCCCCAGCGCGTGGGCGCGGCCAGTCCCAGTGTCAACAGCGCTTCGGCGGAGGCGATGGCGCCGCCGAGGGCCGGGTGCACCAGCGGCTGCCGCGTGACCACCAGCGGCAGGCGGTGTGCAGCCCAGTGGCGCAGGCAGGCCAGGGTTTCCTCCGACGCAGCCGGCTCGTCGGCGCGGCCGGCCAGTACAGCCTGCCAGCCCGCCGCGTGGAGCCACACCAGCTGGTGGCGCTGCCAGTTCATGCGCTGATCAGGCCGCGGCCAGCACCTGCCGCACCACGGCGGCCGCCATCCGACGACCGCCGCGCGCCAGGCCGTCGTCGGCGCGGCGATCGGCCGTGGACGCATCGGCCAGCGCGGCGCGCAGGCCTGCAGCCAGGTCGGGCTGCTCGGCCGTGCCCCACAGGCCGCGCAAACCACCCATGCGGACGTAGTTCTCGACGCCGGGCGCGAAAACCGGGTTGGTCAGCGACAGCGCCGTCAGCCGGTCTTCGGGGAGCTTGGTCACGCGCGCCATCGCCGGGATGCGCATCACGCGGATCTCGGCCTCGGGCAGCGCGTAGCAGGCGTCGGCGATCAGGCCCGAGGTGATGAAGCCACCGGACAGCGCCTGGTCGTAGACCAGACCGATGACCCGGTGGCCCTGGCGGCGCGCCAGCGCGATGCAGCAGCCCAGGTGGGCCATCGCGCGGTTGATGCCCAGCAGTTCGTCGTGGCGCCGCAACTGCTGGCCCTGGGTGTCGATCAGCAGCAGGATGGGTCGGCCGGGATGGCGGGCCATGGTGTCCAGCACGACCGCGGCCTGACGCAGCGCCAGCGCGTAGCCGATCGGCGCGTGCCCGGTGGTACCGACGACGGTCATCGCCAGCCCGTCCAGCACCGCGCTGCCGCTGAGGAAATCGCCGTCGGCGCTGACAGTCGCTGCAGCGCCGAAGAGTTGGCTAACGACCTCGGACCAGATCATGCCGGGACCTCGCTGACGGGGCGCAAACCCCGCACTTGTGCGGCGCTCAGGTCGGGCACCAACGCCGCTTCAGCGACGCCCAGCCTGGACCACAGGTCCACCGCATCGTCCGCGCCGATACCGGCTTGCAATCGCTGTTGCAAGCGTTGGTGCTCGGCCTGCAAGCCGGCCAGCGTCAGCGGCTGGCTGGTGCCCAGCGCGCGGATTGCCGCGTCGCGAAAGGCCTGCACATCGTCGGCCACGATCTGGTCGGCATCGCCCAGCAGGTAGCGGTGCTTGCCGCCGGTCGTGCGCCAGACCAGTGCGCGGTCGCGCGAGTCGAATTCCTCCACGCCGTGGCTGGCTTCAATGACCTCGGGCCCCGACATCGCCAGCCGGCCGATGTCGCTGATGACCAGGTGGTCGGCGCAGCGTGCGACGATGCCCATGCCGCCGAAGCAGCCGTTGCGCCCGCCGACCAGCACGATGACCGGGATGCCGCTGTCGCGCACTTCGAGCAGGGCCCGCATCACCTCACTGACCGCGATCAGGCCGGCGTTGGCTTCGTGCAGGCGCACGCCGCCTGATTCGGCCAGCAGCAGCACGGCATCGGGCTTGTCGCGCAAGGCACGCTGAAACAGTCCGACGAGCTTGGCGCCGTGCACTTCGCCGACGCCGCCGCCCATGAATTCGCCTTCCTGCGCGGCGACGAAAACCGGGTGGCCGTCGAGCCGCGCGCGGCCGATCGCGACACCGTCGTCGAAGGCCGCCGGCACGCCAAGCTGCGCCAGGTGCGGGCTCATCACGCGGGCGCTGGGCGGCAGCCATTCTTGGAAGCTGCCGGCGTCGAACAGCGCTGCGATGCGTTCGCGGGCGCTGCATTCGGCAAAGCTCAGCGCGGTATTCATGCGGCGATCTCCGCAGCGGCCTGCGCCAGCCGCAGGCTGACGACAGCGGGCGTGGCACCCATGTCGTGGATGGAGACGCGCACGCCGGCCAGCGGGTGGCGCTGGTGGAAGTCGCGGCAGACGGCTTCCCAGATGGTGCCGAAGCCGCGTGCCGAAGTCTGCACGTCGAAGTGGCAGGTGGATGCCGCCGTGGCTTCGAGCAGCACTTCCAGGTTGCCGGAACCGACGACGCCGACCAGCACCGGCGCGAAGCCAGCGACAGCCTGCGTACCCGGGAATTCGAAGTTCAGGCTTTCCAGTTCTGCCGACATGCTCATCGCCCTATCCTCACCAATTGCGGAAGCGGCCGGGCGGCGCGTACAGGCCGCCCGAGGCATCGACCAGATCGCGCATCGTCCGCGCGGCCAGCAGGTTGCGTGTCGCCAGGCGTGGGTCCACGCCGATATCTTCCGGCCGTTGAATCACACCCCGGTCGCGCAAGTTTTCCACCATCACGCGGTCGCGGCCGAGGCCCACCGCCGTGTAACCCGCCACGCCACGCACGGCCTGTTCGCGTTCCTCGTCGCTGCGGCACAGCAGCAGGTTGGCGATGCCTTCCTCGGTCAGGATGTGCGTCACGTCGTCGCCGTAGATCATGATCGGCGGCAGCGGCATCTTGGCCTGCTCGGCCAGCGTCCAGGCGTCGAGCGTTTCGACGAAGGCCGGCTGCATGTGTTCGCGGAAGGTCTCGACCATCTGCACCACCAGCTTCTGTCCGCGCGGTGTGCCATGGGCACCTTTCAAACCGGCCCGCGCCTGCTGCCCGGCCTTCAGCCAAGCGGGGCTGGCGTGGCGGCGGCCGCGGGCGTCGGCGCCCATGTTCGGCGCGCCGCCGAAGCCGGCGATGCGGCCCAGCGTGGCGGTGCTGCTGTTGGCCGCCAGGTCGATCTGCAGGGTGCTGCCGATGAACAGGTCGCAGGCGTAGTGGCCGGCGGCCTGGCACATTGCGCGGTTGCTGCGCATCGACCCGTCGGCGCCCGTGAAGAAGACATCGGGCCGCGCGCGGATGTAGGCCTCCATGCCCAGTTCCGAGCCGAAGCTGTGGACGCTCTTGACCCAGCCCGCTTCGATCGCCGGGATCAGCGCCGGGTGCGGGTTCAGCGCCCAGTGCTGGCAGATCTGGCCGCGCAGGCCCAGCGATTCGCCGTAGGTCGGCAGCAGCAGTTCGATGGCCGCGGTGTCGAAGCCGATGCCGTGGTTCAGGCGCTGCACGCCGTAGTCGGCGTAGATCCCCTTGATGGCCATCATCGCCATCAGCACCTGGATTTCGCTGATCTGCGCCGGGTCGCGCGTGAACAGCGGTTCGATGAAATGCGGCTGCGGGCTTTGGACGACGAAATCGACCCAGCCGGCGGGCACGTCCACGCGCGGCAGCACGTCGACAATCTCGTTGACCTGCGCGATCACGATGCCGCTCTTGAAGGCCGTGGCCTCGACGATGGCCGGCGTGTCTTCGGTGTTGGCGCCGGTGTAGAGGTTGCCCTCGCGGTCGGCGGCCTGGGCGCAGATCAGCGCCACGTTGGGCGTCAGGTCGACGAAGTAGCGCGCGAACAGTTCCAGGTAGGTGTGGATCGCGCCGATGGCGATGCGCCCGCCGCTGACCAGCTGCGCCAGCCGCGCGCCCTGCGGGCCCGAGAAGCTGAAATCCAGCCGGCTGGCGATGCCGTTCTCGAAGACGTCCAGGTGCTCGGGCAGGGCCAGCACCGACTGCACCAGGTGCAGGTCGTGGACCGCGGCCGGGTCCAGCGCCGTCAGTGCACGGGCCAGGAAGTCGGCCTGCTTCTGGTTGTTGCCTTCGAGGCAGACGCGGTCCCCGCTTTCGATGACCGCCTGCAGCAGCGCGCCGATGTTGCCGGCCTCGACGTGCTTGCCCGGCGTGACGCGCCGCGCCCGTTCCAGGCGCGCGGCTCGCGAGCGGCGCTGCGTATCCCAGACCTGCGGGGCGCTCGTTGACGACATTATTTCGGCGCGCCCATCACCAGATCGGGCAGGCCGGTGGCGATGCCCGGGAAGACGCACATCAGGATGATGGCGACGAACATCAGGCCGACGAAGGGCATCACGCCCCAGATCACATCCTTCAGCGGAATGTCGGGCGCGATGTTCTTGATGACGAAGATGTTCAGGCCCACCGGCGGGTGGATCAGGCCCATCTCCATCACGATGGTCATCACCACGCCGAACCAGATCAGGTCGAAGCCGGCGGCCTTCAGCGGTGGCAGCACGATGGGCGCGGTCATCAGGATGATCGACACCGGCGGCAGGAAGAAGCCCAGCACGATGACCATGCCGAGGATGGCCGCCAGCAGCACCCACTTCGGCAGGTGCATGGCAACCACCGAATTGGCCGCGTCCTGCGAGATGTGCAGCGAGCTCATCACATAGGAATACAGCAGCGACATGCCGATGATGAACATCAGCATCGTGCTTTCCTTGATCGTGCTGCTCAGGATCGGCACCAGCTGCGCCGGCCGGCGGATGGCGTAGACGATGGCGATCAGCAGCAGCGCCAGGATGCCGCCCAGACCGGCGGTTTCGCTCGGTGTGGCGTAGCCGCCGTAGAGGGCGACCATCACGCCGATCAGCAGCACGACGAAGGGCAGCACGCGCGGCAGCATCTCGACCTTCTCGGCCAGCGTGTAGACGTGGTCGTCGAGCAGCGCGCTCTTGGCCACGCCGCCGGCGGCGTAGGCCACCAGCGCGGCGGCGTGTTCCTGGCGGTAGCGGTACACCGCGTAGCCGGCGAACAGACCGACCAGCATCACGCCGGGGCCGATGCCGGCCAGGAACAGCCGGCCCAGCGACTGCTCGGCGGCCACCGCGTACAGGATCATCGTGATCGACGGCGGCAGCAGGATGCCCAGCGTGCCGCCGGCGGCGATGATGCCGGCCGCGAAACCCGGCGAATAGCCGCGCATCCGCATCTCGGGGATGCCCGCGCTGCCGATGGCCGAACAGGTGGCCGGACTGCTGCCCGACATGGCCGCGAACAGCGCGCAGGCGAAGACGTTGGCGATGCCCAGTCCGCCCGGCACCTTGCTCATCCAGGCGTGCATGGCCGAATACAGGTCCTTGCCGGCCGGGCTCTTGCCGATCGCCGCACCCTTCAGGATGAACAAAGGGATCGACAGCAACGTGATGCTGGCCATCTCTTCGTAGACGTTCTGCGTGACCGTGTCGAGCGCCGACGCGGGCATGAAGAAGTACATGAAGCCTACGGCGACCGAGCCCAGCCCGAAGGCGATGGGCATGCCCGAAAACATCACCAGCAGGGTGATGACGCCGAAGGCAATGCCGATGCTGGCGCCGCTCATTTCGATGTTCCTTTGTTCACGAAGCGGGCCAGCACTTCGAGCAGCAGTTGCAGCGCCAGCAAGCTCATGCCGGTGGCCATGATGCCGTAAGGGATCCACAGCGGCGGGCCCCAGGTGCTGTTGCTGCTGTGGCCTTCGTGCAGGGCCTCGCGGAACAGCGTCCACGACTTCCACGCGAAGAAGGCGCAGAACGTGCAGCTGATGGTCTCGACGAACATCATCCGCAGCCGGTTCATGCGCGGCGACAGCAGGCCGGCGATGGCTTCCACGCCGACATGGCCGCGGTAGGACTGCACATAGGCGCCCGAGAAGAAGGTCGCGCCGATCAACAGGAACACGGCGGTCTCGTCCTGCCACTCGGTCGGGATCTTGAAGAAGTAGCGCGCCGCCACGCTGTAGGTCAGGATGGCGGCGGCCAGGAAGACCGCCAGCATGCAGGGCACCATCACCGCGCGGTTCAGGGCCCTCATCGCGCGGTCCAGCGTGGCCACCAGGGGGTGGCCAGGGGGCTCCGCGGTGGACGCGGCGCCGGGGATTTCGAAACCGTGGCTCATGGCGGCGTCTCGTCGATCAGGCCGGGACTTTTTCGGCCAGCTTCAGCAGCTTGGCGCTGCCTTCGTTCTTCTCGGCGTAGTCCTTCCACGCCGTGGTGCGCGCCAGCGCCACCCACTTGGCCAGGGCCGCGTCGGGCAGGTCGTAGACCTTGGCGCCGGCCTTGATGTAGGCGTCAGCCACCTGCGCGTCGTCGGCGCGAGCGCCTTCCAGCGCGAACTTCTCCATCTCGGCGCCCACGGTCATGATCAGCGACTGCTGGTCCTTCGGCAGCTTGTCGAAGATGGCCTTGCTCATCAGCAGCGGTTCCAGCATGAACCAGTAGCTCTTGCCGGTCTTGCTGATGGTCAGGTGCTTGCTCACCTCCTGCAGCCGGAAGCTGAGCAGGCTGGTCGCCGAGGTGGTGACCACGTCGACCGCGCCGGTCTGCATCGCGGCGTAGGTTTCGTTGGACGGCAGCGACAGCGTGGTCGCGCCGGCGGCCTTGGCGACCAGGTCCATCTCGCGGCTGCCGCCACGGAACTTCAGGCCCTTGACGTCTTCCGGCGCGATGATCGGCGCGTTGCGGCTGGCGGCGCCGCCAGCCTGCCAGATCCAGGTGACGATGATCAGCCCCTTGTCGGCCAGCAGGTCGGTCAGCGCCTTGCCCACTTCGGCCGTCTTCCACTTGTAGCCCTGCTCGTAGCTGGTCACCAGGCCGGGCATCAGCGCGATGTTCAGCTCGGCCACTTCACCGCCGGCGTAGGGCAGCGGGATCAGCGTCATGTCCAGCGCGCCTTTGCGTGCGGCGCTGAACTGGGCGTTGACCTTCATCAGCGACGAGCCCGGGTAGACGTTGGCCTTCAGCGCGCCGTTGCTGCGCTTGTCCAGCGCGTCGGCAAACTTCACGCACAGGCGGTGGCGGAAGTCGCCTTCCTTGTCCGATCCGCCCGGGAACTGGTGCGAGATCTTCAGCGGCTCGCTGGCGAACGCAAGGCGGGCGGGTAGCAACAGCGAAGGCGCAGCGGCCAGGCCGGTGACGAAGGTGCGGCGGGTGGTGGTCATGCTTGTCTCCTCTTTTATGGTTTCAGCAGCGACGCTGATGGGTCAAAACTGCCCGGATAGTAGCGAGCCATGGCCCGGCACGTGGGCGGCCAAACCCAGCTTGCGCAACATCATGAAAGTGGTGCATACAGCCGACGAAACCACGGGCATGCCAACCCGGTCCTCGATGGCCTGTATCGAGCCGAGCGACGGCATCTGCACGCAGGCCGAGGCCACCACCGCGTCGACGTTCTTCGTGTTCAGGCGCTTGGTCAGTTCGATCGGCGCCAGCGGATCCTGCCGGCCGACTTCCAGGTTGTCAGCGATCTCCAGCGACAGGCTGTCGACGACCTCGATGCCTTCGGCTTCGATGTAGTCGATGACCAGTTGCGTCAGCGGCTTCATGTAGGGCGTCAGGATGGCCACGCGTTTCGCACCCAGCGTTTTCAGGCCGTCGACCAGGGCGCCGGCGCTGGTGACGATAGGCGCCGGACCGCCGGCTTCGACCGTGCGTTCGTGCAGGCGCTTTTCGCTGACCCGGTGGTAACCCGGACCCATGCTCATGATGGCCACCAGGCAGGCGTAGCCGAGCACGTCCATGCGTGCGTCGGCCAGTTCCAGCGCGCAGCGGTCGGAGTCGCGGTCCATCGCGGCCAGCTCTTCCCGAGTCACCTTCTGCATGCGCATGCGGCTGCTGTGGAAGGTGAAGCGCTCGGGGGCGATCAGCTCGCGGGCGCGCAGCAGCGCCGGCACCTCGGTCTCCATCGTGGTGTTGGAGCTGGGTACGATCTGGCCGATGCGGTAGGTGCGAGGACTCAACAATTTGTCTCCGTTCGACCCGTGCTCGGGCCTGTCTGCTTGTTTGCTGGGATCTTGACGTGGGTTGCGCCGGAGCGCCCTTCTTGATGCGTTGAGGTAGGCTCAACGGCGCATTGAGGATGACGTGATCAACCTGAACCGACTCGACCTGGTAACGCTGCGGCTCTTCGTCGCGGTGCTCGACGCCGGCAGCCTGACGGCCGGCGCCGACCGCTACGGCATCAGCTTGGCGGCCGCCAGCAAGCGCATCGCCGACCTGGAGCACCACTGCGGCATCGCGCTGCTGCAGCGCAGTCCGCGCGGCGTCACCGCGACCGCCGGCGGGCAGACCTTGCACCGCCATGCGATCGAACTCGTCGCCCACCTGGAGCGCATGGCGCTGGCCATCGCCGACTTCCACACCGGCATCAGCGGCCACTTGCGGCTGTGGGCCAACCCCTCGGCGCTGGGCGGCTTTCTGCCCACGCTGCTGGCGGCCTACGCGGTGCAGCACCCCGAGGTGCGCATCGACCTGGAAGACGCGATCAGCGAAGACTCGGTCCGCGCCGTCGCGCTGGGCACGGCCGAGCTGGCGGTGATCGGCGAGAACACGCCCAGCGAAGGCCTGGTCAGCTTCGTTTGCGAGGTCGACGAACTGGTGCTGCTGGCGCCGCGGGACCACGACCTGGCGGCAGGTGCCACGGCGGATTTTTCGCGTGCGCTGGACCACGACTTCATCTGCCTCGCCCGCTCGGCGTCGTTGACGCGCAAGATCAGCGGCGCCGCCGAGGCGGTCGGCCGCAACTTCCGTCTGCGCGTGCAGGTGCGCAGCTTCGACGTGATGTGCCGGATGGTCGCGGCCGGACTGGGCCTGGCCATCCTGCCGCGTGCCGGCGCAGCCGTGTACGCCGAGGCGCTCGGCCTGCAGGTGGTCGCGCTGCAGGGGCTGGACGCGCAGCGCAAGCTGCTGCTGGCGATGCGCGACCCGGCGACCCTGTCGCCCGCCGCGCAGGCGCTGGTGGTCATGATGCGCGAGCGCATGGCCGCGCCGGGCTGATCGGCTGACGGCCGCGGCGCGATGCGCAGCGCGCTGTCAGGCCGCGCCCAGCTGGTCGGCCAGGTCTTCGAAGCTGGTGGCCACGATGTCGAATTCGCCGTCGGCCACCGCCGGCAAGGTGGTCTGCGGACCGCATTCCAAGGGCCGCCGGACGTAGGCCGTACGCAGGCCGTTGTCGCGCGCGGCGCGCAGGTCGCTGGGATGGCAGGCCACCATCATCAGCTCGCCCGGCGCGATGCCCAGCAGGTGCGCGCAGCCGAGGTAGACCTCGGGGTCGGGCTTGTAGTGCTGGAAGAGTTCGGCCGAGATCACGCAGTCCCAGGGCAACGCGGCCTGCTTGGCCATGTCGGTCAGCAGCGAGAAGTTGCCGTTCGACAGCGGCGTGATCGTGTGCCGCGCCTTCAGCCGGGTCAGCCCGCGCACGCTATCGGGCCAGGCCGGCAGGCGGTGCCAGGCGCGGTTCAGCTGCACGCGTTCGGCCTCGCTGAGGCCGTCCAGGCCGTGGCGGCCGACGATCCCGTCCAGGATCATCCGGTGCAGCGCGTCGATGTGCAGCCAGGGCAGTTCGCCGCGCCGCACGCGGTCCATCGCCAGCGGGTAGCCGGCGCGCCAGTCGAGGGCGAAGGCCGAAGCGTCGACCGTGACGCCGCGGGCAGCCGCCAAGGGGGCGACTGCGGCGACGATGCCGCCGTGCCAGTCGACGACGGTGCCGAAGACATCGAATGCCAGGGCTGTGGGGCGTTTCTGCATGCGGTGGTGTCTTCAGAGCGGCGGCAGCGCCGGCGCATCGCTCGGCGGCGCCGGCGTGCCCGCAGCGTTCATGACCATCGACAGCAGCGTGTAGTAGCCGTTGATGCCGACCAGGTCGACCGTGCCCTGCTCGCCGAAACACGCGACGGCGCGCGCCCAGGTGGCATCGCTGACGGCCTTCTCGGCGTGCAGCTCGCTGCAGAAGTCGTGGACCGCGGCTTCCTCCTTGCTCAGCAGCGCCGGGCGGCGGCCTTCGGCGATGGCCGCGATGGTCTCGGCGGAGATGCCCTCGCGCAGCGCGATCGGTGCGTGGATGGCCCATTCGACGGGCTGCGACCAGGCCCGCGCGGTGACCAGGATGGCCAGCTCCGACAGCCGCTGGCCGATGGCGCTGCGGTAGCGCAGGTATTCGCCCATGCGCTGGGCGTGGGCCATCAACTCGGGGCTGCGCAGCAGCGGGATGAAGGGCGAGACCAGCGCGCCGCGCGGGCCGCTGATGATTTCTTCGGCCAGCTCGCGCTGGGCGGGTGTCCAGCGCTCGGGCGGGATCGGGGGCAGGCGGTCGGTTTGCATCCCGGTATTCTCGGTCCAGGCGCGTTGCTAGGATGGTGCTTTCCACCCCGGAGCCCTCATGACCGCAGCCCTCGACACAGCCCAGGCCACCGCCCTCGAGCAGGCCTTCACCGCCGCCCGTACCTTCAACAAGTTCAGGCCCGATGCGCTCAGCGACGAGACGCTGCACCAGCTCTACGACTTGATGAAGTGGGGCCCGACGTCGATGAACGCCCAGCCCGGCCGCTACCTCTTCCTGCGCAGCGACGCCGCCAAGCAGCGGCTGAAGCCGGCGCTGTCACCGGGCAATGCCGACAAGACCATGGCTGCGCCGGTGGTCGTCATCGTGGCCATGGACCCGGCCTTCCACGAGCAGCTGCCCACCCAGTTCCCGGTGATGCCCGGCGCGCAGGCCCTGTTTGCCGGCAACGCCGCGCTGCGCGAAGCCACCGCCTTCCGCAACAGCAGCCTGCAAGGCGCCTACCTGATGGTGGCCGCGCGCCTGCTGGGGCTGGACTGCGGTGCGATGAGCGGCTTCGACGCCGCCAAGGTCAACGCCGAGTTCTTCCCCGACGGCCGCTGGGCCGCCAACTTCCTGGTCAACATCGGCCATGGCGATGCCAGCGGCAACCACCCGCGCGGGCCGCGCCTGCCCTTCGACACGGCGGCGCTGATCCTCTGAAATGGCCGACTGGCGCGAGCCCGACCCCGGGCTCGGCCGCTGCGGCGTGCGCTGTTGCTGCCGGCCCGCTGCCGCTGACGGTGACCAGCCGCGTGCCCCATCATTCGGGTGTCAGAATGTTTCCACGCACCGACCACACGCGCCCGCAGCGCTTGCATCCACCCATGAAAGTCCTGCTCACCGGTGCCGCCGGCTTCATCGGCATGGCCACCGCGCTGCGCCTGCTGGCGCGCGGTGATGAGGTCGTCGGCCTGGACAACCTCAACGACTACTACGACGTGGCGCTGAAGCAGGCGCGGCTGGCGCAGCTGAGCGCGCAACCCGGTTTTCGCTTCGTCAAGCTCGACCTGGCCGACCGCCCCGGCATGGCCGCGCTGTTCGACGCCGAACGCTTTGACCGCGTCGTCCACCTGGCCGGACAGGCTGGTGTGCGCTATTCGCTGAAGAACCCCAACGCCTACATCGACAGCAACATTGTCGGCTTCATGAACGTGCTGGAAGGTTGCCGCCACAGCGCCGTGCAGCACCTCGTCTACGCCTCGAGTTCCAGCGTCTATGGCGGCAACAGCCGCATGCCGTTTTCCGAACACGACGGCGTTGACCACCCGGTCAGCCTGTACGCGGCCACCAAGAAGGCCAATGAGCTGATGGCCCACACCTACAGCCATCTGTTCCGCCTGCCGACCACCGGGCTGCGCTTCTTCACGGTCTACGGGCCCTGGGGTCGGCCGGACATGGCGCTGTTCCTGTTCACGAAGGCGATCCTGGAAGGCCGACCGATCGACGTCTTCAACGAGGGCCGGATGCAGCGCGACTTCACCTATGTCGACGACATCGTCGAAGGCGTGGTCCGCGTGCTCGACAAGGCGGCCGAGCCCGACCCGGCCTACCGCGCCGACCAGCCCGATCCGGCGACCGCGCTGGCGCCCTTCCGGGTCTTCAACATCGGCAACCAGCGACCGGTGCCGCTGCTCGATTTCATCGCCTGCATCGAGGACGCGCTGGGTCTGAAGGCGCAGCTGAACCTGCTGCCGCTGCAGGCCGGCGACGTGCCGGCTTCGCACGCCGATGTCCAGGCCCTGCGCGACTGGGTCGGCTGTGCGCCCGCCACCGACCTGCGCACCGGGGTGGCCCGCTTCGTGGCCTGGTACCGCAGCTACTACCGGGTCTGAGCCGCCGCCGGGTCAGACCGGCGGCTTGCCGCCTTCGCTGCGGTTGCGCTGCAGGTCGCTGATCAGTTCGCGCAGCAGCCGCACCGGTATGGCATAGGTGATGCCCGTCGGGCTGGACAGCGCGCTTTCCCGGCTGCCTTTGACCAGCACCTGGTTGACCACGCCCAGTACCATGCCGGTCTCGATGTCGATGACCGGGCCGCCGCTGTTGCCCGGGTAGGCCGTGGCGTCGAGTTGCAGCACTTCGAAGTTGCCCTCACGCAGCCGCGCCACCGCCCGGGGGTCCAGCTGGCGGGCCGTCGGTGCCGGCAGCGCCACCGTGGTCAGCGAGGCGATGATGCCGCGGTGGGTGACCACCGAAAAGCCCAGGGTGCCGCCGATCGGGAAACCCATCAGCGCGATGCTCAGCCCTTCGCGCGCGGCGCCGGCCTCGGCCAGCGCCAGTGGCACCATCGGCGCGCCTTCGACCTGCAGCAAGACCAGGTCGCGCAGGCGGTCGGTGGCCACCACGCGGGCCCGGCGAACCAGCGCCTCGCCGCCGCTGCGCGGGCCCAGCACGGCCATCTGCGGGCCGCTCTCGGCCTCGGCCGCTTCGGGCAGCACGTGGAAGTTGGTGGCCACCAGGCTGCCGTCGCCGACCACGAAACCGCTGCCGCGGAATTCGAAGCGTGGATTGCCGGTGGCGCTGTAGGTGCCCACCGGCAGCACCGACAGCTTGGCCGACGCGATCAGGCCGGGCAGGTCGGCGGCAGCCGCCGCGCCCAACAGGCCCGAGCGGCCCGCCGCCGCCGCCGCCAGCAGCGCACGCCCGGCGACGCCCAGGGCTGCGCGGCGGCCCAGCACACGGGCCGCCGGCTTCACAGCGACTTCATCAAGGTCGCCACTTCGGCCTGCCCGGCGAACTTGTCGCCCAGCTTGGCCAGCGCCTCCAGTTCGGCCTTGGCACGGGCCTTGTCGCCGCTCTGGATGTACAGCTTGGCCAGGCGCAGCACCAGGCCCGGGTCGGCGGGCTCCAGCTTGATGGCGCGGGCTTGGGCCTCGATGGCCTTGGGCCACTGCTTGTCAGCCTCCAGCGCCAGCGCCAGCGTGTCGAGCAGGGGCGCGCGGTCGGGCAGCAGGCTGATGGCCTTCTCGGCCATCGCCACGCCGCCGGTCTTGCCCTGGCGCGCCAGCATCCAGGCCACATTGTTCAAGGCCAGGGCATTGTTGGGCTGCAACAGCAGCACGCTGCGATAGCGCGACTCGGCGGTGGTGAAATCGTTGCGCGACATGGCCAAGTCGCCCTGGTAGAAGAGGAACACCGCGTCCTTGGGATTTTCCTTGACCCATTCGGCGGACAGCCGGTCCGCGTCAGCGGTCTTGCCGCCGGCGACCAGCGCCGCGTGCAGCTTGACCGCCGTCGGGCCGTCGTGTTCGCGCTGGAAGGCGGCACGGAAGGCCGCGACGGCGGCGTCCCAGTTCTTGCGCGTGGCTTCGATCTCGCCCTCCATGCGGTAGCCGGCGGCATCCTTGGGGGTGCGCTTTTGCTGCTCGCGCGCCAGGGCCAGCGCCTCGTTGGGTTGCTGGCTCTGCAGGCTCAGGCCGATCAGCGCGCCGCGGGCGGTCAGCAGGTCCGGCTGCAATTCCAGCGCCTGCTTCAGCGTGGCGATCGCGGCGGCGGGATCCTGGCTGACGCGGTAGGCCTCGGCCAGGCGTACCAGCAGGGCGGCGTTCTTGGGCTGCACGCTGGTCAGTTTCTTCAAGGTCGACACCGCTCGCTGGCCGTCGCCAGCGGCCACCTGAGCCATGCCGAGTGCTTCCTGAATTTGCGCGTCGTAGGGCAGTGCCGCGCTGGCGTCCTGCGCGGCGGCCAGGGCACCCTTGGCGTCGCCGCTGCCGATCAGCCGGTTGATCAGCATCAGGTGCGGCATCGGCTCGCTCGGATTGATCCGCGTGGCTTCCTTCAGCGTCGCGGCGACGGTGGCGGCCGTCGCGCCGGTGCGGGCTTCCAACTCGGCGATGGCCAGCTTGGCCTGGTAGCTCTTCGGTTGGGCCTTGAGCTGGGCCTCGAAGCGCTGGCGGGCCACCTCGGGCTTGCCGTCGGCCAGGTCGATCGCGGCCAAGCTGGCCACGGCCGGGAAGTAGGTCGGGTCCTTGGCCAGCGCGGTCTCGAAGCTGCGCCGGGCGCCGGTCGCATCTTTCTTCAACAACAGCACGCGGCCGCGCAGCAGGTGCGCCAAAGGCATGTCGGGCAACTTCTTCTCGACCGCGTCGATGGCTTTCATCGCGCCAGCCAGATCGTTATGGCGCAGGCGGGCGCTGATCAGCGCCAGGTCGGCGCGCGGCCCGGCATCGCCAGCCGCGGCGGCTTCCAACTCGACCACCGCCGCGCCGTTGCCGTCGCCACGGGCCACCTGCGCGATGGCCGCAGAAGCGCGCACTGAGGGGTTGCCGGGCGCGACCTTCAGCGCCCGCTGGTAGGCTTCCGCCGAGAGTTTGTGGTCGCCCGTCTGCAGGTAGGCCTCGCCCGCCAGCGACAGGCTGAGGGCGTCGGCTTCCTTGGACGCCAGCACCGGCTGCAAGGCCTGCAGGCACTTCTCGGCCTGACCGGCGCGCAGGTAGGTTTGCGCCAGCAGCAAACGCGGGCGCAGCAGCGTCGGCGCCAGCTTCAGGGCTTGCGCGAGGTGGGATTCGGCCAGCAGGTAGTTCTTGCCGCGCAACTCGGCAGCACCGGCCAGTTCCAGCGTCCGCACGTTGTTCGGCGAGGCCTTCAACAGCCGCTCGGTGAGCTCGCGCGTGGCCTTCAGGTCGCCGTCCATGAAGGCCAGCTGGGCCTGCATCAGCAGCGTTTCCGGATGCTCCGGGGCGCCCTGCTTCAGCAGTTCGAACTCGGCCCGCGCTTCGGGCAGCTTCTTCTGCTGGAACAGGATGTTGGTCACCGCCGCGCGTGCGATGACCGAACCGCTGCGGACCTGCAGCAGCTGTCGGTAGGCCGCGATGGCGCCCTCGGGGTCGCGCTTGCCATGCAGCAGGTACTCGCCCTTCAGCGCGCCGGCGCGTTCGTTGCCGGCGTCGCCCGCCAGCACCTGGTCCAGCAGCACCAGGGCGCCATCGACATCCCCTTCCGACGCAGCCAGGCGGGCCTGCACGATCAGGGCTGGTCCGAATCCGGGCCTCAGGCGCAGGGCTTCCTCGAGCATGCTCTTGGCGCTGGGCAGGTTGGCCTTGATCGCCAGAGCGGTGGCCAGCGAGGTCTTCAGGTCGGCAGCCGCCCGGTCGTCCTTCAGCACCAGCGTGCCGTACTGGGTCAGCAGCTTGGTCTCGTCGCCCGCCATCAGCATCGCGCGTGCGATCTCGGGGATCACCAACTCGTCGGCGATCTGCAACTCCTGCGCCTTCAGCAGTTCGACCAGAGCGGTCACCGGGTCGCCGCCTTCGAGCAGCGTCTTGCCGAGCAGCAATCGCGCTTCGGCCGACTTCGGGTTCTTCTGCAGCGCGTTCTTCAGTTCGATGACCGCGGCCTTGAGGTCCTTTTTCTCGATCAAGGTCTTGGCCGCAGCGATCTGCTCGGCGCCGGTGCCGCTGCCCCCGCCGCTGCAGGCCACGAGCAGGGCTGCCAGCGTGAAGGGCAGGCAGCGGGTCAGGATGCGGCGTGATGATCGATTTTTCATGTGTTTTCTCGTTCTGTGACGCTGGCTTTGCCCACCGGCCTGAACTTGCCGGGGGTTCTTGACCTGCGGGCGTGGCCTATCGGGATGTCACTTGATCGACAACCGTTTCATCAGGTCATACAGGGTCGGTCGGCTGACGCCCAACAACTCCGATGCCCGCACGATGTTGCCATTGCTGCGCGCCAGCGCCGACACGATGGCCTGGCGTTCAGCCGCTTCGCGCACGGTGCGCAGGTCGAGATCGGACTGTTCGCTGCCGCCTTCGCTGGCCGGCGCGGGCAGGCCCAGGTCCTCGCAGGTCAGCCGGTCGGTCTCGGACATGATCGCGGCCCGCTTGATGGCGTTCAGCAACTCCCGCACATTGCCTTGCCAGGGGTGCTGTTCGATGGCCCGGATGGCGTCGTCCGAGAAGCTCAGCCCGGGGCGCCGCTGCTCCTGTGCGTGGCGCCGCAAGAAGGCGTGGGCCAGCAGCACGGCGTCACCGTTGCGGGCGCGCAGCGGCGGGATGTGGACGACGATCTCGGCCAGCCGGTAATACAGGTCTTCGCGGAAGCGGCCCTGGGCGATCAACGCCTTCAGGTCCTGGTGGGTGGCGCCCACGACCCGGACATCGACCGCGATCTCGCTGCGTCCGCCCAGCCGTTCGACCGTGCGCTCCTGCAGGAAGCGCAGCAGCTTGGCCTGAAGCGAATGCGGCAGGTCGCCGATTTCGTCGAGCATCAGCGTGCCGGTGTTGGCCGTCTCGAACTTGCCGGGCGTCGTCTTCGTGGCGCCTGTGAAAGCGCCTTTTTCGTAACCGAAGAGTTCGCTTTCGAGCAGGTTTTCAGGGATGGCCGCGCAATTGATGGCGATGAAACGGCCTGTCCGCTTGCTCGCCGTGTGCACGCCCAGCGCCAGCACTTCCTTGCCGGTGCCGCTTTCGCCGAGCAGCAGCACGGTGGCGTTGCTCGACGAGACGCGCTCGATGGTGCGTGCGATGCGCATCATGTCGGCGTCACGCGTGATCAGCCCCGACAGCGCGTCGGGCTGGTGCAGCGACTGCAGCCGCCGGTTCTCGGCCTGCAGTTCGTAGAGCCGCCAGGCGCGCTCGATGGTCAGCGTGAGCACATCGGGGTCGAAGGGCTTGGCCAGGAAATCGTAGGCGCCCAGGGTCACCGCGCGCAGTGCGTTGGCCTGGTCGTTCTGGCCGGTCAGCACGATGACCTTGGCCGTCGGGTCGATGGCCAGCATCTGCTCGAGCAGCTTGAAGCCTTCGGACACCGAATCGGGGTCGGGCGGCAGTCCCAGATCCATCGTGACCACCGCAGGCTGGTGGCGGCGAAACTGCAGCAATGCACTTTCGCGGTCGCTGGCGGTGACGGTTTCGAAGCGGTCGAGCGACCACTTGATCTGCTTTTGCAGCGCGAGGTCGTCCTCGACGATCAGCAGTGGTGGTGTGCCCGGGCTCATCGCGGCCCCAGGGGCATCAGGTCGGAACCGCGGTGGGTCTCGAACAGCGGCAGAAAGACCGTCATGACCGTGCCTTCGCCGACATGACTATCGACTTGCATGGTACCGCCCAGTTCACGGATGTATTGAAAACTCTCATAGGTGCCGATGCCCATGCCGCTGTGTTTGGTGGTGTTGAAAGGCCGGAACAGCCGGTTGCGGACAAATTCTTCGGACATGCCTGCGCCGGTATCGCCGACCTGCAGTTCCACCTGCCCGCTGTAACGCGTGACGCCGATCCACACGCGGCCTGTGGCCGGCGTGGCTTCCAGCGCGTTTTGCACCAGGTGCCCGATCACGCGTTCCAGCCGGTCATCGTGGCCCCGTGTGGCCAGCCGGTCGAGCGTGCTGATCTCCAGCGTGCGGCCTTGCGCGCTCACCGTCGCTGCCAGACGCCGCACGATGGGGGCCAGTTCGACGCCACGGCTGCCGCCCGTCGGCGCTGCGCCCTCACGCAACTGCAGCATCAGCCGGCGCATCTTTTCGAGCGAACTTTCGACAGTCAACAACATGTCTTGCTGGAACTCTAGATTGTCGTGCAGCCGTTCTGCATTTTTCAGCATGAGTGAGAGTTGCGCGACGATGTTCTTCAGATCGTGGACAACGAATGCCGACATCCGGTTGAATGCCTCGAATTTGCGGGCCTCCAGCAGCGCTTCGGTGGCCTGCATCTGCGCCAGATACCCGGCGGCCTGCCTGCCGGCCGTCTTGATCAGGTCGAGCACTTCCCAGTTGATGCTGATCGGCGTCAGCGGCCGCGCCAGCAGCACGAAGCCCTGCAACTCGGCGCCGGCCAGCAGCGGCACCACCAACCAGCCGCTGGGCGTGCCGAGCAACCACGTTGGCAGGGTCAGCGTCCCGTAGCGCTGCGGTGAGTCCCTGAATTCGTCGAGGTCGATGACCCAGCCCTGTTCATGCAGGAAGCTGCACAGCGAGGAGTCGGCCGCTTCGACCGCGTTCACGCGGGGAGCGTTCCAGACCGCCGATTGTGAGAACTCGCCTTCGGCCGTGTGGCCTGTCCACAGGCTGCCGGCAGGACTTTCCACCATCTTGGCCAGACCGCGCACGATCTGCTCGCCCATTTCCTGCGGTGAGCGCTGCGACGACAGCATGGCGGTGAAGCGCAGCCACTCTTCACGGTAGTCGTAGCGGTAACTGAAGAAGTGCTTGCCGACGAAGACGCGCAGCCAGGACCGCAGCGAACCCGAGAACACCAGCATGCCCAGGAAAGCCAGGCCGGCGACCAGCATGCTGACTTGCAGCGCGCGGCCCCAGTCGCCTCCGAAGTAGCGCACGTAGTAGCCGATGGCGGCCATGAACAGCAGGTAGGCGCCGGCCAGGATGAGGGTGGCGGAATAGAAGGCCGCCGTTCGCGAGACCTGCAGCTTGACGATCCAGTTGGTGCTGCGACGCGCCGCCACGAACAGGAAGGGTATGGCCATCGCGTGGGCCGCGCCGCGCACGCTGAAGGCGTCCACGTCGAAGTGGCCGAAGAGCAGGGCTTCGGCGTACAGGTAGATGTCGAAGGCGAACACGCAGCACAGGCCCAGGCAGACCGGCTTGGCGTGCCAGCGCGTGCCTTCGCCCAGGTTGCGGAACAGCTGTTCGACCATCAACAGGCCGAAGACGGGCAACGCCAGCGCGACGGCGATCTGCAGGCGCGAAGGTTCGTCGGCGCCATGGCCTTGCACGGCGCGCAGGCCCAGCAACCCGATGCCCGCCAGCACGCTGGCACCCCCGCCCCAGCGCAAGGCCTGGCCCAGCCCGGCCAGCTGCGAGCCGGGGTTCTGCCGCAGAAAGCTCATCAGGAAGGCCAGCCACGCGCCGTAGCGCAGCAGATCGAACAAGGCGGCCAGGCCGGGCGCCCCGCGGATCGTCCAGTTGTCGGCCAGCCCGGCCAACAAGGCCCACAGCGCCGTCGTCGCCAGCGCCGCGATGCAGGCGCTCGCCGAAGCCGGGTCGGCCCGCTGCAGGCGCTTGGAGACAAGCAGGTAGAGGGCGAAGGCGCCGTGGCTGAGGGCCGCCAGGGTGTAGCCGAAATCGGCGACGTCGATGGCCGCTGTGCTCATGCGGTCAGCGTGGCGCGGGTCATGCGGTCGCCGTCGCGAGAGGCCAGTGCGGCTTGGCGCGACACCCTTGTCGGACTCAGCGGGCGCCCTTGCCGGTCAGCACAACGCCCACGGTTTCCATCAAGACCACCAAGTCCAGAAACAGGGTGTGGTTCTTGACGTAGTACAGGTCGAATTGCAGCTTCTCCTGCGATTCTTCGATCGTTGCGCCATAGGCGTAGCGGACCTGGGCCCAGCCCGTCACGCCGGGCTTGACGCTGTGGCGCAAGGCGTAGAAGGGAATCTCTTGCGTCAGCTGGTCGACGAAGTAGGGCCGCTCGGGCCGCGGACCGACCAGGCTCATGTCGCCCCGCAAGACGTTGAACAGCTGTGGCAGTTCGTCGATGCGCAGGCGGCGGATGATGGCGCCCACGCGGGTCACGCGGTTGTCGTTGGCAGCGGCCCAGACCGGCTTGCCGTCCTTTTCGGCGTCGGTGCGCATGCTGCGGAACTTGGCGATGCTGAAAGGCTGGCCGTTCTGCCCCACGCGCTGCTGGCGGTAGAGCGCCGGGCCGCGACTTTCGAACTTGATGCAGACCGCCGCCACGGCCATGATCGGCGCTGACAGCAGGATCAGCAGTGAAGCGCAGAAGATGTCGAAGACCCGCTTGACGGCGGTTCGCCAGGCGCCCTGGTTGAAGCCGTCGCCGAAAATCAACCAGCTGGCGCTGAGGTAGTCCACCCGGATCTGACCGAGCGTCTTCTCGAAGTGCGTGTTGAGATCGTAGACCTTGGTGCCCGAAGCCTTGCAGTCCAGCAGCTGGCGCAGCGGCATGCTGCCTGAGCGACGCTCGGTCAGCGCGACGACAATTTCTGCCACGCCCAGCCGGCGTGCGATGTCGGGGAGGGTGCCTTCGTGGGCCAGGATCTCGCCCAGCGGGACGGCCGGCTCGCGCTCGTTGGGCCCTGCCACATAGCCGACGATCAGCGCGTTGGGGTCGGCCGCTTTCAAGGTGTTGCCCACCACCAGGGCGGCCGGTCCGGCGCCGAAGATCATGATGCGGGTGCGACCCGCTGCGGCGGCCGAGGAGTGCGACAGGTAGGCCCGCCGCGTGATCAGCGCGGCCACGCCGGCCATCATCGACAGCTGCACCGTATGACGGTGCGTGAATGAAGCCGGTAACAGGCCGAAGATCGAGTAGGCCAGCGGCAAGGCGACCAGCAGGACCAGGATCACCCGCGTTACCGAACGGGCTGGCGTGACCGTCTGTGCCGACTCATACAGGCCCGACGCGCTGTTGATGAAGAACACGCAGGCTGCCAGGGAAACGACATGGGTGCCGGCCAGTGGCAGCGCCTGATCGACGCTGTTGACCTGCATCCCGACCGCGAACAGCGCGACCATCAGCACCAAGCCCAGGTCAAAGAGCATCCCGCGGAGCGCCGCGCCATGCACGTAATGGTTGAAGATTCGGATCATGTTGAGGAACGTGCACCAGAGGCCGTTACCAAAGGCCAGAACAGCGACTGCTCCCTCGGACCTGTGGCGCTGGTTGCAGCAGACGCGCTTATCACGATGCGGAAACAGGCCCGTGGCGTAGCCAAATGTAAGCGCCTGCTGAATTGGCAAGCAAGCCCCGTGTTCGGGGGGGCGCGGGCCTTGCCCCCACCTTGTCAATCGCAACGCTTGGATTGCGGGCCGGCGCCAGTTGGCGCGCGGGACCTGCAAGGAGGGCGGGATGCTGATTCGTCACCGCCGGAGCTTAGCGGGCTTGCGCGCTGTCCAGGCCATCGGGCGGACCAGCAAGCGCGCTGGCTGCCCAATCCTCCACATTCTGGCTTTCGCAGGCGCCGGACCCCCTTGACTGGGGGTTGGGGCCCGACAGCGGGAAATCTATAATTCAGCTGACCACCACCGAGGCGCTCCCCATGGACACCGACCCCAGACAGGTCCTACCGAAGACGCCAGGCGGCAGCTTGGCGGCAGCGGGTTCGACATCGCGTCGGCGCCTGTTGCGGGCTGGCCTGGCCACTGCGCCGGCAATCCTGACTATCGTCAGCCAGCCGGCGCGGGCCGCAGCCACGACCTGCCGGTCGCCTTCGGCCTTCTCCTCGGTCGCGGCGAATGCCGCCACCAGTGCGCAACCCGTCCAGGGCTGTTCAGGATTCGGTCCGCGGAAGTGGCGTGACGATTCAACCGTTTGGCCCGTGGACCGAACGAATGCGCTCTTCTACAACGAATTTTCGGGATCGGGCAGTCTCGGCGGGCACCTGACGCCAACCTTGGCTCAAGTCGTGCGGCTGACGCCGGCCAATGACCGGGAAACCCTGGCCCGATTGGTCGTCGCGGCCTATTTGAATCTGAAGAGCGGCAAGACGCCAGAGGCCGTGATCAACGAAACCGCCTTGCAGGCCATGTGGACGCAGGGCAGCACGGGTTCCTACCGCCCGACGCTGACGGGCTCCTACTGGACCATCGTTGAGTTCAACAACTGGTTCACCCAGACCTTCACCACGACGTGACGGCAGCGTGAATGCCGCGCCGCCTGCCGAGCCGCTGTGGGTTGCGCTGGACAGCCGCTTCTACGACAGCCGCCGCTGGGGCGACGACGTCGTCGTCTACGTGCTGGCGACTGGCGAAACCCATGCACTGGGGCCGGCGCACAGCGCCACGCTGGATCTGCTGCTGGAAGACACCGCCCACCCTCGCGAGGCGGCGCAGTGGCTGGCCCGGATGGCCGATGACGGCGAGGGCCAGGACGCAGCCGACCTGGCTGCCATCCGCGCCGCCCTGGCGGACCTGCACCGCATCGGTGTCATCGAGCGCCGGCTGGCTTGATCGTCGGCGACCTGTCTCCGCCTGAACTGCGCCGTCTGTTGGCGGGCACTGGCGTGGTTGTTCGCACCGGTCGGGTGGCGGCGCGCGTCCGCTCGCCGTTGGATGCCGTGGCGCGGGGTATCGGCCTGCACTATGCGCAGCACCCGCTGTTGGCTGACGACGACTTCGCGCATTTCCATGTCAGCGTCGACCGCCCGGCTGGACTGCGTCGCTGGTTCAAGCGGCAGGTCGTCTTCGGCCAAGACGGCCAGATGCCCTTCACGCCGCTGGCCGGCGACCAGGGCTTCCCCCTGTTGGAATGGGGCTTGAACTGGTGCATGACCACGCTGTGCAACCAGTTTCTGACGGTGCACAGCGCGGTGCTGGAGAAGGGCGGCCGCGCGGTGATCCTGCCGGCGCCATCGGGTTCGGGCAAGAGCACCCTGTGCGCCGGGCTGGCCTTTCGCGGCTGGCGCCTGCTGTCCGACGAACTGGCCCTGCTGGACCCCGGCAGCGGCTTGCTGTGGCCCAACCCGCGGCCGATCAGCCTGAAGAACCAGTCCATCGCCGTGATCCGTGACTTTGCACCCGAGGCCGCTTTTGGCGAGGTCGTGCGCGACACCCTCAAAGGCGCTGTCGGCCATGTCCGGCCTCCTGCTGACGCGGTGGCGCAGTTGGCCGTTCCAGCCAGCCCGGCCTGGGTGATCTTCCCGCGTTTTCAGGCCGGCGCACCGGCGCAGCTGACCGCCTTGCCGCGCGCCCAGGCCTTCATGAAGCTGATGGGCCAGACCTTCAACTACGGGGTGCATGGCCGGGAAGGTTTTGCCGCCATGGCTGCGCTGATCGGCGACTGCGACTGCTTCGACTTCAGCTATGGCCAGCTCGACGAGGCCGTGGCGCTGTTCGACCGGCTGGCCGGGCCGGCATCCGGGCGCCCGCTGCCGGCGCCCGGCGCCTGAGCGCGTCGCATGCCTGTCCAGGACTCCGATCTGGTGATTCGCATGCTGCGCGACCCGGCCAGCCTGCGCCGCTGGACGCCGCGCCAGTTCGACCTGCTGATGCGCCAGGCCGATGCAGCCGACCTGCTGGGCCGGCTGGCCGTGCTGGCCCAGGCGCACGACCTGGTAGCCGACCTGCCGCCCGGCCTGCAAGACCAGCTGTCCGGCACGCGCCGCCTGATGCGCTCGCACGCGGCCGAAGTCCAGCGCGAACTGGCACACATCCGGCGGGCGCTGCAGCCGCTGCGGGTACCGGTGGTGCTGCTCAAGGGTGCTGCCTACGTGGCGGCCGGTCTGCCGCCGGCGCAGGGCCGCTTCTTCTCGGATGTCGACATTCTGGTGCCCAAGGATCGGCTCGCCGAGGTCGAGGACGCCCTGTTGCGCCACGGCTGGATCACGACACACCGCTCGGCCTACGACCAACGCTATTACCGGCAATGGATGCACGAACTGCCGCCAATGATCCACATCCGCAGGCAGACAGCGCTGGATGTTCATCATGCGATCGCGCCCGAAACCTCGCGCTGGCGGACCGACAGCGCGCGGCTTTGGGCGCAGGCCCGTTCCCTGCCCGACGACAGCGGCTATGCGGTGCTGGCGCCGCCGGACATGCTGCTGCACAGCATGGTTCACCTGTTCCTGAACGAGGAACTCAGCCACGGCCTGCGTGACCTGGCCGACATCGACCTGCTGCTGCGCCATTTCAGCAGCCAGGCCGGGTTCTGGCCGCAGTTGGTGGCGCGGGCCGATGAACTGGGCTTGCGGCGGGCCTTGCACCACGGCCTGCGCTGCGCGACCGAGATCCTGGCAACGCCGGTGCCGGCTGAAACGCTCATCGCCGTCGCGGCCTGGGGGCCGGGCCGCCTGCTGGGCGGCTGCATGCAGGCGGCCTGGCGCCGCGTGTTGCGCACACCGCACGGCAGCACGGCCGACCGCTGGACCCCGCTGGCGCGCTTTGCGCTCTACGTCCGCGCGACGGGACTGCGCATGCCGCCCTGGTTGCTGGCCCGGCACCTGACGATCAAGGCCCTGGGGCTGAACAAGCAACCCATGGACGAAGGCCAGTCGTAGATCGGGTGCGAGGGCCGGTGGCCGGCTGCGGCTGGCCCCTCGAACGTGAAAAATGTTCCCCTCCAGGCTGCCGCTGCAAGTGAGGGGTACGGCGGGCGGCGATCGCTGTGCCATCATGGCCACGCGGTGCGTTGCCGGGTTCCCGGTCGTGCTGCTTCGACACCGCCTACAGATTCGTATCCCGGGGCCGAAATCCCGGCAGGACAGGAGTTTCCATGCGATCCACGCCGTTTCCACCGACCGCCTTGATGGCCCGCGTTCGAACCTTGCTGACCGCGCTGGCGGTGACCCTGCTGGCCGCCTGTTCGACCACGCCGCTGGGCACGCTGCCCGCTGCTGGCAGCGAGACCCCCGATTACAGCTATGTGATCGGTGCCGGCGACAGCGTCAACATCATCGTCTGGCGCAACCCCGAGTTGTCGATGTCGGTGCCGGTGCGCCCCGATGGCAAGGTCACAGCGCCTTTGGTTGAAGAGTTGCTGGCGCAGGGCAAGACCCCGACGCAGCTGGCCCGCGACATTGAAAAGAAGCTGGGGACCTATGTCCGTGACCCCATCGTCACGGTCATCGTCACCGGCTTCATCGGCCCCTACAGCGAACAGATCCGCGTCGTCGGCGAGGCGGCCAGGCCGCAGTTCCTGCCGTACAAGCAGAAGATGAGCCTGCTCGACGTGATGATCGCCGTGGGCGGCCTGACCGACTTCGCCGACGGCAACCGCGCCACCATCCTGCGCGGTTCCGAGGGCAACAAGCCCTACAGCGTGCGCCTGAAAGACCTGATTCGCCGCGGCGATGTCTCGGCCAATGTCGACATGCGACCCGGTGACATCTTGATCATCCCGCAGAGCTACTTCTAACCTCCGGCACCGGACCCCCCGCCTTCTGCAAGGCCGCGCTGCCCATCCGACCCGACGTCCCGCATGCAAGAAATTCTTCAGCAAGTTGTTGTCACGCTCCGTGGCATCTGGAAGTTCCGCTGGCTCGGCTTGGTGGTGGCCTGGATCACGGCCATTCTGGGCGTGGCCGTGGTCTGGAAGATCCCCGACCGCTACGAGGCGACGGCGCGCATTTACGTCGACACCGATTCCATCCTCAAACCCCTGATGGCCGGTCTGGCGGTGCAGCCCAATGTCGACCAGCAGGTCAGCATGTTGAGCCGCACGCTGATCAACCGGCCGAACATCGAGAAGCTCATTCGCATGGCCGACCTCGACCTCAAGAGCCAGTCCAAGGCCCAGCAGGATGCCCTGGTCGAGCAATTGCTGAAAACCATCGAGTTGCGCGGCGGCGCCGGGGTCAACCTGTATTCGATGACTTACCGCGACCTGGAGCCCGAGCGCGCCAAGCGCGTGGTGCAGGCGATGGTCTCGATCTTCGTCGAATCCGGCCTGGGTGCCAGCCGCAAGGACACCGATTCGGCCAAGACTTTCCTGACCGAGCAGATCAAGGCCTTCGAAGCCAAGCTGGAGGCGGCGGAGACGCGGCTGAAGGAATTCAGGCTGCGCAACCTGGCGCTGCAAAGTGGTGACGGCAAGGATTCGACCGCGCGCCTGATCGAGATGAACCAGGCGCTGGACGCGGCGCGGCTGCAGCTCAAGGAAGCCGAGAATTCTCGCGATGCGGCGCGCCAGCAACTGGCCCAAGAGCGTGCTCTGGCGCCGACCTCGAGCAGCGCGGTGGCCTCGCAGGAAGCGGCTTTCCCGGTGGCCACGCCCGAGATCGACGGTCGCCTCGAAGCGCAGCGGCGCAGCCTCGATTCGCTGCTTCAGCGCTACACCGACCAGCATCCCGACGTGGTCAGCACCAAGCGCCTGTTGAAGGACCTGGAAGACCAGAAGCGCAAGGAAGTCCAGGAACTGCGCCGCGCCGCGATGGCCGCCGCCGCCGCTGCCGCACAGGGTTCCGGCGCCCCGGGGCCGACGGCCAGCCTGGCCGCGCAGGAGCTGGGCCGCTCGCTGGCTGCATCCGAAGTGCAGGTGGCGGGGCTGAAGGCGCGCGTCAGCGAATTCACCGCCCGCTACAACACCGCACGTGAAGCCATGAAGACCGCGCCGCAGCTGGAAGCCGAAGCCGCACAACTCAACCGCGACTACAACATCACCAAGAAGAACTACGACGACCTGGTGGCCCGCCGCCAGTCGGCCGTGATGACCGGTGAATTGGACGTGGCCTCGGGCATGGCCGATTTCCGGCTGATCGATCCGCCGCGGGTGTCACCGCAACCGGTCTCACCGAACCGGTTGGTCCTGTACCTGGGTGTCCTCGGCGCCGCACTGGGCCTGGGCATGGCATTCGCGTTCGCAGCCAGCCAGTTGCGACCGACCTTCAGCGACGCGGACGACCTGCGGCGCAAGACCGGCATGCCGCTGCTGGGCGTGGTCACGCTGCTCGTCAGCGATGCCGACCGCAAGCGGCAGCGCATGAGCCTCGTCCGTTACTTTGCCGCCTCGGGCGGGCTGATCGGGCTCTTCGTCGCGGGACTGATCGCGATGTCGCTGACCTCGCGGTTCGGCGGTTGACCATGGCCAGCCTGATCGAACAAGCCGCGGCACGCCTGGCGCAATTGCGCCAGGCCGGCATCAACATCCCGGAGATCGACGCCGCCCCTCCCGCGGCCAGCCCGGCGCCGCTGTCCAGCGCACCGCTGGACAGCGGCCTGGCTGAAGCAGCGAGGTCGAACCTGCGGCATGCGCCGACTGGGGAATCCGCGCAGCCCGGTGAGAACCTGGCCGATGTATTCCAGCAGTCGCGCCTGGTCGAGATCAAGCTCGAAACGGTGGCGGCTGCGGGGATCGTCACGCCGAACGCACCGCGCTCGCACCTGGCCGACCAGTACCGCGTCATCAAGCGGCCGCTGATCGCCAATGCCATGGGCCGGGGTGCGGCCACCGTGGCGCATGGCAATCTGATCATGGTGACCAGCGCCTTGCCGGGTGAGGGCAAGAGCTTCACGTCGATCAACCTGGCGATGAGCATCGCGGCCGAACTCGACCACACGGTGATGCTGGTCGACGCCGATGTGGCGCGGCCTTCGGTGCTGCGCATGCTGGGCTTGCCGCCGGGGCCGGGCCTGCTCGACCTGCTGGAAAAGAAGGCCGAAATGGCCGACGTGCTGCTGCGCACCAACGTCGACAAGCTGACCATCCTGCCCAGCGGCCGTCCGCACCCGCGGGCCACCGAACTGCTGGCCAGCGACGCCATGTCCGAGTTGCTGGAAGACATGGCCACGCGCTATCCCGACCGGATCATCATTTTCGATTCGCCGCCGCTGTTGCTGACCACCGAATCCCGCGTGCTGGCCACCCACATGGGACAGATCGTCGTCGTGGTGCACGCCGACCGCACCTTGCAGAGCACCGTGCGCCAGGCGCTGGCCGCCATCGAGAACTGCCCCTTGAAGCTGATGGTGCTGAACAAGGCGAGTGGCGGCAATGCCGGGGCCTATGGCGAAGGCTATGGCTACGGTTATGGCTACGGCTATGGTTATGGCTATGGTTATGGCTATGGCGCGGATGCATCGCGCGCCGGTGCCGAGACCGCCGGCGGTGGCTTGCCTGCCGCTGCGGCCGAGCCCAAACCCGGCACTTGAGCGCCGTGCCCGCCGTCCACCCCCTGCCGAAGGCACTGCGCGCGCGCCGTGGCGTGCTGGCCCGTGCGACATGTGCCATCGGTGCCGGCCTGGCGGCGCTGCCAGCGGCGGCCCAGGATGCGGGAGGCCTGCGCATCACGCCGGCGCTGGAGACCAGCGTGTCGGCGGTCCACAGCAGCTCGGCCACCGCGCCGGGCAACGACACCGTGCTGCAGGTTCGCCCGGGTGTGCAGATCGCGGTGGGTGGTGGCCGCCTGCGCGGCCGGCTGGATTACGGCCTGAATGCCATCCACCGTTCGTCCTCGGCCAGCGGGCTCTTGCAGGGCCAGGCCGACACCCTGCAGAACAACCTGAACGCGGTGCTGAACGCCGAACTCGTCGAGCGTTGGCTTTTCGTGGACACCACGGCCAGCATCACGCAGCAGGCCATCTCGGCCTACGGCCAGCAGTCGGTTGACGGCACGCAGATCAACGCCAACCGTACCGAGGTCAGCCAGCTGGCCATCCATCCCCACGCCCAAGGCAGTCTGGCGGGTTGGATGAGCTACCAGATCGGGCTGTCCGCCGACGCCAGCCACGCCCAGGGTGCCGCGAATGCGGACTCCCGCAACACCGGCCTGAGCCTGACGCTCGGCTCACCCAGTGCCAGCGCGGTTGTCGGCTGGAGCTTGTTGGGCACGCAGCAGACGACGAGTTTCGGTGGCCGTTCCACCGACAGCGGCCGGCTGTCGTTGAGCCTGCTGATGCGGCCTGATTCCGACTGGAATGCCAGCTTGCGCGGCGGTCAGGAAACCACGTCCATCGGCAGCCTGCTCCGCCAGACTTACAACAACTGGGGTGGCGACCTGCGCTGGACGCCGTCGCCCCGAACCACGGTGCTGGTGGGCACCGACCAGCGCTACTTCGGCCGCTCGCACCAGGTCTTGCTGGAACACCGATTTGCCAATTCGAGCCTGCGTTACACCAGCAACGGCGGTGCCAACAACGCTGCCAATGGCTCGGGCGTCGGCCAGCCGGTCACGGTCTACCAGTTGTTCTACAACCAGCTCGCCTCGGCGCAGCCCGACCCGACCTTGCGCGACCAGCTGGTGCGTGACACCTTGCTGGGGCTGCACCTCGACGGCAATGCGGTGGTCCCCGGTGGTTTTGCGAATGGTGGCCCGACGCTGCAACGCCGTGACGACCTGTCGCTGAGCTATCTCGGCCGGCGCTCGACCTTGACCTTGCAGGCCTTCAGCAGCGACACGCGGCGCCTCGACACCACGACCCCGGGCGTGGACACCGCGGCTGTTCGCCAGATGGGCCTGACCGGCACCATCACCTACCACCTGACGCCGACGTCGAACGTCAATTTCAGCGGATCGGGCCTGCGCACGCCGGGCACGGCCACCCAGGCCGGCAACCGGCTGAGATCGGCTGCGCTGAGCTGGTCCGACCAGTTCAACAAATTCGTCAGCCTCAGCGCCACGGCCCGCTACAGCGCCTTTGACGGCGGGGTCAACCCCTACCGCGAATCGGCCTTGAGTGCCTCGCTCAACCTGCGGTTCTAGCGCCATGTACGAAACTTTCTACGGCCTGAGCGCCAAGCCCTTTCAGCTCAATCCAGACCCCAGTTTCTACTTTGCCAGCAAGCAGCACAGGCGGGCCAAGGCCTACCTGGAATATGGCGTGTCGCGCAACGAGGGCTTCATCGTCATCACCGGCGAAATCGGCGCCGGCAAGACGATGGTGCTGCGTTCGCTGATCGAGGGGCTGAACGGCAGCAACGTCATCACCGGCCACCTGGTGACGACGCAGCTGGGCGCCGAAGACACCTTGCGCATGGTCGGCGCGGCCTTCGGGTTTCGCGTCAAGGACGTGCCCAAGAGCGAACTGCTGATCACGCTGGAAGCGTTCCTGATCAGCCAGACCAGCAAGGGCAAGCGCTGTCTGCTGATCGTCGACGAGGCGCAGAACCTGACGCCGCGCGCGGTCGAGGAACTGCGCATGCTGAGCAACTTCCAGTTCGGCAACCAGGCCCTGCTGCAGAGCTTCCTGGTCGGCCAGCCCGAGTTCCGCGAAATCCTGCAGCGCCCCGAGATGGAGCAGTTCCGCCAGCGCGTCGCGGCCACCTGCCACATCGGGCCGCTGGATGCAGGCGAGACCCGGCAGTACATCGAGCACCGCCTGAAATGCGCCGGCCATGTCGAGCCGTGCCTGTTCGACGACGGCGCCATCGCCGGTGTGTTCGAGGCCAGCAACGGTATTCCGCGGCGGATCAATGCCATCTGCGACCGGATGATGCTGGCCGGCTTCCTCGCCGGGCACCAGCAGTTGACACGTGATGCCCTCGACGAGGTGCTCGCCGAATTGCGCCAGGAGAACGGCGTGCCGCAGCACGCGCCGTCCAGCACGGTGCCGGTGCTGGCGGGCGCCGAGCCGCTGCTGCCCGGCGGTCTGGCCGGCCAGGCGCTGGAACTCGACGGCACGCGCCTGCAGCTCGACGACGAGCAGGTGCAGGGCATGACCCATCAGATCGCCGCCTTGGCCGCCGACCAGCGCGGCGACCAGCTCCAGCGCCTGGAACGCGGCCTGTTGCGGCTGGAACGCACCAACCTGCAGACGCTGGCGCTGCTGCAGTCGCTGGTCGCTGCTTTGAAGAAGCCGGGCGGGAGCGAGCGGTGAGCGGCAGCGGCCTCGAAGCCGGTCGCGGATCGATGGCGCCTGCGCTGCGCAGCGCAGCACCCACCCTGCCGATCACCAACGCGCTGACCATCGACGTCGAGGACTATTTCCAGGTTTCGGCCTTTGCGCCCTACATCCGCCGCGGCGAGTGGGACAGCCGGGTCTGCCGCGTCGAGCGCAACGTCGAACGCATCCTGGCGATGCTCGCCGGGCACCGCATCCAGGCCACCTTCTTCACGCTGGGCTGGATCGCCGAGCGCTACCCGCATCTGGTGCGCCGCATCGTCGATGGCGGCCACGAACTGGCCAGCCACGGCTACGGCCACGAGCGCGCCAGCGACCTCACGCCAGCGGCTTTCAGCGACGACATCACGCGCGCCAAGCGGCTGCTGGAAGACCTCGGCGGTGTCGAAGTGCGCGGCTACCGGGCGCCGAGCTTTTCGATCGGCACCAACAACCTCTGGGCTTTCGAGAGCCTGGCCCGCGCCGGTTACCGCTACAGCAGCAGCATCTACCCGATCCGGCACGACCACTACGGCATGCCCGATTCGCCGCGCTTTGCCTACCGCGTCGGCGCTGGTTTGCTGGAGGTGCCGGTGACCACGGTGCGCCTGCTGAAACGCAACCTGCCGTCCAGCGGTGGCGGTTATTTCCGCCTGCTGCCCTACCCGGTTTCACGCTGGCTGATGCGCCGCGTGAACTCGGTCGACCGCGAGCCCGCCGTGTTCTATTTCCATCCCTGGGAAATCGACCCCGGCCAGCCCCGCGTGGCCGGCGTTGACGCCAAGTCGCGCTTCCGCCATTACGTGAACATCGCCCGCAACGAAGGCCGCCTGCACCGGCTGATGCAGGACTTTCGTTGGGGGCGCATGGACCAGATCTTCCTGCCCACCGTGGCAGGCTCAGCGACGGGCCCGGCAATGGCCGCGCCGTCCTGAACGTGCCCCTGGTGACCACCATCGAGCGTCTGGTCCCCGGAGACGCTCGCGGCGCAGCGCTGTGGGACGCCTTTGTGCTGGCTTGCCCGCAGGCCACCTTCTTCCACCGCGCCGCCTGGCAGGACATCCTGCGCGACGTCTTCAGGCACGAGGCGTATTTCCTCTTTGCGCAGACCGACGGACGCATCACCGGGGTGCTGCCGCTGGGCCATGTCAACAGCCGGCTGTTCGGCAATGCACTGACCAGTCTGCCGTTCGCGGTCTATGGCGGCGTGGCCGCGGATGACGAAGCCAGTGCGCTGGCGCTGGAAGCCGAAGCGCAGCGGCTGGCCCAGCAACTCGGCGTCAACCATCTGGAATTGCGCCAGCGGGAGCGCCAGCACGCAGGCTGGCCACGGCAAGCGCTGTACGTGACCTTCCGCAAGGCCCTGCTGCCCGACGAGGACGCCAATCTGCTGGCCATACCGCGCAAGCAGCGCGCGATGGTGCGCAAGGGCATCAAGAACGGTCTGAAGAGCGAGATCGACACCACGGTGGACCGCTTCTTCGCGCTGTACGCCGACAACACCCACCGCCACGGCACGCCGGCCCAATCGAAGCGCTATTTCCAGGCGCTTCAGCAGCATTTCGGCGCCGATTGCGAGGTGCTGACCGTCACCGGATCGGCAGGCCAGCCGCTGTCCAGCGTGCTGAGCTTCTACTTCCGTGACGAGGTGCTGCCCTATTACGCGGGTGACGACTGGGCCGCGCGCGACCTGGCGGCCAATGATTTCAAGTACTGGGAATTGATGCGTCGGGCCTGCGCCCGCGGGCTGAAGGTCTTCGACTACGGCCGCAGCAAGGTCGGCACCGGGCCCTATGCGTTCAAGAAGAACTGGGGTTTCGAGCCCGCGCCGCTGCACTACGAGTTCTGCCTCTACAAGAGCCCGGCCGTGCCCCAGAACAACCCGAACAACCCCAAGTACAGGCTGATGATCGAGGCTTGGCGGCGCATGCCCATCGCGCTGGCCAACTTCATCGGGCCCTACGTGGTTCGCAACCTCGGTTGAGCGCCGCGCGTGGACACGATCAACACCCCCGCGCGGCCTTCGGTCGCCGCACGAAAGCCGCATGAAGTTCGCTGACCACCTGCCCAGTCCCGCCGCCTGGCGCCGGCTGGCGCCTGCGCTGCTGCTGGCCGCGGTCCTGCTGCTGCTGTTCCGCGACACCGCGGCGGCGATGGTCACCATCTGGAACCGCTCGGACACCTTCGCGCATGCCTTCCTGGTGCCGCCGATCTCGGTCTGGCTGATCTGGCGCCGCCGCGGGACGCTCGCCGGTCTGCCCATGCAGCCGGCGCCCGGGGTGCTGCTGCCCATGGCGGCCGCCTGCGCGATGTGGCTGCTGGGTGAACTGGCCGGCGTCAACGCCGCCACGCAGCTGGCCCTGGTGGCGCTGCTGGTGCTGAGCGTCCCCCTGGTGTTCGGCTGGACCGTGGCGCGCGCGCTGACCTTCCCGCTGCTGTTCCTGTTCTTCGCCGTGCCCATCGGCGAATTCATGGTCCCGACGATGATGGGCTGGACGGCTGATTTCGCGGCCATGGCGGTGCGCCTGTCCGGTGTCCCGATCTACCGCGAAGGCCTGCAGTTCGTCATCCCCTCGGGCACCTGGTCGGTGGTCGAAGCCTGCAGCGGCGTGCGCTACCTGATCGCCTCGTTCATGGTCGGCACGCTGTTCGCCTACCTGAACTTCCAGTCGCCGTGGCGTCGCGCCCTCTTCATGGTGGCCTCGCTGCTGGTGCCGATCGCGGCCAACTGGGTGCGCGCCTACCTGATCGTGATGATCGGCCACCTGTCGAGCAACCGGCTGGCCGCAGGCGTGGACCACATCATCTACGGCTGGGTGTTTTTCGGGCTGGTCATCGGCACGATGTTCATGATCGGCGCGCGCTACGCCGAGCCCGATGCGCCCGTCGTCGCCAGCGGCGGTGCCGCGACGGCATCGCGCCCGCGCAGCAGGCCCGCCGCCACCTGGCTGGTGGGTGCGCTGGCCCTGCTCCTGCTGCTGGCCGTCCAGGCGGCGATGTGGCAATACAACCGGCCGCATGGCAGCCCGCTGCCGCAGCTGGCGTTGCCGTCCCGGGCGGGTGCCTGGACCGCCGACAGCGAGCCGGTGACCAGCTGGAGTCCGGCCTACCGCAACGAGGTCGCGGTGGCGACGCGCAGCTACCGCGCGGGCAGCAAGGCCGTCGGCATGCGCCTGGCTTACTACCGCGACCAGGGCTATGAGCGCAAGCTGGTCACCTCGACCAACAACCTGGTCGATGCCGAAGGCCACGGCGACTGGGCGCAGACGGCCAGCGGCGCCGTTTCACTGGCTCTGGCGAATGGCGGTCTGGCCTTGCGCACCGCCGACCTGCGCGGCTCGGCCGAGCCCGGCAGTCCGGCGGCTCAGCGCCTGCGCGTGTGGACCGTCTACTGGATCGGCGGCCACTACACCACCAGCGACGTGCGGGCCCGCCTGACGCTGGCCTTCAACCGCCTGATCGGCCGCGGCGATGACGCGGCCGTCCTGTTCATCTACACGCCCGCAGCCGGTGACAGCGGCATACCGGCCGCCGACGCCACGCTGGGCGCTTTCGTGACCGACGCCTGGCCGGCGCTGGACAGTCTGCTGGCCGCCGCCAGCCGCCGGCCTTGATACTGCCGGCATGCGCACCTTGCTCCATGCCTTTTCGACCTTCGACCTGGGCGGATCGCAGGCACGTTTCGTGGCCTTGGCGAATGCCTGCGGCCCGGCCTACCGGCACCTGATCGTGGCCATGGACGGGCGCATGCAGGCCGCTGAACGGCTGGCGGCCCACGTCGACTGGCAGCCGATGGCCATCGCCAACCGGCGCGGTGGCGCGCTGGCCAACCGCGCGGCCTTCAGGCAGGCGCTGCAAGACTGGCAGCCCGACGGGTTGTTCTCCTACAACTGGGGCGCCATCGAATGGGCAGCTGGCAACCGGCCGCGCCGTGTCCCGCATGTCCATGTCGAAGACGGCTTCGGCCCGGCTGAAGCGCAGGCCCAGTTGCCGCGCCGCGTCTGGGGCCGCCGGGTCCTCCTCGGCCTCGGGCATGCCCACGTGGTGGTGCCGTCGCGGCGGCTGGCGGCTTGCGCGCAAGCCTGGTGGATCCCGCCGTCGCGGCTGCGTTACATCCCGAATGGCGTGCCGCAGTCCGTCGGCGCCCGTGCCCGCGCGGTCGTTGCGCCGGGGCGCCCGCTGGTCATCGGCACGGTGACCGGGCTGCGGCCCGAAAAGAACCTGGGCCGGTTGCTGCGCGGCTTCGCTGCGGCCCGGCGCGCGCACGACCTGCGGCTGTTGATCGTCGGCGACGGCGCCGAACGCGGCGCGCTCGAAGCGCTGGCGCAGACGCTGGGCATCGCCGCCGACGTCACCTTCACCGGCTACCTGCGTGCACCGCAGGAACGCCTGCGCGAGATGGACCTGTTCGCCTTGTCGTCGGACACCGAACAGCAGCCGATCTCGATGCTCGAGGCGATGGCGCTGGGCATCCCGGTGATCGCCACCCGCGTCGGCGACGTGCCTTTCATCGTGCCAGCCGAAGTCGGCCAGGCGGTGCTGAGCGATCCCGACGACGCCGACTTCACCGCCACGCTGCAATCGGTGCTGAGCCAGCGCGCGGTCTGGCCGCATTGGGCTGCCGCCAACCTGGCGCGGGCCCGTTCGCATTTCGCTTTCGACGCCATGGTCGAGCGCTGGCGCCTGGTTTTCGACGGTCACGCCGACGCGCTGCCCGATCTGCTCGCCGAGGGTCGCGCCTGATGGTTGTCGCGCCGGTTCCCCTTGCCCGCTCGGCCCTGGTCATCGGCAGCGACACCCGCGCCTTCCTGGGTATCGTGCGCTCGCTGGGCCGGCAGGGTGTGGCGGTGCATGTGGCGCCCTTCGACTTCTCCTCGGTGGCGCTGTCGTCGCGCTACGTGCGTGCCACGCACCGCCTGCCGCCGCTGCAGCAAGGCCCGGCAGGCTGGATCGCGGCGCTGCTGGCACTGTGCGAGCAGATCCAGCCTGACTTCATCGTGCCCTGCGACGACCGCAGCATCATCCCGCTGCACGAATTTCGCGACCAGGTGGCCCACCTGCGGCTGGCGATGCCCGGCGAACGGGCCTTCGAGCGCTTTTTCGACAAGGGCCACACGCGGGCCCTGGCTCAGGCCTGCGGCGTGCCGGTGCCGGCCGGCCGCGTGCTCGCAGCCGGCGACACGGCGGCGCAGCTGGTGGCCGAATTCGGCCTGCCGCTGTTCGTCAAGCCGCGCAACTCCTACCTGTTGCGCGCGCTGGATAGCCGGCGCAACGTCAGGGCCTGCCACAGTCAGGCCGCGCTGCAGGCGGCCCTGGACGAGATCGACAATCCCGCGGAATACCTCGTCGAAGCGCGCTTCAACGGCATCGGGGTGGGCGTTTCGGTGCTGGCCCATCAGGGCGTCATCAGTCAGGCCTTCCAGCACCGCCGTGTGCGCGAACCGGTGGGCGGTGGCGGCAGCAGCTACCGCCGCAGCGAGGTCCTGTCGCCCGAACTCGAAGCGATGACCGTGGCCCTGTGCACGGCCAGCCAGCTGGAAGGTGTGGCGATGTTCGAATACAAGGTCGACGACGCCAGCGGCCGCAAGGCCTTGCTGGAAGTCAACGCGCGCTTCTGGGGTTCGCTGCCGCTGGCCATGGCCGCTGGCGTGGATTTCCCCCACCTGTGGTTCAGGCAGGCGATGGGCGCGGCACCCGCGCCACGCGCGGACTACCGAGTGCCCTGTTATGCGCGCAACCTGCTCAACGACCTCTACGCCACCGCCGGCCATATCGAGTCGCGCCGCCAGGAAGGTCTGGCGGTGATGGCTGGTGAGGCCTTGCGCTGGGGGGCTTCATTCGGCCGCTTGCTGATCGGCATCGAATCGATGGACACGCTGCCGCTCGACGATCCCCGGCCCGGCTGGCTGGAGATTCGCGCCATGGCGGCGAAGCTTGGCGAACGCGTCCAGCGCCAGCTGCCCGGCGCGCGGGAACGCCGAACGAGACAGGTCGCCGAGACCGTGCGTGCGGCCTGGGCCGGCGCGCAGCAGCAAGGCCGGCCGGTCCGGGTGGTGGTGGCCTGCTACGGCAACATCTGCCGCAGCCCCTATGCCGCGGTGCTGCTGGCGCGTGCGCTGGGTAGGGCCGCGAACGGCCCAGCCGTGGCGGTGACCGGCGCGGCGCTGGCCTGTCGCCCCAGCCGGTCCTCGCCGGACCGCGCCGTGGCGGCGGCCGCGCGGCACGGCGTGGACCTGGCGTCGCACCGCTCGCGCTATGCCGACGACGCGCTGCTGGAAGCCGCCGACCTGGTGCTGGTCTTCGACGTCGCCAACCTGGCCTTGCTGGCGGCGCGCGGCCTTCGGCTGCAGCGCGCGCCCTTGCGCCTGCGCGAGGTGCTGGCCGACGCCGGCAACGGCGAGATCGCCGACCCGGTGGACGGCGACGACGCCTGCTTCGACCGCACCTATGCGCTGATCGAGCGTGCCGTGTCGGCGCTCCAGCGCGTGGCCGAGGGGGCCGCGTGAGCTGGGCGCCCTTGCAGCCGGACATCGCGAAGCTGGACTTCGACCGCCCGCAGTTGCTGGTGGTGGTCGACACCGAGGAAGAATTCGACTGGCAGCAGCCTTTCGACCGACAGCGCACCAGCACCGCGTCGATTCCGGCGCAGGACCGTGCCCACGCGATCTACGACCGCTATGGCGTCGTGCCGACCTATGTGATGGACTACCCGGTGGCCACCTCACCCGGGGCGTCGCGCTACCTGCGCCGGCTGGTCGACGCCGGCCGCGCCGACTTCGGCACCCACTGCCACCCCTGGGTGACGCCGCCCTTCGACGAGGCGGTCAACCACTTCAATTCCTTCCACGGCAACTTGCCGCCCGAGCTGGAAGCCGCCAAGATCCGGGCCTCGACAGCCGCTGTCGCGCAGGCCTTCGGCGCCGCGCCGCGCAGCTTCAAGGCCGGCCGCTACGGCCTGGGGCCGCAGACCTGGGCCACGCTGATCGAGCTCGGCTACACGGTCGACTGCAGTGTCGTGCCGCACACCCGTTACAGCGCCCAGGGTGGCCCGGACTTCTACGGCCAGCCCGAGCAGCCTTTCTTCACCGACGCCACGCGCCGCCTGCTGGAAGTGCCGCTGACGGTGGGCTATTCGGGCCGCTTCAGCGCCTTCGGCCGCCGCGTCAACGGCTTCGTCGATGCGCCGCTGGCGCAGGCCCTGCGGCTGCCCGGCCTGCTGAGCCGCAGCGGCCTGATGGAGCGCGCGCGACTCAGCCCCGAAGGCTTCGACGCGGCCACCCAGTGCCGGCTGCTGCGGGCGATGGTGGCGCAGGGCGTGCGTGTGTTCACGCTGAGCTACCACTCGCCCTCGCTGGCGCCGGGTCACACCCCCTACGTACCCGACGAGGCGGCGCTGGCGGCTTTTCTGCGCTGCGTCGAAGCGGTGCTGGACTGCTTCCAGAACGAGCTGGGCGGGGCCTTCACCACGCTGGCTGGCATCGACCGGCAGGCGTGCCGCTGACAGGACATCGGTCGATGCCGCTGTTTTCCATCGTCATCGCCACCCGCGACCGCGCCGAGTTGTTTGCCGCGGCGCTCGATTCGGTGATGGCCCAGGACTTCGACGACACCGAGATCGTGGTCGTCAATGACGGCTCCAAGCCCGAGTCGCTGCCGGTCTATGCGGCCATCCTGGATCGTGCGCAAGCGCGGCTCGGGTCGCGCCTGCGCCGCTTCCAGCTGGTGCGCCGGGCCAAGGGCCATGGCTCGAGCTATTCGCTGAACTACGGCGTCGAACAGGCGCGGGGCGACTACGTCTGCTTCCTCGATGACGACGATCTGTGGACCGACAGCGGCCACCTCGGCCGCTCGGCGCAAGTGATCCTGCACCAGCGACAGGCAGGCCGCATGGTCGATGTCTACATGGCCAACCAGGCCGCTTTCCGCGCGGGCCAGCGCCTGGCTGGATCGGTGTGGATCGAAGCCCTCGAGGGCCAGCTGCGCGCCCGCGGGCGCACGCCGGACGCTGACGGCGCTCACGCCGTGGACATTGCCGATCTGCTGGGCAGCGGCGGCTTCTGCCACCTCAACACCCTGACGGTGCGGCGCGATTTCTTTCTGCAAGTCGGCGGCCTGGACGAAAGCATCCGCTGGGAGAACGACCGCGAGCTGTTCATGCGTTTGCTGGACAAGGCTGCGCTGATGATTCATCACCCCGCGCTCACGGCCCGACACCATGTGCCCGATCCGGCTGCCGGCACCAGCCTGACGACGGCCCTGAGCCCCCTCGATCGTCGCCTGTGGCAGCTGCGGGTGATGGACAAGTGCACGCTGGGTCTGCACGACCCGCGACTGCGCGCGCATGCCCGCCTGCACAAGGTTTACGCGCTGAAGCGCATCGCCGAGGAACTGGCGCTGCAGAAGGCCTGGCGAACGGCCAGTTTCTACGCGCTGGAGGCGCTGGCCGCCGGGCCCACGGTGAAGTGGGCGCTGTTCACGGCCTATTGCGGGCTGCGCCGGCTGGTCCAGCGCGGCGCGCGGTAGCGCTCAGCGCCTTCACGGCCGGGCCCGCTGGGCTGGGCCGATCGAGGTGACGGCGTCGGGTGGGTCTGTCGCGCAAGTGGCTCGTTCAAAGGCCTGCCAGTTGCCTTCCTGCCGCAGCAGGCGCGGCTTGCACCCGGCACTGGCGAACCAGTCCGGCGCCGGGCGGTCGCCCAGGCGGACCAGGAAATAGCGGTAGTTCCGGCCCTGGTGCCGCGTCCAGTCGAACTGCTTCGGATTCCAGGGGAAGTTCAGGGCCACTGGCGGGCGGGCGTCCACGCGGTAGCGCACCACTTGCGGCTGCACCCACGCGAAGTTGAAGTCGACCAGCCCGTCCTGTTCGGCCTGGTACCACAGCCCGTGGTGCACATAGGCCGGCACGCCGTCGGTGGCCGGGCTGAAGGGATCGGCGATCAGGGCCAGTGCGCGCTGGCCAGGTTCGAGCTGGGCAGCAATCGCGTCGAAATCAGCGGCTTCGCGGCCGAACAGCCAGACGCGCCCAGCATGCAGGCCCAGCACAGCCATCGCCATCACGATCAGCAAGGCCTGAACGGCCCGTGCCGAGGGCTTCGGTGGGCCGGGCTGAGCGGCAAAGAGCCAGGCGTAGGTCGGCCACAGGAACAGCGCGAAGCGCTCGTAGACGAAGGACGTCTCGAACGCGAAGCTGGGCGCGAAGTTCAGCACCACCGCCGTCAACGCGAAGGGCAGCAGCGCCAAGCCACGGCGGGGACCGGTGCGCAGCCCCATCAGCCAGGGCGCCAGCAGGAACACCAGGCTGGTGGCGGTGAACAAGGGGTGGACCTTCAGGCCCTGTGACCAGGTCAGAAGCTCGTGCCGGATGCCCCAGTGCCCCATGACCGCGGGCACGGTGCGGGCGGTGTGGAAGGCGGATTCGGCTTCGCGGCTCATCACGAAGAAGACCGCCAGCGCGGTAGTCGGCAGCACCAGTGGCCACAGCTTCAGCGCCCGCTGCAGCAGGCCCGGCCCGCGTGCGGCCAGCAGCAGCGCCAGCGTGCCCAAGGTGTACAGGAAGACCAGGCCGTGCGACACCAGCAGCAGCACGCACAGGGCCGACAGCAGCGCACCCCGCGCCGCGCTGGGCGTGCGCGACTGCCGGGCGCCCAGCCAGACCAGCGCCAGGCCCAGCGGTGCGGCGGTCAGGAAGGTGAAGAAGCCCCAGTGGAAGGCAAACCCGAAATAGGGTGTCAGGCACAGCCAGTCCAGCCGTGCGTCGGCGCCGAAGTGGCGGCGAAGGCCCGTGCAGACCAGCACCCAGGCCAGGTAGGCCAGCGTCAGCACGGTTTTCAGCGCTGCCGCCACCGGCATCACGAAGCTCAGCGGCAGCGCCAGACCGAAGCCCAGGAAGTAGGGCGTCCAGGGGTTGACCTGGAACAGCGCGGCCCAGCGCGTGTCGCCGGTGACCAGTTGCTTGAGCAGGGCCAGCTGACCGGCATGCTGGGGCAGGTCGATCATCGGCGGGTGCGGCGCCAGCCAGAAGATGCTGGCGCCCAGGGCGACGGCCAGCCCGAACAGCCACCGGTTGAGCATCTCGGCGTTCATGTCAGCGCTCTCAGCGCGCAGCGACGGGCAAGCGGAAAGCGATGATCTGGTCGGACCGACCCGAGAACTCGACGTGCTGGCCGCCGCCGGCCACCACCACCAGGTACTGCACGCCGTCCAGCAGGTAGGTGGACGGCGGCGTCGAGCCGGCAGCCGGCAGCTTGTAGGACCACAGCTCATGGCCATTGCGGGCGTCGTAGGCGCGGATGCGGTTGTCCAGCGTGCCGGTCGCGAACAGCAGGCCGCTGGCCGTGGCGATCACGCCGCCGTGGTTGCGCTGGCCCTGCACCGGTTGGCCCTGGCGCCGCAACTGGTCGTACCTGCCGAAGGGCACCTGCCAGGCCTGCTTGCCGGTATTCAGGTCGATGGCGGTGAGGTGACCCCAGGGTGGCTTGCTGCCGGGGCGGCCCTGGTCGTCCAGCAGCAACTGCCAGAAGCCGGCGAGGCTGAAGGCCCGCTGGCGGTCACCACTTTCGTCCAGCGTGCGAAAGTAGCCGTACAGCGTCTGCAGATCGGCGGGCCCGACGGCGCGTGGCAGCTTCACGGCGGCATGCTGGCGGTCGAATTCGGCGGGCGCGGTGAGCGTGGCGCGGTCGCGCAAGGCCGTGATGCCTTGCAGCGCCGGGTAATGGGCGTCGCCTTCGCGCTCGGTTTCGTACTGACCTTCGCCCAGCGGCTGGTGGCAGCCTGCGCAGGCCGCCTGGTACAGCGCATCGCCAGGCACTTTCGCGGCGGCCTCGGCCGTGACGGCGTTGTTCTGGTAGCGCGCGCGCACCAGCCACGGCAACTGGTTCGACGGCACGAACAACACACCGCTGCGCGGGTCGGCCGCGGCACCGGGCCACTCGGCGCCGCCCTGCAGGCCGTAGGCAACGATCTTGCCGCCCAGCACCGGCGGTTCGAAAAAGCCCATCTTGGCGCCTTGCGTCTTGCGCAGCACCGTCTGCCGTGCGCTGGCGCTGAGGTCACTGATGTCGTCGGCCTCGAAGACCAGCTTGGAGAACGGTTCGGGCAGCAGCGGCGCCGGCTGGTAGGCGGCGGAGCGCTCGCCGGGGATCGTGGAGGCGGGTGCCCGACGCATGCGATAGTCGAAGATCGGTCGGCCGCTGTCGCGGTCCAGCAGCAGGGTGTTGCCGACCTTGGTCACGGTGGCCACCACGTCCACCTTCTTGCCGCCGCGGGTGATGGTGGTCAGCACGGGCGGGCTGGGCACGTCCAGGTCCCACAGGTCGTGCACCACCTCCTGAAAGGCCCAGCGGATGGCGCCGGTCTCGGTGTCCAGGGCCACCACGCTGCAGGTGTTGCGGTTGTCGCCCGGCCGGGTGCTGCCGATCATCTGGGGCCGCGCATTGCCGGTCGACACATAGACCATCCCACGGGCCGCATCGCCGGACATGCCGGACCAGGGGTTGCCGCCGTAGAGCGCACTGCCCTTGGTTTCCGAGCGCGGCAGCAGTGGCGTGGTCCACAGCAGCTTGCCCGTCTTCAGGTCATAGGCCTCGACGGCCGGCCGCGGGATGGCCATGATCAGCCGGTCTTTCAGGATCAAGGGTGCGATCAGCGACACCTCGCCCCCGACATAGCCCCCATCGCCGAAGTCGGTGCGGATCTTGCCGTCGGCCGCGCCGACGGCCACCACGCCCTGACTGGTCGGCACGAACAGGCGCGATTGGGCGAAGTCGGCGTTGGGTTCCCAGACCAGCCCGCGGCGCGCCACCGGGCCGGGCAGTGCCAGGCGCCAGATTTCGCGGCCGGTGCCGGCGTGGATGGCGCGCAGCAGGCCGGGGCCGCCGACGTAGAGGTGGTCACCCACGATCACCGGGTTGGTCTGCACGGTCGTCCCGAGCTGCTTCGGGTCGCCGAGGTCTTCGCCGGTCTTGTGGACCCAGGCCACTTCCAGCTGCGCGACGTTGCCCCTGGCGATCTGCGTGTGGGCAGCGAACTTGCTGGACTGCGCGTTGCCGTGGCTGCGTTGCCAGCTGTCGTAGACCAGACCATCGTCACGGCTGGGCGCCAGCGTCGCCGGGTCGGCCCCTGGGATGAGCTTGTATTCGGGCAAGGCGGCCCGTTCAGCAGCGCTTTCGGGCGGCGGCGGCGCGTAGATCGAATAGGCCAGGTTCTGCGAGGGCGGTGGTGCGTCCACCTTCGCGAAGATGGCCTGCGCAGTGGCCAGCAGACCCTCTTTCTTCAGGCGGTCGGCCACCACGCCAGCCAGTTTGCCCACGCCTTCCTGCCGCACCCGGGCGATGGGCTGGAAGCGCCATTCGACCAGCACCCCGCCGGCGACGAGCAGCGCCACGCCGGCCAAGCCGAACCCGAACCGCCGGCTGCGGGCCTTCATGGCTGGCGAACCGCGCCGGCGGCCAGCAGTCCGGCCACATGGCGGCCGATCTTGCGGCCCTCGCGGACCGCGTAATTCGTGCCGCGGTCTTCCGGGTAGATCTGCGCCATCGAACACAGGTGCAGCCCGGGCAGCGGCCCGGCTGCTGTCGGGATCAGCTGGCTGTAGCGCTGTTCCACCACCGGCTGCGACCAGCGCGCCTTCCAGACATGGTGGCGCTGGATCCAGCCGCGTTCCAGCTTGGGGAACATGCGCTGCAGGTGCGGCATCGCGAAGTCGAGCACCTCGTCGGCAGTCATCGCGTAAAGCGCCTCCGTGTGTGGCAGGTACTTCGACAGGTAGACGATGTGGCGGCCGCCGTAGGTTTCGGGGCGCTCGAAGTTGGTGTGCTCGATGACGCCGACGAAGGGGAAGTTGGGGTCGTTGACGTTCAGCCAGTAGGTGCTGGACAGCGAGCGGTCCAGTTCCAGCACCAAGCAGACGTTGGCCAGGTACTGGATGCGTTCGAGCTGCGCCAGATAGGCCGGCTGCGCCCAGCCGCGCACCATGTCGGCCAGCAGGGGCAGCGCCGGCGTGGCGATGACGTGATCGGCCAGCACATCGCCTTGCGCCGTGCTCAGCCGCCAGGCGCCGCCTTCGGGCTGGATGGCGCTGACCGATGCCGCCGTGCGCAACACGCCGCCGTCTGCCACGAAGCGGTCTTTCAAGGCCTGCGCCAGGGCCTCGAAGCCGCCCTTGAAATAGGCCAGGCGTTCCTCGCCGCCCTTGCCGCGGCTGCCGCCGCGCAGCTTCAGCTTGTTCCAGAACCATACCGCCGAGATCTGGTCGGCCACCGGCCCGAACTTGCCCTTCAGCAGCGGTTCCCACATCACGCGGTAGACGCTCTCGCCGCCCAGTTCGCGCAGCCACTCGGAAGCGGTCTTGTTCTCCAGCGACATCCAGTCATCCACCCGCCGCGCGCGCAGGGCGAGCAGGCCCAGGCGCAGGCGGTCGATGAAGCCCAGCGGCGTGAAGTTCAGCAGGTCCCAGGGTGTGGACAGCTTGAAGAAGTTGTTGGCGTAGTAGACGCCGGTGTTGGTCGGGTTGATGGCCACCTGGGCGTCCAGGCCCAGCTCGTGGATCAGGTCCATGACCTCGCGGTCGTTGGTGAACCAGTGGTGGTAGAAGCGGTCGAGCCGTTCGCCGCCGACGTCGAAGGCGGCCGCCAGGCCGCCGATATGCCCTTCGGCTTCCAGCACCGTCACGGCGATGCCCTGGCGGGCCAGCTCGTAGGCCGCAGCCAGGCCGCCGAAACCACCGCCGACGACGGCGACGGTGGTCTTGTGTGTGTCGATCAAATCGCCTGCTCCTTGGGCACGCCCACGGTTGAAGGCCGCAGCAGCAGGTACAGGCCGCCGGCCACGGTGGGCGGCAGCCACAACACCAGGTGCACCAGGAAGGCGAAAGCGGCCGCCGCTGTCGGCTCGTTGCCCGCCAACACCATGGCCTGCGCGGTGAAATAATCGAAGGTGCCGACATAGCCTGGCGTGCTGGGGATCAGCGTGGCCAGCGTGCCCACCGGCACGGCCAGCCAGGCGCCCTGCGCAGCGCGGATGCCGGCCAGTGATTGCGCCACCAGCCCGTAGACGCCGCCCTCGATCAGCCAGGCCCCGGCCGACCAGGCGATCAGCCGCAACATCGTGCTGCCGCCTGACAGCTGGGCCAGGGTGTCGGTGACCTTGCGCAGTTCCTGCTGCACCTTGGCCGCGGCGGGCAGGCGCCCGGCCAGGCTGCCCAGGCCGCGCAGCAGTGGCTGCAGCACTTGCGGGAACAGCAACACCGCCAGGATGGCCGCTGCGCCCGACAGCAGCAAGGGCACACCCAGGCCGACCAGCCTGGAAACGTCGAAGTGAAAGACCGCCAACGCCAGACCGAGCAGCAGGATGACCATCAGCAGGTCGAGCAGCCGTTCGACGAACAGCGTCGCCAGCACCGACCCCGGCGTGGTTTGCAGCCGGCCGTTGAAGACGAAGGCCCGCATCAGGTCGCCGGCGCGGAAGGGCAGCACGTTGTTGGCCGCGAAGCTGGCCACCAGCGGGCCGGCACAGTCGACGGCGCGCAGCGCCGGGTTGGCGCGAAGCAGCATCGTCTGCCAACGCAGGATGCGGCAGACGTAGCCCACGCACAGCGCGGCGATGGCGGCGCCCAGCAGGTCCAGGCGCGCGCCGCGCATGACCGCAGCGATGCGCGCGCCGTCGATGTGGCGCAGCGTCAGCCAGACAAAGAGCACGCCCATCACCGCGCCCAGCCCCAGGCGCAAGAGCTTGCGGGTGTTCATGGGCATGGCGCCCGAGGTGCCGGATGCGGCAGCGCCCCGATGTGTTCCTGCACGACATACAGGGGTCGGCGCTTCACCTCGTTGTAGATGCGGCCGACGTATTCGCCCAGGATGCCCACGCAGATCAGCTGCACCCCGCCGATGAAGAGCACGGCGATCATCAGGGCCGTCCAGCCTTCGACCCAGATGCTGGTGAAGATGCGCAGGAACAGGGCGTAGGCGATGCCCGCCATCGACAGCGCCGCGGCCAGCAGGCCCAGGGTGATCGACACCTGCAGCGGCTTGATCGAGAAGGACAGGATGCCGTCGGTGGCGAAGCGCAGCATCTTGCGCAGCGGGTACTTGCTGGTGCCGGCAAAGCGCTCGGCGCGGCGGTAGGGCAGGGCCGTCTGGCGGAAACCGACCCAGCTGACCATGCCGCGGACGAAGCGATCGCGCTCGGGCATGGCTTTCAAGGCGTCGACCACGGCGCGGCTCATCAGGCGGAAGTCGCCGGTGTCCAGCGGGATCGGCACATCGGACAGGCGGTTCAGCAAGCGGTAGAAGCCGCGCGCCGTGGCCAGCTTGAAAGCCGATTCGCCGGGTCGTTCGGTGCGCGTGCCGTAGACCACGTCATAGCCTTCGCGCCACTTGGCGACCATCTCGTGAACCACCTCGGGCGGATCTTGCAGGTCGGCGTCAATCAGCACCACGGCATCGCCGCGCGCGGCGTCTATGCCGGCCGTCACGGCAATCTGGTGGCCGAAATTGCGCGCGAAGCCGACGACCTGAATCCGCGCATCGTCGGTGGCGTAGCCGCGCAGCAAGTCGCGCGTGCGGTCGCGGCTGCCGTCGTCGACGAAGATCAGTTCGACCGCCAAGCCCTGCACGCCGTCGCAGAAGGCACCCAGCCGGCGCATCGTTTCGCCGATGACCTCTTCTTCGTTGTAGCAGGGGATGACGATGGACAACAGGGTCATGGGTACCGTCAGTCAACCATGCCGCCGTTCATGCGGCTTGCAGTTCGCTGATGACGCGCTGCCCCAGTTGGGCGAAGCGGTCGCCGTCAAAGCAGTTGGTCCCGATGAAGTGGAGGAAGTCGTTCTGCGACGTGTCGGGGCTGCGGTCGAAGTTCCCGCATTTCGGACCGGGCAGCACACAGCAGCCGGGTTTGTTGGCGACGGCGTCGTTCGAGGCGGATTGCTCGGCGTCCCCTTCATGCCAGCGTTCGGGCAGCAGGCGGGCCCTCTGGACGTCGAATTCCTCGAGGGCCGCCCTGTCGAATCCGCGATGGGCAATGGCTCATGCGGCGCTTCGGCGGCGATGCCGACATGGCCATGAGGTTCGACGCGGTACACCTGCAAGTCCTGGTTGGCCACCGTGCTGAAAAAGGTGGCCGTGCCGGGCACCACTGGCATGGGCGGCGTTTTCATCGCGGCCTGCGTCAGGTGGCAGAAACGTCGCGTCGCCAGCGATTTGCGTAGTCGGTAGCGCATGCAGTCAAACCGGGCAGCAGGCTGTGCTGGGCTCGAGTTAGGCCGTCATCAGGGCATCAATGATGCGCTGGCCATGCTGGGCAAAGTAGTCATCGTCGAAGCGGTGCGCGCCGATGAAGTGCAGGAAGCCGCTTTGATTGGGGTCATGCTGGTGGTCGAAGTTGGCGTATTTCGGGAAAGGCAGCACCAGCGCACCCGGCGAATTGGCCACGGCGAAGTTCGACGCGCACTGTTCCGTGCCCCATTCCGTCCACCGGTTCGGCAGGAGCTTTTCCATCTGGATGTGGAAGTCCTCGATCTGCGCGCGGCTGAAGCCGCCTTTGGCGAAACCGGCAAAGCCGGAAGAACCCCGAACATAACGCATGTTCTCCGCGTCGGGATAGCGGTCAAACAGGCTTTCAGCGGCAATACCGACGTAGGGGTGGCTGATGGCGCGAGCTCGGCGTGCGGCTTCAGGCAGTCCCACGATTTCCCGCTCGCCGCCGCTCAACGTGAAGGACCGGTTATGCGCCACGCAGTTCAGCACTTCCTGGATGTCAGTGCCGAAAGCCAGCGTGTCGCAATCGATCTGGATGACGAATTCCCGTTCGGTGCGCCCCAGCAGATACACCAGCCTTTCCCAGGTGCCCCCGCGTTGGCAATGCCCCACATCGATGTCTTCCAATACCTGGAATTCGATACCTGGGAAGTGCTCGCTCAGCGTGGCGCGGGCGGTGTTTGGCATATCACGGTCGACCACGACCACCAACTGGCCTCCGCCCAGGCGGCTGTAGAACGATTTCATGCTCAGCAGGTACATCTGGACGTCGCTGTTGGACACCATGCTGACGATGGCCGCCGGCCCTGGCACCACTGGCATGGGTCGGGTGTCCAGAATGCCGCGCGTCTGGCGGTAGAAGCGTGCAGTCGCGAGCGACTTTTTGAACTTGTAGAACATCAGCTGGGGATTCCATTCAGGCTGAATTGAGACGCGTTGCGCCTGGCAGCGCCTTGATGCCGGGTCCGGCTGTGCCGGTGCGGGCGATGACCTCGAAAACGGCTGGTTATCGCGTTGTGGTGACGCGAATTCTGCATTCCAGCCTCGGCCAGTATCACTTGCGTCGAAATTGCATGCAACAGTGTCCATACACGCGGTCACGGCTGAATTGGGGGGGCTGGTCTCAAGGGCGCCTAGGGTCACGGCCTCGACCTGTGATCATGGCCATGATGGCCTGTCCGCTGAAGGCTGTTTCCGGCTGCCTCGACACCGGGCCTGAATCTCTGCGGCTCGAGACCTCGGGGGGCGGTCTCTGCAGTGGTGGTGTATAAGCGGTGAAGGCTGGCGCGCCGCGCGCTGGCGCAGGGCGTCAGGTGAAACCGGCCGCGTGTATTAGTTCATGCCCACTGCTTGGCCGTTAGCTTCCGCGCCGGATCAAGCGGCCTGGTGGAACACAATCCAGTCGAATACGAATTCCGTGCGCATGCGGCGAGTTGCATGGCCGAGGCTGGACCCCGAAACCCCATCACCCATGTGCGGCATCACCGGCATCTTCGACACCCGAGGCCAGCGCTCGATCAGCGAGGCGGTGCTGCACCGCATGAACGATGCGCAGGCCCATCGCGGACCCGACGAAAGCAGCCTGCACACCGAAGCCGGTCTGGGTCTGGGCCACCGCCGGCTGTCGGTCATCGACATCGCCACCGGCCAGCAGCCACTGTGCAACGAAGACGGGACCGTCTGGCTGGTCTTCAACGGCGAGATCTACAACTACCGCGCGCTGATGGCCGAGCTGAAAGCCGCCGGCCACCAGTTCAAGACCCGGAGCGACAGCGAGGTCATCGTCCACGCCTGGGAAGCATGGGGCGAGGCCTGCGTCCAGCGCTTCCGCGGCATGTTCGCCTTTGCACTGTTCGACCGCCGCCGGCAGACCTTGTTCATGGCCCGCGACCGCCTGGGCGTCAAGCCCATGCACTATGCCGTGCTGGGCGACGGCCTGCTGCTCTTCGGCAGTGAACTGAAGTCGCTGCTGGGCTACCGCGCCGCTGAACCAGGATCAGGCCACGAACTGCGGCGTGACATCGACCCGCAGGCGCTGGAGGACTACTTCGCGCTCGGCTACGTGCCCGAGCCGCGCACCATCTTCAAGGGCGCACTGAAGCTGCGCCCGGGCCACACGCTGACCTTCCGCCGCGGTCAGCCCATCCCCGAGCCCAGGCGCTACTGGGACCTGCGCTTCACCCTCGACAGCCGCATCAGCGAAGCCGAGGCCGGTGATGAACTGGTACGGCGACTGAAGGAGTCGGTCGCGCTGCGCATGGTCGCCGAGGTGCCACTGGGCGCTTTCCTGTCCGGCGGGGTCGATTCCAGTGCGGTGGTGCAGGCCATGGCCGGCTTGTCCAGCGGGCCGGTCAACACCTGTTCCATCGCCTTCGACGACCCGGCATACAACGAGAGCGCCTTTGCGCAGATGGTCGCCGACCGCTACCGCACCCGGCACCATGTCGAGACCGTCGGCAGCGACGATTTCGACCTCATCGACACGCTGGCGCAGCTTTACGACGAGCCCTTCGCCGATCCCTCGGCCATCCCCACCTACCGGGTCAGCGAGATGGCGCGCAAGCATGTCACCGTGGCGCTGTCGGGCGATGGCGGCGACGAGGCCTTCGGTGGCTACCGCCGCTACCGCCTGCACCTGATGGAAGAGCGCATGCGGGCGCGGCTGCCGGCCGCCGTGCGGCGGCCGCTGTTCAACTTCATGGGCCGGGTGTATCCGAAGGCCAATTGGGCGCCGCAGGTGCTGCGCGCCAAGACCAGCTTCCAGGGCATGGCGCGCGACTCGGTCGAGGCCTATTGCCACAGCGTGTCGGTCATCCGCGAACCGCTGCGCAGCCGGCTGTACAGCGCCAGTTTCCGGGCCGAGCTGGCCGGCTACAGCGCGTCGGAGGTCTTCAAGGACCATGCCAGCCGGGCCGACACCGACGACCCGCTGTCGCTGGTCCAGTACCTGGACCTGCACACCTACCTGGTCGGCGACATCAACACCAAGGTCGACCGCGCCAGCATGGCCCATTCGCTGGAAGTGCGCGAGCCGCTGATGGACCACGAACTGGTCGAGTGGGCGGCCACCCTGCCTTCGGCCTGGAAGCTGCGCGGTGGCAACGGCAAGGCCCTGCTGAAGAAGGCCATGGAGCCGCTGCTGCCGCATGAGGTGCTGTACCGCCCGAAGATGGGCTTCTCCGTGCCGCTGGCGCGCTGGTTCCGTGGCCCGCTGAAAGAACGCGTGCGCAGCGCCTTGCAGGACGGCGCACTGGCGCAAAGCGGTTACCTCGATGCCGCCGTGGTGCGTGAACTTCTTGACCAGCACCAAGCCTGCAGTCATGACCACTCGATACCCTTGTGGAGCCTGACCATGTTCGACGCCTTCCTGCGGCGGGCAGCAGGCGACAGCCCATCGCCCGCCCCTGCCGGCCGGCCACAGGACGCCATGCCGGCCGCGGCGTGACAGGCGACCGCTCCGGCCCTCCCGCACCGCCCTGTGCCGATGCGGCGGTCTGCCGATAAGACATCTGACGTACCGGAGGAATGCTTTGAAGGTTTCCGTTTTTGGACTGGGCTATGTGGGCGCCGTTTCCTGCGCCTGCCTGGCCGATCGAGGCCACGACGTCATCGGCGTGGACATCCACCCTGCCAAGGTGGAGATGGTCCTGCGCGGCGAATCGCCGGTGGTGGAAGAGGGCATCGAAGAACTGATGGCCGCCGGCGTGGCTGCGTGCCGCCTGCGTGCCACGCTCGACCTCGACCTGGCGATCGCGCAGTCCGAGGTCTCGCTGATCTCGGTGGCCACGCCGTCCAACGCCGACTTCACACCCGACCTCACGGCGGTCGACAAGGTCATCACCGCCATCGGCCGAGCGATCGCGAAGAAGGCCGGCCACCACACCATCGTGCTCCGCAGCACGGTGCCGCCCGGTACCACGGAAGAACGCATCCAGCCGCTGCTGGAAGCCGCCGCCGGCCGCCGGGTGGGCGACCGCCTGTCGCTGGTCTTCAACCCCGAATTCCTGCGCGAGGGTTCGTCGGTGAAGGACTTCTACCAGCCGCCGCAGACCGTCATCGGCAGCATCGACGAGCACGGCTATGCCGTGATGGAGCAGCTTTACGCCGGCCTGCCGGGTGCCTTCGTGCGCACCAACTGCCGGGTGGCCGAATCGGTGAAGTACCTGTGCAATGTCTTCCACGCACTGAAGATCGTCTTCGCGAATGAAAGCGGCTCGGTGCTGAAGGCCTGCGGCCTGGACTCGCGCGAGGTGCTGAAGATCTTCTGCCAGGACACGCAGCTGAACATCTCCGCCGCCTACATGCGCCCGGGCTTCGCTTTCGGCGGCAGCTGCCTGCCCAAGGAAGTCAAGGGCTTCATCACGCTGGCGCAGCTGCACAACGTGGCGATACCGGCGCTGGCCGGTCTGCTGGGCAGCAATGGGGCCCACATCGACCGCGCCTACGAACTGATCGCCCGCGACGGTCGCAAGCCCGTGGCGCTGTTCGGTCTGGCCTTCAAGCCGGGCACCGACGACATGCGCGATTCGCCGCTGGTGGCACTGGCCGAGAAGCTGATGGGCAAGGGCTTCGAGCTGGCGATCTACGACAACAGCGTCAAGGTCAGCCGCCTGCTGGGCAAGAACCGCGAGTTCATCGACCGCGAGATCCCGCACCTCGAGCGCTTGCTGCGCGACCAGCCCGACGCCGCGCTCGAAGGCGCCGAGATCATCGTCATCGGCCACGCCGACGCCGCTGCGCGACGTGCCATCGTGGCGGCGGCGGCAGGCCGTCGCATCGTCGACCTGGCCGGCTACGCCGACCTGCAAGGGGCCAGTGCCGCTTACGAAGGTATCTGCTGGTGACGACCGCCGACACGGGCCCGCGCTTGAAGCTGGCCTTCATCTCGACGATCTTCCTGCTGCCGGCCGATGCTGGCGGCAAGATACGCAGCGGCAACATCCTGCGTGGCATGCGGGGCGGCCGGTTCGAGATCACGCTGCTGATGCCGGCCACGCCCGCGCAGCAGGTCCAGTTTGGCGCCGAGCTCCAGGCCCTGTGCGACCACTTCGTGCCCTGGCCCGCTGCGCAGCCCCTGCCGCGCTGGATGCGTGTCGTGGAACTGCTGGATGCGCGTCCGGCGAATGTGGCCCACGACGACAGCCGCGCCGCGCGCCAGCGGGTGCAGCAGGTGCTGGACCAGACCGCCTTCGACGTGGTGGTCTACGACTTCGTGCACGCCGCGGTGCTGCGGCCCGCGCGCCGGCGGACCGGTCCGCCGGCGGCCGAGATCTGCTTCACGCACAACGTCGAGGCCGAAATCCTGGAACGCCATGCGCAGCAGGCCGCCGGCGCGCTGCTGCCGCGCGTCTGGGCTTCGCAGGCCGCCAAGATGCGGCGCTTCGAAGCGGCGGCGCTGCGCGCCTTCGACGGTGTGATCGCGGTTTCCGAACGCGACGGCCGCGAATTCACGAAGGCCTATGGCATCGCCGCGCCGCGCGTCATCCCGACCGGTGTCGACCTGGACTTCTTCAGCTGGACGGCGCCCGCCGGGCCCGGCGCCGGGCAAGCGCCGACGGCGGTGTTCACCGCATCGATGGACTCGGCCGCCAACATCGACGGCGTGCGCTTCTTCCTCGGCGAGGTCTGGCCGCTGGTGCTGGCGCGACAGCCCGACGCCCGCTTCGTCGTGATCGGCCGCAACCCACCCGCGGCGCTGCTGCGCGCAGCCCAGGGCCTCGACGGCGTGCACTTCACCGGCTATGTCGACGACGTGCGCGAGCATGTCCGCCCGGCCCAGGTCTTCGTGATGCCGCTGCGCGTCGGCGGCGGCACCCGCCTGAAGGCTTTCGAAGGCATGGCCATGGGTTGCCCGGTGGTGTCCACCGCCATCGGCATCGAAGGCCTGGACGTCACGCCAGGCCTGCATTACCTGCTGGCTGATGCCGCCGCCGACCTGGCCGATGCCGTGCTGCGCCTGTTCAGCGAAGGGCCGTTGCGCCTGGCGCTGTCGCGCGCTGCGCGGCAGGTGGTCGAAGCGCAGTTCGGACACCGGGTGGCGGCCGAGGCCTTCGAGCGGATCTGCCTGGACGTGCACCGGGCCGTCCCGGCGCGCCGCGCCGTGCCGGTTGTTGGCGCGTGAGGTCGCGATGAAGCCCAAGCTGCGCGTGTTGCTCTTCTCGACGCTGTACCCCAGTTCGACGCGCCCGGGCAACGGCATCTTCGTCGAGACGCGGCTGCGCGAACTGCTGAAGACCGACGCGATCGAAGTCCGCGTGCTCGCCCCCGTGCCCTGGTTCTTCTCGACCGACCCGCGCCACGGCGAGAAGGCGCAGATGGCGGCCACGCCGCTGGAAGAGACGCGCCACGGCATCGCGGTGCGCCATCCGCGCTACCTGGTGATCCCCAAGATCGGCATGACGCTGGCGCCGTGGCTGCTGGCCCTGGCGTCGATCCGCCCCATCCGGCGGCTGATCCGCGAGGGCTATGACTTCGACGTCATCGACGCCCACTACTACTACCCGGACGGCGTGGCGGCGGCCTGGCTGGCGCGCCATTTCGGCAAGCCGCTGGCCATCACGGCGCGTGGCACCGACCTCAACCTCATCGCGCAGTACCGCCTGCCGCGCCGCATGATGCAGTGGGCGGCCCGGCGCGCCGAGGCCTCCATCGGCGTCTGCGGTGCGCTGGTTGACGTGTTGCGGGCTTGGCGCATCGACGACCGCAAGCTGCACGTCCTGCGCAACGGCGTCGATCTGGCGCGCTTCACGCGGCAGCCCGACAGCGGTCTGCGCTTGCGCGCGGGTCTGCAGGCGGGTGAAGGCCCGCTGCTCCTGTCGGTTGGGCATCTGATCGAGCGCAAGGGCCACCACCTGGTCATCGAGGCCCTGGCCGCGCTGGCGGCCAGCCACCCGCAGGCGCGGCTGGTCATCATCGGCGAAGGGCCCGAGCGCGCCGCCCTGCAGGCCTTGGCCGAACGGCTGGGCGTGGCCGAACGCCTCACGCTGACCGGGGCCGTGCCGCAAACCGACCTGCCGCATTGGTACAGTGCCGCCGACCTGCTGGTGCTGGCCTCCAGCCGCGAAGGCTGGGCCAATGTCTTGCTGGAAGCCATGGCCTGCGGCACGCCCGTGGTGGCCACCAAGATCTGGGGCACGCCCGAGGTGGTGGCCCGGCCGGAAGCCGGGGTGCTGGTCGACGAGCGCTCGGGCCCGGCGCTGGCCCACGGTGTGCGGCGCCTGCTCGCGCAGCGGCCCTCGCCCGAGTCGGTCCGCACCTATGCCGAAGGCTACAGCTGGGACGAGACCAGCCAGGCGCAGGCGCGCCTGTTCCGGCAACTGGCCGAAGGGCGCCAGGCCGGCGTCGGCGATGGCCCTTCAGGAGTTCGTCGCCATGCGTGATCTGTTGATCCTGATCCTGATGACCATCGGCTGCGTCTGGACCCTGCGCCGGCCGTGGATAGGCGCCATCATGTGGACGGTGGTCAGCCTGGGCAGCCCGCACATCTATTTCGGTTATGCGTCGGCGAATTGGCAGGTCAGCATGGCCGTCGCGATCTGCACGATGGTCGGCCTGGCCGCCAACCAAGCCTGGTCCAACCCCTTCCGCCACGGCGTGATCATCGTCTACGCCGTGCTGACGGCCTGGATGACGGCCGGCGTGCCGTTCTCCTTCATGCCCGAGGCCTGCTACGACCTCTGGGACCGCACGATCAAGATCGCCTTGATGCTGATCATCAGCGTGGCCCTGATCGACAACCGGAAGAAGCTGGAAGTCTTCATCTGGGCCAATGTGGTGTCCATCGGTTACTACGGCGTCAAGGGCGGTGTGGCCTCGATCCTGAGCGGTGGCAGTGCGACGGTGCTCGGTCCGGGCGGCTTCACGGCCGAAAACAACGCCCTGGCGCTGGCCGAGATCGTGGTCCTGCCCTTCCTGCGCTACCTCCAGCTGCAAAGTCCGAATAAATGGGTACGCCGCGCCTTGGGGGTGTCGCTGGCACTGATCGCTCTTTCCGCATTGGGCTCGCAATCGCGCGGCGCGCTGCTGGGACTGATGGCAATGGTCGGCTATTTCTGGGTGAAGAGCAGCAGGAAGTTCACCTGGGGTGTGCTCATCGGGCTGGGTGCGCTGCTGGCCGTGGTGGCCATGCCAGCCGAGTACTGGGCGCGCATGAACACCATCAACGACTACGAGGCCGACGCCTCGTCTCAAGGCCGCATCAACTCGTGGTGGGCGGCTTTCCATATCGCCAACGACAATCTGATGGGCGGTGGTTTCCGCACCAACATCGGCTGGGTCTACGAACGCTACGCGCCCAACCCGCGAATGCTGTTCGTCGAGCACAGCATCTACTTCCAGATGCTGGGCGAGTTCGGCTGGGTCGGCTTGTTCCTCTTCCTCAGCCTGGGCGTGATGACCTGGCGGAACGCCCAGAAGCTCATCGGCCTGGGCAAGCAGAACCCGACCCTGAAGTGGGCCGCGGACCTGGGCGCCATGGTTCAGGTCAGCATGGTCGGCTTCGCCGTCACGGGCGCCTTCCTGAGCCTGGCCTTGTTCGATCTGCCCTACAACGTGATGGCGATGGCTGCGCTGGGGTTGTGGCTGGCCAACCAGCAACTGCAAGGCGAGGCCGCCGCACCGCCCGCTGCGCCACTGCCGACCGATGGGCACAGCGACCCGGGGCCCACCGGTCGTGCGACCGGCCCGGCCTACCGATGACCCACCTGGTCTCGCCACGGGCCGGCACTTCGATGCCGTGGCGAGCCGATCGCCCTGCACCCGATGCGCGAACCTGAATGAGCAAGCCCTAGACCCATGCAAGTTCGCCGATCGCTCTGGATCTCTTTCGCCGCCAGCAATGCCAACACCATGGCGTTCTTCTTCATTTCCCTGGTGCTGGCGCGGCTGCTGACGCCCAGGCAGATCGGCATCTTTTCGCTCAGCGTGATCGCCATCAACGTCGCTTCGATCTTTCGCGACCTCGGCTCCAACCCCTACCTGATTCGCAAGAAGGACTTGTCGGGCGACGATATCGCTTCCGTGCTCGGCATCACGGTCACGATGTCCTGGGTGATGGCCGCCTCGCTGTGGTTCGGGCGCCATGCGATTGCCCGCTACTTCGCCGAGCCGGCCATCGTGCCGGTGCTGGAAATCCTGACCTTCAATTTTCTGCTGGTGCCGTTCAGTGCGGTGATGAATGCCATGCTGGTGCGCGATCTGCGCGCCAAGGAAGGGGCTTATGTGAGTGGATTCAGCACCGTCGCATTCGGTGTGACGGTGCTCCTGTTGGCCTGGTTCGACTTCGGCGAGCGTTCACCGGCCCTGGCCAACACGGCGCTGCTGCTGGCCAACATCATCGGTTTCTGGCTGGTGATGCCCAAGGGCTTCCGCTTGCGCCTGCGATGGGTCGGGTGGGGCGAGCCGCTGCGTTTCAGCGGCGGTGTGCTGCTCAGCAATATCGCCAACATGGCCAACCAGACGCTGCCGGAAGCCCTCATCGGCAAGCACATGGGCGCGCACGAGGTGGGCATCTTCAGCCGCGCCAATGGGCTCACCGGGCTGTTCCAGCAGGCCGTCGGACCGACCATGGGCTTCAATGCCCTGCCCGTTTTGTCGCGTGCCTTTCACGACGGTCCGGATACCTTCAAGAAGGTCGTGCGACAGTCCGCGGAATTGCTGACGGGTGTGTCCTGGCCGGTGTATATCTGGATCGGCACCTTCGCTGGCGAGATCATCCGCGTCCTGTACGGTCCGAATTGGAATTCGGCCGCAGAACTGGTGCCCTGGATGTGTCTGGCGGCGGCGGCGCGCACGCCGCTGTCGATCATCGGGCCGGCCTTGCAGGCCATCGACCGCCCGCTGAGCGGCGCCATCGCGGTCTTGCCCAATCTCGCACTGCGGGTCTTGTTCCTGGCGGCTTTCGTCGCAACCGAACTGCCGCACTTCGTCATCTGGTTGACCGTGGCCGACATCCTCGCGCTGGGTGCGTGGGGATTTGTCACGCGCCGTTATCTGGGCATCGGCTTGCTCGAATTGATGGGCGGGCAGGTCCGCAGCCTGATCCTCGGTGCGGTTTGCCTGGCACTGTGTCTGGCGGTGAAACTGGTCTCGCTGGCGCTGGTGCTGCCCGCGTGGGTGACCGTGCCGCTTTCGGGCTTGCTGCTGATCGTGGTCTGGCCGTATACGGTGATCCGCTTGAGCCACCCGTTCAGTGCCGAATTGCGAGTCCTCGCAGGCCAGATTCCGCTGCTCGCCCGGCGCCTGTGATGCCTGCCGCGGTGTGCTCAGGCGACGCGCCGAATCCAGACCGTCCTCCCTCATTCCGGCCATGCTGAGTACCCGCCCGATCGTTCGTCACGTCTACCCGACGGCTTGCAAGACCATGCCGCTGCCGCCGGGGCTGGGCGATTTCCTGCGTGGCTCCATCGCCATCGCCCACCATGCGCTGGATCTGGGCTTCGATCTGAAGATCGATTTCTCCGGACATCCGATCCACGGCTACCTGGACCCGGCCCATCGATTCACGGCCGACGCCGACCATTTGCCTGGGTTTGACGAGTACTTCGATGCCGACGCGACCCTCGTCTACGAGCGCCTGGATGCCTTGCAGCGCGGCGACCGCATTGCCGTTTGCACCAACCTGATGCCGCATCCCAGCCGCATCACCCGGGCTGTTTGTCAACTGGTGGCCTCGCAATTTGTCCTTGGCGCCGGTGTGAAGGGTGTTTCGTCGGCCTTGCAGCGCAGCCTGTCGGACCAGCCTTATGCCGCTCTGCACATCCGGGTGGTGGACGACGATCTCCACGCACCCCGTGCACTGACGCCGGCCCTGTGCCGGGCCATTGAGGCGCAGGTCCTCGAGCGCTGGGCCCCGCAGGTGGTCGTGTTGTCGAACAACCGTGCCTTGAAGGAAGCGCTGTGCAAGCGCTATGACCTGACCTTCATCGACACCCAGGCCGTGCATCTGGGCAAGCCGACGCATGCATCGGGTGTCCAGGATACTTTGGTCGATTTCGACCTGCTGGCATCGGCGGGTGCCGTCTTCTCGCACAGCGACTACGGCTGGAGCAGCGGCTTCAGCACCTGGGCCGCGACGCTCTCGGGAGCGCCCTTTGCCCGACTGGTGCTGCCGCAGCGTCGCCCAGCCCCGGCCTGGCTGCCGCGCCTGGTCAAGGGGGCGCGCCGCTCACTCGGTTTCTGAAGGCGGCGATGGGCCCATGGCGTGTTCGCAACGGAGCAAGCCGGCAGGGTGATGGCCGCTCTCCAAGCGACACCGTGGGGCTCAGGTCCATCGCCTGAGCAAATAACGGCGGCATCGCAATTCGACCCCACGGTACGTGAGCCAGGCCAGAGGGACGATGGCCAGCGACGCCAGCAAAGCGAACAGCAGGGCGGCCGGCGTGGACAGGGGCGCGGGGTGCCAGGTTTGCACCAGCTTCAAGGCCAACGGCCTGAAGGGGTTGTGCATCAGGTAGAGCGAATACGAGACCAGGCCGAGTTGGTAGACCGCCGGGCGCGACATGAAGTGCAGGACCCGCCCCCGGTTTTCGCTCAGCGCGAGAATCAGCAGCGGCATCATCAGGCAGACCAGCAGGTCGACGCGCAAGGGCAGCAGTGCGGCGAAGAGCAGAACCACGGCGATGCAGACGCCGTCGGGCTGCAAGCGGGCGGCCTGATCGGTATGGGACTGTTGCCAGCGGAAGGCCAGCATGCCCACCGAGAATTCCGCCAGGCAGCGCAGGCCGCCGAAGACCGCATCCTCGGCCGTCAGGCTGTATTGCGGGCTGCGTGCAGCAACCGCCCAGACCCCCAAGCCGGCCACCAGCAACAGGCCCTTGCGCACCCAGCGCCTGCGATTGAAGGCCAGCCCGGCCAGCAGCGGAAACAAGATGTAGGCACTGAACTCGGCGCTCACCGACCAGGCCGGCCCGTTCATGTTCCGCCCCAGGCCCCAGCCCTGGACCATGAACAGATTCACCAGCAAGTCGCCGAGCCCATCGATGGCCGGGTAGACGATGTTTTCGCCCAGCAGCCTGGTGCTGGCCAGGCCCATCAGCAAGAGCAGGCCCACGACGAACACATTCAACGGCAACAGCCGGATGGCCCGCCGCAGCAGGAATGGCCCGTAGGCCTGAAGGCCCCGTTGCTGGAACTGTCTCAGGTAGGAGTGGCACATGATGTAGCCGCTCAGCATGAAGAACAGGTCGACGGCCAGGTAACCATGGGGCACCAGGGACGGGATGCTGGCCGCCGCGTGAAGCTGCGCGGTGGCCGAGAAGTGCTGCAGGACGACGGCCAGGGCGGCCAGTCCGCGCAAGGACGTCAGCGTGACGATCTCCCTAGACATGCTGGCCTGTGCGGGTCAGCATGCCGAGCCAGCGCCGCAACTTGCGCTTGACCTTGATCCAGAACCGCCTAGCCACGCCGTAAAAGAGTGCCAGGCCGTGCGGACTGACGGCCCGGCCTTCGTCGTCGAATTGCCAGACGTTCCGCCCGTGACCGCGGAACAGGCACAGCCACAGCGCCATGTTGCCGGTATGGTTGACCACCACATCGCACCGCGCCAGCAGGCTGTTGACGGCCACCAGCATCACACCGAACTCGCTGCGGTCCATCTGCAGCGCCTGCTCGTCGAGCTGGTGCACCACCTTGCCGTTGTTGCTGACTGGCATCTCGTGAAGATAGAAGCAGCGTTCGCCGAAGGCCCGGCGAAAGGCCTGTCTGACCACCCATTCGTCCGTCTGGATCCACAGCCGATGCCCCGGATTCAGCATCAGCAGTTGGTGGGCCAGCGCCACGTAATGTTCGGCCGGCGCCAGCTTCACTTCGGTGCTCTTGTCGGTTCCACGGTAGACCACCGCCAAGGTCTTGGCGGGGTCGATGTTGTAGCGCGTGATCAGGCGCTCCTGGATTTCCAGTGCCTGCGCGCTCGGTTGGAAGTGGCGCTGGATGAAGGGCGTGATGCGGTTGTAGCGCAGCAAACGGTAGATCCCGTGCTGGTTGATGCGCGGCAGTCGCGGCAGGCCCTGGTTCTCGCCGGCATCTCCAGCTTGAAACAGCAGCGGATAGATGTCTGCCCCGCTGGCCCGCTGGACGTCGCTCTTGAACGGTGCGAAGCCGCGCGAGAAATCGATCCGGCGCGGCAGCGCCAGGCCGGCCTGCTGGATCTCCCGGATGTTCCAAAGCACGACGCAGCAGCAAGAGAAGAAGCCGAAGTTGTGGCCGCCATACAGCACCCCGGTCGACAGGTCGTACTCGCCCTTTTGCGACAGCGCTTTCGCTGACGGTGCCGTCCTTGCCGGGCTCATGTCGACTCCATGGGGACCGTCTGCAAGGCCTCGTCCAGCAGGCCGAAGGCGTTGCGCCAGGAGTATTGGGTCATCACGTACTGCCGGGCGGCATCGAATCCCGGCGGCTGCGCCAGTGCCTGCACCACCGCAGCAGCCATCGCGGGCGGTTCGTCGTGGGTGCTGCCGGCGATGAAATCGGCCGGCAGCAGCCCATTGGCCGCGGCGCTGGTCATCACCACCGCACGCGCCATCGCGTAGGCTTCCAGCACCTTGTTCTGCGTCCCGCGGGCCACGCGCAAGGGGGCGACCACGGCGCCGGCGTGGGCCAGGTAGGGCCGCACGTCGGGCACGCGGCCGGTGACGTGCACGCCCGCGATGCTTTCCAGCTTCGTCACCCCGGCGCCGGGCTTGCTGCCGACGATCCAGAACTCGGCTTCGGGCCGCTGTTGACGGATCCGGCCGAAGACCTCGTTGGCGAACCAGACCACCGCGTCGGCATTCGGCCAGTAGTCCATCGCGCCGGTGAAGACCACGGCTTGGCTGCCCGCGGCGAAGGGGCTGTCGAAGGGCAGGTCGGGCGAGAAATAGTCGGTGTCCACGCCGTTCGGTATCACCCGCACCTGGGCGGCACTCTCGGGCGCCAGTTGTCGGTAGAGGGCGGCGTCGGCGTCGCTGACGAAGCTGGTGATGTCGTATTGCGCCGACATGCGCCGCTCCAGGTCCAGCAGGGTTCGCGCCTCGCGACCATAGACCCAGGACATTGGCGGGCGCTTCGTTGCGGCGTAGGTCTTCCACTTCTCGGAATCGACGTCGGCGTAATGCGTCACGCGGCGCATCGGCGCAAATTTCGGACCGGCCAGGTAGGGCGCCATCGCGCTGCAATAAGCCAGGCCGGTGCGGATGCCGTGCCGCGGCACGACGTCGTCGACCCAGGCCTGCAAGCCGGCGTCGCGGTGGTAAACCTCCGAGATCGATGCGCCGTGCAGGAAGGCCGTGGCGCTCCAGGCGCGCTGCCGCAGCGGGGCTATCCGGATCAACTTCGTCTCGGCGCAATAGGCCTTCAGTTCGTCCGCCTGCGCCCAGTCGGCTTCGCTGTCGACGAAGGCCCCCAGGAAGACCCGGTGCTTCGTTGCCAGGTGGCGCAGGAAGTTGAAGGTCGTGATCTTGTCGCCCTTGTCCGGCGGAAAGGGCATGCGGTGCGTCAGGTACAGGACGTTGGCCATGGCTGATCAGTGCGGGGGCAGTGCGACGTCGACCTCGTCCAGGTGGCGGGCGACGGCATCGGCCTGCGTCTCGGGTAGCGGCCCGGCTTCGGCATGCAGGCGCACGGTGCGGCCCAGGCCTGCGCGGCGCCCGGCCTCGATGTCGCTCTCGGCGTCGCCCACCAGCACCGAGCGCGCCAGGTCCAGCTGCAAGTCGGCTGCGGCCTGCAGCAGCATGCCCGGGCCGGGCTTGCGCATCGGCGTGTCGCGGCGGTAGCGGCCGATGCCGTGCTCGGGGTGGTCGGGGCAGAAGTAGACGCGGGCGATCGGCGCGCCGCGGGCTGCAAATTCGGCCTGCATCCAGGCGGTGTAGGCCTCGAACTGCGTTTCGCTGTAGTAGCCGCGGCCGATGCCGGCCTGGTTGGTCACCACCACCACCAAGCGGCCCGCGGCGTGGGCGCGGGCCACCAGGTCGAAGATGCCGGGGATGAACTCGGTGTCCTCGGCCTGGTGCACATAGCCGTGGTTGACGTTGATCACGCCATCGCGGTCCAGGAACAGGGCCGGGCGCAGGGCCTTGCTCATGGGGCGCTGGCGCGCGGAACCTCGACCTGCGCGCGGTCGTAGTCCTCGGGCACGCCGATATCGATGAAGGGTGCCTCGGTGACGCTGCCGCGCAGGTCCAGATCCCGCAGGTGCGCCTGGAAATGATCGTTCTCCAGCGAGAAGGTCTCGGGAAACGGGTAGCGCTCGAAGGCCGCACGGTGCAGCCAGTAGAGGCCGGCGTTGATCAGCCCGGGGCCGCTGCCGCTCTTCTCGCCGAAGCGCACGATGCGCTCGCCGTCCAGCGCCACGCTGCCGAAGCGCGCCACGTCGTCGACCCGGCGCAACAGCACGCAGTCGGCCGGGCTGCGTTCGCGGGCCCAGGCCACGAAGGCCCCCAGATCCTGGTTCAGCCAGGTGTCGCCGTTCATCACCAGCGCGGGTTCCTCATGGCCACCCGGCAGGCGGTGCAGCGCCCGCAGCACCGCGCCGCCCGTGCCCAGCGGTGTGGTTTCCTGCGAGTAGCCGACCGCCATGCCGCGGTAGGCCGTGCCGAAATGGGCTTCGACGACCGCGTGCAGGTAGCCGGTGGCCAGCACCACCCGCTGGCAGCCAGCGGCGACCAGCCGGTCGAGCAGGTATTCCAGAAAAGGACGGCCGGCGATCGGCGCCATCGGTTTGGGCACCTCGCTGATGCGCGCGCGCAAGCGGGTACCGAAGCCGCCCGCCAGGACGATGGCTTGCACGCGCTCAGTCCGCCTGGGGCGCTTCGCCCGGGAACATCCACGACTCGACCAGGCCGCACAGCGCATGGCCCATCACGATGTGGCCTTCCTGTATCTTGGGCGTGGACGCCGACGGGATGCGGATGCAGTGGTCGACATGCTGCTCGATGGCCGCGCGCTGGTTGCCCGTCATGCCGACGGTGACCATGCCGATCTCGCGTGCGGCCGCGAAGGCCCGCAGGACGTTCGGGCTGCGGCCCGAAGTGCTGATGCCAATCAGCACATCGCCCGGCCTGCCCAGGCCCAGGACCTGGCGTTCGAAGACCTTCTCGTAGCCGTAGTCGTTGCCGATGGCGGTGAGCACCGAGGTGTCCGTCGTCAAGGCGATGCCGGCCAGCGGCGCGCGGTCGTAATTGAAGCGGCTGATGAATTCGCCGGCCAGGTGCTGGGCGTCGGCGGCGCTGCCGCCGTTGCCGCAGAACAGCACCTTGCCGCCGTTGCGCAGCGCCTGGACGCAGGCCAGGGCCACGGCGCCGACGGTGGCCTGCAGTTCGGCATCGGCCGACATCTGTGCCAGGTTCTCGGCGGCGCGGTCGATCTCGGCCTTGACCGCCAGGGCGCCCGCTGCGATGGATTCATTCACAGTTTCCAACCTTCCGTCCCGTGTTTGCTGAAATGGCAGCCGCCGGCCTGTCCGCCCAGGGCGCTCAGGGCCCGCAGCACTTCCATGCGTCGCGGCGGGTCGACCAGAAAGAACATGAAACCGCCGCCGCCCGCCCCCGAGACCTTGCCGGCCACCGCGCCGGCCCTGCAGGCGACATCGTAGGTCTCGTCGATCTGCGGGTTCGACACCTGATCGGCCAGCCGTTTCTTCCAGGCCCAGCCGGATCGCATCGATGCGGCCAGCGCCGGGAAGTCGCCTTTCAGGATCGACTCCTTCATGCTGACGGCTTCCTGCTTCAAGGCCAGGGGCGCGTCCAGGCTGGCAGCGGTGTTGGCCTCGAAGATCTTCTTCTGTTCGGTGATGATCGAAGCCGACTGTCGCGACACGCCGGTGAAGTAAAGCACCAGCGAGCTTTCCAGTTCGGTCAGGATCCAGTTCTTGATGCGCAGCGGGTTCACCACCACGCGTTCGTCGGCGTAGAACTCCATGAAGTTGAAGCCGCCGAAAGTGGCCGAATACTGGTCCTGCCGGCCGCCGGCCAGGCCGACGTCCACGCGTTCGATCTGGTAGGCCAGGCGGGCGATCTCGTACTCGCCCAGCGGCAGGTTCAGGTATTCGACGAAGGCCTTGATCATGGCCACGACCAGCGTCGACGACGAACCCAGGCCGGAACCGGGCGGCGCTTCCGAGAAAGTGGTCAGCCGCACCGCCAGCGGCTGGCCGTCGCGGTGCTCGGCGACGATGCGGTTGTAGACGGCCTTGTGCAGCAGCAGGGCGCCTGTCAGTTCGATGCGCGGCGCTGCCGGTCCGGTCCAGCCCTGCTGCATGTCGGTCGCGGCGAACTCGATCTGGCCGTCGGCCAGCGGGTCCAGCATGGCATAGGCGTACTTGTCGATGGCGGCGTTCAGCACGAAGCCGCCGTGCAGATCGCAAAACGGCGAGACATCGGTGCCGCCGCCGGCCAGGCCGAGTCGGAGGGGCGCGCGGGCGCGGACGGAGCCTTTCATCTTGGGCGCAGAGCTTTCTGTGGTGTCGGGTGGGCCTGAGAGCCTTTGCAAGGGTGCTGTGGGCGTTGGGAGCAGCACCCTCCAGTCGACGGTTATATCCGCTGCCCGAACCGGCTGGTGAACTGCCCGCCCGCCAGCGTGGTGTTTGCACGCGTTCGGCGAGGCCCCTGTTGCGAGGCCGGCGCCCGGCGCCGCTCGGTGGGCTTCAGGCCACGGTGCGGGCGATCACGGCCACCGAGTTGGGCGAGAACACCGCGAAGCGCCAGCCGCGGAAGAAGATCGACTTGATCGGCCGTTCGACCAGCAGTTCCATCAACCGGATCATCGCGTAGCTGAGCAGCGTGCGGAAACTGCGATCCGGGAGCACCCGGAACTGGCCCCCGAAGCGCACCACGTTCAGGCCGGCAGCCCGGGCGAGGTAGTTGAGCTTGAACTCGCCGATCACCGTGATGTGCGTCATGTCGCCGTGCTGGAACGGTCGCCCCAGGGGGCTGTCGCCATTGGGGAAGCGGCAGAAGATCTTGCCGCCCGGTGCCAGCCGCGCTGCCAGCGAAGCCAGCATCGCGGGCAATCTGTCTTGCGGAATGTGTTCCAGAACATCGAACAGCACGATGAGGTCAAAACCCGCGTCGGGTGCGCCTTCGAAGCTTTCCGGCGTGTAGGCGGCATAACCCGCAGCCCGGGCGGTCTTCACCAGTTCCGGGTTCAGTTCGGTGCCGACCACGGTGCAGCCCTGGTCCCGCGCATGGCACAGGAATTCACCGTTGCCGAAGCCGATTTCCAGCACCCGCCAGCCCGACTTCAGTGCCACTCCTTGGCTGGCCAATTCGCCTTCGAAGTAGCGTGCGCTCAGGGGCTGCAGACGCCCGAAGTCGGATTCGTTCCAGGATTTCCATTCCAGATAACGCATGTAATCGTCGGGGTCGCTCATGGTCTTGATTTGTTGGTGTTATTCCAATGGCCCGGCCGTCGCGTGGCGAAGATTTTCGGCGCTTTTCTCAATACGAATCCAAGGGGTAGGCTTTGACTTTGATGATTTGAGGGTTGTCGTCGTAGTACATGGCCTCTTTGATCTTCGGTGGGCGCTTGTTGCCGCCCGAGTTGTTTCGGTTGAGAAAGAAATCGATCTCCTGTTCATGGCTGCTCGCTACAAGATTCAACGCGCGGCAGTTCCTGATGTCATTCAGTGCGATGTTGGTCTGCAGCAATTGACCGGTCTTTGGGTTGACTCCCATGGTGGCAACCGAGTGAGCTTGAGAGGCAGTTCGAACAGTTCGTATGTCGGCTTGATAGAGTTCATACGCATTCCTGGCCAGAAGGAAATCTTGTTCGTCGGATAACTGCAAGCGCCGTGGACCGCGGAGCCTCAAGCTGACAGGACCTGCTCGATGGTCTGAACTGCCTTGCGAGCCGCTGCGTCCCAAGAAAACGCCTGCGCATCATGTGTGGCCAGCCGACCTTTTGCCAGCCGCTCGTCCTGGTGCTCGAAGGCTTGCCGCATCAGGTGCCGCAGGTGTGCTTCATCGGGTTCAGCCCAAAGACCGCTGTTGACGCCGAATTCGTCGTCGCGGGCTTCCACCATGCGCGCCACGTCGATCAGATAGCCGTTGCTGTCACTGACGTAGTCCAGCGGCGCGCTGTAGCGTGTGACGATGGCTGGCACACCGCAAGCCATGGCCTCCAGGATGGGCAGACCCCAGCCTTCAGCGCGCGTCGGCAGTACAAAGCAATCGGCAGAGCGGTACAAGTCGCGCAGCGCGACGAGGCCGCAGGGTGCCCCCAGCACGATGGCATGCTCATTCGACACGCCGGTGGCCGCCACGCGCTGGGCCAGCGAGAAGCCCGGCACGTAGGGGTTGTGGGCCTGCAGGTACAACTCCACCGGCTCGTCGGGCTTGAATTCTCTCGAGAAGGCGCGCAGCAGGCCGTCGCAGAATTTGCGCGCTTCCCACTTGCCGACCATCAAGAAGCGAAAGCGCGGTCTTGCGCTGCTCCGCACGGCCGGCGAGTAGAAGTGCGTCGCCACCCCTTCGGCCACCACCGCAATGCCTTGCGCGGCGTAGCCGTTGGCGATCAGGTTGTCGCGCCCCCATCTGGACGGCGTCCAGAGGTATTCGACCGCTGCACAGGCCTCGCGCTGTGCTGGCGGCAGTTCGGTCGTCTCCCAGACGATCCAGCGGCTGGAGCGCTTCGGCGACAGGGGCTTGCCGGCAATGACCACGCAGAAATCGCCCGGTGGATGGAATATGCCGCGCAGCAGCATGGGCGCGTCTCGGCCCAGCAGGCATTTGGCAGCGTGCTTCTTCCGGGTGCGGAAGGCCACCTGGGCATGAGGCTGCAAAGCGCGGGCAAACTCCAAGGAGTGCGTGGCCCAGCCGGTGGTGCCTGCGAGGATGCCGACCACATCGATGCGGGGACGTTGAGCAGTCAAGTGGAGGTCAGGGTTGGGGCATGGGCGCGCGGGATTGTGAACGGGCGGACCGCAAGCTCAGGCTGCGGTGCGCAGGCGACGCTTGACCGCTTGCAGCGCCGCGATGACGGGCGTCGCAGCGCGAGCCCATGGTCGCAGTCTGACCAAGGATTGCTGGGACTGCGAGTAATGCGACCTGAACAGGCCCTGGTGCGCGGTTTGGGAAGCGCCGAGGAAGCTGTAATCGACCGCGAAGTCGGCCTCGATATCGACCGCGCGGTGCGCGTGCTGATCGCGGATCGCTTCGATGGCCAAGGTGTAGGCGACCGGACCCGTCAGCCAGAGCACGCCCCGCTTGCCCGTGCCTTGGATCAGGGGGTGATAACGCCACATGCGTGACAGGACGCTGTCGATCACGGCCTTCAGGTAGGGGTGGCCGGGCGCGGCCATGATGTGCCATTGCTGCCACTCGCCGCCCGGCAGGTGACGCAATGCGTCGTGCTGGCCCCAGCCACTGAAAGGCAGCCCGGGCTGGTTCCGCCAACGGGACAGGATGAACTGGTCGTCGGCTTGCAGGCTGGCGTCCAGGGGGCGCCGCGTGATGCTCTTCACGTCCAGGTAGACGCCGCCCCGGCGGTAGATCAGCAGGTAGCGGAAGAAATCGGCGCGGCTGGCGCCGTAACTCGGGTGGATGCCCAGGTAGGCCTTGAGCAGGGCCGCGCCGTATTCGGCCTGAATGAAGGCCTCGACCTGCGCGTCGTCGAACAGCGTGTAGCCCCAGCCTGGATTGCACTCGCGCAAGCGCCGCACGTTGTCGGCCAGGGCTGCAGGCAGCGACGAGGTGTGATAGGTCTGGTACAGGTGTTTGGGAATCATCTGCCGCCTGGGGGTGCCGGCTTGAGTTTGCCGGATAGCCTTCGATGCGGGAAGCGCGCTGTGGCTTTGCACCTGTGGCATGTCAAGCCGGGACCGGTGGCGCCGTTGAGGCCACATGAATTTCAAGCGCAAAGGCCACAATGTGGGCGTTGGGTCTCAGCTTACCGCAGGGCCTCGGACGATGGCCGCCACGAATGCCCGAAACATCAGACATGCTTTCCAATGCCGGCGACGCAGCGCCACGCATCCGGGTGTCCTCGCCCCTCGTCCTGGATCTCGATGGCACGCTGACCTACACCGACACGCTGCTTGAATCGGTCCTGCTGCTGCTCAAGCGCAGCCCCTGGATGATCTTCCATCTGGTCTTCTGGGCGCTGCAAGGCCCCTGGGCCCTGAAGAGCCAGGTGGCCCGTCGCGTGACCCTGCATGTGGCCGCGCTGCCCTGGCGGCAGGACCTGCTGGACTGGCTGCGAGGCCAGCACGCGGCCGGCCGGACCCTCGTGCTGGCCACCGCCGCCCACCGAAGCGTCGCCCAAGCCGCCGCCGATCATCTGCAGCTCTTCGACCACGTGCTGGCCACCGACGGTGGGGTCAACCTCAAGGGCCCGCGCAAGCTGGCGGCGATCCAGGCGCTGGTCGGGCCGGATTTCGTCTACGCGGGCGACAGCCGCGCGGACCTGCCGATCTGGTCGGCCAGTGCGGCCGTGGTGCTGGCCGATGTGGCGCCGGCGCTGGCGGCCCGCATCCCCTCGGCCATTCCTGTCGAGGCCCGTTTCCAGCGGGCTGCAGGCGGCCTGGCGCTGTGGCTGAAGGCCATCCGCGTGCACCAGTGGGTCAAGAACCTGCTGCTGCTGGTGCCGCTGTTCACGGCCTTTGCCTTCAACCAGGCTGACAAGGTGCTGGCGGCCGGCCTGATCTTCGTGGCCTTCTCGCTGGCGGCCTCGGGCACCTACGTGATGAACGACCTGTGGGACCTGGAGAACGACCGCCAGCACCCGCGCAAGAAGGATCGAGCCTTCGCCAGTGGCCGCATCGGGGTGATGGCCGGCGTCGCGGCTGCGGTCCTGCTGGTGGCGGCCGGCCTGCTGCTGGCGCTGGCACTGTCGAAGTCGGCCGCACTGGCGCTGGCCGGCTACGTGGTGCTGACCACCGCCTACAGCTGGACCTTGAAGGGCTATGTGCTGATCGACGTGATCACGCTGGCCCTGCTGTACACCTACCGGGTGCTGGCCGGTGCGGTGGCGACCGGCATCGAGGTCTCGGCCTGGCTGCTGGCTTTCAGCGCCTTCACCTTCTTCAGCCTGGCGCTGGTGAAGCGTTGTGCCGAATTGGTGACGCTGGAGCACGCCGGCCGCAAGGTGGCCCAGGGGCGCGACTACCGGGTCAGCGACCTGGTGGTCCTGTGGCCCTTCGGCACGGCTGCCAGCGTCAGTGCGGTGGTGGTGTTCGGGCTCTACGCCTCGGCGCCTGAGACGGCCGCCCGCTTCACGCGGCCGCAGGGCCTGTGGCTGGTCGCGCTGGGCATGATGTACTGGTACGGGCGGCTGTGGATCAAGACCGCGCGTGGCGAAATGGACGACGACCCGATCGTCTTTGCCCTGCGCGACCGCGGCAGCCGCATCGCCGTGCTGGCCATGGCCGCGCTCTTCGCCGGCTCGCACTGGTTCTGAGCACCGGCCGGCGGCGCGCCCGGGGACACCTCGCTCAGCGGGCCGCAGTCTGGGCGACCAGGAAGCGGATGACTTCCTGGTAGCGGTCGAGGTTGTTGACCAGCAGCAAGGCCAGCAGCAGGCCGAGCCCGATACGCGCCGTGAGCGCCCAGGCGCGGCCCCGGGCCACCACCGCGCGCTGACCCAGGGCCAGCAGCACCACCAGTGCCGGGAAGCTGTGCGCGCCGTAGATGTAGACGCTGGATCGGTATTGCCACAGCGTGTGCAGGCCGATGTTGAAGGCCAGCCACAGGACCGCCACGGCGAGCGGCTTGTGCAGCGCGCGCTCCTGCCAGGCTGCAGCCGCCGCGGTCGCCAGCAGCGCCAGCCACAGCACCACGGCGCACCAGCCTGCCGGCGCGAAGCTGAAGGCGCGGAAGTCCAGCATCGGATGGTCTTCGCCGGCCGGCAGCTGGTAGAAACTGCTGATCGGCGCGACCACGTCGTAGACCAGGTAGGTGGCCGCCACCTTCCACAGCGGTGCCGGTTCGCCACGCCCCATGTGGGCCGCCCACCAGAGCGACTTGGCGGCGTCCTGGGCGATGCCCAGGTGCTCGGGCGTGTAGACCCAGGCCAGCAGCAGGGCGCTCAGCAGCAGACCTGCGAAGACCAGCAGCCAGCGCATCACCTCGCGCCGCAGCCAGGCCTTCAGACCCATCCGGCCCCAGGCCGCCACCACCGATTGCAGCAGGCTGAGCACGGCGTTGGTCACCGTCAGCCCCAGGTTGAGCACACCGCTGATCAGCCACTGCAGCCGGCTGGGCTCGCCACCGTCCGGTAGCCCTGACAGCCACAACAGGCTCAGGCCGATGCCGAGCATCGCCGGGCTGTACATCTCCGGGATGATGCCCAGCATCAGCGGCTGGGCGCTGATGCTGGCCAGGGCCGTGATCAGCAAGCGGTCGACCAGGCCCCGGCAGCAGCGCGCAGCCAGGGCATAGCTCAAGGCCGCCATCAGGCCAGCCAGTCCCGCGGTCAGCGCCATCAAGGCCAGCTGGGGGCCGCCGACCGCCGGTTCGATGGCCAGGCAGATCGGCCGCAGGGCGGCGGTCAGCGGGTGGCGTGCCAGATGGCTGAAATACAGGTGCTCGCTGATGTTCACGCCAGGCGAACACCAACCGCCCAGGTAGCGTGACGCGTCGAAATCGAACACCCAGTTGTAGGTCTGCAGCAGCACGGTGGCGGCCACCTGACGCCCGCCCTGCCATTGCAAGCCGGCGATCAGCGCGAAGACCAGCAAGCCGATCAGCAGGTCTTGGCGGCCCGTCGGACCGCTGGGGGTGGGCTTCATGATGGACGGCTCCGGTTGACAGGGTCGATGGGCGGGGGCCAGCGGCGCTCGGCAAAGCAGGTGTGGACGAGCATCGCGTCAGACCCGTGCCGCCAGCGCGCCGCCGCGCCAGCCGGCCAGGACCGCGACCAGGTAGGTTGGGTATTTCCAGCCCGTCGGGTGCAGCCGCCAGGCGTGGGCGTAGAGGCGCAATGCCGTCCCCACGCGACCCGATTCGAGTTCGCCGCGCCCGTGGTCGGCGTGGTAACGCGCCAGCTGGCGCTGGAAGCGCTGGCGCGTGATGGCCCGGCCGTCGCGGCTGGCCAGGCCGTGTTCGGCCGCCGCGCGTTCCAGCAAGCGCGTGCGGTAGTCGATCGGCCGGTGCAGGCCACTGCCCTGCTGCGCGTGCATGCGGTACAGCACCGTCGGCCGGCGCAGCTGGACGAAAGGGAATTCGCGGGCCAGGCGCAGCCACAGGTCCCAGTCTTCGCTGAAGGGCAGGCTTTCGTCGAAAGCGCCGCAACGCTCGAAGACCTCGCGCCTGAACATCGAGCTGCTGGTCAGCATCCAGCAGTCGAGCAGGAACTGGTGGTGGACCCAGCCCGAAAATTCGGGGTCCGTGCCGTCGGCCACGTCGCTGAAATCGAAAGTCTCGGGCGCCGGGAAGCGGCCCGTGGCGGGGTCGGCATGCCAGCGCTCGAAGGTGCTGTAGGCGACGCCGGCAGCGGGGTGTTCGGCCAGCACCTGCAGCTGGCGGTGCAGCTTGTCGGGCAGCCACCAGTCGTCATGGTCGAGCAGGCAGATGAACGGCGCCTGCGCCTCGGCGATGCCGCGGTTGCGGGCCTTGCAGACGCCGCCCTTGGCCTGCCGGATGACGCGCAGCCGCGGGTCGCCCAGCGCCTGCACCAGGGCCACGGTGTCGTCGGTCGAACCATCGTCGACCAGCAGCAGTTCCAGGTCGGGCATCGTCTGCGCCAGCACGCTGGTCACGGTCTGCTCGATGTAGGCCGCCGCGTTGTGGCTGGGGATGACGACGCTGACCGTGCTCATCGCGCGGCCCCCGGGCGCTGCGCGGCGCGCAGCCAACGGCCGGCCTGTTCGCGGGCCGCGCCGAGCAGCCCGCGCGGCCGGCCCAGCCGGTAGGCGACCAGCCCCGTGCGCTCGCGCACCTCGCTCATCCACAGCCGCTTGTAGCCGTCGTCGCCGCTGAGGTAGTCGACCAGCGTCACGCGGTCGCGCTCGAAGACGTGCTGCATCAGCATCGCCGTCAACAGGCTGCCTGGCGAGCTGTCCTTGTGGCGCTCGTCGTGGGCCAGCTTGTAGATGTCGGCACGGCCGCCGGCGACCATCCAGACCTGGGCGGCCACCGGCTCGTCGCCCAGCCAGGCCAGGCCCAGGCGCAGCACGCCGCTGCGCGCCGCGGCGCGGATCAGGCCGGGCATGAAGCGCGGGTGCGGCTCGGGGTCTTTCCAGCTCGCGGCGTAGACGGTTTGGTAGGCGGCGATGCCGGCGTCCAGCCGGTCGTTGTCGCTGATCAGCAGTTCCAGGCGCCCGCCGCGGGCCGCAAAGCGTTTGCCCATCCGAGCCAGCGTGGTCCGCAGCCGGCCTTCGCGCGCGCCCAGATAGGTCGGCCAGTCGCCGTCGACTGGCAGGCGCCAGTTCTGGAAGGCGTGAAAGCCGTACACCGCGCAGCCTTGTCGCTGCAGGGCGCGGCGCAGCGCGGTCTCGGCCAGCGAGCCGGCTTCCAGCGGCTCGAAGCGCAGCATGTGCACGCCGGGCTCGTCGCGCAGCAGCGCCGCCAGGATGCCGGAGAGGGCGAGCGCCGCCGCCTCGGGCTCGACGCCCTCGGCCAGCAGCGGTGCATAGCGCGTGGTGTAGTAGTTCCCCAGTGCCGTCACGCGTCCGGCCTGCCGGTGCAGCAGCAGCGGCAGCAGCGCCACCACGCGCCCGGCGTCACGCCCGCCTTCGCGCCAGACCCGCAGCTGCGGCACCGCGCCGCCCAGGTCAACGCTGCCCACGAAGTGCGTCCACCACGCTGCGCCGGCCTGGAAGTCGCTGGCGCCCGCGGCGTCCAGCAGGGCCCGCACGTCGGCCGGCAGCGCCGTGAAGTCGCTGCATGGCAGCGCCTCGCTCACAAGTCCGCGCCGCCGTCGGCGCTGCGCAGCCAGGCCGCGGTCAGCGCCAGCACCTGCGGCCCGGTCTGCGGATTCGAGAAGGTGTGGTCGGCGCCAGCCAGGTCGACCCGCCGCACGCCGGGCCGGGCCAGCGCACCGCGCCAGTGGCTGTCGCGGCCGGCGTGGTCGGCAAATTCGTGCGCGGTGACATCGTCGCCCGACAGCACCAGCAGGATCGGTCCCGGGCAGGCGCGCCAGCCTTCGGCCATCCGCGCCGCGAACGGCAGGCGGTCGCCGCCGCGCGCGTCGCGAACCCGCTGGCGGGCGGTCAGGAAGTTCTGCCACCAGCCGCGCACCGCCGGCGCGCCGACGCTGCCGCCGAAGAGCTTGCGCCAGAAGCCGGCCTGCTTCAGCCGCTGCAGGTAGTAGTGGCGCAGCGTGGCGCGGGCCAGTGTCTCGGGCGAGCGCACCCAGGGGTTCAGCAGCACGAGGCCGCCGATGCGGGCGTCGTGGGTCTGCTGCAGGTACAGCAGCGCAGCCGACGCGCCGTCGCACAGACCCCACAGCACCACGCGCCGGACCTCGGGGCGCTGCCGCAGCAGTTCGCCGACGGCCGCCGCGATGTCGTCCTGCAGGTGTTCGAAACCGGCCGCTGTGCCACTGCTGTCGCCCATGCCGCGCACGTCGAAGCGCAGCACCGCGTGGCCCTGAGCGGCCAGGTGGCGCGCCAGCTGCACGAAGTGGCGATGACTGCCCGCACGCACCTGCGGCCCGCCGACCACCACCAGCACGGCGACCGGGTGCGCCGGGCCTTCGGGGGCGCTCAGCAGACCGACCAGTTGCTCGTCGCCCAGCGCGAAGACCAGCGGCAGGTCGACGACCTTCATCGCGCAGCCCGTGCCCTCATTCACGCTGCGGCCCCGGCCCCTGCGGTGGCACGGGTCGATTGCAGCGCCGCCAGCGTGGCGTCGATCAGCGCCGGCGCGGTCTCGATCTCGGCGGTCTGCCAGAACGGCGGGCCGGCGACCAGGCGCACCTCGGCGCCGGTGGCAGCCTGGCGCCAGGCCGTCGATGCGCTGATGCTGGCCGGTGCCAGCGACGGGCTGGGCGCGCCCGGCGCCGCCACGGCGCTGACTTCGAGCCAGACCAGGCGATCCAGGCGTGGCGGAACCGGCAGTCGGGCCCGCTCAAGCCCGGCGGCCAGCTCCGGGTGGACGCGGTAGCCGCCGACCTCGACCGCCAGCCCGGCGGCCAGCTTCTGGCGCAGCGCGTCGACCACGCCCTTGCCGCGCCCGTCCAGGAAGGCGGCCGCTGCGGCGCTGCGCAGGAACTGGCGCAGCACCGGCGCGCCCTTCGGCGTGGGTTGCCAGAACAGGCAGCTGCAGGATTCTTCGGGCATCTGAACCGCGGCGTCGGCCAGCACCAGACAGCCGGCGCGCAAGCCCCAGAGCGTCAGCGGGGCCGGGCTGCGCGTGCGCAGCCAGCGCACGGCGGTTTGCACGTCCGACACCCAATCGAGCCAGGTGGCGTCGCCGAATTCGCCGCTGCTGTCGCCGCAGCCCTTGAGGTCGATCTGCAGCACGCCGTAGCCGGCGGCGGCCAGCGCACGGGCCTGCAGGGCCGCCATGCGGCGCGACTTGTTCATCTCTTCGGCGAAGGGGTGGACGTAGAGCACCACGCCGCGCAAGGCGCCGTCCGCCACCGAGGCGTGCCACAGGGCCATCAGGTGGTCATCGCGCCCGGCCCCGGCGGGCAGCATGAAGGCTTCGATGGACCGAGCCACGGTCGCTTCAGGCGGCGCGGTGGGCGCTGACGAGGTCGGCCAGTGCGCCCACCGTGGCGAAGGCCCTGGCCTCGATCTCGTCGTCGGGCAGCTCGATGTCGAGGCGCTCTTCGAGCATGGTGATCAGCGCCACCACGGCCATCGAATCGAGTTCGGGCACGGCGCCCAGCAGCGGCGTGTCGCGCGTGAAGGCCAAGCCCCGGCCGCCCAAGCCCAGGACTTCATCGAGCACCTGCATCACGTGAGGCAGAACATCCACCGCCAGGCCCCTTTCAGGCTAACGTCCAGTATAGGTTGCACCTGCAGCGTCACCGAGGCGGCGCAGCCCGCTTCGCCGGGTCCGCGCCGGGCCCCGTGGCGTAGTTCACGGCCCTGTGCGCGGCGCCCGCGGGCCGGGCCCCGGGGGCCAGCAGCCACAATCCGCACTGCCGCACGCCGACCCTTGAAGCCGCTTATTTCTTCCGCCGCATCCACCACCATCGCCACGGCCGACGCCCGCTCGGCGCGCAGCCGTGTGCAGCCGCGCGCGCCGCGCCTGCTGGCTGAGCTGGTCCTGCGGGCCGCCGAGCGCGAGCCGACCGCGCTGGCCCTCACTTCGGGGGTGCAGACCCTGGACTACGCCACGCTGGCCGGCGCCGTGCAGCGCGCAGCAGCGGGCCTGGTGGGGCAGGGCGTGCAGCGCGGCGAACGGGTGGCCGTGTGGCTGGACAAGCGGCCCGAGACCGTGGTGCTGTGTTTCGCTGCCGCCGCCGCCGGTGCCGTGTTTGTACCGATCAACCCCTTGCTGAAGCCGGCCCAGGTCGCCCACATCCTGCGCGACTCGGGGGCCTGCGCCCTGCTGAGTACGCCCGAGCGCGCGGGCCGGCTCGACGGCCTGTGGCCCACGCTGCCCGCGCTGCGCCAGCTGCTGCTGACCGCGCCCGCCGCCGGCCCACTGCCCCTGCCGGTGCTGAGCTGGGCCGATCTGCTGGCCGGCCCGACGGGTGCCGTCCACCGCGTCATCGACAGCGACATGGCGGCCATCCTCTACACCTCGGGCAGCACCGGCGCGCCCAAGGGCGTGGTGCTCAGCCACCGCAACCTGGTGGTCGGCGCGGCCAGCGTTGTCGACTACCTCGACAACCGCGCCGACGACACCCTGCTGGCCGTGCTGCCGCTGTCCTTCGACGCCGGTTTCAGCCAGCTGACGACGGCCTTCCATGCCGGTGCGCGGGTGGTGCTGCTCAACCACCTGGTGCCGCGCGACGTGCTGCAGGCGCTGGACCGTGAACGCGTCACCGGCCTGACGGCGGTGCCGCCGCTGTACATGCAGCTCGCGGCCCTGGAATGGCCGCCGGCCATCGCCGGACACCTGCGCTATTTCGCCAGCACCGGCGGGCGCATGCCGGTGCCCACGCTGAGCGCCATCCGCAGCCGCGTGCCGCAGTCCCGGCCTTTCCTGATGTACGGCCTGACCGAGGCTTTCCGTTCGACCTGCCTGCCGCCCGAAGAGGTCGACCGGCGCCCCGATTCGATCGGCCGCGCGATTCCGAACGCCGAGGTGCTGGTGCTGCGCGACGACGGCAGCGAGTGCGCCGTCGACGAGCCCGGTGAACTGGTCCACCGCGGGCCGCTGGTCGGTCTGGGCTACTGGGGCGACGCCGAAAAGACCGCCCAGCGCTACCGGCCCTTGCCGGCGGCGCTGGCCGGCCGCGGCGCTGGCCTGCCGCTGCCCGAGCTGGCGGTCTGGTCCGGCGACACCGTGCGCCGCGACGAGGCGGGCTTCCTCTATTTCGTGGGCCGCCGCGACGAGATGATCAAGACCTCGGGCTACCGTGTCAGCCCGACCGAGGTCGAGGCGGTGCTGCAGGCCAGCGGCCTGGTCGGCGACTGCGTGGCCTTCGGCGTCGACGACGCCGCGCTGGGCCAGGCCATCCAGGTGGTTGCAACGCCGGCGGCGGGTGCGGCCGGCCTTGACACCGTCGCGCTGCTGGCGCTGTGCCGCCAGCAGTTGCCGGCCTACATGGTGCCGGCCGGTGTCAGCGTGGCCGCTGCCGCGCTGCCGCGCAACCCGAACGGCAAGCTCGACCGCCGGCAGATCGTTGCGGCCTGGAACGCCGCAGCGGCCCCGCCCGGCTGAAGCGTCCCTGCCCATGACCGCACCGGAGTCGCCCGCACACGCCGCGATGGACCAGTTCGCCGTCCGCGACGGTGAACTGGTGGTCGGCGGGCTGACCGTCAGCGCGCTGGCCGCCCAGCTCGGCCAGACGCCGTTCTACGCCTACGACAGCCGCCTGATGCGGGCCCGCGTGGCCGCTTTGCGCGCCGCCCTGCCGGCAGGCCTGCGGCTGCACTATGCGATGAAGGCCAACCCGCTGCCAGCGGTCGTCCGCCTGTTCGCCGGCCTGGTCGACGGCATCGACGTGGCCTCGGCTGGCGAGTTGCAGGTCGCGCTGGCGGCCGGCGCCCTGCCGGCGGGCATCAGCTTCGCCGGGCCGGGCAAGCGCGACGCCGAACTCCGGGCGGCGGTCCGCGCCGGCGTGCTGGTCAACGTCGAATCGCCGCGCGAACTGCCGCTGCTGGCGGCGGCTTCTCAGGCGCTGGGGCTGCCGGCCCGGGTCGCGGTGCGCGTCAACCCCGACTTCGAGCTCAAGGGCTCGGGCATGAAGATGGGCGGCGGCCCCAAGCCCTTCGGGGTCGATGCCGAAGCCGTGCCGGTCCTGCTCGCCCGCATCGGGCAACTCGGGCTGGCTTTCGAAGGATTTCACCTCTACGCCGGGTCGCAAAGCCTGCGCGCCGACGCCATCGGGCAGGCGCAAACGCTGAGTTTCGAGCTCGCGCTGCGGCTGGCCGAAAAAGCCCCGTCGCCGGTGCTGTCGCTGAACCTGGGCGGTGGCTTCGGCATTCCGTATTTCCCGGGCGAGCAGCGGCTGGACCTGTCGCCCGTGGCCGCCGTGCTGGCCGGCCTGGCCGAACGTGCCCGGCAACAGCTGCCGCAGGCCGCGCTGGTGCTGGAACTGGGGCGTTACCTGGTCGGCGAGGCCGGCGTCTACGTGGCCCGCGTCATCGACCGCAAAGTGTCGCGCGGCGAGGTCTTCCTGGTCGTCGATGGCGGCTTGCACCACCAGCTCTCGGCCTCGGGCAATTTCGGCCAGGTGCTGCGCCGCAACCACCCGGTGGCCATCGCCAACCGGATGGACGACAAGGGGCGCGAAGTGGCCAGCGTGGTCGGGCCGCTGTGTACCCCGCTGGACCTGCTGGCCGACCGCATGCCGCTGGCCGTCGCTCAGGAGGGCGATCTGGTGGTCGTCTTCCAGTCCGGCGCCTACGGGGCCAGCGCCAGCCCGCAGGCTTTCCTGGGCCATCCGGCCTGCGTCGAAGTGCTGGTCTGAGTCCGGGCGGCCGCGACGACAGGCGTCAGCGGCCCGCCGACCCCGCGATCGGGGGAGCGCCGCGTCTTGTTGAGCCCGCAGCGCTCACTTAGGATCGAGCCTGGGTCGGCCGCCGCCTCTTGCGCCGATTTCCTGCCGCCAACCACCGAAAGCCACCATGTTCAAGTCGAACCTCATTGCCGCCCTGGCCTTCCTGGCTGCTGCGGGTGCCGCTCAGGCTCAGGACTGCGGCTGCGCCAGCGGCAGCAAGCGCACCACCAACAACACCCAGCTGGTCAATCTGCTGACCAACCGGATGGTCTGCGCCAACGTCGGCAACGAGAAGTGGCAGGAGCATCACAACCCCAACGGTCAGTTGTGGGACTACAAGCTGGGCAGCGATCCGCGCGACCCCTCGGCGCCGGTCGGCACCTACACCATCGCGAACAACCTCGTGACCTACAACTACGGCAGCGAGAGCTACACCTACGCCGTGTGCGCGGTGGGAAACAGCAGCTACACCTTCTGCGGCCAGCGCGCGATCGCGGGCGCCAAGGTCGGTGGTTCGGGCCTGACCGCCTGCGCCGGGGTTTCGAACATCGTCCAGCTGCGCTAGAAGCCGCACGGATGGCAGCGGCTGCGCTTCAGCGCCAACCCGGCGCGGGCGCCGCCTGATGGCCTGACGGCCCGGTGACCCTGATCCCGTTTCCCCCGGCATGAGCGGGCCCGCCACCGTGCGCTGGCTGGCGCTGGTCTACGGCGTCTTCGTGGTCTACGGCAGCCTGGTGCCGCTGGACTTCCGCCCGCTGCCGCTGGACGAGGCCTGGGCACGCTTCCAGCACACACCCTTCCTGCATCTCGGGCTGGGGTCGCGGGCCGACTGGGTGGCCAACGGCGTGCTCTACGTCCCGCTGGCCTTCCTCGGTGCCCGCGCGGCCTTCGAGGGCGGCTTGCCGCAACGGCTGGCTGCCAGCCTGACCGTGCTGTGGTGTTGTGCGCTGGCCGTGGCGGTGGAGTTCACGCAGCTGTATTTCCCTGCGCGCACGGTGTCGCAGAACGACATCCTGGCCGAGTGTCTGGGCAGCGTGGTCGGGGCCTGGACGGCGCCGCTGCTGTCGGCCTGGCTCGACCGCCTGACGCAGGCCTGGCGCAGCGGCGGCGCCCGGCTGCTGCCGCGGCTGCTGGAACTCTATGCAGCGGCTTACGGGCTGCTGTGCTTCTTCCCCTATGACCTGCTGCTGTCGCCGGCCGAACTGACCGACAAATGGCAGTCGCCGCATTGGGCGCCCTGGCTGGTGGACCCGAACCGCGGCCTCTTCCTGGCGGGGCTGCAATGGGCGGTGGAGGTGGCGATGGCCTTGCCGATCGGCGCGCTGCTGGCGCTGCGTCGACCCGGCGGCGCCCGGTCAGGGCGCGGCCTGCTCGTGGGCCTGCTGCTGGGCGCTGCCATCGAGGTCGGCCAGTTCTTCCTGTACTCGGGCATCAGCCAGGGCGCCTCGGTGCTCAGCCGGGGCCTCGGTGTCGCGGTGGGTGTGGCCTGGCTGCCCTGGGCGAGGACACTGGGCTGGACGGGGCTGCGCGCGGCCTTGCGGCCGTGGACGCCGGCGCTGTGGTTCGCCTACCTGCCGCTGCTGGCCGCGGTCAACGGCGCCTTCAAGCACCGCTGGCACGGCGAGGCGGGCGCCTGGGCTGCCTGGCAGTCGACCCACCTGCTGCCCTTCTATTACCACTACTACACCTCGGAAGCGCTGGCCCTGTTCAGCCTGGGCAGCGTGGCGCTGATGTACCTGCCGGTGGCGGCACTGGGCTGGGCGCGCGGGCGCAGCGCCGCCTCCACCGCCGCGCTGACGGCCGGTCTGGTGCTGAGCATCGAGTTCGGCAAGCTCTTCTTCGACGACTTGCACGCCGACCCGACCAATGCGCTGGTCGCGGTGGCCGCCAACGCGCTGGCGCTGGCCGTGCTGTCGATCGCGCAGCAGACGGCCACGGCCGCCGTTGCGGACCCGCTTACGGCGCGGGGTGCGGCGTCCGGCGACGCGCCGCCCGGGCTGCGCTGGCCCTGGCTGCTGGTGCTGCCGGCGGTGGCGATCTGGGCCTTGGCCTTCCCGGTGTTCAACACCGCCCTGCTGATCGGTCTGGGTGCTGCGGCGCTGCTCGTCAACCGCTGGCCGGTGGCGGCGCTGGCGCTGGTGCCGGCGGCGCTGCCGGTGCTCGATCTCGCGCCCTGGAGCGGCCGCTTCTTCCTCGATGAATTCGACCTGCTGCAGGCGGTGTGCCTGGCCGTCGCCTTCGCGCGCCTGCCGCCGTTCGTCCTGCGGCCGCTGTCTGTCCAGCGCGGCCTGCGGCCGCTGAGGCTGGCCTTCATCGCGCTCGGCCTCAGCCTGGCGCTCAGCAGCCTGCGTGCGCTGTCGCCACTGGCCTGGCCCGACGGCAACAGCTTCAACACCTACCTGAGCCCCTGGAACGCACTGCGCATCGTCAAGGGCGCGGTCTGGGCGGCTTGCTTCGTGGCGCTGTGGCAGCGACTGCCCGACCCGGCGTCGCGGCGCGCCCGTGTTTTCAGCGCCGGCCTGCTGGCCGGCCTGGCCTTGACCGTGCTGGTCGTCGGCTTCGAGCGTGCCGTGTTCGCCGGCCTGTGGGATTTCAAGGTCGACTTCCGCGTCACCGGCCCGTTCTCGGCGATGCACAAGGGCGGCGCCACCATCGAATGCTTTCTGGCGGTCGCCGCGGCCTTCGCCCTGGCCGCGGTGCTGCAGCCCGGGCCACAGCCGAGGCGGCTGGCAGCGCTGGCGCTGCTGCTCGGCGCGGGCTACGCGACGATGGTCACTTATTCGCGCAACGGCGTCGCGGCGCTGGCGGTGGTGCTGCTGGCTTCCCTGGCGGTGCAGGCGCTGTCCCGGGTTCGCCAGGACCGGCGCTGGCGCAGCGCGGCCGGCGGCGCGGCCGTGGCCGCGCTGCTGCTGGCGGTCGCGCTGCCCATCGCCGGCGGCGACTACGCCCGCCAGCGCTGGGCGCAAACCGCCCCCGACCTCGCCGTGCGGCAGGCCCACTGGGTCGACGGCCTGGCGTTGCGCGACGAAAGCTGGGCCACGGCGTGGATCGGCATGGGCCTGGGCCGCTACCCGCAGGCCCACTACTGGCGCAGTGCCGAGCCCGTGCATGCGGCCAGCTACGGCCTGGCGCGCGATGGCGAGACCCGCTTTCTGCGCCTGGGGCAGGGCGCCTCGCTGTACATCGAGCAGATCGTGCCGCGTCCTGACCTGGGCGCCCTGCGCCTGTCGCTGGACTGGCGCGGCAGCGCCGGCCAGTCCGCGCCGACCGTGGCGCTGTGCGAAAAGTGGACCCTGACCTCGCTGGCCTGCGCCGCCGTGGTGGTGCCCGCGGCGGTGGCCGGGCCGGCATCCGCCGCGCTGGTCGCATCGGCCGCCTCGGCCGCCGGCTGGCAGCACGCCGAGCTGGCGTTCGACGCCTCGCGCCTGCTGGCCCGCCCCGCGCCCTGGCGCGCGCCGCTGAAGCTGTCGCTGACGACCCCGCAGCAGGGCTCGGTCGACATCACCCACCTGCGCCTGCAGACGGCGCTCGGCGATCAGCTCTTGTCCAACGGTGATTTCGCGCAGGGCCTGGACCGTTGGTTCTTCGCCACCGACGTCGACCCGCCCTGGCAACTGCACAGCCTGCCGGTGGCGGTGCTCTTCGACCAGGGCTGGTTCGGCGTGCTGGCCTGGGCCGCGCTGGTCCTGGTGGCGCTGGGTGGCGCCACGCGCGCCGTCTGGCGGGGCCAGGCCCTGGTGCCGGCGGCGCTGCCGGCGGTGCTGGGCTTTGCGGCGTCGGGCACGCTGAACACGCTGATCGACGCGCCACGCTTCCTGGGGCTGCTGCTGCTGCTGCTGTGGCTGGCCGCCGAACGGCGACCCGCAGATCCGGTAAGGCTGCTCGACCGCAGGCCTGCCGGCGCACCTTAGAATTCGCGGTTCGCCCGGGCTTGCCGGGCGCCCCATCAGGATAGCCCGCCGTGTTCATTTCCGAAGCCTTTGCCCAGACCGCCCCCGCCGCTGCCGCTGGTGGCGCCGAATCCTCGCTGCTGAGCCTGGCGCCGCTGGCGCTGATGTTCGTGGTGCTGTACTTCATCATGATCCGGCCGCAGATGAAGAAGCAGAAGGAACACAAGGCGATGATCGAGGCGCTGGCCAAGGGTGACGAGGTCGTCATCGGCGGCGGCGTCATCGGCCGCGTGGCCAAGCTGGGCGAGTCCTTCGTCCACGTCGAAGTGGCCAACAACGTCGAGTTGCAGGTGCAGCGCGGTGCCGTGATCCAGGTGCTGCCCAAAGGGACTTTCAAGTAGGCCCTGACCCCTCATCCGCCACGCGGTGCAGGCCGGCACGCAGCCGGTCGCGCTGTCGCGTCGCCCCTGCCGCCGGGCCGGCTCCACGCCGCCGCCCGCGAGCCTGAAGGAACTCTGCATGAACCGCTATCCCCTGTGGAAGTACGCGATCCTCGGCATCGTGCTGCTGATCGGTCTGCTCTACACGCTGCCCAACTTCTACGGCGAAGCCCCGGCCGTGCAGCTGTCGGGCGCCAAGTCGACGGTCAAGGTCGACGCGGCGATGGTCGAACGCGTGCAGCAGGTGTTGCAGGCCGCCGGCATCAAGCCCGACTTCGTGCAGTTCGACGGTGGCTCGGTGCGCGCCCGCCTGAAGGACACCGATACCCAGCTGAAGGCCAAGGACGCGCTGAGCCGGGCGCTGAACCCCGACGCCGCCGACCCGCGCTACGTGGTCGCGCTGAACCTGGTGTCGAACACGCCGCAGTGGATGGTCAGCCTGCACGCGCTGCCGATGTACCTGGGGCTGGACCTGCGCGGTGGCGTGCACTTCCTGATGCAGGTGGACATGCGCGGCGCGTTGAAGCAGGCCGTCGACACCTATGCCAGCGATGCCCGCGCGGCGCTGCGCGAGAAGCGCCTGCGCTTCGCCGGCATCACGCGGGAGCCCAACGGCATCACCGTCGGCCTGCCCGACGCGGCTGAGGCCACCAAGGCGCGCGACATCCTGGCCGACCGCCTGCCGTCGCTGACCTGGACCGAAGAGCCGGCCGACAGCGGTGTCCGCCTGAGCGGCCGCCTGCTGCCCAAGGCCATCAACGACATCCAGACCCAGGCCATCACGCAGAACATCGAGACGCTGCACAAGCGCGTCAACGAGCTGGGCGTCGCCGAACCCGTCATCCAGCAGCAGGGCGTCGACCGCGTCGTGGTGCAACTGCCCGGCGTGCAGGACACGGCGCGCGCCAAGTCGATCATCGGCCGCACGGCCACGCTGCAATTCCGCCTGGTCGACCCCGACACCGCCACCGCGGCCGAGGTGGTGCCGACGCGCGGCGGCGGCACCGTGGGCCTGAAGCGCGACAGCATCGCCACCGGCGAACAGCTGAAGCAGGCCAGTGCCACCATCGACAAGGACCAGCGACCGGCGGTCAGTGTGCGCCTGGACGACGTGGCCGGCCGCAACATGCGCGCCACCACCCGCGAGAACCTGGGCAAGCCGATGGCCATCGTGCTCTACGAAAAGGGCAAGGGCGAGGCGCTGTCGGTGGCTACCATCAACGGCGAATTCGGCACCGATTTCCAGATCACCGGCAACTTCACGCCGCAGGAAACCGCCGACCTGGCGCTGCTGACGCGCGCCGGCGCGCTGGCCGCGCCGATGGAGATCGTCGAAGAACGGACCATCGGCCCGAGCCTGGGCGCCGACAACATCAGCAAGGGCCTGTACAGCGTGACCGGCGGCTTCATCGCCATCGCTGTCTTCATGTGCCTGTACTACCTGCTGTTCGGCGTGTTCTCGTCGGTCGCGCTGGCATTCAACCTGCTGTGCCTGGTGGCCGTGCTGTCGATGCTGCAGGCCACGCTGACGCTGCCGGGCATCGCGGCCATCGCGCTCGCTCTGGGCATGGCGATCGACGCCAACGTGCTGATCAACGAACGGGTGCGCGAAGAGCTGCGCGGCGGCGCCGGGCCGCAGCAGGCCATCCAGGCCGGCTACGAAAAGGCCTTCGCCACCATCCTGGACAGCAACGTCACGACGCTGATCGCCGGTGTGGCGTTGCTGACTTTCGGCACCGGCCCGATCCGCGGGTTCGCGATCGTCCATTGCCTGGGCATCCTGACGTCGATGTTCTCGGCGGTGATGTTCTCGCGCGGTCTGGTGAACTTCTGGTACGGCCGGCAGAAGAAGCTCAAGGCCGTGTCCATCGGGCAGGTCTGGCGCCCTGACGGTGCGGCCTTGCCGGCCGCCACTGCCGACAGCAACGAAGCCTGAGGCCAGGAGCCCGCCATGGAATTCTTCCGCATCCGCAAGGACATCCCGTTCATGCGCCACGCGCTGGTGCTGAACGCCGTGTCGTTCGTCACCTTCGCGCTGGCCGTCTTCTTCCTGGTCACGCGCGGTCTGCACCTGTCCATCGAATTCACCGGCGGCACGCTGGTGGAGGTCGCCTACGTCCAGTCGGCCGACATCAACCGGACCCGCGGCACCGTCGAAAGCCTGGGCTTCGGCGATGTCCAGGTGCAGAACTTCGGCACCTCGCGCGATGTGCTGATCCGTCTGCCTGTCTTTCGCAAGGACGGCGCCGACGTCAAGCAGACCGAAGTGGCCGACCGCGTGTTCGACGCGCTGTGCAAGGCCGAGCAGGGCGTGCGCGGCACCAGGCAGTACCTGACGCCGCAGGGCGAGCAGGTCAGCCGCCCGAGCTGCACCGCGGCCGACGGCAAGGAGCCGCTGACGCTGACCCGCACCGAGGCTGTCGGGGCCAGCGTCGGCGCCGAGCTCTACGAGAACGGCGCCTGGGCGCTGCTGGCCACGGTGCTGGGCATCATGGCCTATCTGGCGGTGCGCTTCGAGTGGAAGTTCGCGCTGGCCGGCATCATCGCCAACCTGCACGACGTGGTCATCATCCTGGGCTTCTTCGCCTTCTTCCGCTGGGAGTTTTCGCTGGCCGTGCTGGCCGCCATCCTCGCCGTGCTGGGCTACTCGGTGAACGAGTCGGTGGTCATCTTCGACCGCATCCGCGAGACTTTCCGCAAGTTCCGCAAGCTGAACACGCACCAGGTCATCGACCATGCCATCACCAGCACCACCAGCCGGACCATCATCACCCACGGCTGCACGCAGATGATGGTGCTGAGCATGCTGCTCTTCGGTGGCCCGACCCTGCACTACTTCGCCATCGCGCTGACCATCGGCATCCTGTTCGGCATCTATTCGTCGATCTTCGTGGCCGCCGGCATTGCGATGTGGCTGGGCGTCAAGCGCGACGATCTGGTGAAGGTGGCCGGCAAGGGCGGCGATCCGGGCGACCCCAACGCCGGGGCGGTGGTGTAGAGTGAATCGATATCCTTCAGACGCGTAGCCGCTACCAGCCGACATGGCCTCCAGCGCCACGCCTGACGTTCTGGCTGGCCAGGCGCGCAGGCTCTATTCCGAGGAACTGGTCAAAGGGCTCGCGCCGCTGGTGCAGGCCGCGCTGGATGGCGCCCGGAGCCTGCTCGAAAAGCCCTCGGAACACGCTGTATTCCAGCGCCGTCGCGACCTGGTCCAGGCCCTGATGGCGGGCGCCCAGGCCTGGCACCGCGGCGTCGTGACGGGTCTGCGGCTGGGTCTTGCCAACGGGGGTTCGGCGACGCGCCCCCACGACCTGCCGCCGCCGGGCGGTGCCGGCGCCGCGCTGACGCTGGTCACCGACGACACCATCGAACTCGAGATCGTCACCTCGCGCCTGGCGCTGGCCATCATGGACCGGGCTTCCTGGGAATTTTCCGATCTGCGTTCGCGGATCTCGCACCTGGAGCGCCGCACCGAGCTCGATGCCAACGACATGCTGCGGGCTCACATGCTGGCCCGCATCGTCTTCGACGCCTGGCGCGCCGCCGGCCAGTCGCTGGAAGGCTGGCGTGAACTGCAGCCGCTGCTGCACGACGAATTCGCGCTGCTGGTCGAAGAGGCTTACCACGAGACCAACCGCTGGCTGATGGACCGCGGCGTGCTGGCCGAAGTCGACCTGCGGCCTTTCATCCGTCGTTCGCACAGCCACGGGCCGGTCACCCAGGGAACATCCCTCGACGGCGGCGCTTCGACGGCGTCGGTGTCCGTTTTTTCGATGGGTCGCGGCAGGGGCCGCGAGCCGAGCCGGGATGCGGCCCGGGAGTTGCACCGGGAAGAGCACCGCGACGAAGGTCCACCCGCTGGATCGGGGGGTCTGACGGGCCTGCCTTCGGCAGCCAACAACGGCCCGGACCAAGGCTACACGGCCTGGCAGGGTGCCAACCCCGGCAGCGGCCGCAGCGGCGTCGGTGAAGAAACACGGCTGATGACCCGCGCTGCGCCACTGGCCCGCAGCCGCGACCATGCGGAAGCGGTGCTCGGCCGACTCAACCGCCTGATTGGCCGCAGCGTGCCCGATTTCGGCGTCTCCACGCGGTCCCAGGGCCTGCAGCAGCCGGCGCCGGTGATGTCGCCGGGCCTGGACCGGGCCATCGAGGCGGCGCAGCAGGGCCTGCGCCAACGGCTGGCTGGCAGCGCCCAGCAAGACGAAGCCGCGCTGACCGCGCCGGTGATGCTCGAAGAGCTGCACCAGCGCAAGCAGGCGCTGAAGAAGGCCGCCGCGTCGCCCGAAGAGCGCGCCACCATCGAGATCGTGGCCCTGCTCTTCCAGAGCATCCTGACCGAAGAGCGCATACCGGCCAGCGTGCGCGTGTGGTTTGCGCGCTTGCAGATGCCGGTGCTGCGTGTGGCCGTCACCGAACCCGATTTCTTTGCCACCATCGACCACCCGGCGCGCCGGCTGATCGACCGCATGGGGGCCTGCGTGATGGGTTTCGACAGCGCCAGCACGCACAGCGCGGGCGACCCGAATTCGGCGTTGGAAAAGGAAATCAAGCGCATCGTGCAGGTCGTCGAGGCCTACCCCGACACCGGCCGCCGCGTCTTCCAGACCGTGCTGACCGAGTTCGAGAAATTTCTCGAGCATTACTTCAGCACCGAGAACGAAGTCACCAAGCGCGGTGTCTCGCTGGCCCAGCAGGTCGAGCAGCGGGAAACGCTGGCCATCCAGTACACCATCGAACTGCGCCGCATGCTCAACGAGGTGCCGGTGCAGGAAGGCGTCCGCCAGTTCCTGTTCCACGTCTGGGCCGACGTGCTGGCGACCACGGCCGTGCGCTACGGCGGCCAGGGCGCGCAGACCAAGGTGATGAAACGCGCGGCGGCCGACCTGATCTGGAGCGCCAGTGCCAAGGTCACCCGCGAAGCGCGTGCCGAAGTCATCCGGCGCCTGCCGCTGCTGTTGAAGAGCCTGCGCGAAGGCATGGCCTCAGCCGGCATGGACACGGCCAGGCAGGACGAGCACATCCAGCAGCTCAACAATTCCCTGGCGGCGGCGTTCACGGCCAAGGCGGCCGCCATTCCCGACGACCGCCTGCGCGAACTGATGGAGCGCCTGGAAACGCTGGAAGAGCTGCTGCCGGAGCAGGCCGACATGGACATCGACGAGTCGATGGTGCTGGACCTGTCGGGCCACCAGAGCGCCGAACTGGAAGTGGTGCTCGACGGCGGTTCGATGCCCACGCCGGCGATGTTGTCCTGGGCCCGTGAACTGCAGGTCGGCAGCTGGTACATGCTCGACCGCGGCGGCCATAGCGAAGCGGTGCAACTGGCCTGGCACGGGCTGCGCAAGCAGCTGTCGCTGTTCGTCACGCCGAACGGTCGCTGCGTGCTGTTCCAGCAACATCGGCTGGCGTCCTACCTGCAGGCCGGTCTGCTGTTGCCGGCGCAGGACGAGGCGCTGACGGTGCGCGCCACGCGCAACGCGCTGGCCAAGCTCGACGTCGACGCGTCGCGACTGCTGAACTAGTGGATCAGCCGGTCGCCCGGGTCGACGAACAACTCGTCCAGGATCAGCGCGTCGGGCTCTTCACCCAGGCTCCAGAAGACCATCAGCACGATGATCTTCAGGTCTTCCAGGTCCATCGTGCCCGAGCCGACGGCCACGGCACGGTCGATGACCATCTCGCGCATCGGCGCCGGCAGCACGCCGGCCGATTCCAGGAAGGTGATGAAGCCCAGCGAATCCAGGTCCAGCACCTCGCGCTCGGCGTCGGTGTAGATGCGCATGCTGCCTTGCACGGCCGATCCGGTGACCGATTCGACGCTGTTTGCCAGACCGTCGAGCCAGCGCAGTGCATCCTGGATTTCTTCGGGTTCGAAGCCCACGGCGGAGAGTTTGCGTTTGAGCTGCTTGGCTTCCGGACAGGCATCCGGACGCCAGTAGTTCTCGTAGAGATAGACCAGTACTTCGAACATCGATCCACTATACCCGAGGCGCCAGGGGGCGCGGCGTCGGGTCCTGTGCGCGTCGGTGCGGCTTGAGGATCAGCCCGCGTAGCGCCGCTGGTAGAGCCCGCCGGGCAGGCGGGCGACCTGGCCGGCCAGTTCGAAGTCCAGCAACTTCGCCAGCAGTTCGGCCGTCGGCCAGCCGGTGCGCGCCTGCAGGGCGTCCAGTGTCACGGGGTCGGGGCCCAGCGCTGCCAGCAGCGGGTCGGCCGTTTCTGCATCATCCACGTCCGCCGCGGCCGGCGGCAAGGCCGCCGGCCGCGGCAGTGCCGGGCCCAGCAGTTCTTCCAGGATGTCTTCCGCGCATTCGACCAGCTTGGCGCCCTGCTTCAGCAGGGTGTGGCAGCCTTTGTACTGCGGCGCGTGGATCGAGCCGGGTATGGCGAAGACCTCACGGCCGGCCTCGCTGGCCAGCCGTGCCGTGATCAGCGAACCCGAGCGCAGCGCCGCCTCAACCACCAGCGTGCCCAGCGTCAGCCCGGCGATGATGCGGTTGCGCTGCGGAAAATGCTCGGGCAGCGGTGGCGCGCCTGGCGCGTATTCGCTGACCACCGCGCCGTGCGCGGCAATGTGCGATGCCAGATCGGCATGGCGCGGCGGGTAGTTGCGGTCCAGACCGGTGCCGACCACGGCGATGCTGCCCGCCGCGCCGGCCAGCGCACCCTCGTGGGCAGCCGCGTCGATGCCCTGCGCCAGGCCCGACACCACCAGATAGCCCTGGGCACCCAGCGCCTGCGCGAAAGCCCTGGCGTTGTCCCGGCCCTGGGCGGTGGCCTGCCGGCTGCCGACGATGGCGATGCTGGGGCGCGACAGCGCGGCCGGGTCGCCGCGCACGTACAGCAGCAGCGGTGGGTCGGCGGTCTGCAGGAGCGCGGCCGGCCAAGCGGCATCGTCCAGGGTCAGAACGTGGTGCCGGTCCGAGGCCGAACGCCAGGCCTGTGCGGCAGCCAGGCGCTCGGCAAAGTGCGGGGGTGGCGTGGCCAGCGCCTGCGCGGCCGCTGCGCCAGCCAGGCTGCGCAAGGTGGCCGGCGCGGCGGCCAGCACGGCTTCGGGCGAGCCGCAGGCGGCCAGCAGCCGGCGCAGCTTGCTGCGTCCCAGGCCCGGCGCCTCGAGCAGCCGCAGCCAGGCTGCGAACTCCGTCTCGGTCAGCACCGCGCCGTGTCGGTTGGAGCCAGCGGCCGGGAGCGAACCGCCTGGCGCCTCAGGGTTGCGAGTAGCGGTCGCCCGCCCGCACCGGTTCCTGCACGTTCAGGATCAGCGCGTAGGACACGCGGCTGAAGGTGCGAAAGACGAAGAGCAGGCCGTGCCGCTCGTCGGGCAGGCGCATCGCCACCTTGCGGCCTTCGGTGTTGTCGACGGCCTCGCTGCCGGCGCGCCACAGCGCCAGCACATGACCCCGTTCGATGCCGTCGCGCGAGCCGCGGTTGATGGCCACCACCTGGTTCTGTCCGGCCTTCAGGCCGTCGCCGTAGACCGACACGATGCGGCCGTCGACGAAGCCCGCCGGCGGGTGCGGCGTGTAGGACACCAGTTCCTGCTGCGGCACCGGCGACAGGCGGTCGCCAACACCGGCTTCCAGTCGCGTGCTGCCGATGCGGAAGGTGTCGGGAACGACCACGCCCTGGCCGCTGGCGGCCTTCTGCACCTCGCCGCCGCGCACGAATTCGGCGGTGCCGACGTAGCGGCCTTCGAAGCCCAGCACCTCGGCCGTCAGCGGGTCGCGCAGCGGCACCAGTTCGCGGAAGAGGCGGAAGTCGCGCGCACCGGCCAGTTCGCCGCGCACGTAGGCGGTTTCGCCGCGCGACACCATCACGCGGCCTTCCTGGGTGGCCACGATGCGCGGCGCGCCGTCGAGCTGGTTGCTGTCGAAGACCACCGCTTCGTTGAGGAAAGGACCGATCAGGTTCAGCGGTATCGAAGCGATGGCGCCGTTGTCCAGCACTTCGCTGCGCGTGCGCGGCGAGAGCCTGACGGTGTCGGTCGGCGGCACCTGACCGTTGCCGGACGCCACACGCAGCGTGGCGCGGCCGTCCTTCCGGTCCAGCACCAGCACCTGACCCGGGTAGATCAGGTGCGGGTTGCGGATCTGCTCGAGGTTCATGCCCCACAGCTCTGGCCAGCGCCAGGCCGACTGGAGGAACAAGGTGGCAATGCCCCACAGCGTGTCGCCGCGCTGCACGGTGTGCGATTCGGGCGCGTCGGGTGCCAGGTCGGCCAGCGGCACGCCCGCCTGCGCGGTGCGTTCGGCGGTGTCGCGCATCACGGGGGTGATCGGCAGGTGGCCTTGCGCCAGCGCCAGTCCGGGGCCGGCGCTGACCGCGATGCAGGCGGTCGCCGCCAGCCGGGCCAGGGCCCGGCTACTGCAAACGCGGACGGTGCGAACGCGGATGGTCATGGCGCGGGGGTCTCCGGGGCAGGTGCAGTGCCGTGGCGGGTGCCAAAATACCGCCTCGCGGAAGGCGTTCAGCCCCGGCCGGGAAACGACAGGAGCGTGCGGCGACAATGCTCATATGGTTTCATAGATTTTGCCCGTAAACCCTTGATGTCGCAACGAAACCCATGCCCCCGGCGCCCCCGGCGACGGCCCGTTCGGCGGCCCGGCGTTGTGCCCCTTCCACAGCTGTAGCGAGCTGTTTCGCTGCCCTTCACCGCCCTTCACCGCCCTTCGCAAGCCATGGCCCGACTGTCGATCCTGCGTTACCCCGATCCCCGCTTGCACACGGTGGCCCGCCCGGTGGCGGCCGTCGATGCGCGCATCCAGCAACTGGTCGACGACATGGTCGAGACCATGTACGCCTCCGACGGTGTCGGTCTGGCCGCCACCCAGGTCGACGTGCACGAGCGGGTGGTCGTGATGGACACCTCCGAGCAGCACGACCAGCCGCTGGTGCTGATCAACCCCGAGCTGATCGCACGCAGCGAGGAGATGCTGATCTCCGAGGAAGGCTGCCTGTCAGTGCCGCTGGTCTACGACCGCGTCGAGCGCCATGCCAAGGTGACGGTGCGGGCGCTGGACCGCGCGGGCCAGCCCTTCGAGATGGAAGTCGAAGACCTGGCCGCGGTCTGCGTGCAGCACGAGATGGACCACCTGGTCGGCAAGGTCTTCGTCGAATACCTGAGCCTGCTCAAGCGCACGCGCATCCGCACCAAGATGCTGAAGAAGACCCGCGATGAAGAGCGGGGCGGCTGAATGAGCGACCGCCTGCGCGTCGGTTTCGCCGGCACGCCGGAATTTGCCCAGGTCGCGCTGGCCGCGATCGTTGAAGCCGGCTACCCGGTGCCGCTGGTGCTGACCCAGCCCGACCGCCCGGCCGGACGCGGCATGAAACTGCAGGCCTCGGCCGTCAAGCAACTGGCGCTGGCGCACGGCATCGCGGTGGCCCAGCCGCGCAGCCTGCGCCTGGACGGCCCTTGCGCCGACGACGCGCTGGCGGCGCAGGCCGCGCTGCAGGCCGCCGACCTGGACCTGCTGGTGGTCGCCGCCTACGGCCTGATCCTGCCAGCCTGGGTGCTGGCCACGCCGCGCCACGGCTGCATGAACATCCACGGCTCGCTGCTGCCGCGCTGGCGCGGGGCGGCGCCCATCCACCGCGCCATCGAGGCCGGTGATGCGCGCACCGGCATCACCATCATGCAGATGGACGCTGGGCTGGACACCGGTGACATGCTGCTCGTCGCGGCCACCGACATCGGCCCCGATGAGACCACCGGCCAGCTGCACGACCGCCTGGCGGCCCTGGGCGCCAGCAGCCTGCTGCAGGCACTGGGGCAGCTCGCGCAGGGCGCGCTGCGGCGGCTGCCGCAACCGGCCGAAGGCGTCACTTACGCGCACAAGATCGCCAAGGCCGAGGCCGCCCTCGACTGGACGCAGCCCGCCGAGACGCTGGCCCGCCGCGTGCGGGCCTTCGATCCCTTCCCGGGTTGCACGGCGCTGGTCGCTGGCGAAGCGATCAAGGTGTGGCGCGCGCAGCCCGTGGCGGCTGCGGGCGCACCGGGCGCGCTCATCGCCAGCCCGGAAGGCCGCCTGCTGGTCGGCTGCGGCACCGGCGCGCTGGAACTGCTGGACGTGCAGCGCGCGGGTGGGCGGCGCATCAGCGCGCGCGAATTCCTGCGGCGCCAGCCGTCAGCTGCGGCTTGAGGTGCCGCGGGTCGGCTCAAGACCGGCTGATGCGTGCCGATAACCGGGCATGTCCGCGTCCTGCCCATGCGCCACCCCGCCCACGCCCTGCTGCTGATGCCCCTGCTGCTGGCCGCTTGCGACCAGCTGGGCATTGAATCGACCACGGCCCTGGCGGCGCGGCGCGAGGCCGAGGGCAAGGCGGTCGGCGCCGGCTGCCGCCACGCCGCGCGCTCCGTCGAGGTCTGCTACGGCAACAACAAGAAGGCCGACAAGGCCGCCGTCTTCGCCGGCTGGCGCGAGATGAACGACTACATGCGCGAGAACAAGATCGACGCCATGCCGCCGCCGCCCGAGCCGCCCAGGCCGCCCACCGCCGAGGCCGCTGAGGCCGCTGAGGCCGACGCGGAGCCGTCAGCCGCCGACGGCAAGGCCGCGAAGGCGGGCAAGCCCGGCACGACCGCCGCCCGGGTGGCCGCCAAGGGCCATTGAACGGCGCTTGAACGGTCCCGGCCCGATAGCCGCAGCCGGTCGCTGGCGGCGCCGGCGCGGTGGCCGTGGCCGCTGAACGACAGCGGCTGGCGACAATGGCCGGGTGAACCCAGAAGTCCTTGCCGTCGCGCCCGCCTGGCGCCATCCCGAATTCGCCCGTGGCGCCCGCGACATGGTGGGCACCGCCATCGGCATCGCAGCCTGGGGGCTGATCACCGGCGTCGCCATGGGCAAGAGCGGTCTGCCGCTGCCGCTGATGGCGCTGATGTCGCTGCTGGTCTTCGCTGGCAGCGCGCAGTTGGCGGTGCTGCCGCTGATGGTCCACGGCGCGCCGGCCTGGGTGGTGTGGGCGACGGCGCTGTGCGTGAACCTGCGCTTCATGATCTTCAGCGCGGCATGGCGGCCCTACTTCATCGTCCATCCCTGGCACCTGCGGCTGCGACTGGCCTACTTCACGGCCGACCTGAACTACGTGCTTTTCATGCGCCGCTTCCCCGTGCCGCGACCGGCGCCCGAACAACTGCCCTATTTCTGGGGCGGCGTGGCCTGCAACTGGACGGCCTGGCAGGTGCCGGCGATGGCCGGCATCTTCCTGGCTGACGCCGTGCCCGTGCACTGGGGTTTCGGCTTCGCCGGCACGCTGGCCCTGCTGGGCGTCGGCGCCTCGCTGATCACCGGCCGCGGCACGGCGGTGGCCGGTGGCGTGGCGGCCTGTGCCGCGGTGGCGGCCTTCGCGCTGCCCTACAAGCTGAACATCGTCGTCGCCATCGCCGCCGCGGTGGCGATGGGCCTGCTGATCGACCACACGCGGCCGCGCGCGCCACTGCCGCTCGACGACCGCACATGAACGCCTACGGCGCCCTGGAAGGCCTGCTCATCGTGTTCGGCCTGACCGTGCTGACCGTGGTCACGCGCGGCTTCTTCTTCATCAGCGAGCGCGAGATTCCGATCCCCGACTGGTTGCGCCAGGGCTTGCGCTACGCGCCGCTGGCGGCGCTGGCTGCGGTGGTGGTGCCCGAGGTGGTGATGCAGCAGGGTCAGCTGATCCACACCTGGCAGGACGCCCGCCTGTTCGCGGCGGCGGCCGGCGCGGCCTGGTTCTGGTGGCGGCGCGGCATCCTGGGCACCATCGTCGTCGGCATGGCGGTGTTGTTGCCGCTGCGGCTGGGGCTGGGCTGGTAGCCGCTGCCTAGAATCTGCGGCAGTCAAAACCAGGAGACCGCCGTGAAAGTGCTTCGCTTCGCCGATCTGATTGCTGCGGGCCAAGTGGCCGGCAAGCGCGTATTCATCCGCGCCGACCTGAACGTGCCGCAGGATGACGCCGGGCACATCACCGAAGACACCCGCATCCGCGCCAGCGTGCCCTGCATCCGCATGGCGCTGGACGCCGGCGCGGCGGTGATGGTCACCAGCCACCTGGGTCGCCCCACCGAAGGCGAATTCAAGCCGGCGGACAGCCTGGCGCCGGTGGCCGCGCGGCTGTCGGAATTGCTGGGCTGCCCGGTGCCGCTGGTCGCGAACTGGGTCGATGGCGTGACGGTCGCGCCGGGCCAGGTCGTGCTGCTGGAAAACTGCCGCCTGAACAAGGGCGAGAAGAAGAACAACGAGGCGCTGGCGCGCAAGATGGCTGCGCTGTGCGACATCTTCGTGCACGACGCCTTCGGCACCGCGCACCGTGCCGAGGCCAGCACCTACGGCATCGCGCAGTACGCGGGCGTCGCCTGCGCCGGGCCGCTGCTGTCGGCCGAGATCGACGCCGTGACCCAGGCGCTGGCGCATCCGAAGCGCCCGCTGGTGGCCATCGTCGCGGGCAGCAAGGTCAGCACCAAGCTGACCATCCTGCAAAGCCTGGCCGACAAGGTCGACGGTCTGATCGTGGGCGGCGGCATCGCCAACACCTTCATGCTGGCCGCCGGCCTGAAGATCGGCAAGAGCCTGGCCGAGCCAGACCTGCTGGACCAGGCCAAGGCCGTCATCGAAGCCATGAAGGCGCGCGGCGCGGCCGTGCCCATTCCGGTGGACGTGGTCACCGCCAAGACCTTCAGCGCCGACGCGACAGCGACCGTGAAGGCCGCCACCGACGTGGCCGACGACGACCTGATCCTGGACATCGGCCCGCAGACGGCGGCCACCCTGGCCGCGCAACTGATGGCGGCCGGCACCATCGTCTGGAACGGTCCGGTGGGCGTCTTCGAGTTCGAGGCATTCAGCCACGGCACCGAAGCCATCGCGCGCGCCGTTGCGGCCAGCCCGGCCTTCAGCATCGCCGGCGGTGGCGACACGCTGGCGGCCATCGCCAAGTACGGCATCGAAAAGGACGTTGGCTACATCAGCACCGGCGGCGGCGCTTTCCTGGAAGTGCTGGAAGGCAAGACACTGCCGGCCTTCGACATCCTGGCGCGGCGGGCCGCTGCCTGAGGCCGGGGAGCGCTGTCCGGGCACCGGGTTTCTGCCGTAACCGACTTGTAATTTGACTACAGCGGCGGCGCCGATAATGCCCGGCTGCACTGCTCAACGGAGTTCCGCCCATGTCCCGCGCCACCAAGATCGTCGCCACACTCGGCCCTGCTTCCAGCGACCCCGTGGTGCTCGAGCGCCTGTTGCGCGCCGGCGTCGACGTGGTGCGCCTGAACTTCAGCCACGGCAAGGCGCAGGACCACATCCAGCTGGCCAATCTGGTGCGCGAGATCGCCGCCAAGGTCGGCAAGCCGGTGGCCCTGATGGCCGACCTGCAGGGCCCGAAGATCCGCGTCGGCAAGTTCGTCGAAGGCAAGGTGCTGCTGCAGGCTGGCGCGGCCTTCATCCTGGACGCTGCGCGGACCGAGCCGGGTGACTTCACGGCCGTCGGCCTGGACTACAAGGAATTGCCGCGCGACGTGCGCCCGGGCGACGTGCTGCTGCTCAACGACGGCCTGATCAAGCTGACCGTCGAGTCCGTGCAGGGCGAATGCGTGCACACCCGTGTCGTGCTGGGCGGCGTGTTGTCCAACAACAAGGGCATCAACAAGGCCGGTGGCGGCCTGACCGCGCCGGCGCTGACCGCCAAGGACATGGAGGACATCAAGACCGCGATGGCCTTTGGCGCCGAATACCTGGCCGTCAGCTTCCCGAAGAGCGCCACCGACATGGAGATGGCGCGCCAGCTGGCCAACGTGGCCGGCGAGCCGACCCGGCACAAGACGGCGCTGATCGCCAAGATCGAGCGCAGCGAAGCGATACCGGTGCTGGACCAGATCCTGCGCGCCAGCGACGGCATCATGGTCGCGCGCGGCGACCTGGCGGTGGAAGTCGGCAACGCGGCGGTGCCGGCGCTGCAGAAGAAGATGATTCGCATGGCGCGCGAGATGGACAAGGTCGTCATCACCGCCACGCAGATGATGGAAAGCATGATCCTGGCGCCGGTGCCCACGCGCGCCGAAGTCAGCGACGTCGCCAATGCGGTGCTCGACGGCACCGACGCCGTGATGACCAGCGCCGAGACCGCCGCCGGTCAGTACCCGGTCGAGACCATCGAGCAGATGGCGCAGATCGCGGAGGAAGCCGAGCGCGCCGAGGAATCGACGCTGGAAGGCGATTTCAAGAACAAGCGCTTCGGCCGCATCGACCAGGCCATCGCGATGGGCGCGCTGTTCACCGCCCACCACCTGGGCTGCAAGGTCATCATCGCGCTGACCGAGTCCGGCAGCACCGCGCTGTGGATGAGCCGGCACAACATCAAGGTGCCGATCTACGGCCTGACCTCGCAGGTCAATTCACAGCGCCGCATGACGCTGTACCGCAATGTGCGACCGCTGCTGATGCCCACCGTCAAGGACCGCGATGAAGCGCTGGCCAAGGCCGAAGCGCTGCTGGTCGAGCAGGGCGTGCTGATGCCCGGCGACACCTACGCCATCACCTGCGGTGAACCGATGGGCTACCCCGGCGGCACCAACATGCTGAAGGTCTGCAAGGTCGCTTGAGCGCAGCGGGCCCGGCGCTGCGGCGCCGGCGATTTCAGCCCACGCTGGCGACCATCGCGGCGACGCGCGGCACCATGCCGACGGGGACCAGCTGCAGGGCCGGGTGCTGGCGCTGGAAGACGCGGAACAGCTCGTCGGCAAAGGCATGGCCGATGTCGCTGATGCCGCTGAAGTCGAGTTCGGCGACGCTGAACTGGGCCAGCCGCGCGACCGCGCGTTTGGCGTCGGCACGGGAAGCCAGCGTCCGCTCGCCGGCCTCGCCCGAGCCGATCAGGTTCAGCGGCACCGAGGTGCGTTCGAAGCGGTAGCCGCTGTCGCAGACGGCATGCGCGCGCAGCACGCCGTCCAGCGTGCGCGGCGTGTCCAGTGCGAGGGCCACATAGATCGAGGTGCCGCAGCGCGCCGCCGGCCGGCTGGCGTGCCATCGGCGGTGATCCCAGACGCGGCACTGGAAGGCGGCCTGGTTGGCGTGGATGTCGAACACGTCGGCCAGGCGCGAGCAGAAGAAGAGGCCGTGGCCGAGGTGGCGGTCGGGGTCGCTGGTCAGCTTGCCCTTGCTGAGTTCGAGCATCGCGGCCGTCGGGTCGTCGACAGCGAAGTCGCGGGCGACACGTTCGAACAGGCCGACACCGTCGTCGGAGACCAGCAGCTGCAGCTGGACCGGGGTCTGCCGCATCGACACGGTGACGCTGTGCCCGCCGCTGTGGTCGATGGCGTTGTTCAGCAGCTCGGTGAAGGCGTGCTGGGCCATGCGGCGCACTTCGGGCTGGAGGTCGAAGGCGGGCGCGAAATCGCACCGCCAGGGGCCGTCTTCGTGCAGTCCGGCGATTTCGTAGCGCCGCACCACCTGGCGCAGCGGGCCGGGCGTGTAGCGTGGTTGGCGCGCCGTGCCGCCGGCCGCCAGCCACTGCATGGCCGCCAGCTTGCGCAACAGCGTGCCGGCTTGACGCCGGCTGACGCCCAGACGCGCCATCAGGTGGGCCGGCAGGGCCTCGCCGTGCGCGAGGGCCGCATCGGTGATCCAGGATGTCAGCGGTGCCAGGGCGATGCGGGACATGTCGTGCTTCCTTGCGGGTCGGCGCGGGGTGCGGCCCTGCTGGACAGTGTCCGCGCCCGAATACCGCATCGCCGCGTCAAAAAGCGGTGCTTTCCGGCCCCAGTTTGCCGGGCCTGCCCGACGCCCGCAGACCCGGCCCGTGCCGGGCGCGGTGGCTAGAATCGCCGCAGTTTCAGTGCGGTTACCACGCTGGTTGGCCGCGCTCCGATCTGCTTGCCTTCAACCCTCCGGAGACCGCCATGCCCCTCGTTTCGATGCGCCAGTTGCTCGACCACGCCGCCGAGAACGGCTACGGCATCCCCGCCTTCAACGTCAACAACCTGGAACAGGTGCAGGCCGTGATGAGCGCCGCCGCCGAAGTCGGCGCACCCGTGATCCTGCAAGCCAGCGCCGGGGCCCGCAAGTACGCCGGCGAGAGCTTCATCAAGCACCTGATCCAGGCCGCCGTGGAAACCTGGCCGGAGATTCCGCTGGTGATGCACCAGGACCACGGCCAGACGCCCACCGTCTGCCAGGGCGCCATCGCCCTGGGCTTCGGCTCGGTGATGATGGACGGCTCCTTGCTGGCCGACGGCAAGACGCCGTCCAGCTTCGACTACAACGTCGAGGTCACGCGCAAAGTGGTCGACATGGCGCACCAGGTCGGCGTGACTGTCGAAGGTGAACTGGGTTGCCTGGGCAACCTGGAAACCGGCGAAGCCGGTGAGGAAGACGGCATCGGCGCCGAGGGCAAGCTGAACCACAGCCAGATGCTGACCGACCCCGAGGAAGCCGCTGTCTTCGTCAAGGCCACCCAGCTGGATGCGCTGGCCATCGCCATCGGCACCAGCCACGGGGCCTACAAATTCAGCCGCAAGCCCACCGGCGACATCCTGGCCATCAGCCGCGTCAAGGAAATCCACGCCCGCATCCCGAACACCCACCTGGTGATGCACGGCTCGTCGTCGGTGCCGCAAGACCTGCTGGCCCTCATCAACCAGTACGGCGGCCAGATGCGCGAGACCTTCGGCGTGCCGGTCGAAGAGATCCAGGAAGCCATCAAGTTCGGCGTTCGCAAGATCAACATCGACACCGACATCCGCCTCGCGATGACCGCCGCGGTGCGCCAGTTCCTGGCCGAAAACCCCGACAAGTTCGACGCCCGCGAATGGCTCAAGCCGGCCCGCGAAGCCGCCAAGGCCATTTGCAAGCAGCGCTACCTGCAATTCGGCTGCGAAGGCCAGGCGGGCAAGATCAAGCCGATGACGCTGGCCACCGTCGCCGGCCTGTACAGCAGCGGCGCCATGGCGCAAGTGGTGCACTGAGCCCGTCTTGACGCCTCACCCCGCTGGCGGGGTGAGGGGGCTCACCCCGCCGTCAGCTCGGCCAGCAGGGCCGGCGTCAGCGTGTGGTTCTGCGGCCCGCGCTGGGCAATCTTCATCGCGCCCAGGCGGTTGCCCAGGGCCGCGCAACGGGCCAGCGTCCAGCCGCGTTCCAGTCCGAAGAGCAGTGCAGCGCGGAAGGCGTCGCCGCAGCCGGTGGGGTCGACCACCTGCTCGGCCTCCACGCCGGAGACCAGCGTGCGCTGGCCCTTTTCCCACAGCTCGCAGCCGTGCTCGGCCAGCGTGACGATGACGCCGCGCACATTCGGCCGCAGCGAGATCTGCTCCGGTGACTCGCCGGTGCGCTCCTGCAGCATCCTGGCTTCGTAGTCGTTGACCGCCACCCATTGCGCCAGGCCGAGGATCTCACGGTGCTCGTCGCCGTTGAACTGCGGCAGCTGCTGACCGGGGTCGAAGATGAAGGGGATCTGCGCGTCGGCCATCTGGTGGGCGTGCTGCCACATCGCGTCGCGGCCGTCGGGCGCGACGATGCCGATGGCCAGATCGCTGCGCAGCGGCACGGCCATCTGGTGTGCATTGCTCATCGCGCCGGGGTGAAAGGCGGTGATCTGGTTGTTGTCGCGGTCGGTCGTGATGTGGCACTGCGCGGTGTGCAGTTCGATGTCGCGGTGGATCAGCGTGGTGTCGGCACCCCAGCGCTGCAGGCGTGCGAAGTAGTCGCCGCCGTCCACGCCCAGCGCGGCCAGGACCACCGGCGTGCCGCCCAGGATGTGCAAGGTGTAGGCGATGTTGCCGGCGCAGCCACCGTACTCTCGGCGCAGCGTGGGCACCAGGAAGGACACATTCAGGATGTGCACCTGGTCGGGCAGGATCTGGTCGGCGAAGCGCCCCGGGAAGTTGGTGATGGTGTCGAAGGCGAGAGATCCGCAGATCAAGGCGGGCATGGCAAGGCTCCAGGGTGCAGAAAAAAAGGGGGCGGGTCCCGACGGCGCGGCGCGCGGTCAGGGGTAGAAGAGTTCGATGGTGTAGCCGACCACGGGCTCGGTGGCGGTCTGCAGTGTGGCCTGCAGCGTCAGTTCGCGTCCGGCGGCCAGCGTGGTCTCGTTCACGCCGAGGTCGGCCGCACGCAGCACGCGGCGGGCCAGCGGCTTGCCCGCGCTGTCGCTCAAGCTCAAGTCGATGGCGGGAAAGGCCAGCGGGATGTCGCTGCGGTTGCGCAGCGCCAGCTGCAGGCGGTAGACCTTGGACTTTTCGACGCGAACCAGCCCGCTGCTCTCGACCGAGAGCTTGTCGATGGCGCGCACCGCGTCGACCCGGCAGCCCGCCGCCTCGCAGGCGGCTTCCAGCAGCTGACGTGCACCCGGGATGCGGGCGGCCAGCTGGTCGCGGTAGCTGTGGACCAGCTGCGCCGACAGTCCCAGGGCGGCCAGCGCGATGATCGCGACCAGCGCCGCGCGGACCCGGGGCCGGCGCCAACGCTGGGCCCGATCGGCGCTGCGCACGAAGGACGGCGGGGCGTCGGCTTCGGCGCGCAGATCGGGCAGGCCCAGGATGTCGGGTTCGGGTTCGGGTTCGGGTTCGGGTTCGACCGGCGCCACATCGAAGCTCGCCGCGGGTGGCGAGAGGGGCTGGGGTTTCGGGGCTGGCGCGGCCGCCGCAGTCGGCGCGCTGGCGGGTTCCGCTTCGATGCTCTGCGGATCGGGGGCCAGGGCCGCCGTCGCGGTGTCGAGGTCGATCAGCCCGGTCGAGGCGTTGAAGACCTCGCCGCAGCGCCCGCAACGGACCAGCCCGCCGGCCACGCGGAGCTGGTCCTGAACGACACGGAAGACCGTGCCGCAGGCCGTGCAGCGCGCGGCCAGACTGGTCATCAGGCGTGGCCCACGGTTCAGGCCTGGCCGGCTGCGGTCAGGGCCGGTCGTTGCGCCGTCATCAGGATCCAGCCGTCTTCGCGGTCGGCGACCCGCACGTCGAGCCAGGGCGCGTAGGCGGCGGTCAGCTCGTCGGCCTGGCGTTCCAGGATGCCGGCCATCACCAGCCAGCCGCCGGGTGCAACATGGCCGGCCAGCAGCGGCGCCAGCAACTTCAGCGGCGTGGCCAGGATATTGGCCAGCACGGTGTCGTAGAGGCCTAGCGCGGCGTCCGGCAGGCCGGGCTTCAACTGCGACAGCGGCACGCCGTTGCGCAGCGCGTTGTCGTGGGTCGACTGCACGGCGGCGCTGTCGATGTCGACCGCGTCGATCGAGGCCGCGCCGACCAGTGCCGCGCCGATGGCCAGGATGCCCGAGCCGCAGCCGTAGTCCAGCACGCGTTTGCCAGGATTCATCGCCGGCTGGGTGGCCAGCCAGCGCAGGCACATGCGCGTCGTCGGGTGGGTGCCGGTGCCGAAGGCCAGCCCGGGGTCGAGCCGAATGACCTGTTTCGCGGCGGCCGGCGCTTCGTGCCAGCTGGGCACGACCCAGAACGTCGGCGTGATTTCGACCGGCGCGAACTGCGACTGCGTCAGTCGCACCCAGTCCTGGTCCGGCATCACCGCCAGCGCCTGCAGGATCACGCCGCCGCCCTGGCCGTCATCGCCGTGCTGGGCCAGCAGCAGCGTGGCCGCCTGCTCGGCCGCCTGCTCGGTGTCGAACAGCGCTTTCAGCGTCGACCGTTCCCAGCCCGCCGCCGGTGCCGGCATGCCGGGTTCACCGAAGAGCGCGTGCTCGGCGGCGGTGTCGGCATCGGCGTCTTCGACCGACACCGACAGCGCGTCGAGTTCGTCCATCAGCAGGTCGGACACCGGCTCGACCAGCGCCGCCGGGGCGCGCATCACCAGTTCAAACATGGCTCACCGTCGGTGCTGGCCGAGCCAGCCTTCGAGGTAATGGATGCTGGTGCCGCCTTCGATGAACTTGGCATCGGCCATCAGTTCGCGGTGCAACGGGATGTTGGTCTGTATGCCTTCGACCACCGTCTCGCTGAGCGCGGTGCGCATGCGGGCCAGCGCTTGGTCGCGCGTGTCGCCGTGGCAGATGATCTTGCCGATCATCGAGTCGTAGTTCGGCGGCACGAAGTAGTTCGTGTAGACATGGGAATCGACGCGCACGCCCGGCCCGCCCGGCGCATGCCAGAGGCTGACGCGGCCTGGCGACGGCGTGAACTTGTAGGGGTCTTCGGCGTTGATGCGGCACTCGATGGCGTGGCCGCGCATCTCGATCTGGCGCTGCGTGAAGGGCAGCTTCTCGCCAGCCGCCACGCGGATCTGCATCTGCACGATGTCGACACCCGTCACCATTTCCGTCACCGGGTGCTCGACCTGGACGCGCGTGTTCATCTCGATGAAATAGAACTCGCCGTCCTCGTAGAGGAATTCGAAGGTGCCGGCACCGCGGTAGCCGATCTTCTTGCAGGCCGCCGCGCAGCGGTCGCCGATCTTCTCGATGACGCGGCGCGGGATGCCCGGCGCCGGCGCTTCTTCGATGATCTTCTGGTGGCGGCGCTGCATGCTGCAGTCGCGCTCGCCCAGCCAGACGGCGTTCTTGAAGGTATCGGCCAGGATCTGGATCTCGACGTGGCGCGGCCGTTCGAGGAACTTCTCCATGTAGACCTGCGGATTGCCGAAGGCGGCGCCGGCTTCGGCGCGCGTGGTCTGCACGGCGTGGATCAGCGCGGCTTCGGTGTGCACCACGCGCATGCCGCGACCACCGCCGCCCCCGGCGGCCTTGATGATCACCGGGTAGCCCACGGTGCGCGCGATGCGGATGATCTCTTTCGGATCCTCGGGCAGCGCGCCTTCGCTGCCTGGCACGCAGGGCACGCCGCTCTTGATCATCGCCTGCTTGGCCGAGACCTTGTCGCCCATCAGCCGGATGTTTTCCGACGACGGTCCGATGAAGACGAAACCGCTCTTTTCGACGCGTTCGGCGAAGTCGGCGTTCTCGCTGAGGAAGCCGTAGCCGGGGTGGATCGCCTCGGCGTCGGTGACTTCCGCCGTGGCGATGATGGCCGGCATGTTGAGGTAGCTCAGCGTCGACGAAGCTGGGCCGATGCACACGGCTTCGTCGGCCAGCTTGACGTACTTGGCTTCGCGGTCGGCCTCGGAATAGACCATCACGGCCTTGATGCCCATTTCCTTGCAGGCACGCTGGATCCTCAGGGCGATTTCGCCCCGATTCGCTATGAGAATTTTCTTGAACACGGTCGGGCCGCTTATTCGACGATGAACAAGGGCTGGCCGAATTCGACCGCCTGGCCGTTCTCGCACAGGATGCGCAGAACCTTGCCGTCGCAGTCGGCCTCGATCTCGTTCATGATCTTCATCGCTTCGATGATGCACACCGGCTCGCCGGTCTTGACCGTGTCGCCGAGCTCGGCAAAGGCCTTCGCGCCCGGGCTGGCCGCGCGGTAGAAGGTGCCGACCATCGGCGATTTGATGACCTTGCCTTCCGGCGCGGCAGGCGCTTCGGCCGCTGGCGGCGTGGCACTGGTGGCCGCTGGCGCGGCAGGCGCGGCAGCCGGCGCCAGCATGTAGGTCGGCGCCGCAGCGCCACCGACGGGGCCCTTGACGATGCGGACCTTGCCTTCGGCTTCGGTGATCTCGAGTTCGGAGATGTTGGAATCCGACACCAGGTCGATCAGGGTCTTGAGTTTTCGCAGGTCCATCGGGAAACTTCCTTGTCTTGTTGCGCCCACGCGAGGCGCTGTGATCATCGGCACCCAACTGCCGTATTCATGTCTTCAAATGGCTTCGATCTCGGGCCACTTGCCGCAGCGTCTCCGTGTCGTTCCGGTGTGCAGGGGGCCCGCGCCTGTGGACGCAGTGCTTTCCAAAACCGCCGACCGGCCGCCGTCAGAGGGCGGACTTTACGCTTTTTAGAGGCCGTTCAAGGCGGCTGACTGCGGATTGACGGACATGCCCGGCGCCGATCGCCAGCGATGCCCCGCCGCGATCCTGGTGTCGTTCTACAGGCCCTGGGTCCAGCTTTTCAGCTCGTCGTAGCTGGTCTCGCCCAGCTTGCGCTGCACCAGCGTACCGCTGCGTGCGAAGACCGCCGTGAAAGGCAGCGCGCCGGTGGTGTTGCCCAACTTGCGGCTGAGGTCGGTGCCGTCGAAACCGGCCATGCCGATGGCGTAGCCCACTGGCGCGCGCTGCAGGAACTCGCGCACCGCCTTCGGGTTGTCAACGGCCAGGCCGACCACGCGGCCGCCCTGGGTGGCGAACTGGCGCGCAAAGCGGTCCAGCTCGGGCATTTCCTTGACGCAGGGCGGGCACCAGGTGGCCCAGAAGTTCAGGACCAGGGGCTGGCCGCGCAAGGCCGCCATCGCCAGCTGCTGGCCGTCGGGCTGGGTGAAGCTGCTTTGCCAGAAGGCGGTGGTCGCCGGGTCGAGCACAGCCGGCTTTGCCGTCGTTGCGCCCGGCTGGCTGGACTGCCGCCAGGCGACGCCGGCGGTGGCGGCGGCCAGGCCGGTGCCGCCAGCCAGGATCCAATTGCGTCGGTTCATCTTGGGTCTGCCATTCGTTGTTGCAGGGCTGCCAGGTCGCCGCGCCAGCTGCGGCCCCTGGCGTCGGGTTTCAGGGCGCCGCGCTGGTCGTCGCGGTCGTGCAGCAGCAGGTGCACGGTCACGCGCTCGCCCAGCGCCGCACTGGGCGTGGCCACGGTCAGCACGTGCAGCGGTTCGCGCCGGCCGGGTAGGTCCAGCGCACCGCTGTCGTAGTCTTCGCCGGCGTTGATCATCGTGATTTCCGCCGCCTTGGGGTCGTCGCAATACAGGTCCAGTCGCACCGTCGAGAGCCGCGTCGCCGTACCGCGCCAGACCGCGCCCGAGACATGCGGGCGGTAGTCGGCCATCCGCGCCATCCAAAGTGCCGCGACGTCCCGCAGGGCGCGCAATTCGGCGGGCTGGGTGTCGGCGCAGAACAGCTCGATGTGCTCGCGCACGGCGTCTTCCACCTGCTCGTCGCTGGGCAGTTCGACGCGGCTGCCGAAGGCCCGCGCCGCCTTGCGCTTGGCGGCGCCGTATTCCATGCCTTCCTCGACGACGAGGCGGGCCGCCGTGGCGGTCAGTTCTTCGGGCGCCATCATGGTAGATCCACCGCCCCCATCCGCGCCACGATGGTCGCGGCACGGCCGGTCACGTAGGCCGAAGCGGGGTTCTTCTCGAAGCGCTTGGGCGCCGGCAGCATCACCGCCAGCCGGGCAGCCTGCTCGGGCCCCAGCCGGGCGGCATCGACGCGAAAGTAATGCCGCGCCGCCGCCTGCGCGCCGAACACGCCTTCGCCCCATTCGACGTTGTTCAGGTAGATCGTCAGGATGCGATCCTTGCTGAGCGCGGCTTCCAGCATCGCCGTCAGCAGCGCTTCCTGGGCCTTGCGCAGCGCGGTGCGTTCGCCCGACAGGAACAGGTTCTTCGCCAGCTGCTGCGTGATCGTCGAGCCGCCGACGACCTTGGGCGCGGCGGGCGCGGGCCCGGGACGCCCGGGCTTGCCCGGCTTGGCCGCGACCGCCTTGCTGAGGCGCTGCTCGGCCTGCTGGTTCTTCTGCCAGGCCTTTTCGATGGCCTCCCACTCGATGCCGTTGTGGTCGACGAAGCCGGCGTCCTCGCTGGCGATCACCGCGCGCTGCAGGTTGGGCGCGATGCGCGTGCCGTCGACCCAGTCCTGGCTCCAGCGGATGCGGTGCTGCTCGGTCAGCAGGCGCCAGACCTCGCTGCGCTGGAAGGCGGTGGACTGCGGCGCCAGCACGGCCATCAGCGCGACGCGCGCGGCAAAGGCCAACTGCAGCGCGAAGGCGCAGAGCATCAGCAAGCCAGCCAGCCGCAGCGCCTGGCGGACGAGCGGGTGGCGGCCTGCGCCGACGGTCCGCGTCTTCATGTCGCCGCGTCGACTTCGGCCCGCAGCCTGCGCAGCACCGGGGCGCTGGCCGGCATCACGCCGCGCCAGATGAAGAAGGCCTCGGCCGCCTGTTCCACCAGCATGCCCAGGCCGTCGCGGGGCGTGGCGCCGGCCGCCCGGGCCCAGGCCAGCCAGGGCCGGGCGGCGGCGCCGTACATCAGGTCGACGGCCAGCGCGCCGGGCGCGAAGACCGCGGCGCCGACCGGCGAAGCCGCACCCTGCAGGCTGCTGGCGCTGGCGTTCAGCACCACGTCGAAAGCGCTGCCCGGTGCGTCCAGCCCGCCGCCGCGCAGCGTGACGCCGTGGGCCTGCGCGACGGGCGCGTGGCGGGCGGCCAGCGTCTGCGCCTTGTCGGCCGTGCGGTTGGTCACCACGACTTCGGCCGGCCGCGCCGCCAGCAAGGGCCCCAGCACACCGGCGGCCGCGCCGCCGGCGCCGACCAGCAGCACGCGGCAGCCGGCCAGCGCGCGGCCGGCACCGCCTTCGATGTCGCGCACCAGGCCGATGCCGTCGGTGTTGTCGGCGAACCAGCCGTCGGCGTCGAAGCGCAGCACATTGGCGGCACCGGCCAGCGCCGCGCGTGGGCTGACCCGCGCGGCCAGTGCCGGCGCCTGCAGCTTGAAAGGCACGGTCACGTTGCAGCCGCGCCCGCCGGCGGCCTCGAAGGCGCGCAGCGCGGCCGCGAAGCCGTCCATCGGGCACAGCAGTCGTTCATAGACCAGGGCCTGCCCGGTCTGCGCGGCGAAGGCCGCGTGGATGGCCGGGCTGCGGCTGTGCGCCACCGGGTTGCCGACGACGGCGTAGCGCTCGGGCTTCGTTGTCATCGGGCGGGCCCCACGGTGGCTTCCAGCCCGTCTTCGCGCGTGAAGCGAAAGCGCGAGGTGACGACGATCTGGTCGGCCCGCGACTGCATCGCCGGCGTGAACGGGCCGAAAGGCCCGGCCGCCTTCACGATGGCCATGGCGCGCTGGTCCAGCACGCGCGAGGCCGACGGCCGCACGATCTCGGACTCGACCACGCGGCCGGCTGCGTCGACGGTCACGGTCAAGGTCAGTTCGCCGTACAGCTTCCTGCCGTTCTGCTCGGGGAAGTCGCGCGTGCCGCGGTCTTCGATCCGCCGGCGCAGCGTGTCGTAGTAGAGGGCGTAGACCTCTTCGCGCGTGGCCGGGCTGATGTAGCGCCTCTTCGGCCGCGCGCTGTCTTCGTTGATGCGCTTCTCGATCTCGGCCAGCAGGCGCAGCAGCTGCTTGCGGTGGTCTTCCTGCTCGCGTTCCTGCGGCGTGCCGTTCTCGCGCCGGGGGTCGGGCGGCGGCAGCGTGGCGATCTCATGGCGGATCTGCGACAGCCATTGCTGCTGCTCGTCCTGCAGGCTGTCGATGCGGCGCCGGGCGTCCTCGGCGGCGTCACCCAGCTGCACCGCCGGTGCCATCGGCAGCGGCGACGTCGAACGGCGTTTTTCGGCCTCGCCGCCGCCGGCCAGATGGGCCTGAGCGATGGCTTGCGCCTGCAACGGCGCTTCGGTCGAACGGGCGTTGACCAGCACCACGTCCAGCGGCGCGTCGCGGAAGGCTCGATCGACGCGCAGCGGGCCCACCAGGTGCACGATCAGCAGCGCGCCATGCGCAGCGCCCGAGGCCAGCAAGGCCCAATGCAGCGGCGACAGGGCCGGCCAGCGCATCGCCGCAAGCTCAAGCCGGGTCGACGGCCACGGCAGCCGGCGCCGCGCTGCCGCCGTCGTCCAGGTCGATCGCCAGTTGCAGCGCACCGGTCGGTTCGCTGTCGTCGTCTTCTGCGGCAGATTCGTCCGCGGTCGATCCGTCAGCCGCCGCTGGCGCCGCTTCATCCAGCCGGGCCGCCAGCGTGGCGTGCAGTTCCAGCGTCAGCAGGTCCATGCCGTTGACGCGGGCGCGCACGCGGCTGCCGCGCGGCAGGCTTTCGGTGCCGGGCAGGCGGAAGACCAGCGGCACGGTGTCGGCGCGCACCAGGCCGTCCTTCATCACGCTGGCGTCGATTTCCGCCAACCCCTGCTGCGCGACCCACTGCAGCGTCCAGAAACGCTCGATGCCCTGCTGGTAGCCGTTGTAGGCGGTGTAGGCGGCGTCGAAGGCCGAGATCACGCTGAACAGCGCGGCGTCCTTCGGCTTGAACGGCGCCACCAGCGCGGCGCTGCGGCCGTGGCGGGCGCAGGCGATGATCTGCCACTGGTTGGCCAGGTCGACATAGCGCCGCAGCGGGCTGGTCGACCAGGCGTACTGGGCCACGCCCATGCCGGCGTGCGGCGCCGGCTTGGTGCCCATGCGCACCTTGTTGCCCGGCAGCAGGCTGGCCTGGCTGCGGTAGATGCCGGGCACGCCGTGTTCGGCCAGCCAGCCGCCCCAGGTGCTGTTGGCCAGGATCATGGCCTCGGCCACGATCAGGTCCAGCGGCGCACCGCGCTGGCGGGTGCTGATGGTCACCGCCTCATGGCCCTGCGGCTCTCCGTCGGTGCCCGCCAGCCTGAAGTTGTAGTCGGGCCGGTTGAAGGTCTCGGGTTTGCCGCGCACCACCTCGCGGCGGCCCTTCAGCGCCTTGGCCAGGCGGAAGGCGAAGGCCAGTTCGGGTGCGAAGGCGTAGTCGGCCGCCACCTCGCTGGTCAGGGTGGCTTCGGTGACGACGGTGTCGAGCTGGTCGTGGCGCAGGTTGGCGGCGATCGGCACCAGTTCCAGCCGGGTCTCGCTGCTGCGCACCTCCAGCGTGGCCTCGTCCAGCGTCACGTACAGGCTGACGGCCGGGCAGTTGCGCCCTTCGGCCAGCGTGTAGGCCTGGACCACGTCGTCCGGCAGCATGGTGATCTTCCAGCCCGGCATGTAGACGGTCGACAGGCGCTCGCGGGCGACCTTGTCGATCGCCGTGTCGGGCGTGATGGCCAGCCCCGGCGCCGCAATGTGCACGCCGAAGACCACCGTGCCGGTGCCCAGGCCCTGCACCGACAGCGCGTCGTCGATCTCCGTGGTGGCGCTGTCGTCGATCGAGAAGGCCTGCACGGCAGCCAGCGGCAGCTCGTCCTTGATGGCCGGCGCGGCCAGCCCGGGCGCGAAAGCGTGGCCTTTCGGGAACTGCTCGAAGAGGAAGCGCTGCCAGTGGAACTGGTAGGGGCTTTCGATGGCGCCGGCGGCGGTCAGCAGGTCCAGTGGCGCGCGTTGTGCCCGTTTCGCGGCCTCGACCACGGCCTTGTACTCCGGGCCGTTCTTGTCGGGCCTGAAGAGGATGCGGTAGAGCTGCTCGCGCACCGGCGCCGGGCACAGGCCCTGCACCAGCTCGGCGGCCCAGGCTTCGATCTGCAAGGCCAGCTGTTTCTTGCGTTCGATGCCCAGCAGCGCCGCCTTGACCGTCTCTTCCGGCGCCTTCCTGAACAGGCCCTTGCCGAGGCGGCGGAAGTAGTGCGGCGCATCGAACAGGCGCAGCAGCGCCGCCGCCTGCTTGTCCGGGCCGGCCTTGGCGTCGAAATAGTCACGCGCCAGATCGCCGAAACTGAATTCGTCGTCGGAAGCGAATTCCCAGGCCAGGTCCAGGTCGATCTCGGCGGCCAGGGCCTGCGCCTGGGCCATGAACTCGGCTGGCGCCGGTTTCTCGAAGCGCAGCATCACGTTGGCCGACTTGACCTTGACCCGCTTGCCCGAGTCGAGCTCCACCTGTACGGAGCTCTCGGCTTCGGACATCACGCGGCCGGCGTGGAATTTGCCGGCGTCATCGAACAGTGCATACATGGGCTGGATTGTCGCCCGGTCGGCGACGGGGTCCCCGGCGCCGCGGTCTCAGGCGCCCTGCTTGCTGAGCGGCGCGCGCAGCGCCTCGCTCAGCGTGGCCAGACTGTCGGCCAGATGGGCCTGGGCGATGGCCGTCCAGCCGCCGCCGGTCAGCGCAGTTTTCAGCTCGGCTTCCAGGCGCAGCGCCACCTGGCGGTGGACGGCGCGCACGTCGGTGGCGGCGTTCGACGAGGGTCGCAGCAGGCTGCCGGCCAGGCGGCGCAGGTGCTCGCGCTGCAGGTTGCGGCGCAGGCTGTCGATCTCGCCCTTCTTCGCGCCCTTGCCGCGCTGGAGTTCCGACCAGGCCGCGCCGCTGATCTGCGCCTGCACATCGGCGTAGCTGAGCAGCGTCCGGGCGTCGGCGACCTTGGACTCCGAATCGGCCAGCCGGCTGGCCAGGTTGTCGGACATCAGCGCATCCAGCGCGGCGCGCTGGATGGTCAGCACCGCGTCGGACAGGCTGAAATCGACGTTGGCGATGGCGCGATTCGGGCCGAAGCGCTCGAACTGGTCCAGGCCCAGGCGGCTCATGAACTTCGGGTCGAAGCGCAGGCTGCTGGTGGTGAAGATTTCCTTCACCAGCAGGTCCAGCGCGGCCCTTTGCTTGGCCGCCGGCACCGGCACCAGCAGCGCCTGTTGCGCACCGGCCAGCGCGCGCGAGGTGTAGGTGCCGCCAACGTACTTGGCCACCACCGGCACGGTGGCGGCGTAGTAGCTCAGGCCGCGCTGCAGGTTGCGGCGGTAGAGGCTGAGGTCGTCACCCGCCGGCAGCGTGCGCGCCTGGGTGCGCGTCCACAGTTCGCGGGCGATCTGCAACTGGCGCTGCGCGTGGGCCAGCGGGTCGTCGCTCAGGTCGCGCTGGTTGACCAGTGGGTCGATGCCGAAGATGTCCTCGTCGGTCGAGTAGGCCAGCGCCGGGTTGCTGCTGCTCTGGTCGGCCAGCCGGGCCAGCTCGGTCTGCTCGGAGGCGGCCGGGAACTCGCGGTAGCCGTACTCGATGGCCCAGTAGTCGTAGGCGCCGAGGCCGGGCATCACGTAGTCGGCGGTGGCTTCGCCGTCCAGCGAGATGTTCAGGCCGTTGTAGTCCATCACCGAGTTCGACACGCCGTTGGCGGCGGTGAAGGCCGGGTCGCGCAACTGTGCGGCGGTGATGCTGGCCGAGGCGCGGAAGTTGTGGCGCAGGCCCAGCGCGTGGCCGACCTCGTGCATCGTCACGTCCTTCAGCGCCGCGGCGATGTAGCGCTCGGCCTGCGGGCTGCTGGGGTCGATCTCGCCGCGCAACTGCAGCAGTTCCAGTCCCGTGCTGGCTTCCTCCAGCGCGTCGTTGCCGTAGCTGCACAGTTCGTCGCCCAGCGTGCCCATCGTCCCGTTCACGGCCCCGTTCATCGAGACCGCCGGCAGCGTTTCGCGTACCCGGGTGCGCTCCATCCGAGCCCAGTTCTCGGGGATGATGGCCGCGCCGCGCAGGATTTCGCCGCTGCGCGGGTCGCTCTGGCTCGGGCCGACGGCGGTGGCACCCGGACCTTCCAGTGCGAACCAGCGCACGGCCAGGATGTGGGTGCCTTCCAGCGACGACCAGTCGGCGTCAGCCGCCTGCTGTTCCACCGCGATGGCGTTCTTGAAGCCGGCGCGCTCGAAGGCCTTGTTCCATTCCAGGATCGCCTCGCGCAGCGCGGGACGCCACTTCTCGGGGATGTTGCGGTCCATCACCACGCGGATCGGCTGCTTGGGCGCCGACACGGCGGCGGCCGGGTCCTGCTTCTCCAGGCGCCAGCGGCGAACCAGGTGGGTGCGGCCGTCGCCGCCGTTGTCGTTGGCCAGGTCGAAATAGTCTTCGGTGAAAAAACCGACCCGCTGGTCGGCGCGGCGTGCCTTCATCGGCTCCAGCGGCAGCGGCGCCAGCGTGTAGGTGTAGCTGATGAACAGGCTGCGCGCGTCGGGCACGACGCTCGGCGGGTTGGGCAGCGCCGCCGGGTTGGGCGGCGGCGCGCCGGGTGCGAACACCGGCGGCGCCGGCAGCTTGGGCACGGTGAAGTGCGAACGCACCGTGATGGCCGTGCCGTCGCCTGAGGTGCGCGTGCGCTCGACCGACGAATTGCTGCGGTCGTGGGCGTAGGGCAGGCGGTAGTTGGCTTCGAGCTGGGTTTGCGTGCCGGGGATGTCGCCGCCCAGCAGGGCCTGCACGTCGACCAGCAGCGACTTGCGAACGGGGTGGGCGGCGGCGGCCAGCGGCGCCACGCCGATCAGGCTTTCCGAATAGCTTTCGCCGAGGGCGCGCGCCAGCGGCGTGCCGTCGGGCGCGCGCACCTGCAGGTTGCGCGCCACCATCTGCACCGTGTTGCCGACGCGGCGCAGTTCGACGACCTGCTGCCGCCCGCCCATCAGGCCGGGCCAGAAACCGCGTTCACCCAGGCCGCTGGCCAGCGAAGCGCTGAGGAAGAAGGACTGGTTCAGGCGCTCGGCCGGAATCTCCAGCCAGGTCTTGTCGTCCTTGGTCCAGACCGTCAGGTAGCCGGTCTTGCTGGTCGCGTCGAGCGTGACGTCGGCGAAAGGCGCCGGTGTGCCGGGCGGCACCGCTGGCGTGGTGCGGACCAGCGGTGCCGAGGCCACAGCGGCCGGGCTGGCGGCCGCGGCTGAAGCCGGCGCGCTGGCCGCCGCCGCAGTCCAACCGGACGGCGAACCGACGCTGGCGCAGCCGGCGAGCCCGGCAGCGATGGCGCTCAGCAGCGCGGGGGCGGCGACGGCAAGACGGGACCGGGGCAAAGGCGACATGGACGTTCCTGCGAATTCGAAGCGCAGGACCATATCGCATCCGGCCATCCGCTGCGGCTGCGCGCTTCAGCGGTGCGCGGCCAGGGCTGCCAGCAGCTTGTCGTGGATACCGCCAAAGCCGCCGTTGCTCATGCACAGCAGGTGGTCGCCGGGCTGGGCGACTTTGGCGATCTCGGCCACCAGCGCCTCCACGCTGTCGCGCACTGTGGCCTTGGGTCCCAACGGCGCCAGCGCCTGCGCGGTGCTCCAGCCGTAGTTGCCCTGCAGGCAGAAGCTCAGGTCGGCTTCTTCCAGCGCCCACGGCAGCAGGGCCTTCATCGTGCCCAGCTTCATGGTGTTGGAGCGCGGCTCGAAGACGGCCAGGATGCGCGCGCCGACGCCGACCTTGCGGCGCAGGCCGTCGACCGTGGTGCGCATGGCCGTGGGGTGGTGGGCGAAGTCGTCGTAGACCTTCACCTCGCCGGCCCCCATCGCGACGCGGCCGCGCAGTTCCAGCCGGCGGCGCACGTTCTCGAAGGTGGCCAGCGCGGCGCAGGCCGCGTCGGCTGCCACGCCGACATGTTCGGCCGCGCCGATGGCGGCCAGCGCGTTCATCTGGTTGTGCTCGCCAAGCAGCGACCATTCGACGCGGCCCAGCTTCAGGCTGCCGCGCAGCACATCGAAAGAGCCCGGCTCGCCGCGCGCGCACAGGCCGCCGGGTTCCTCGCGCTTGGTGCCGAAACGCAGTACCTCGCTCCAGCAGCCGCGCGCCAGCACGCGGGCCAGCGCCGCGTCGCGCGCATTGACGACCAGCCGGCCGGTCGACGGCACCGTGCGCACCAGGTGGTGGAACTGCGTTTCGATGCTGGCCAGGTCGGGGAAGATGTCGGCGTGGTCGTGTTCGAGGTTGTTCAGGATCGCGGTGCGTGGCCGGTAGTGGACGAACTTGCTGCGCTTGTCGAACAGTGCCGTGTCGTACTCGTCGGCCTCGATGACGAAGGGCGAACCCGGTGCCACCCGGCCGAGACGTGCCGAGACGCCGAAGTTCAGCGGCACACCGCCGACCAGGAAGCCGGGCTGAGCTGGTGACCCGGGCCCGCCCTGGTCCAGGATCCAGGCCAGCATCGCCGTCGTCGTGGTCTTGCCGTGGGTGCCGGCCACGGCCAGCACATGCCGGCCCTGCAGCACGTTTTCAGCCAGCCACTGCGGGCCGCTGGTGTAGGGCAGGCCGGCGTCGAGGATGGCCTCCATCAACGGGAAGCCGCGGGTGACCACGTTGCCGATGACGAAGACGTCGGGCTGCAGCCCCAGCTGGTCGGCGCCATAGCCTTCGATGAGGTCGACCCCCAGCGCGCGCAGCTGGTCGCTCATCGGCGGGTAGACGCCGCTGTCGCAGCCGGTGACGCGGTGGCCGGCCTCGCGGGCCAGGGCGGCCAGGCCGCCCATGAAGGTGCCGCCAACGCCCAGGATGTGGATGTGCATGGTCAGATGGTTCTCAAGCTCGTTTCAGGCCTCGAAGCCCTGGCGGGCGACCCATTCCTGGCCTGGCGCCAGCACGACGGGGGCGCCGATCTGCGCCGCTTCCACGCACAGCAGCTGCAGCCAGTCGTCGTCGGGCAGGTCGGCCAGCGCGGCGGCCTTGCCCGGGCCGGGGTTCCAGACCACCAGGTCGTCGAAGCCTTCGCGGTTGATCGCCAGGCGGCCGGCCGGGCTGACCAGCTGCTGCGATCTGGCGGCTCCCCAGTAGATGCGGTCGATCTCGCCGTCGAAGCCGAAAGGGTCGAGTTCCTGTTGCTGCTGGCGGCCGCTCAGGCTGTCGGTATAGCGCGCGCCCAGCAGGCCGCCCAGCTGGCTGCGCTGCAGGTCGCCGACCGCCAAGTAGCTGTGCAGTGCGGCGCTGAAGTCGAAAGTCGCGTCGCCGGTGTTGGTGATCGCCAGTTCGATGTCCAACTGCTGGCCGCTGAGGCTGAAGCTCAGTTCAGCCTCGAAGGCGTGCGGCCAGATGGCGCGGGTGGCCGCGTCGTCGTGCAGGCGCAGCACGCCGATCACGACGCCGCCGCGCTCGGCGCCTTCGACCCACTGCCAGTCGCGGTGGCGCGCGAATCCGTGGCGCGGCAGCGGACCGCGCTGTTCGAACTGCGGAAAGATCACCGGCACGCCACCGCGAACGGCCTTGCCGGGGCCGGCTTCGGCCAACGGCGACAGGTAGAGCCGCTCAACGCCGCCGGCCGGACACCAGCTGACCAGCGTGGCGCCGTGCAGCAGGACCGTGGCCTGCGCGCCGTCGGGCGCGCGCAGCCACATCGCCGGCTGGCCTAGCGCCGTGGTCGGCTTGATCATGCCGGGCTTGAGGCCTTCTGCAGGGCGGCGCGCGAGGCTTCCAGCGTGGTGGCGATGTCTTCGGCGCTGTGAGCGGCGCTGACGAAACCGGCTTCGTAGAGCGCCGGTGCCAGGTAGACGCCGCGGTCCAGCATGGCGTGGAAGTAGCGGTTGAAGCGGTCCTTGTCGGTGGCCATGGTGCCGCCGTAGTTCTGCGGCAATTCGGCCGCGAAGAAGAAGCCGAACATGCCACCTTCGCAGTCGCCGACGAAGGGCACGCCGGCTTCACGGGCCACGCCTTCGAGGCCGCGCACCAGGCTGCTCGTGCGCGCAGACAGCGCTTCGAAGAAGCCCGGCTTGCTGATTTCCTTCAGTGTGGCCAGCCCGCAGGCCGTGGCCACCGGGTTGCCGCTGAGCGTGCCGGCCTGGTAGACCGGGCCCAGCGGTGCCAGCAGGCTCATCACGTCCTTCTTGCCGCCGAAGGCCGCCAGCGGCATGCCGCCGCCGATGACCTTGCCGAAGACGCTCATGTCGGGCTCGAAGCCGGGGATCAGGCCGGCGTAGATGCTTTGCGCGCTGCCCAAGGCCACGCGGAAACCCGACATCACCTCGTCGAAGACCAGCAGCGCGCCGTGCTGCGTGCACAACTCGCGCAGGCGGGTCATGAAAGGCAGGCTGGCGCGAACGAAGTTCATGTTGCCGGCGATCGGCTCGATCATCACGCAGGCCAGTTCGGGCCCGTGAGCGGCGAAACAGGCTTCGAGCTGCGCGACGTTGTTGTATTCCAGGACCAGCGTGTCCTTGACGACCTCGGCCGGCACGCCGGCGCTGGTCGGGTGGCCGAAGGTGGCCAGGCCCGAACCGGCCTTGACCAGCAGCGCATCGGCATGGCCGTGGTAGCAGCCTTCGAATTTGACGAACTTGCTGCGGCCGGTCGCGCCGCGCGCCAGGCGCAGTGCGCTCATGCCGGCTTCAGTGCCGCTGCTGACCAGCCTGACCTGTTCCACGCTGGGCACCAGCGCGATGATGGCTTCGGCGAGTTCGATTTCACGCTCGGTCGGTGCCCCGAAGCTGAAACCGTCTTCGGCGGCCTTGTGCACCGCTTCCAGCACCGCCGGGTGGCCGTGACCGAGGATCATCGGACCCCAGGAGCCGATGTAGTCGATGTACTGCTTGCCCTCGGCGTCCCACAGGTAGGCGCCCTGGGCCCGCTGGATGAAACGCGGCGTACCACCGACCGCGCGGAAAGCCCGCACCGGCGAATTCACGCCGCCGGGAATCACGCGCTGGGCGCGCGCGAACAACTCTTCATTCGACTTCATCGTGGACTGCTCTCAGTGAACGCGCCTGGGCGCGCCTTTGCTGCCGGGGTCTTCGGGTTCGGGTTCGGGCATGCCGCCGTCTGCCAGCTCATCCTCATCGGGCGGCGGCAAGGCCCAGAAGAAGCGGTCGGGGACGATCTGGCCCATGCCCGGTCGAAAGCCCGCATCGAGGCTTTGATCGAGGAAGGACAAGGCCTCACCGACGGCGGCCTGCAGTTCGCTGCCGGCGGCCAGCAAGGCCGCCAGCGAGGCCGCCAGCGTGTCGCCAGCAGCCATGAAGGCGGTGTCGAAACGTTCGAACTTCTCGCCCGTGATGGCGCCCTGCGGCGAGGCCAGCACGTTGTCGATGTACTGCTCGGGCCCCTGGCCCGACAGCTTGCCGGTCAGCATGATGCCGGTGACCAGCACGTGGCGCGTGCCGTGTTCGCCAGCCGCCACCGCCAGTTCGCGCGCCGACGGCGGACGCTCACTGTCCCAGTCGGGCAGCAGGAAGTCCTGCAGCGTCTTGTGGCTGCCGACCAGCACTTCCGTGGCCGGCAGGATCAGTTCGCGGAAGGCGTCGTGGTACAGCTGCGACGGGTCTTCCTCCATCCAACTCAGGTTCGGCAGGTAGGACACCAGCGGGATTTCGGTGTAGTCGCTGAGCACCTCGGCCACCGCGCTGACGTTGTCCGCGCTGCCCAGGAAGCCGACCTTCCAGCCGGCGATGGTCACGTCTTCCAGGATCGTGCGGGCCTGTTCGGCGACGACCTCGGGGTCGATCTCGTGCTGGTCGAAGGTGTCGGCGGTGTCGCGCATCACGATGCTGGTGACGACCGGCAGCGCGTGCGCGCCCATCGCCGCGATGGTGGCGATGTCACCCGCGATGCCGCCGGCCCCGCTGGGGTCGCTGGCGTTGAAGCACATCACGCAGGCGGGCGGTGGCGGCTCGAGGCCCGGATCGTCGGGGGCCGTGGCCGGTGTGGGTTCGGGGGTCATGGGCAGGCCTGGTCGCGGGTTTCGGTGCGTTCGCTCAGGATCATTGGCGGGGCCGGCGCGCCGGTCGCCAAGACCGGAACCCAGCGCCAGCGGCCGCTGAGGAACAAGATATAGATGCTGACAATTCCGGGAAATCCGCCTGAATTGCGTGGCTACAATCTGGCTCCATTGTAGTGAGGTGATGGTCTGATCGTGAGCGAACCGAGTACCTGGATGTGCCTGATCTGTGGCTGGATCTACAGCGAAATCGACGGCGATCCGGAGCACGGTATCGCACCAGGCACCGCGTGGGCCGCTGTCGACATGAATTGGACCTGCCCCGAATGCGGGGCCCGCAAGGAAGATTTCGAAATGATCGCGGTCTAGCCCGCGCCCGAGGCTCACAGGCCCGTGTTGCCGGCTTCGGCTGAGGAGAGAGCGCTTGGAGATACAGGCACCTGCAGGCGCGACCGGCAGGACCTCGGCGCCCCTGGGTGCCAAGGTGCTGGTGATTGACGACAGCAACACCATACGCCGCAGCGCCGAGATTTTCCTGCGCCAGGGCGGGCACGAGGTGCTGCTGGCCGAAGACGGCTTCGATGCGCTGGCCAAGGTCAGTGATCACGACCCTGAACTGATCTTCTGCGACATCCTGATGCCGCGCCTGGATGGTTATCAGACCTGCGCCATCATCAAGCGCAACCCGCGGTTTGCGCACGTGCCCGTCATCATGCTGTCGTCCAAGGACGGCCTGTTCGACAAGGCGCGGGGCCGCATGGTCGGGTCTGACGATTACCTGACCAAACCGTTCACCAAGGAACAGTTGCTGCGCGCCGTCGATGTGTACTGGCGCAGCGCGCGCTGAACTGACGGATCCAGCAAGGACACCCAGATGCCGATCCAGAAGATTCTCGTCGTCGACGACTCCAAGACCGAGCTGCACCACCTGTCCGACGTGCTCGGCAAGCGCGGCTACACCGTGCGCACGGCGGAGAACGGTGATGAGGCGATGCGGCGCCTGGCCGAGGAGAAGCCTGACCTCATCCTGATGGATGTGGTGATGCCCGGCCAGAACGGCTTCCAACTGACGCGCAGCATCACCCGCGACCCGCGCTATGCCGGTGTGCCGGTGATCATGTGCACCAGCAAGAGCCAGGAAACCGACAAGGTGTGGGGCATGCGCCAGGGCGCGCGGGACTACATCGTCAAGCCTGTGAGCACCGAAGAGCTGATGACCAAGATCAAGTCCTTCGACTGATGGCCAAGCGCGTCGCCCTGCGCGAACTGCAAGCCCGCCTGGCCACGCGCCTGCAGCAGGCGCGAACCGAAGTGCGGATTCGGTCGTGGTTGGCGGTCGAGTGCGCCGATCAGGGTTTTCTGCTGCCCTTGGCCACCGCCGGCGAGATTTTTCCGGTCGGTCCCTTGCTGCCGGTGCCGCACACCCAGGCCTGGTTCATCGGCGTGGCCAACCTGCGCGGCGGGCTGCACGGCGTCGTCGACCTGGCCGCTTTCCTGGGTCTGCGCGCCCCCATGGCCGCCGACGCGGTGCGCGAGCAGTCGCAGCTGCTGACCTTCAACGCCAACCAGTCCGCGCACTGCGCGGTGCTGGTCGACCGGCTGGCCGGTCTGCGCAACGCCACGCAGCTGGTCGCCGAGACCGCCGACGAGACCGCCAGGCCGGCCTTCGCAAGAGCCCGCTGGCGTGACGCCGAAGGTCGGCTGTGGCAGGAAATCGATCTCGCGGAGCTGGCCCGCAACGAGCAGTTCGGGGCGATCGCGGCATGATCGCGGCGCGCCGTTCCGCGGCTGAAGAGCAGGCTCGCGCCGCGCTCGGGTGTTTCCGCGGGTGTTTCCGTCCCTGTGACGGCACCCCAGAGAGGACGACATGAGTTTTCTGGACCGGATCAAGGGCAGTTCGCGGAGCCGCGTCAGCGGCGAAGCGCCGGACCTGCCAGCGTTTGACGAATTGGCGCCGCCCGACAACCCGATGGAAGCCACCGTGCGCCTGGGGCAAAGTACCTTGTCGCCGTCCGATGCCCACGAGGTGGATGAAGGCAGGTCGATCATTTCCGCGGCGGCGCCGTCCGAGATGGCCGGTGACTTCAACGACAGCCGCCTGCCCGGCCTGGCCGGCGAACGCCCCACCTTCAACAGCGGCCTGCCCTTGATCGGCGCCTGGACCGTCGCCCGCCAGCAGCGCAGCCTGGCCTTGCTGTTCGCCGCCGGCCTGCTGGGCCTGCTGGTCTGGGCCGGCTTGTGGCTGACCGCCAGCGGGCGAAGTGCCGACCAGGTGGGCGCTGCCGGGCAGGCCGGCACGCAGTCGCAGCGGCTGGCCAAGTCCCTCTCGCAGGCCCTGGTCGGCAATGCGGTGGCGTTTGGCGAAGTCAAGGACAGCATCACCTTGCTGGCGCACGACGTCCGCGCGCTGAAGAACGGTGAGAGCGACATTGCTGCCGCCCCGACGGGCTTGCAGGACCAGGTCGACAAGATCCTGCCGCTGATCGACCGGGCCGAGAAGGCCTCGGCCACCGTGCTGGGACAGCAGAAGACGCTGACCCAGGTCGGCCAGGCCCTGCGCACGATCAACCGCCAGAGCGCCGATCTGCTGGAGATCGCCGAGACGGTGTCGTCGCTGAAGTTGCAGAGCGGTGCCTCGGCGGCCGAGTTGTCGGCTGTCGGTCAGCTGGTGATGCTGACCCAGCGCATCGGCAAGAGCGCCAACGAATTCCTGACCAACGAGGGCGTCAGCGCTGAAGCGGTGTTCCTGCTTGGCAAGGACCTGAATGCCTTCCGCGACATCGCCCAGGCCGTACTCAACGGCAGTCCGGAATTGCGCCTGCCGGGTACGCGCGACACGCAGCAGCGCGAGAAGCTGCAGCAGTTGCTGACCCAGTACGAGCAGACCCGCAGCGAGGCCAGCGCCATCCTGGGCAACCTGAAGGGACTGGTGGCGGCGCGTGAGGCGCAGATGCAGGTCGGGGCCGACAGCGAACCGCTGCGCCTGGCGTTGGGCGCCCTGCAGAAGGACCTGGGCGTTGAAGGCGGGTTGAACAGCGCCCGCCTGGGCACTGGGCTGCTGGCGCTGCTGGCGCTGGCCGCCGGCGGTCTGGGCCTGCTCAAGCTGTTTGTCATCGACCAGCAGGGCCGGATGCAGGTGGCCGACGTGCAGCGCCTCGAGGCCGAGCGGCAGGAGCAGGAAGCCAAACGCGTCAACGACGCCAACCAGGCGGCCATCCTGCGCCTGATGAACGAACTGCAGACGGTGGCCGAAGGCGATCTGACGCAGCAGGCCACGGTCACTGAAGACATCACCGGCGCCATCGCCGACTCGGTGAATTACACCGTCGAAGAGTTGCGCACGCTGGTCGCCCAGGTGCAGAGCACGGTGGGTCGTGTGACCGAAACGACAGCGCGGGTGGAAGAAACATCGACCGAACTGCTCGCCGCTTCGGGCGAGCAGTTGCGCGAGATCCGCGACACCGGCGACTCGGTGTTGAAGATGGCCGGCCGCATCAACAACGTCAGCGCGCAGGCCCAGGAAACGGCCCAGGTGGCGCGCCAGTCGCTGCTCGCCGCTGAGACCGGCCTGACCGCGGTGCAGAACGCCATCGGCGGCATGAACGCCATCCGCGACCAGATCCAGGACACCTCCAAGCGCATCAAGCGGCTGGGCGAGTCGTCGCAGGAGATTGGCGAAATCACCGAGCTGATTTCCGACATCACCGAGCAGACCAATGTGCTGGCGCTGAACGCCGCCATCCAGGCCGCCAGTGCCGGTGAAGCCGGGCGCGGTTTTTCGGTGGTTGCCGAGGAAGTGCAGCGCCTCGCCGAACGCTCGGGCGACGCGACTCGGCAGATCGCCGCCATCGTGCGCACCATCCAGACCGACACGCAGGACGCCGTCGGCGCGATGGAGCGCAGCACGCAGGGCGTGGTCGAGGGCGCGCGCCTGTCCGACGCCGCCGGTGCGGCGCTGGGCGACATCGACCGCGTCACGCGCGAGCTGTCCGCTTTGATCGGCCGCATCTCGACCGAGGCGCTGCGTGAAGCCGAATCGGCCAACGTGGTGGCGGCCAACATCCAGCACATCTTTGCCGTCACCGAGCAGACCTCGGAGGGCACGCGCTCGACCGCCCAGATGGTGCGCGAGCTGGCCTTGACGGCCGAGGAACTGAAGACCTCGGTGTCGCGGTTCAAGATCGACTGACGCCCGGAACGCACCCCGGCAGTCAGCACGCTCATGTCCGAAATGCCCCCGACCGACGACCGCGGCGGCCCTGAAACAGGCGGCGGGCCTGGCGACGACCTCAGCCCGCTGTCGTGGGTGCAGGCCGAGTTGCGACGCTCTCTGGATGCGGCGCACAAGGCCTTGCACCGGCATCTGCAGGAAACCGAGGCGGCCCGGGGTTCGGATGTCGGCAGCGTCGACCCCTCATTGCTGCGCGCGGCGCGCAGCCAGCTGCACCAGAGCGTCGGCGCGCTTCAACTGGTGGGCCTGCCAGCCGCCGCCGAGATGCTGCGCGCCAGCGAGTCCGCGGTCGGCCGCCTGGTGGCCAAGCCGGCCCTGGTCGACGCCGCGGCGGTCGAGACCCTCGAGAAATCGTCGTTCGCGCTGCTCGATTTCCTGGACCGCCAGCTGGCCGACAAGCCCGTGTCACCGGTGATGCTGTTCCCGCAATACCGGGCTGCGCTGCAACTCGCGGCGGCCGAGCGCGTCCACCCGGCCGACCTGTGGATGCTCGACTGGTCGTGGCGCGCACTGCCGGCCGATGTGCGGGCCGCGCCGCTGGCGGCCGACGACGCTGCGCGCAGCGCGATGGAAACCCTGGTGCTGGCGCTGATGCGGCCCAGCGCCGCCGATGGCGGTCGGGCCGCGCTGATGCAGATGAGCGAGCTGTGCGCCGGTCTGGGCATGGGTCAGCGTGGCGATGCGGCCGAGGACGCCGAACGGGCCAGCTTCTGGCAGCTGGCGGCGGCGGTTTTCGAGGCCGAGGCGCTCGGCCTGCTGGCGGTCGACGTCTACGCCAAGCGCATCGCCTCGGGCATGCTGGCGCAATTGCGCCAGCGCATCAAGGGCCAGGCGGCGCTATCGGCCAGGCAGGCCCATGATTTGCTGTTCTTCTGCAGCCATGCCCGCGCACCCGAGGACGCGGCTGCCGCGCCGCGGCTGATGGCCGTCCGCGAGGCCTGGCAGCTCGACCGCCACCCGACCGCCGACTACGAGACTGCCCACCTCGGCCGCTTCGACCCGGCCGTTTTGATGTTGGCGCGAAAGCGTGTGGCGATGGCCCGCGATTCCTGGTCGTCCGTGGCCGGCGGCGATGGGCGCCGCATGGGCGGCCTACCCGAACAGTTCACGCTGATGGGTGAGTCGGTACGGCGCCTGTTCCCGGCCGGCGAGACGCTGGCCCAGGCGCTACAGGCTGTGATCACGCAGGTGTCGGCGGCCACCGCCGAGCCGCCAGCCGGCCTGGCCATGGAAGTCGCCACGGCCATCCTGTACATCGACGCGTCGCTGGAAGATGCGCAGTTCGACCACCCCGAACTGGCCAGCCGCGTGCAGCGCCTGGCCCATCGCATCGACAGCGTGCGCCTCGGCGCCGATCCGCAGCCGCTCGACGGCTGGATGGAGGAGCTGTACCGCCGGGTGTCCGACCGACTGACCATGGGCAGCGTGGTGCAGGAACTGCGCGCCTCGCTGTCCGAGATCGAAAAGCAGGTCGACGCCTATTTCCGCGAACCGGCGCGCCGCGACCTGCTGGTCCCGGTTCCGGGACAGCTGTCGGCGATGCGCGGCGTGCTGTCGGTGCTGGGCATGGACGCGGCTTCGCAGGCCGCCCTGCACATGCGCGACGAGGTCGAGGCGCTTGCGCAGACGGAAGTCGACCCGCAGCGGGCCGTTCGCACCGGCACTTTCGACCACCTGGCCGACAATCTGGGCGCCTTGAGCTTCCTCATCGACATGCTCAGCGTGCAGCCGCGGCTGGCCAAGTCGCTGTTCCGTTTCGACCCCGCGACGGGCAGCCTCAGCGCCGTGATGGGCCAGAGCGAGCGCGTTGCGGCTTTTGCGGCCTTTACGCCGGTGACGGCCCTCGAAACCGGCGGGACGGCCGCGCCCGAAGCGCCCATTGCCGCCAGTCCCCCACCGTCATCGGCGGGTCTTGCTGCACCGGCACCAGCGCCCGAGCCGGCGCTCGGGCTGTTGGCCGTGCCAGTGCCGGCCGCCACGGACACCGGCCTCGAGGATGACGCCGAGATGCGCGACATCTTCATCGAGGAAGCGCGCGAGGTCATCGTCGATGCGCAGGCCGCGCTGGAGCGTCTCGTCGACGCGCCCGAAGACAGCGCCGACCTGACCGCTCTGCGCCGCGCCTTCCACACGCTGAAGGGCAGCGCACGCATGGTGGGGCTGCGCGATTTCGGCGAAGCCGGCTGGGCGTGCGAACAGCTCTACAACGACCGCATGGCGACGGCACCGCGGATGGATCACCCGCTGCGTGTGCTGACGGCCGAGGCGCTGGCCTACCTGGCCGACTGGACCGAGGCCATCGCCGAGGGTCGGGCCGGGCTGCACCAGGCGGCCGACCTGGCGCACGCCGCCCATGCCTTGCGCCTGCGCGGCGAGCGGCTGCCGATCGCCCTGCCCGGGCCGGCGGCCGTGGATGCCGTGGATGCCGTGGACGCGGTGGTGGCCGATGGCCTGCTGTCGCTGGATTTCGACCTGCTCGACGAGCCCAAGCCCGAGCCCGAGCCCGAGCCACTGCCCAACGCGTTCGAACAGACCTTGGTGCTGAACACGCTCAGCCTGCGCGTGCCCGGACTGCCGCTGGCCGCCGACCTGGACCTCAATGGCTTGCGCGCGCCGGCGCCTGCGGGGCCGCCCGAAATCCGCTTCGACCTGGACCTCGACACGCTGGACGATCCCGAATTGATGGCCGGTGTCGAGGCGACCGCGTTGCTGCCTTACGGTTCGGGCAGCGACAGCCTGCTGAACCTGCCGCTGGCTTTCGCGCCGCTGGACCTGCCAGAGCCGGCCGCCGTCGCCATTCCCGAAGCCGAGGCGCTCGAGCTCGACTTCGACGCGCTGGGTGACCTCTTCGGCACGGCGCCGGCGCCTGAAGCTGCGCCCGAGCCGGTCGCGCCATCGGCCACAGCTGCTCTGCCAGCGCCGGCCGCCGGGCCAGCCGAAGAGGAGAATGTCAAGGTCATCGGGCCGCTGCGCATCGGCATCCCGCTGTTCAACATCTACCTCAACGAGGCCGACGAACTGTCTCGCCGCTTGGGCACCGAACTCGCCGAGTGGGCGCTGGAATGGCAGCGCCACCCGGTGCCCGACGCGACCGCGGCCCTGGCACACCAACTGGCCGGCAATTCGGCCACCGTGGGCTATGCCGAGTTGTCGGCGCTGGCCCGTGCGCTGGAAAGCGCGCTGCTGCGCTCGCGCGCCCAGGGGCCGGGCCGTCCCGGCGAAGCCGCGCTGTTCAGCGAAGCCGCCGATGACATCCGGCGGCTGCTGCACCAGTTTGCAGCCGGCTTCCTGCACAGCGTGGCACCGGACCTGATGGAAAGGCTGCGGGCCCATGAACACCTGCCGCTGGCGGCTGCCGACCGGCCAGCCGAGCCCGATGCAGCAATCGTCGATGCCATCGACAGCGAGCTCTTCCCCGTCTTCGAGGAAGAAGTCGAAGAACTCCTGCCGCAGTTGCAGGCGCGCCTGAGCCACTGGCTCGACCAGCCCGACGACCCCGACGCCGCGATGGCCTGCATGCGCACGTTGCACACCTTGAAGGGCGGCGCGCGTCTGGCCGGCGCGATGCGAATGGGCGAGCGGGCCCACGCGCTGGAAACCGCCATCGAGTTGCTGGTCGCCCGCGGCCCTGCGCAGGCCTTCGAGCTGGTGCCGCTGCTGGCCCAGGCGGACGCGATGAGTGCGGCCTTCGACGCCATGCGCCAGCCGCCAGCGCCGCCGCCGGCTCTGGTCGAGCCGGCCGCCGGGCCCTTCGCCGAGCCGTTTGCCGCACCCGTCGCCGAGCCCATCGCTGCGCCGCATGCCGAACCGCTGGCGACCTGGGCTGCCGCCGCGTCGCCACCGGCGGCGGTCGTCGTCGCCCCGCTGGACATCGACTGGCAGCGCTTTGCGGCCGGCGCGACCGAGGCGCTGCCGGCCGCCGAGCGGCCCGGTGCCGGTGCCGTCGTCCGGGTGCGCGCCGGTCTGCTCGACCGCCTGGTCAACCAGGCTGGCGAAGTGAGCATCACGCGGGCCCGCATGGCCACCGACGTCAAGCACCTGCAGACTTCTCTGGGCGACCTGACCGACAGCCTGGAGCGCATGCGCCGCCAACTGCGCGACATCGAACTGCAGGCCGAAACGCAGATCACCACGCGCATCGAGGCCGCCAAGGCCGCCGCCCAGGCCTTCGATCCGCTGGAAATGGACCGCTTCACGCGCTTCCAGGAATTGACGCGCTTCATGGCCGAGTCGGTCAACGACGTCGCCACGCTGCAGCGCAGCCTGCAGCGCACGCTGCAGTCCACCGAAGACGAACTGGCGGCCCAGGCGCGGCTGACACGCGAGCTGCAGGACGACCTGCTGCGCACGCGGATGATCGAGTTCGACAGCCTCGCCGAGCGCCTGTTCCGGACCGTGCGCCAGGCGGCCAAGGAAACCGCCAAGCAGGTCAAGGTCGAGATCGTCGGCGGGGCCATCGAGGTCGACCGTGGCGTGCTCGAACGCATGGTCGGCGCCTTCGAACACCTGCTGCGGAACAGCGTGGTCCACGGCATCGAGACACCGGCCGCACGCAGGCGGGCGGGCAAGGACGCGACCGGTGTCATCACCATCACCGTGGCCCAGGCGGGCAATGAAGTGGCCGTCGAATTCGCCGACGACGGCGCCGGCCTGGACCTGGCGCGCATCCGCCAGCGCGGCATCGAACGCCAGTTGCTCGCCGCCGACGCCCCGACCAGCGACGGCGAACTGGCCGGCCTGATCTTCGCGCCCGGTTTCAGCACCGCCGAGACCATCACCGAACTGGCCGGCCGCGGCGTCGGTCTGGACGTGGTGCGGGCCGAAGTCAACGCGATGGGCGGGCGCATCGAAACCGTCAGCCAGCCCGGCCAGGGCACGCACTTCAAGCTCCTGCTGCCGCTGACGACGGCCGTCACGCAGGTGGTGATGCTGCGCTGCGGCGAACTGCAGATCGCGGTGCCCTCGCCGCTGATCGAACTGGTGCGCCGCGCGCCGCGCGCCGAGGTCGAGGACGCCTACGCCACCGGCCGCTACGCCTATGGCGACACCAGCCTGCCCTTCTTCTGGCTGCCGAGCCTGCTGCGCGCCGGCTTGCGCGGCACGGTCAGTGGCCGCAGCGAAACCGTGGTCATCGTGCGCAGCGCCGCCCAGCGCGTGGCCGTGCACGTCGATGAAGTCGTCGGCAACCAGGAAGTGGTGGTCAAGAACGTCGGCCCGCAACTGGCGCGCCTGCCCGGTCTGGCTGGCGTGACGATCCTGCCCTCGGGCGGGGTCGCGCTGATCTACAACCCGGTCGCACTGGCCAACCTTTACGGCGACGCCGCCCGCGTCGGCCAGTTGCAGCAGCCTGCCGCCGAAGCCAGCCAGCCCTTCCAGGCCGCGCCCCGGCCCGGGCGTCTGCCGCTGGTGCTGGTGGTCGACGATTCGCTGACCGTGCGCCGCGTCACCCAGCGCCTGCTGCTGCGCGAGGGCTACCGCGTGGTGCTCGCCAAGGACGGCCTGGAGGCGCTGGAACGGCTGGCCGAAGAGCGGCCCTGCGTGCTGCTGTCGGACATCGAGATGCCGCGCATGGACGGCTTCGACCTGGTCCGCAATGTGCGCGCCGACGCCAGGCTGGCCGACCTGCCGGTGGTCATGATCACCTCGCGCATCGCGCAGAAGCACCGCGACTACGCCGCCGAGCTGGGCGTGCAGCATTACCTGGGCAAGCCCTTTGCCGAAGAGGAACTGCTGGTGCTGGTCGCCCGCTACGCCAGCGTCGCCGTGCCGATTTGACCGCGGCGCTCACATGGTTGGCGAGCCGACTGCCCCGGCTGTGGGCCGCAGCCACGCGGCGTGGCATCCACCTGAAAGGAAGTGCGCCTTGACGCTGTCTGTGTTTCGCTGCACGCCGGCCCTGGCGCCGGCTGGCCTGCTCGCCCTGTCCGCGCTGTTGAGCGCCTGTGCCGGCGGGCCTGCAGGCCCGCCCGGCAGCGATGCGCTGGCTGCGGCGGTCCCGGCCCTGCCGGCCCAATGGCAGGCGCCGCCTACCGGGGGTGGCCCGGCGCTGCCGGTGGCCGACCACAGCTGGGACGGCTTTGGTGCGACCTTGCCCGAACTGATCGCCGCGGCGCAAGCGGCCAGCCCCACGCTATCCGGCGCGGCAGCGCGCATCGCCCAGGCCCGAGCCACCCGGGCTGCAGCCGGCGCGGCCTTGCTGCCCAGCCTGGACCTGCAGGCCCAGGCGCTGCAGACCAGGACCGTGCCGCGCGGCGCCGCGACCGCCAGCGCCCAGATCGGCCTGCAGTCGGCCTGGGAGATCGACCTCTTCGGCGCCGGTGCTGCCGGCCGCGCTGCGGCCGACGCCCGCTTGCGCGCCGCCCAGGCCGGTTGGCACGACGCCCGCCTGGCGGTGGCCGCCGAAGTGGCCAGCAGCTATGTCGCGCTCGGCGCCTGCGAGGCGCAGACCCGGCTGGTCGGCCAGGACGCGCAGTCGCGCGGCGAGACCGCCCGCCTGACCGAACTCAGCGCCAACGCCGGCTTCACGCCGCCGGCCGACGCCGCGCTGGCCCGCGCCGGCGCGGCCAACGCGCGCAACCAGCTGGTCAGCCAAGGTGCTGCCTGCGACACGCTGCTGAAGTCGCTGGTCGAGCTGACCGCACTTCCCGAACCCGAACTGCGCCGGCGCCTCGACGCGAAGCTGGGTGGCGCCGGGGCGCTGTTCGCGCCACCTTCGTTCACGCTGGCGCTGAGCCTGCCGGCCAGCCTGCTGGCCCGCCGGCCCGACCTGGTTCGGGCCGAAGCGGCGGTGCTGGCTGCGGCCGGCGACCAGGCCCAGACCGCCGCGCTCGAGCGGCCGAGCGTCAGCCTCAGTGGCTGGCTGGCCGGTGGTGCGGGCCGGTCCAGTGGCGTCACCGCCAGCGGGGCGGTCTGGAGCTTCGGCCCGCTGCTGGTCGACTTCCCCCTGTTCGACGCCGGGCGGCGCGCCGCCAACACCGTCGCCGCCCGGGCAGCCTACGACGACGCCGTGCTGCAGTACCGCGGCCTGGCGCGCCGCGCGGTGCGCGAGGTCGAGGTCGCACTGGTGGCGCTGGAATCGGCCACCCAGCGCCAGAACGACGCCACCGTCGCCGCACAGGACTTCGAGATTTCGGTGCGCGCCACGGCGGCCCGCCAGCGCGCCGGCCTGGCCAGCCTGTTCGATCTGGAAGCCGCGCGGCGCAGCGCGGTGGCCGCGCAGAGCGTGCTGATCGACCTGCAGCGCGAACGCGCCGAGGCCTGGATCGCCCTGTTCCGCGCCTTGGGCGGGGGCTGGGACGCCAACACGCTGAGCGCCGCCGCAGCGGCACCTTGAACCTGCAGACCGTGACAACACCCTCCGAGACCGACGCCATGCACAAAGCCCAGCCCTTTGCCCACCCCAGGCTGCTGCTGACCACCGCCTCGCGCCTGAGCTGGATCGCCGTCGCGGTGGTGGTGGCCGCTGGCCTGGCTGCGACCTGGGCGGCACGCGCCGCCGACAGCAAGCCGGCTGCAGCCCCGGGTGCCCCTCAGCCTTCGCTGACCGTCACGCTCACCCAGGCGCAGCGCACCGACCTGGCGGTGACGGTGGCTGCCAACGGCAATGTCGCCCCTTGGCAGGAAGCCATCGTCGGTGCCGAAGGCAATGGCTGGCGGCTGGCCGAAGTGCGCGCCAACGTCGGCGACCTGGTCAGGCGGGGCCAGGTGTTGGCCACTTTCACCGCCGACATGGCCAACGCCGACCTGGCACAAAGCAAGGCAGGCGTGGCCGAGGCCGAAGCCAACGCCTTGGAGGCTGCCGCCAACGCCGCGCGGGCCCGTGAACTGCAGACCACGGGCGCGCTGTCGGCGCAGCAGATCAACCAGTTCCTGACCGCCGAGCGCACCGCGCAGGCCCGCCTCGCCGCGCTGCGGGCCAGTGCCCAGGTGCAGCAGTTGCGGCTGGCGCAGACCCAGGTGCTGGCGCCCGACGCGGGCGTGATCTCGTCGCGCAGTGCCACCGTCGGCGCGGTGGTGCCGGCGGGCCAGGAGCTGTTCCGGCTGATCCGCCAGAGCCGCCTGGAATGGCGCGCCGAAGTGGCGGCCAGCGAGCTCGGCCTGATCCAGCCCGGCATGGCGGTGCGCGTGACCACCGCCGGCGGCAGCACGGTGGCCGGCAAGGTGCGCATGGTGGCGCCGACGGTGGACGCCGCCACCCGCAACGGCATCGTCTACGTGGACTTGCCGGCGGCCTTGCAGGGTGGCGCACGCGCCGGCATGTTCGCCCGCGGCGAATTCGACATCGCGCGCAGCGCCGCGATGACGCTGCCGCAGACCGCGGTGCTGCTGCGCGACGGTTTCAGCGTCGTCTTCAAGCTCGTCGCCGGCAACAAGGTCCAGCAGGTCCAGGTCGGTGTCGGGCGGCGTGTCGGTGACCGCATCGAGATCACCCGCGGCCTGGACGTCAACGCCCGGGTGGTGGCGGCCGGCGCCGGTTTCCTCGGCGACGGCGACACGGTGCGGGTGGTCGAAGCCGCCGCGGCGCCGAAGTGACAGGAGCCGCCCGATGAACGTTTCAGCCTGGAGTATCCGCAACCCGATACCGGCGGTGATGCTGTTCGTGATGCTCACCGCCGTCGGCGTGATGGGTTTCAACGCGATGAAGGTGCAGCAGTTCCCCGACATCGACCTGCCGACCATCACCATCAGCGCCAGCCTGCCCGGTGCGGCCCCGGCGCAGCTGGAAACCGAGGTCGCGCGCAAGCTCGAAAACGCCGTGGCTTCTGTGCCGGGCGTGAAGAACATCTACACCAAGGTGCAGGACGGCGTGGCCCTGGTGACGGTGGAATTCCGCCTCGAAAAGCCGACCCAGGAAGCGCTGGACGACACCCGCGCGGCGGTCCAGCGCGTGCGCGCCGACCTGCCTGGCGAACTGCGCGACCCGGTCATCGCCAAGGTCGATCTGGCTGGCGCGCCGATCCTGACCTACACCGTGGCGTCGAGCCGGATGGACGACGTCGCGCTGTCCTGGTTCGTCGACAACGAGGTCGCCAAGGCCATCCTGGCAGTACGCGGCGTCGGCAGCGTGGCGCGGGTCGGCGGCGTGGCGCGCGAGGTGCGCGTCGAAATCGACCCGGCACGCCTGCTGGCACTGAATGCCACGGCGGCCGACATCTCGCGCCAGTTGCGCGCGGTGCAGCAGGACGCTTCGGGCGGTCGCGCCGAGGTCGGCGGCATCGAGCAGGCTGTCCGCACCATCGCCACCGTGAAAAGCGCGGCCGAACTGGCGCGGCTGGACATCGCCCTCAGCGACGGCCGGCGCATCCGCCTCGACCAGGTCGCGACCATCAGCGACACGGTGGCCGAACAGCGCAGCGGCGCCTTGCTGAACGGCAAGCCGGTGGTCGGCTTCGAGGTCGTGCGTTCGCGCGGTGCGAGCGAGATGGCCGTGGCCGACGGCGTGCGCGCCGCGCTGGCCCGGCTGCGCGCGGCGCACGCCGATGTCGAGGTCACCGAGGCCTTCAATTTCGTCGACCCGGTGGTCGAAAACTACCACGGCAGCATGTATCTGCTGATCGAAGGCGCGGCGCTGGCGGTGCTGGTGGTCTTCCTCTTCCTGCGCGACTGGCGCGCCACGCTTGTCGCCGCGACCGCCTTGCCGCTGTCGATCATTCCGACCTTCGGCGCGATGTACGTCCTGTTCGGTTTTTCGCTGAACACGGTGACGCTGCTGTCGCTGTCGCTGGTGGTCGGCATCCTGGTCGACGACGCGATCGTCGAGATCGAGAACATCATGCGCCACCTGCGCATGGGCAAGTCGCCTTACGACGCCGCGATGGAAGCCGCCGATGAGATCGGCCTGGCGGTGATCGCCACCACCTTCACGCTGATCGCCGTCTTCCTGCCCACCGCCTTCATGGCCGGCGTGCCGGGCAAGTTCTTCGTGCAGTTCGGCTGGACGGCGGCCATCGCGGTCTTCTTCAGCCTGGTCGTCGCTCGGGCGCTGACGCCGATGATGGCGGCCTACATCCTGAAAGCGCCGAAGCGCGGCCACCGCGATGCGGCCTGGATGACGCGCTACCTGGGCTGGGCCGGCTGGTGCCTGCAGCACCGCGTGCTGACGCTGACGGCCACGGCGGTGTTCTTCGTCGGCAGCTTCATGCTGGTGCCTTACCTGCCGACCGGCTTCCTGCCGCCCGACGACCTGAGCCAGACCCAGGTGACGGTCACCTTGCCGCCCGGCAGCACCTACACCCAGACCCTCGCCGCCGCCGAGCAGGCGCGGCTGCTGGTGCAGCAGAACGAACATGTGCAGATGGTCTACACGGCCATCGGCGGCGGTGCCACCGGCGGCAACACCTTCGACCCCGGCAGCGGCCTGGCCGACGTGCGCAAGGCCACTTTGACCATCAACATGACGCCGCGCGGCGAACGCCACGGCGTGACCAAGCAGCAGGTCGAAGGCCGGATGCGCGAACTGCTGGCCGTGCTGCCGGGCGCCCGCGTCAACGTCGGCTTCGGCCAGAGCAGCGAGAAGTACGTGCTGGTGCTGGCCGGCGCTGATGGCGCCACGCTGGGCGCCCACGCGGTGCAGGTCGAACGCGAATTGCGCGGCATCCCGGGCATCGGCGCGGTGACCTCCAGTTCCAGCCTGGTGCGGCCCGAACTGATCGTCAGGCCCGACCCGGCCCGCGCCGCCGACCTCGGCGTGACCAGCGCGGCCATCGCCGACACGCTGCGCATCGCCACCGCCGGCGACTACGACCAGAGCCTGCCCAAGCTGAACCTCAGCCAGCGCCAGGTGCCCATCGTCATCCGGCTGCCGGCCAGCGCGCGCGCCGACCTGAACCTGCTGTCGCGCCTGCCCGTGCCGGGCAAGGCCGGGCCAGTGGCGCTGGGCAATGTGGCCAGCTTGACCATCGCCAGCGGGCCGGCGCAGATCGACCGCTACAACCGGCAGCGCAACGTCAACTTCGAGATCGAGCTGAACGGCCAGCCGCTGGGCGAGGTCAAGACCCTGGCGCTGAATTTGCCCAGCCTGAAGAACCTGCCGCCGGGCGTGATCCAGACCGAGATCGGCGATGCCGAGGCGATGGAAGAGCTCTTCGCCAGCTTCGGCCTGGCGATGCTGACTGGCGTGCTGTGCATCTACGTCGTGCTGGTGCTGCTGTTCAAGGACTTCGTGCAGCCGGCCACCATCCTGGGCGCGCTGGTGCTGTCGGTGCCTGGCGCTTTCCTGGCGCTCTTCGTCACCCACACCGCGCTGTCGATGCCCAGCATGATCGGCCTGATCATGCTGATGGGCATTGCCACCAAGAACAGCATCCTGCTCGTCGACTACGTGATCCTGGCGCGGCGCGAACACGGGCTGGGGCGCATCGAATCGGTGCTCGACGCCTGCCACAAGCGGGCCCAGCCGATCGTGATGACGACCTTCGCGATGGCCGCCGGCATGCTGCCGATCGCGCTGGGCCTGGGCACCGACCCGAGCTTCCGCTCGCCGATGGCCATCGTCGTCATCGGCGGGCTGATCACCTCGACCTTCCTCAGCCTGCTGGTCATCCCGGTGCTGTTCACCTACGTCGACGACGCCATCGCCTACAGCCAGCGCCTGATCAGGCGCCGTCACGCCGCACCGCTGCCAGCCCCGGAGGTCCGGGCATGAGTCCCTTGCTGACGCAGCGGTCGACGCGCCGCGACTGCCTGCGCATGGGCGCTGCGTCCTGCGTCGCGGCGGCCTTGCCGCTGCGTGCCGCGGAGGCGCCGTCCTTCGGAGCGATCGACCTGGACTGGGTCGACAAGTCGCGTCAGCGCCCGGTACCGGTGCGCCTGTACCTGCCCAGGGCCGCAAGCCCGGCCCAGCCCGCCAGCGAACTGCCGCTGGTGGTGTTTTCGCATGGCATCGGGGGCACGCGGCGCAGCTTCAGTTGGCTGGGCGAGCACTTCGCCAGCCACGGCGTGGCCAGCCTGCACTTGCAGCATGTGGGCAGCGACCGCCAGATCTGGAGCGGCAACCCGCTGACCGTGGTGGGCCGCTTGCAGCAGGCCGCGCAGGAAGGCGAGGCCATCGCGCGCGCGCTGGACCTGCGCTTCGCGCTGGACACCCTGCTGGGCGGTGATTTCGGCCTGCTCGTGGACCGCCGTCGCCTGGTGGCCGCCGGCCACAGCTACGGTGCCAACACCACCTTGCTGGCCTGCGGGGCGCGCGTCGAAAGCCAAGGCCGGCTGGTCGACCTGCAGGACAGCCGCCTTTGCGCGGCCATCGTGCTGTCGTCACCGCCCTTTTATGGCCAAGCTGCGCCGCGCAAGGTGCTGGGCTCGGTGGCCGTGCCCAGCCTGCACATCACGTCCACCGAGGACATCATCCGGATTCCCGGTTATTACAGCGGCTGGCAAGACCGGGTCGATGTCTATGACGCCATCGGCAGCCCGCGCAAATGGCTGGTCGTTTACGAGGGCGGCGCCCACAACATGCTGAGCGACCGCATCCTGGCCGCCGGCGACCCGTTGAACCTGCAGAAGAAGGCCGCCACCCAGACCCTGGTGCTGGCCTTCCTGCGCCAGGTCTTTGAAGGCGCCGATGGCAGCCTGGCACGGTGGCAGCGTCAGAACGCGGCCGTGCTGCACCGCTACGCCGAATCGCGCACCTGAAGCCTGCCGCGCCAGCCGACTGCCTGGCTGGTCAACGCGAGCCTGGGGCCGCAGCGGCCTTCACCACCGCATAGCGCGTCAGCGTCTTGGCGCGCGCCTCGGCGTGGTCGACCACCGGCAGCGGGTAGTTGCCGGCCGGGCCCAGCACGATGCCGGCGGCCGCCAGGTCCAGCGGCGGCGCGGTCCACGGGGCGTGGATCAGCTGGGCCGAAAGGCCGTTCAGCTGCGGCAGGTAGCGGCGGATGAAGCGGCCGTCGGGGTCGAAACGCTCGCTCTGCGTCACCGGGTTGAAGATGCGGAAATAGGGCTGGGCGTCGCAGCCTGATGACGCCGCCCACTGCCAGCCGCCGTTGTTGGCGGCCAGGTCGAAGTCATTCAAATGCAGCGCGAACCAGGCCTCGCCGCGTCGCCAATCGATGCCGAGGTCCTTGCTCAGGAAGCTGGCCACCACCATGCGCAGGCGGTTGTGCATGTAGCCGGTCTGGCTGAGCTGGTGCATCGCGGCGTCGACCAGCGGGTAGCCGGTGCGGCCTTCGCACCAGGCGGCGAACAGCGCCTCGCCCTGCTTGCCGTGTTCCCAGTGGATGCGGTCGTAGTCCGGTTTGAACGAGCCCGTCACGACGCGCGGGTGGTGGTACAGGATCTGGTGGTAGAAATCGCGCCAGATGAGCTCCGACAGCCAGACCTGGGCGCCGCGCGATCCGGCCTGCGCCCGCGCATGCGCCTCGCGCGCCAGGCGGCGGATGCTGACGGTGCCGAAGCGCAGGTGGGTGCTCAGGTAGCTCGGGCCCTTCAAGGCCGGGAAATCGCGCAGCTCGCCGTAACGGTCGATGCGCGTCAGGAAGTCATCGAGCAATTCCTGGCCGCCGGCCGGGCCGGTGGGCAGGCGCAGCGTGTGCAGATTGGTCTTCTCGAAGCCCAGGGTTTCCAGCGCCGGCACGCCGGGCTCGGCCGCCGGCCGCGGCGCCAGCGTGCCGGCGTGGCGTGCCACCGGGTAACTGCTGAGGAAGAAGGCGTCGGCCTTCTTCAGCCAGGCGTTCTTGTAGGGCGTGAACACCGAAAACGGCCCGCCGCCCAGCGTCATCACTTCGCTGCGTTCGAAGACCACGTGGTCCTTGCCGGTATGCAGCACCACGCCGGCGTCGGCCAGCCGGCCGCGCACGGTGGCGTCGCGGGCCAGCGCGGCCGGTTCGTCGTCGTGGTTGGCGTAGACGGCCTGCACGCCCAGGCTGTGGGCCAGCGCCGGGATCTCGCTGGCCGCCCAGCCGTGGCGAACGATCAGACCGGCGCCTTCGACCCCGTGCGACGCGGCCAGCGCGCGCAACTCGGCGTCGACGCCGACCAGGCTGTCGCGGATGAATTCGACGCGGCGGTCGCTGCGCGGCAAGGGGTCGAGGATCTGGCGGTCGAAGACGAAGACGCACCACACCTGGCGCGCATGGCGCAAGGCGTGGTGCAGCGCGGCGTGGTCGGCGGTGCGCAGGTCACGGCGCAGCCAGACCAGGGCGCGGGCGAAGGTTTCCGAGGGGTAGGGATGGCTCACGACCGCAAGTGTGCCGGGAATAGAATTCGGGCATGCCCAGCGGCTTCCGCATCGACCTCACCAACCAGTTCCTGATCGCCATGCCCGGCATGGCCGACGAGACCTTTGCGGGCGCGGTGGTCTACCTCTGCGAGCACAACGAAAAGGGTGCGCTGGGCCTGGTCATCAACAAGCCCATCGACATCAAGCTGCGCAAGCTCTTCGAGAAGGTCGAGCTCCAGCTCGGCCTGGACGCCCTGGGCGACGAGCCGGTCTATTTCGGCGGACCGGTGCAGACCGAACGCGGCTTCGTGCTGCACGAGAAGATCGGCGAGGGCACGCTGCCTTACAACAGCACGCTGTCCGTCCCCGGCGGCCTCGCCATGACCACCAGCAAGGACGTGCTGGAAGCCATGGCCGGAGGCGGCGGCCCGCGCAAGGTGCTGATCACGCTGGGCTACAGCGGCTGGCAGGCCGGGCAACTGGAAGACGAGATCGGCCGCAACGGCTGGCTGACCGTCCAGGCCGACCCCAAGGTGATCTTCGACACGCCCATAGACCAGCGCTACGACCGCGCGGTCGGTTTGCTGGGCATCGACCCCCGCATGCTGTCGCAAGAGGCTGGCCATGCGTAGCATGGGGCCCCCAAGCTCGCTGGCGCTCGCTACCCCCCAAGGGGGCCGTCCCCCTACGGCCCGGCAAAGCCGGTTCCGTGGGGGGAAGCTGGGTTGTCGTGCCGCGTAGCTTCATGGCCTTCGACTTCGGCACCCGCCGCGTCGGCGTGGCCACCGGCAACACGCTGTTGCGCCGCGCCAGCCCGCTGAAGACCGTGGCCAGCGAGGGCGACGCGCGCTTCGCGGCCATCGCCCAGCTGATTGCCGAATGGCAGCCCGACGCGCTGGTCGTCGGCGTGCCCTTCCACCCCGACGGCGTCGCGCACGAGAACACCGTGAAGGCGCGCCGCTTTGCCCGCCAACTTCACGGCCGCTTCCGCCTGGCGGTGCACGAGGTGGACGAACGCTACAGCACCACCGAAGCCTTGTCCGATGGCGCCAAAGATGCCGACGCGGCATCGGCCGTCATCATCCTCGACCAGTATCTGCGCGCCCTGCCCGAACCCTCGGAGACCCCCGATGCTGCAACTTGACGCCGAAGCCCTGTATGCCGAACTGCTGGCCGGTGTGCGCCCCCTGCTCAAGCCCGGCGCGGTGCTGGTCGGCGTCTGGTCGGGCGGCGCCTGGTTGGCCGAACGCCTGCAGCGCGACCTGGGCCTGCCCGGCGGCGACAAGGGCTACGGCGTGATCAGCAGCACGCTGCACCGCGACGATTTCGGCGCCCGTGGCCTGGCTTCGGGCAGCGATCCGACCCGCCTGCCGTTTGCCATCGATGGTCAGCACATCGTGCTGATCGACGACGTGCTCTACACCGGCCGCACCCTGCGCGCGGCACTCAACGAACTGTTCGACTTCGGTCGACCGGCCAGCGTGACCCTGGCCGTGCTGGTTGACCGCGGCGGCCGCGAACTGCCGATGGCTGCCGCCTTCTCGGCCGCCAAGATCGCCTTGCCGGCCAACCAGACGCTGTCGCTGGGCCGCCGGGATGGCCCGGACAGCGACGGCGGTTTCCACTTCAGCGTCAGCGAAGCCCGCGCCGCCTAACCATCCAAGTCCGCACCATGCTGTCCCGACGCAACCCCCAGCTCAACGCGCACGGCGAACTCATCCACCTGCTGTCCATCGAAGGCCTGCCCAAGGCCGTGTTGACGCAGATCCTGGACACCGCCGGCACCTTCCTCAGCGTCAACGACCGCGACGTCAAGAAAGTGCCTTTGCTGCGCGGCAAGAGCGTCTTCAACCTGTTCTTCGAGAACAGCACGCGCACCCGCACCACCTTCGAGATCGCCGCGAAGCGCTTGAGTGCAGATGTCATCAACCTCGACATCGCCAAGAGCAGCACGGCCAAGGGCGAGAGCCTGCTCGACACGATTGCCAACCTGTCGGCGATGCACGCCGACATGTTCATCGTGCGCCACGCCGAAAGCGGCGCGCCCTACCTGATCGCCCAGCACGTGGCGCCCCATGTCCACGTCGTGAATGCCGGCGACGGTCGCCACGCCCACCCCACGCAGGGGCTGCTGGACATGTACACCATCCGCCACTACAAGAAGGACTTCACGCAGCTGCGCGTGGCCATCGTCGGCGACATCGTGCACAGCCGTGTGGCGCGCAGCGACATCCACGCGCTGACCACGCTGGGCGTGCCCGAGATCCGCGCCGTCGGCCCCAAGACCCTGGTCCCCGGCGATCTGGCCGGCATGGGCGTGCGGGTCTGCCACAGCATGGAAGAGGGCATCAAGGACGCTGACGTCATCATCATGCTGCGCCTGCAGAATGAACGCATGAGCGGCGGCATGCTGCCCAGCGCCGGCGAGTTCTTCAAGAACTACGGCCTGACGCCCGAGAAGCTGGCGCTGGCCAGGCCCGACTGCATCGTGATGCACCCCGGGCCGATCAACCGCGGCGTCGAGATCGACAGCAGCGTGGCCGACGGCAGCCACAGCGTGATCCTGCCGCAGGTGACCTTCGGCATCGCGGTGCGGATGGCCGTGATGAGCACGATCGCAGGGAACCAGGCATGAGCGCCGCCGGGCCGCTCCCAAGACGCTCGCTCCCCCTCGGGGGGACGGCGCGCAGCGCCAAGGAGGCGACATGAAGATCCTCATCCAGAACGGCCGTGTCATCGACCCGGCCTCGGGCCGCGACGAGGTGGCCGATGTGGCCATCGCCAGCGGGCGCATCGTGGCCATCGTGGCGGCCGCCGGGCAGGGCAAGCTGCCCGACTTCGGCGCCGACCGCGTCATCGACGCCCGCGGCCTGGTCGTCGCACCCGGCCTGGTCGATCTGGCGGCGCGCCTGCGCGAACCGGGCCAGGAACACGAAGGCATGCTGGAGAGCGAACTGGCGGCAGCCGCAGCCGGCGGCGTCACCAGCCTGGTCTGCCCGCCCGACACCGACCCCACGCTGGACGAGCCGGGCCTGGTGGAAATGTTGAAGTTCCGCGCCCGCAAACTCAGCCGCTGCCGCGTCTTTCCGCTGGGCGCGCTGACGCGCCGGCTCGAAGGCCACACGCTGACCGAGATGGCCGAACTGACCGAGGCCGGCTGCGTCGGTTTCTCGCAGGCCGACGTGCCCGTTACCGACAGCCAGGTGCTGCTGCGCGCGCTGCAATACGCAGCCACTTTCGGCTACACGGTGTGGCTGCGCCCCCTGGACGCCTGGCTCGGCAAGGGCGTGGCGGCGCAGGGCGCGATGGCCACGCGGCTGGGTTTGTCCGGCGTGCCGGCCGTGGCCGAGACCATCGCGCTGCACACCATCTTCGAGCTCGTGCGGGTCACCAAGGCGCGCGTCCACCTGTGCCGGCTGTCCAGCGCCGCCGGCGTGGCGCTGCTGCGCGCGGCCAAGGCCGAAGGATTGCCGGTGACGGCCGACGTCAACATCAACTCGCTGCACCTGACCGACGTCGACATCGGCTACTTCAACGCCGACATGCGCCTGACGCCGCCGCTGCGCCAGGGTCCCGATCGCGCCGCCCTGCGCGCTGCGCTGGCCGACGGCACCGTGGACGCGCTGGTCTCCGACCACAACCCGGTCGCCGACGACATGAAGAACCTGCCTTTCGGTGAAGCCGAACCGGGCGCTACCGGGCTGGAACTGCTGCTCAGCCTGGCGCTGCGCTGGGGCGCCGACAGCGGCCTGCCGCTGGTTCACACGCTGGGCCGCGTGACCCACGACCCGGTGCGCGTGCTCGGCGACGCGCTGGGCTCGCTGGCCAGCAGCGCCGGACGGCTGGTGGACGGCGGCGTCGCCGATGTCTGCATCTTCGACCCGGCGGCCGAATGGATGGTCAGTCCGGCGCTGCTGGCCAGCCAGGGCAAGCACACGCCCTTCAGCTTCGCGTCCACCGGCATGGCGCTGCCCGGCCGCGTGCGCGCCACGCTGGTCGCCGGCACGGTCGCCTACGAAGCCGCTGCCGAGGCAGCCCGCTGATGCGCCGTTTGCTGGCGGCCTGGCGCCTGTTGCGCGCCGTGCTGCATGTGCTGCACGGCATGCTGGTGATGACGCGCTTCCCGCTGCTCGACGCGGCGGGGCGCCACGAACGCATCCGCTGGTGGTCGGTCGGCCTGCTGCGCGCGGTCGGCATGGCGGTTCAAGTGAGTGGCACGGCGCCGCGCCCGGGCGCCACGCTGGTGGTGGCCAACCACATCTCTTGGATCGACATCGCGGCCATCCACGCCGCCGCGCCGCACGCCCGCTTCGTCAGCAAGGCCGACGTGCTGGCCTGGCCGCTGCTCGGCTGGCTGATCAAGAACGCCGGCACGCTGTTCATCGAACGCGAACGCAAGCGCGACGCGGTGCGCGTGGTGCACGCGATGGCGCAAGCGATGCAGGCCGGCGACACCGTGGCCGTCTTTCCCGAAGGCACCACCGGCGCGGGCTCCGAACTGCTGCCCTTCCACGCCAACCTGCTGCAGGCAGCCATCGCCACCGCCACGCCGGTGCAGCCCATCGTGCTGCGCTTTGCCGATGCCCAACAGGCCTACAGCCCGTCGGTGCAATACATCGGCGAGACGACGCTGCTGCAGAGCGTCTGGCGGGTGGCCTCGGCGCGTGGGTTGACGGCCCATGTGCACGTCATGCCGCCCATCGGCACCACCCACGCCGACCGCCGCGCGCTGGCCGCGCACCTGCGCGAGTTGATGGCCGCCGAATTGCCGGCTTGACGGCGTCACCCATGCCGACGCCCATTTCGACGCCGATGCTGCTGGCCTGCGCCGACGAAGCCGCGCTGGCCCAGGGCCTGGCCGCCGCGCTGGGCTGGCCCTGGGCGCTGATCGATCAGCATGGCTTTCCCGACGGCGAAACGCGCCTGCGCCTGCCGCCGCAACTGCCGGCGCGCGTGGTGCTGCTCCGCGGCCTGCAAGACCCGAACGCCAAGTTCACGCCTTTGCTGCTGGCGGCCGCTGGCGTGCGGGAACTCGGCGCGCAGCATCTGACGTTAGTCAGCCCTTACTTGGCCTACATGCGTCAAGACCTGGCCTTCACGCCCGGTGAGGTGGTCAGCCAGCGCCACATCGGCCGGCTGCTGGCGAGTGCCTTCGACGCCGTCGTCACGGTCGATCCGCACCTGCACCGTGTGGCCACGATGGACGAGGTGGTGCCGGGCCGGCGCGGCATCGCGCTGACGGCCGCCGAACTGCTGGGCGGCCACGTTGCGCAGCAGGTGCCGGGCGCACTGCTGCTGGCGCCCGACGAGGAAGCCGGCCAGTGGGTGAAGCGCGCCGCGCAGGCCCACGGCCTGGACCACGCCGTGTGCCACAAGACACGCCACGGCGACCGCGACGTGGACGTGGTGCTGCCGCTGCCGGCTGGTGTCGTGGCTGGCCGCGCCGTGGTGCTGCTCGACGACGTGGCCAGCACCGGCCGCACGCTGGCCGCCGCGGCGCGTGGTGTGCTGGCCGCCGGCGCCACCAGCGTCGACGTGGCGGTCACGCACGCGCTCTTCGTCGGCGACGCGTTGGCTCAGGTGCAGGCTGCCGGCGTCCGGACGGTCTGGAGCAGCGACTGCGTGCCGCACGCCAGCAACGCGGTCAGCGTGGTGCCGCTGCTGGCGGCGGCGCTGCGCAGGCTGTAGTCGCCCAAGCTGCGCCCGGCGAAGCACGAAAGTTGCATTCCACCGCGCATGGCCCTGAACCTGTTCCGCCGCGCAGCACTCAGCCGCAGCTTGGTCGTTGCCATGGCCGCCATCAACGGCCTGCCCGTCTGGGCGGCGGACCCGCCCAAGCCCGCAGCGGCCGACCCGACCGGCGGCGACCCCTTTGGCTCCTTCCTCTGGCCCGACCTGCGCGCTGAATTCCTCGGCAGCGGGACGGTGGTCTTCGACGACCGCGTGAAGGTCAGCGGCCCGGTCTTCGCCGAAGACCCGATGAACGTGCCGATCACGGTCTTTGCCGACGGCCTGGCCGACATCGAGCTGATCACGGTCCTGGTCGACCGCAACCCGATCCGCAAGGTGCTGGATTACCTGCCGCTGGGCGCGCTGCCGCGCGTCAGCTTCCGCTTCAAGCTGCAGCAGGCCAGCCCGGTGCGCGCCGCGGTGAAGACGCGCGACGGCGTCTGGCATGTCGGCGGCACGCTGGTCGATTCGGCCGGCGGCGGCTGCACCGTGCCCGGTGAAACCCGCAAGGACGGCAGCTGGGCCCGGTCGCTGGGCGAGGTCAGCGCCCGCGTCTTCCCGCAGTCGGTGCCGGCCGGCGCGGCCGGCGTGGACGGGGCGCAGGCCGCCACCCGCCTGCGGCTGCGCGTGATGCACCCGATGGACACCGGACTGGCCGGCGGCATACCGGCTTTCTACCTCAACCGCCTGTCGCTGCGCGACGAAGCCGGCCGCGAACTGCTGCGCCTCAACGCCTATGAGCCGGTCAGCGAGAACCCGATCTTCAGCTTCGATTTCGTCGGCTTGCCGAACGGGCGGCTGCAGCTGGTGGGCAGCGACAACAACGGCAACCGCATCACGGGGGCGGTGGATTGAGGCGCGGCTGGCCGGCCGCGGTCGCCGCCGCGTGCCTGTGGGCGGCCGCCTGGGCCGGCCCGGCTGCGGCCGCTGCGCCGCGGGTCGACGCGGCGACTTTCGATTACGGCCTGCAGGCTCGGTTGCTGGCGCCGGGCGTCTACGTGGTCGAAGGGGCCAACGCCGACTTCAGCATCGCCAACGGCTGCAACATCATCAACACCGGCTTCATCGTCACCGGGGCCGGCGTACTCGTCGTCAACAGCGGACCGTCGAAGCGCTACGGCGAGCAGCTGCGCGCGCTGATCGGGCGCACGACGGCCGAGCCCGTCGTCCAGGTCTTCAACTTCAATCTGCACCCCGACTACGTCTTCGGCAACCAGGCCTTCGCCGACGTGCCGCGGGCGGCCACGCCGGCCACGCGCGCCGGCATCCAGCGCGAGGGCAAGGCCTACGAGGACAACCTCTACCGCCTGTGTGGCGACTGGATGCGGGGCAGCGAGCTGCTGCCGCCGTCCACCGACCTGCAGCCCGGCGTGCAGCGCATCGGCAGCCGCGAGATCGAACTGCGCGAACTGCAAGGCCACACCACCAGCGACACCGTGCTGATCGACCGCCGCAGCGGCATCGTCTTTGCCGGCGGCCTGGTCTTCGCGCAGCGCGTGCCGACCACGCCCCACGCGCAATTGCCGGCCTGGCAGGCCAGCCTGCGTGACCTGCAAGGCCTGAACGCCAGCCTGCTGGTGCCCAGCCACGGGCCGGTTGCCACCGACGCCGACGCGGTTGCGGCGGCCCTCAGTGGCACGGCCCGCTACCTGGCCTGGCTGGACGCCACCTTCAGCGACGCCGCCGCACGCGGTCTCGAGATGAACGAGGTCCTGCGCCTGCCGGTGCCGGCCGGGTACCGGGCCTGGGCCGCTTTCGATACCGAATACACGCGCAACGTGGCCCATCTCTATCCGCGTTATGAACAGGCGGCGCTGGCCCGCCGGCCCTGAGCGCCCGGCACAGTCCCGGCGCCACCGCCATGACCACCCGCCGCGCCGCCCGCAGCACGGCGGATCACCGACTGTGACATTGTCACGACGGACCTGTTCAAGGATGTAGCAGCGGGCGGGCAAACCCGCAGCGCCGATGCCGTCCTCCCTGCCGCCGCAGCCCCGCGGCTGCTCCATTCGGGCTCCTTCCCGGTGGCATGGTTGTTGCCCTTATGGAAGCCGTCCGACCCTGCGTGTTGCGCCGGGCGAGCGCCCCAAACCACGAGGAGACACCCCCATGCAACCGAAGCTTCTGACTCTGCTGACCACCCTGGCCCTGGCCGCGATGGCCGTGCCGGCCGCCCATGCCGCTGGCGATGCCGTGACCGACAAGATGATCGAGGACTCGGCCAAGACCGGCAACGAGGTCCTGTCCTGGGGCCTGGGCACGCAGGGCCAGCGCTACTCGGCGCTGAAGCAGGTCAACACCGGCAACGTCGCCCGCCTGGTGCCGGCCTGGGCCTTCAGCTTCGGCGGCGAGAAGCAGCGCGGCCAGGAATCGCAGCCGCTGGTGCACAACGGCAAGATGTTCGTCACGGCCTCGTATTCGCGCATCTTTGCGCTCGACGCGGCCACCGGCAAGAAGCTGTGGAAGTACGAACACCGCCTGCCCGAAGGCATCATGCCCTGCTGCGACGTCGTCAATCGCGGCGCGGCGCTCTACGACAACCTGGTGATCTTCGCCACCCTCGACGCGCAACTGGTGGCGCTGAACGCCGACACCGGCGACGTCGTCTGGAAAGAGAAGATCGACGAATACGCGGCCGGCTATTCCGCCACCGCAGCGCCGATCATTGCCCAGGGTTTGCTGCTGACCGGCGTGTCGGGCGGCGAATTCGGCGTCGTCGGCCGCGTCGAGGCGCGCGACCCGCGTACCGGCAAGATGGTCTGGAGCCGTCCGACGGTCGAGGGCCACATGGGCTACACCTACGACGCCGCCGGCAACAAGAAGGAAAACGGTATTTCGGGTACCACCAACAAGAGCTGGCCGGGTGACCTCTGGAAGACCGGCGGCGCGGCCACCTGGCTGGGCGGCACCTACGACGCCAAGACCGGCCTGGCCTATTTCGGCACCGGCAACCCGGCGCCGTGGAACAGCCACCTGCGCCAGGGCGACAACCTGTTCAGCTGCGCCACCGTGGCCATCGACGTGAAGACCGGCCAGATCAAGTGGCACTACCAGGGCACGCCGAACGACGGCTGGGACTTCGACGGCGTCAATGAATTCGTGACCTATGACGACGGCGGCAAGCGCCTGGGCGGCAAGGCCGACCGCAACGGCTTCTTCTACGTGCTCGACGCGACCACCGGCAAGCTCGAAAACGCCTTCCCCTTCGTCAAGAAGGTGACCTGGGCCACCGGCATCGACCTGAAGACCGGCCGGCCGAACTTCGTGCCGGAAAACCGCCCGGGCAACCCGACCGCGGGCGCCGACGGCAAGAAGGGCAATGTGGTCTTCGCCGCACCGTCCTTCCTCGGCGGCAAGAACCAGATGCCGATGGCCTACAGCCCCGACACCAAGCTGTTCTACGTGCCGGCCAACGAGTGGGGCATGGAGATCTGGAACGAGCCGGTCACCTACAAGAAGGGCGCCGCCTACATGGGCGCCGGCTTCACGATCAAGACCATCAACAACGACTACATCGGCGCGATGCGCGCGATCGACCCGAAGACCGGCAAGATCGTCTGGGAAGTCAAGAACAACGCGCCGCTGTGGGGCGGCGTGCTGACCACCGCCGGCAACCTGGTGTTCTGGGGCACGCCCGAGGGCTACCTGAAGGCCGCCGACGCCAAGACCGGCAAGGTCGTCTGGGAATTCCAGACCGGCTCGGGCGTCGTGGCACCACCGACCACCTGGATGCAGAACGGCGAGCAGTACGTCAGCGTCGTGTCCGGCTGGGGCGGCGCGGTCCCGCTGTGGGGCGGCGACGTGGCGACCAAGGTCAACTTCCTGGAGCAGGGCGGCATGGTCTGGGTCTTCAAGATTCCCAAGGCCGGCGGCGACGTCAAGGTCGCCAAGGCCAACTGAACGCCCGCTACCAGGAGTCTGGACATGACGATGCGCCCCACACGACGCAATTTCATCATCGCCACCGGCGTCGCGGTGGGCGCCTCGCCGGTCGTCACGCCAGCCTTCGCGCAGGCCGGCGCGCATGTCGACGAAGCCGACGAACAGGCCGTCGCGCTGGGGTACAAGCAAGACACCCACAAGGTGGACGGCAAGAAGTACCCGAAGCACGACGTGCAGCAGCAATGCGCCAACTGCTCGTTCTGGCAGGGCAAGCCGACCGACGCCTGGGCCGGCTGCGCGATGTTCGGCCGCAAGCACATCGCCCAGGGCGGCTGGTGCAGTGCCTGGGCCAAAGCGCCGGGCTGATGGTCTCAGCAGCCAGACCGAACGGCGGGCCGCGGGCCTGCCGTTTTTCTTTGTGGTTCAGAGCGTGATGCGCAAGCCCACCCAGCCGGTGCGCGGCGCGCCCGGTGCCAGGAAGGTGCTGCGCACCAGCGGGTAGTCGCCGTTGGCGTTGCGTGGCAGCGGGCGGGCGACGTAGCGGCCCTGTGCGTCGAAGCCGTTGGCCCCCAGCTGCGCAGCGCTGCTGTAGCGCGCGTCCAGCAAGTTGTTGAGCTGCGCGAAGACCCGCCAGCGCGGCGTGGGCTGCCACTCCACGCCCGCGTTCAGCACCGCGTAGCCCGCGCTGCGGCCGGACCCGGTGTAGTTCACGCCGTCAGGCTGGTGCTGGCCGTTTTCATTGCCGCGCGCGGGTGCGCCGGTGGCGGCGTTGAGGTCGCCGCTCAGTTGCCACTGCGCGTTCACTTCCCACCCGGCGAACAGTTTCAACTGGCCGCGCGGCAGCAGCGGTATGCGGTTGCCGGGGCGTATCGCGATGGTGCCGTCGGTGCCCGGAAAGCCGGCCAACGCCGAACCGTTGCTGCTGTTGCCGGCACCGCCCACCACCTCGGGGCTGCGGTAGGTGGCGTCCAGCAGCGTGAGGTTGCCGCCCACGCTGAACGCCGCGCCGGGCTTCACGGTCAGGCCTGCTTCGAGGCCCTGGCGGCGCGTCAGGCCGAAATTCTTGAAGTAGCCGTAGCCGCTGGCGTTGTCCGAAACGAAGAGCAGGTCGTCGCGGTTGACGGCGCGAAAGAGGCCGAAGTTCCACGCCACATCCCCCAGCGCTGCGGTCTTGACGCTGCCGCGCAGGCCGGCCTCCACTGTCGTGGTCACCACCTGCCGCAAGGGTGGGTCGCCGGCGAATGCATTCGGCAGTTTGCAGGGGCTGGCCGGGTCGGCGCAGCCCAGTTCCACCGCCGTGGGTGCGCGGCTGCCCTGGTTGGCGCCGGCGTAGGCGCTGAGCGCGGGGCTGGCTGTCCAAAGGACCCCGACGGCCGGGTTGAAGCGGGCAAAACGGTGGTTGCCGTCCAGCGAGCCGGGGCCGCCGCCGTGCGTGATCCCGTCGCGCAGCTGCACGCTGTTGCGGTTGTAGCGGCCGGCCAGCGTCAGCAGCGTTTGGGCGTTGAGCGCCAAGGTGTCGCTGGCGTAGGCGCTGGCGGTTTGTGCGCGGCTGGTCAGCGCCACACGGGCGTCGTAGGCGTTCTCGGAATGCTGCGTGCCGTCGGCAAAGGCGCCGGGCCCGCTGCCGGCAGGGGCCGTGACCGAGCGGTCAGGGTTGATGAACCCGAACTGAGTGCCCTGCGTGAATTGCACGCGGCTGGCGTCGTAGCCCAGGCCCAGCACCGCGCGATGGTCGACGCCGGCCCAGTGCGGCATGGCAGACATCTCGATGGTCAGGCCGCCGTCGCTTTGCACGGTGGCCGTGCGGTTGATCAGCCCGGTGCACTTTTCGTTCGGCTCTTCGTTGAGCAGCACATGGGCCACGCAGCGCCACTGCGGGAAGGGTGTGCTGGCGGCGCTGGCGCCGCTGACCGGCACGCCCGTGTAGCCGGCGACGGCCAGGGCGGCAAGTTCCGCGGCGCCGGGTTGGTAGACGGCTTGGTCCAGCGCGGCTTCGTTGAGGTCGCCGTTGAGGGTGCGGGTGTTCAGCCGCCGCGCGTGCGCGTTGACGGCCAGTGCCAGCCCGCTGTCGAACGCATGCCGCGCCGAGGCGGCCAGCAGCAGCGAACGGTTGCGCGTGGTGTCGGGCGTGGTGTAGGCGCCGGCCCAGTCGCGCTGCAACGCGCCTTGTTCCTGCAAGCCGCTGCCGGTGAGGCGGTTGTCGGCCACGGCGGCACTGAGGCGCCACTCGCTGCGGCCGGCGCTGGGTCCGGCGCCGGGTTCGGCGCTGCGCGCTGCGGTGTAGCCCAGCGTGCCGAAGAGCTGGCTGATGTCGGACGGCGTGGTCGCCCGCCAGCCCTGTTCATGGAAGCGGTTGCCAGTGATGTAGCCGTTCAGCCCGCCGGGGCTGCTGTCGCCGCCCAGGCGGCTGAAGCCGTGCTCGAATTCCACCCCCGCACGCCGGTGCGCGCCGGCCAGCAATTGCACCGTGGTGCCGGGGTCGGTGAGGCCGGTCTTGGTCTGCACGGCCAGCGCGCCGCCCAGCGTGTTCAGGCCGAACAGCGGGTTGCTGCCGGGCATCAGCGTGACTTGCGCGATGGCCGCGCGGGGAATCAAATCCCAGTTGACCACGTCGCCGAATGGCTGGTTCATGCGCACGCCGTCCAGGTAAACCGACAAACCCTGCGGCGTGCCCAGGAGCGGCGAAGCGGTGTAGCCGCGGAAGTTGACGTCGGGCTGGTAGGCGTTGCCTTGCAGATCGCCCAGGCTGACGCTGCCCAGCGCGCGGTTCAGGTAGGCGGCCAGGTCGAGCGCGTGGCTGCGGTCCAGCGCGTCGGCGTTGGCGGTCTGGACGTTCGACGGCAACTGGCCGGCCGCGCTGCCCAGGCCGTGCAGCGGCGTGGTGCCGATGATCTCGATGCGCTGCACGGCGACGGCAGCCACCTGTTGCGCGGCCGCCGACCCCGCGCCCAACAAGGTGGCCCACGCCGCGCAGGCCGCAGCCGTGGCGGTCACCCTGAAACCAGCCGGCGCGGCCCGCTTCATTCCCAGGACTCCAGCTCCAGCGTGCGCGAGCCGCCGGTCAGGAAAGCCGACTGCGCGGGCTCGTCACGCTGCACCTTCACCAGGCCGACGCCTTTGCAGTACCACTCGGTGCTGGTCAGCGGCAGGTCGCGCCAGCCGCTGGCCGGGTCGGCGTAGACGCGCACGCTGCCGACGCCTTTCACGCGCAGGCAGTTCGTGAAGGGGCCGGCCGGTGTGTCGATGCGCCCGTCCACGGCCTCGATCTGGTAGTTCATCGGGATGCTCGGGTGGCTGTGGCGGATCTCGCGCGGGAATTCGCTGCGCCGCATCAGCAGGTAGGAGGTGGTCGTGGCCTGCCACTGCGTGCCCACGGTATAGGGGGCTTTCAAGACGAAGCGCAGCGGTTTGTCGAGCACCGCTTCGACCTGGATGTCGGTCTTGCTGGCCACGCGGTAGATGCCGGTCTCATCGGCGCGCAGCCAGTAGTCGATGCCGCTGTCGCTGCGCCGGCGCCAGGCGCTCTTCGTGTCCAGCAGCGGCAGGGCCTCGGCGCCCAGGGTGCGCAGCGTCAGCGTCTCGCGCTCGATGCTGTCGTCGCCGCTCAGCGTGGTCACGCGGTAGGTCCAGCGGTGCCCGCCCTCCAGCGGGAACAGCGCGTCGGCTGGTGGCTTTGCGGTGCAGCCGGCGAGCAGGAAACAGGCGGTCGCCAGCAGGGCAGGGTGCTTCATTTTTCGGGTAGCTGCGGGGACGGCAGGTCACGCAGCTTCACGGCCTGTTCGTCGTTGCCCGGGCGCAGCCAGCTCATACCGCCCTTGCCGACCTTGGGCTCGCTGGTGCCGTACTGGCTGACCCCTTCGCGCACCTTCTTCAGGCCCTCGTTCAGCAGCGCGTGCAGGTCTTTCGCGTAGGCCAGTCTGTAGGCCCGCGGCTGGGCGGCCGGCTTGCCGTCTTCCAGCGCGTTGACCCACACGAATAGCGCGCCCGGCGTCTTGTTGCTGGGCTCTTCGATGACCGCCGCCAGCAGCACGAAGCGCGCGGGCAGGGCGTCGCTGCTGGGCCAGCCCCAGACGCTGTGGACCACGTCGTTGGCGAAGAAATAGAAGGCCGTCACGCCGACCACCAGCAGGCCCTTCAGCCACGCCGGCCAGCGCGACCACAGCAGCGCCAGCAGCGCGATGAAGGCCAGCGCGGCAAAGCTCAGAACGACAGGCAGGGTCATAGTCTTTGGACCAGTGATTTGGGCAGGGTGTTGACGTTGACCACGCTGCCGTCGGGCAGCAGCGTGAAGCGCGCCGCGGTGGCTTCGTCGCCCTGGCGCGCCAGCTTCAATTGGCCGTAGAAGACGACCTCGGCCTTGGGGTTGACCTTGATCACCGAGACCGTCACCTCCACCGGCTGGCCGTCGCGCGACTGGTAGTACTGCACGTTGACCGTGAACTCGCCGGGCACGATGCCGCGCAGTGTCACCACCTCCTGGCGGAAGGGGCTCTGGATGCGCTGGCCGTTGATGACGATGGCGTCGTTGGCGTCGCCGCGGTCGTCGCGGTCGAGATACATCAAGCCGGCTTCGCGGGCACGGAACCAGACCAGGTTGCCGCCCGGGTCCTGGACCCAGGTGTCGATGTCGTTGGGGTTGCGGTCGGGCCAGCTGACGTTGACGATGTACTCGGCCTTCGACGGGATGTCGCCGGCCTTCAGCGCCTTCGGGTTCATCGCCAGCAGCGCGATGATGAAACAGAAGACGAAGGCGATCAGCATGTTGAACAACATGTCGTAGAAGGGGTCGACCTCGGCCTCGCGGCCCGGCCTTCGGCGGCGCATCGTCAAGCGCGGCCCTCTGCCGCTGCGGCTTGCCGGGCCAGGCCCAGCCGCTGGATGTCGGCCACCAGCGCGTCGGCGTAGCGGTCCAGCCGTGTCAGCTGCAGGCCCAGCAGGATGTTGCCGACCAGGCCGACCATCGTCGTCAGCAGCGCCACGCCCAGGCCGGTGGTCAGGCTGCGCAGCAGGTCCTGCGACTGCGCCGGGTCGAAGCTCTGCAGGCTGCCGATGTTCAGCGCCAGGATCGAGAAGCCGATGACCTTGCCCAGCAGCCCCAGCTTCAGCTGGATGCCGTTGACCCACCAGGCGGTGACATGCGGGCCGTGGGTCTGTTCCAGCAGCAGGTCGAGCGCCGTCGCGCTGTCTCCCTGCGGCCCGGCCAGCGCGCGACAGTAGTCGGCCGACCAGTCGGGGTCGCCTTCAGGGCCGGGCGCGGCGCTGGCCTGCTGCTGCAAGGCCAGCGCCGAGCGCTGTCGATGGAGGACCCGCGCCCGCGCGCCGCACCACAGCGTGGATGCGCCGAACAGCACGATGATGACCAGCGTGATGCCGGTCGGATCCGAGCGCAGCAGCAGGCCCCAGACGCCGCGCGCGCCGAGCAGCCAGGTCGCGAAGGCCAGCACCCCGCCGAGGGCCAGCCATTCCAGCCACAGCGGTTCGGGCAGGGCCACCGGTTGCGGGGCGCGGCGGCGCGGGGCGGCGAGTCGGGCGAAGCGGGAAGAAGGGTTCACGTCAGGGGGCGCGCAGAGGTCAGGGTGGGCACCAGCCGGGCCCGGCAGAGAGCTTGCTTGCAGTTGGCCGGTGATGCGCAAAGCCGTTCTGCAATACCCATGCCGCCACGCTGCAGCGTGCTGGCGGCGTGTTTTCAAGCGGTCCGGCGGCTGTGCCTGTTCCAAATCGGACCAGGTGCAGCGGCACAGGCCCACGGGATTCCACGGGGCCTGTTTCGCCGCCTTGTGGAGCCTGCTGTGCGGGTTGCACCCCGCACAGGCCGCCACCGCCTGTGCGCAGCGGGCGGAGGCGGGGCCCTTGCCGGCCTTGCAGCCGCTGGGCCGGCAGCGCTGGTGGGTGGCTGCGGAGCGCGGCGAGCCCGACGCAGCCAACGCCGGGCGCACGGTGCAGCTGCTGCTGGTGGGCGACGGCGCGCGGCTGTGGCTGGTCGGCAGCGGGCCCACGCCGGCCTTCGGCGCAGCCTTGGCCTGTGCCGTGCGGTGGACCCTGCACCGCAGCGTCACCGACATCGTCAACACCCGCGCTGCGCCCGAACTGGCGATGGGCAACGGGGCCTTTCCCGGCGCCCGGCTGTGGGCCCTGCCCGATGTGGCGCGGGCGATGCAGGCCCGTTGCGGGGTCTGTCAGGCGCGCTTGAAGGACCAGCTGGGTGCGGCCGGCGCGAGCCTGCAGCCCGCGGCCATCCGCGCACCGACGCGACCGGTCGGTCGCGAGGGCCAGACCACGGGCCGCCTCGGGCCTTTCGACTGGCTGGCCTTGCCGCGCAGCGTCCCTGAACGCACGCTGGTGCTGCGCCTGCGGGGCGCCGACCCCCTCGTGCTGGCGCAAGGCCTGCTGTGGGTCGGCGACGTGCCCGAGCTGCGCGGCAGTCGGGCGGACTTGCTGCTCGCCAGCTGGCGCGCACTGCGCGACTGGGCGGCCGGCTCGCCGCTGCTGGGCGAGCAAGGCGGCTTCGGCCATGCCCGCGACATCGACGCCCACATCGATTACCTGCAGGCCTTGCAGGCCGCCACCGAAGCGGCCCTGGCGCGCGGCGACTTGTGGGGAGCCTCGCCCCTGGACCTGCCCGCCTGGCAGCCCTTGCCGGGCTACGCGCTGCGCCATCCGCTGAACGTTCAGCACCTGTGGCTGGCCCTGGAACCGACGATCTTCCGCTGAACGCGTGGCGCCTTCAGGGCGCCCCCGGGGCGGTGTTCCAGCGCAGCTTGCGGTAGATGGTGTTGCGGCTGATGCCCAGTTGCTTCGACGCCGCCGAGATGTTGCCGCCCAGCGCCTGCAGCGTGCTGCGGATCAGATCGGTCTCGGCCTGGTCCAGCGTGCGCGTCGGCAGCGGTTCGGCCGGCGGCAGTGCATGGCGGGCGGCGCGTTCGACCGGCTCGCCGGCGCCGTGGTGGTCGTTCGCCGGTGGGTGCTGGTCCCAGCCGGCTGGCCCGGGGTGGTTCGCGGGTTTGGCGCCGGCCAGCGGCGCCGGCATCACGGCTTCGGCCACCGAAGCGCCGGTCGGCGGGCCTGCTGGTGCGTTGGCCGCCTGGGCGGGGCTGCGCGCTTCTTCCAGAAAGTCGTCCGACAGGTGGGCGGTGGTGATGCTGCGTTCGCCGGCCGACATCACCGCCGCGGTGCGCAGCACATTGGCCAGCTGGCGGATGTTGCCCGGCCAGCTGTAGCGGCGGAACAGGTCCATCACCTGCGGGCTGATGTGGGGCGGGTCGGTGGGCCGGTGGGCCAGCACGATACGCCGCGCTACCACTTCGAGGTCGCTGCGTTCGCGCAGCGGCGGCAGGCGCAGCGCCAGGCCGTTCAGACGGTAATACAGGTCTTCGCGGAATTCATGCCGGTTGATCATTTCGCGCAGGTTGCGGTGGGTGGCGCCGATGACCGCGATATCCACCGTGATGGTCTTGGCGCTGCCCAGCGGCGTCACGCTGCGCTCCTGCAGCACGCGCAGCAAACGCGCCTGCAGGGCTTGCGGCATGTCGCCGATCTCGTCCAGGAACAGCGTGCCGCCGTTGGCCTGCACGATGCGCCCCGGCGCGCCCTTGCGCCGCGCGCCCGTGAAGGCGCCGTCCTCGTAGCCGAAGAGCTCGGCCTCGATCAGCGATTCGGGGATCGAAGCGCAATTCACGGCCACGAAAGGCTGGCGCGCGCGCGCCGAATCCTGGTGCACGGCGCGCGCCACCAGTTCCTTGCCGGTGCCGGTTTCGCCCAGGATCAGCAGCGGGATGTCGCGGTCGATGACGCGACGCAGCTTCTGCGCCACCAGTTCGATCTGCGGGTCGCCCGTGCACAGGTACTGGAGGCCCGTGCCCGGGGGCGCCACAGCCGCGCAGACGGGGTCGTCTGGGGGCGACGGCAGCGCCAGGGCCGACGCGGGCTCGGCGGCCGCCGTCAGCCGGCTGGCGGCGGCCTCGCTGCGTGCCACGTGCGACACCATCGGCTGCGCAAGCCAGTCGAGCCGGGCGCTGACGCAGAAGTACTGGCCGGTCGGCAGCCTCAGCGGCATCGGCGCGGCCAGCGGCGTGCGGAAGTGGTCGTGCAGCGCGGCCGTGCTGGTGCCGAACAGGCCGGCCAGGGTTTGCGCACGCAGCGCGCTGCCGCTCAGGCCCAACTGGTCCATGGCGCTGCGGTTGCCGCCCAGTATCTTGCCGTCGGGCGCCACCGCGATGATGCCTTCCAGCAGCGTACCGATGAATTCGGGCCGGCTGTGGAAATGCAGCCGCAGGTGCTGGTTGTAGTCGTCGCTGAGCCAGTGGTTCTCGATCATCCGCGCCGACATTCGGACCAGCCCCATGGTGTGCTGGTGGTAGGCGCGGTGGTCGCCGGTCACGTCCAGCACCCCCAGCACCTGGCCGCGCGGGTCGAAGATGGGCACCGCCGAACAGGTCAGGAAACTGTTGGCGTGGATGTAGTGTTCGTTGGCGTGCACGAGGGTCGGCTTTTCCTCGAACAGCGCGGTGCCGATGGCGTTGGTGCCCTTGGCATGCTCGGCCCAGTTCTCGCCGGGCGCCAGGGCGACCTTGGTGGCGCGGGCCAGGAAATCGTCGTCGCCGACCGAGTGCAGGATGGTGCCGTGCGAGTCGGTCAGCACGATCATGCTCTCGGTGCCCGCGATCTGCTCGAAGAGCACCTGCATCACCGGCGCGGCATGCACGCACAGCCGCTGGTTGCGCTCGCGCGCCACGATCAGGTCGCTGCGCATCATCGGCCCGAATTCCAGTCGTTCGCCGCGCGACAGTCCCAGGGCGGCGCTGCGCCGGTGCGACTGGCGGATGACTTCCGAGCGCAACTGCGGCGCGGTCTGTGCAGCCGCATCGCCCGCCAGCCCCGCAGAGGGCGGGGCTGATGGCGGGGTCCCTTCGCGGCGGTAGCTGGTCATGGCCTTGTCTCTCAGGCTGCGTGTGCTGGTCTTGTCGGAGCCCTGCGGATGTGGCGCGACTTGGGCCTCTATGGGCCCGTCGATGCTGTGCCAAGCGAGCGCGCTTGTCCAGAGCACTTTCCGGGGTGGTCTGCCGGCGCTGCTCCAACTTGCAACAGACCGCCTTTGGCACAGCGATTGCAGAAGCCCGGCAGTGCCACCTGCGACCCGACCCAGAACACCGGAGACTCCCGCGATGCCCCGCCACACCGTCCCACCCGCCGCCGCCGTCCTGGCTGTGCTGGCGCTCCTGATCGGCTCGGCCACGCCGGCCTGGTCGCATGGCGATGTCACCCCACAGGCTGTGGACACCAGCAGCCTGCCCGTGCTGGGCGAAGCCTGGCGCGGGGAGAACCCCTACCGCGGCAACGAGGCGGCGCTGAAGGTCGGCACCTCGGCCTACAACCAGAACTGCGCGCGCTGCCACGGCCTGGAAGCCGTCTCGGGCGGCATCGCACCCGACCTGCGCAAGCTCGACAACGACTGCGCCTCGCTGAAAGACGCCGCCCGCAAGGCGGCCTGCGTCAAGGAAAACGATGAGTACTTCCTGACCACCGTGCGCCACGGCCGCACGCGCAATGGCGCGGTCTACATGCCGCCCTTCGAAGGCATCTTCAACCAGGAAGCGATGTGGGCCATCAAGGCCTACCTCGAAAGCCGCCGTGACAAGGCGCTGTGACATGGCGCCCCAGGGGGGCCGTCCACCAGCGGCCCGGCCAAGCCGGTTCCACGGTGGGCAGCTTGATCAAGGCGTCGATCGGAGAGCCTGCCTGCGCGGGCTGCTGGGCGTTGCCGGGGCCGCCTTGCTGCCCCTTGCTGCCGGTGCCACGACACTGGCCAAGGTCAGGGAGCGCGGCAGCCTGATCGTCGGCATCTACGAAGACATGCCGCCCTTTCACGTGGCCGGCAAGGGCATCGACATCGACATCGCCGGCGAGCTGGCCGAGGCCCTGCAGGTCAAGCTGTCGCTGCTGCCCTTCAACGCCGACGAGAACATGAACGACGACCTGCGCAACATGGTCTGGAAGGGGCATTACCTGGGCTACGGCCCGGCCGACGTGCTGATGCACGTGCCGGTGGACAAGCCGCTGATCGACGCCACGCCGCAGGTCACCATCTTCGCCCCTTATTACCGCGACCGCGTGGTCATCGCGCGCAACCTGGCGCAGGTACCGCTGCTCGACACGCTGAAGCCGCTGGCCACTCAGGCCGTGGCCGTGCCCGGTCAGACGCTCGCCGGCTGGCTGTTGCTGGGCGCCGACGACGGCGCCTATGCCCAGCAGCTGCGCACGCAGTGGAAGGACGGCTGCGAGGCCGCTCGCGCCTTGCTGCGGGGCGAAGTGACGGTGGCCGCCGGCCTGGCTTCGGAGCTGGAAACGGTGCTGCGCGGCGACGCCCGCTTCGCCATCGAGCCGCTGCCGCTGCCGCGCGCACCGCGCGACGGCTGGGCCGCCGGCCTGGCCGTGAAGAAGGACGGCGCCGACCTGGCGCAGGCGCTGCAGGCCGCGATGACGCAGCTCAGCCAGAATGGGCGGCTGAAAGACATCTTCGCCCGGCACAACGTGGGCTGGCGCCCGGTCTGAACTGCGGGCGCGGGCCCAGAGCCGGGTTCGGGTGTCGACGGACCCGCTGCCCGGCCAGCCGAACAACGATCGTGGAGACGACATGCCCTTGAGTTCCCTGCGCCGCGGCGCCCGGTGCGCGCTGGCGGCGGGCCTGGGTGCCGCCGCCCACGCCCCGCTGCAGGCCCAGACCGCCGCGCCGACGCCGACGGCCCCCGCCATCGCCGCCGAAGCGGTCGTCATCACCGCCACCCGGACCGAAGCACGCCCCTTCGACCTGCCGGCTTCGGTCGACCGGATCGCCGGCGACGAGGTGCGCGCCGGCCGCGCCCAGATCAACTTGTCCGAAAGCCTCGGCGGCGTGCCCGGTCTGCTGGCCCGCGACCGGCAGAACTACGCGCAGGACGTGCAGATCTCGGTGCGCGGCTTCGGCGCGCGCTCGACCTTCGGCATCCGCGGCGTGCGCCTCTATGTCGACGGCATACCGGCCACGCTGCCCGATGGCCAGGGCCAGATCGGCAACGTCGACCTCGGCACGGTGGACCGCATCGAGGTGCTGCGCGGGCCCTATTCGGCGCTGTACGGCAATTCCTCGGGCGGCGTGATCCAGGTCTTCACCGAAGAAGGCCAGGGCGAGCCGCGCCTGACGCTGGGCAGCGCCACCGGCAACGACGGCCTGCTGCGTCTGAGCGCGCAGGCCGCCGGCCGCATCGGCACCGGTCTGGGCGCGGTGGGCTACACCGCCGGCGCCAGCCGCTTCAGCACCGACGGCTACCGCGACCACAGCGCCACGACGCGCTGGCTGGGCAATGCCAAGTTCACGCTCAAGCCTGACGGGGCCAGCAAGCTGACCCTGGTCGTCAACAGCGTGTCGCTGCCGCGTGCGCAGGACCCGCTGGGCCTGAGTCGCGCCCAGGCCGAGGCCAATCCGCGCGGCGTCGACCCGTCGGCCGTCACTTTCGACACCCGCAAGACCGTCGGCCAGTCGCAGGCCGGTGCGGTCTACGAACGCGGCTTCGGCGCCTGGGGCAGCCTGCAACTGCTGGCCTACGGCGGCCACCGCAGCACCGAGCAATACCAGAGCATCGCGGTGGCCACGCAGGCCAATGCGCTGCACCCGGGCGGCGTGATCTCGCTGGGCCGCGATTACCGCGGCGCCGACGTGCGCTGGACGGCCGACGGCCCCGTCGGCAGCGTGCCGGTCAAGCTCGTCGGCGGCCTGGCCTACGACACGCTGAAGGAGCACCGCCGCGGCTACCAGAACTTCGTCGGCAGCGTGCTGGGCGTGAAAGGCGCGCTGCGCCGCGACGAAACCAACGAGGTCACGAGCGCCGACCCCTACCTGCAGGCCAGCTGGCAGCTGGCGCCGCAGTGGACGCTCAACACCGGCCTGCGCCGCAGCAGCGTGCGCTTCAAGTCCAGCGACGCCTACGTCGTCGGCAGCAACCCCGACGACAGCGGCGGCGCGCGCTACGGCGCAACGCTGCCGGCCTTGGGTGTGATGTTTGCAGCCAGCGACGCGCTGCACGTCTACGCCACCGCCGGTCGCGGCTTCGAGACCCCAACGCTGAACGAGCTGGCCTATCGCAGCGGCGGCGGCACAGGCCTGAACTTCGGCCTGCAGCCGGCCCGCAGCGACAGCCTCGAATTCGGCGTCAAGGCCAGGCCTGCCGGCCTGGGCGCGTGGACGGTGGCGGTCTTCCAGACCGGCACCCGCAGCGAGATCGTCACCCAGACCAACAGCGGCGGCCGCGCCACCTTCCAGAATGCCGGCGCCACGCAGCGTCAGGGGCTGGAGCTGGCCTGGTCGCAGCGCTGGTTCGGCGACCTGCAGCTGCAGGCTGCGTACACCTTGCTCGACGCCCGATACCGCGATGCCTTCACCACCTGCACCGTCACGCCCTGCAGCATCGCCAATGTGATGGTGGCGGCCAGCAGCCGCATCCCGGGCATCGCGCGCAGTGCCGGCACCGCGGCCCTGGCCTGGGCGCCGGGCAGCGGCTGGCGTGGCGGTCTGGAAGCGCGCACGCTGAGCAAGGTCTATGTCAACGATGTCAACAGCGACGCGGCCGCGGCCCATGCGGTGGCGTCGGCGAATCTGGGCTACCTGCTGCAGGCCGGCCCGCTGGCGCTGAACGCCTTCGTGCGCGTCGACAACCTGTTCAACCGTCGTTACACGGGTTCGGTCATCGTCAACGAAGGCAACAGCCGCTTCTTCGAGCCGGCCCCCGGCCGCAGCGCGCTGGCCAGCTTCTCCGTCACCGCGAGCTTCTGATGAACTTCAGCCTCTACAACAACCGCTACGACCGTGTCGCCCGCTACCTGCATGCGCTGATCGGCCTGGCGCTGGCCGCGCAGATCGTCTTCGGCGTGCTGCTCGACGATCTGGCCCCGAAAGGCACGCCAGGCCGGGCGTCAGTGATCAACCTGCACAAGTCGCTGGGCCTGGTGCTGGGCCTGCTGATCGTGCTGCGCCTGCTGTGGCGGCTGGGCCACCGGCCGCCGACCTGGCCCGTTTCGATGTCCGGCGCGCAGCGCGCGGCAGCGCAGTGGGGCCACCGCGCGCTGTACGCGGCGATGCTGGTGCTGCCCGCGTCGGGCGCCATCGGGTCCAACTTCAGCAAGCACGGCGTGAAGTTCTTCGGCCTGGCGCTGGCGCCGCTGGGGCCGGACCTGCCCGGCGTCTACAAGTTCTTCAACACCGTGCACGAGCTGACGGCCTGGCTGCTGGCGGCGCTGATCGCCGGCCATGTGCTGATGGCGCTGAAACATGCCTTCATCGACCGCGACGGCCTGCTGGCCCGCATGTCGCTGCGCGGCTGAGCCCGACTGCCTGACTGGACACCCTGATGAATCTGAAACTGCGTTCGATGGCCTGGGCCTGCGGCCTGCTCCTGGCCGGTGGCGTGCAGGCCGCCCCCTTCGCCTACGTGCCGAACGAGGGCTCGGCCAGCTTGAGCGTGATCGACACCCAGACCGACCGGGTGGTGGCCGAGATCGCCACCGGCACCAAGCCGCGCGGTACCGTCATCAGCCTGGACGGCAAGCAGGCCTACGTCAGCGACCAGCCGGCCAACCGCCTGGTGGTGGTCGACCTGGTGAAGCGCGCGGCGACGGGCAGCATCGCGCTCGGTGAATCGCCCGAAGGCGTCGGCATCTCGGCCGACGGCCGCTGGGTCGTGGCGGCCATCGAGGAATCCAACGAGGTCGTCTTCGTCGACACGCAGACCCAGGCGCGGGCCTTCGCCGTCAAGGTGCGCGGCAAGAACCCCGAACACGCGGTCTTCAGCCCCGACGGCCGCTGGGTTTTCGTCAGCGCCGAAGAGGGCGACGCTGTCGACATCATCGACTTCGGCCGGCGCGAGCAAGTGGCCCAGGTGCCGGTCGGCGCGCGGCCGCGCGGCATCGGCTTTTCGCCCGACGGCAGCCGTGCCTACGTGGCGGCGGAAACTTCGAGCGAGCTCTACGTGATCAGCACCGCCGACTTCAAGGTGCTGGCCCAGGTCAAAGCCGGCCCACGCAGCAACGGCATCGCGGTGCACCCGGACGGGCAGCGGGTCTTCGTGTCCAACGGCGGCGACGCGACGGTGTCGGTCTTTGATGCGGTGGCGCTGAAGTTCACCGCCACCGTGGGCGTCGGCCAGCGGCCCTGGAACATGGCGCTGACGCCCGACGGCAAGAAGCTCTACGTGGCCTGCGGGCGCTCGGGCGCGGTCAGCGTCATCGACACCGAACGCCAGGTCAAGCTGCAGGACATTGCCGTGGGCAAGCTGCCCTGGGGCGTCGCCATCCGATGACGGCGGGCGTTGCGGGGCGCCGCGCCGAATGGCATGCACACCGAGGAGAAGGCATGAAACGCAAGGAAATTGCAGCGTTCACCCTGGCTGTCTGCGCCTGGGTCGCAGCGCCCGCCTGGGCTGCCGACGATGCGGCGATGCTGAAGCTGGCCGTCAGCAGCGGCTGCATGACCTGCCACCACGTCGACCCCGGCGCGAAGGGGCCCGACGGCCTGCCGCCCATCGGTCCGGCCTGGCGCGACGTGGCCGGGCGGTACCGCGGCAAGACCGGCGCGATCGACCAGTTGACCCGCACCGTGATGACCGGCTCCAACCCCTACGCCAGCCACTGGAAGGGCCGGGTCAGCGGGCTGGCCATGCCACCCAACGAAGTGGCGATCAGCGAAGCCGAAGCGCGCGCGCTGGTCGGCTGGATCCTGGCGCTGCGCCCGACGTGAAGCGCCGGTCGGGCCATCGGGCTGGCGCGGCCTGACCGACGCGGCGCCCCGGCTTCAGGTCTTGGCCTGGCCCGCCACGGCGGCCGCGGCCTGCGCGGCCGCCGCGGCGTCGCCCAGGTAGTAGTGCCTGATCGGCTTCAGTTCGGCGTCGAGTTCGTAGACCAGCGGGATGCCGTTCGGGATGTTGACGCCAACGATGGCGTCGTCGGCGATGTTGTCCAGGTACTTCACCAGCGCCCGGATGCTGTTGCCGTGCGCGGCAATGACCACCCGCTGGCCGCTGCGGATGGCCGGCGCGATGCGCTCGTTCCAGGCCGGCAGCACGCGCGCCACGGTGTCCTTCAGGCATTCGGTCAGTGGCACCTGGCCCGCAGCCAGCTTGGCATAGCGCGGGTCGGCGATCTCGCTGCGCGGGTCGGTCGTTTCCAGCGCCGGCGGCTGGGTGTCGTAGCTGCGGCGCCAGATCAGCACCTGCTCGTCACCGAACTGTTTGGCCATGTCGGCCTTGTTCAGGCCCTGCAGCGCGCCGTAGTGGCGCTCGTTCAGGCGCCAGTCGTTCTGCACCGGCAGCCAGGTGCGGTCCAGCGTGTCAAGCGCGTGCCACAGCGTCCACACCGCGCGCTTGAGCACCGAGGTGTAGGCGACATCGAAGTCGTAACCGGCTTCCTTGAGCATGCGCCCGGCCTGGCGCGCCTGCTCGACGCCGGTGGGCGTCAGCGGAACGTCGGTCCAGCCGGTGAAACGGTTCTCGAGGTTCCAGGTGGATTCCCCGTGGCGGATGAGGACAAGTTTGTACATGCGCCGGATTCTATAATTGGCGGTTTGGCGGCCCAGGGCGCTCAGTGCCCGGGTCCGCTGCTGCAGGCCGCTGGCCGGCGGCGTTTTCCACGGGAATTGCATGACTTTCATCATCGAGAACTGGATTCTCATCCTCGCCGCGCTGGTTTCCGGCGGCTTGCTGCTGTGGCCGGTCGTCAAGCCCGGCGCCGGCGGCGCTGCCGTCAGCACCACGGAGGCGGTGCGCTTGATCAACCGCGAAAAGGGCGTGCTGGTGGACGTCTCCGAGCCGGCCGAATTCGCCGCCGCCCACGCCGGCGGCGCGCGCAATGTGCCACTGGGCCAGATCGAAGGTGCCAAGGGCCTGCCGACCAACAAGACCATCCCGATCGTGCTGATGTGCCCCAGTGGCACGCGTTCGGCGAAGGCTGCGGCGCTGCTGCGCAAGGCCGGCCACGCCGGCGCTGTCGCCGTCGCGGGCGGTACCGCGGCCTGGCGCGAAGCCAGCCTGCCGATCGAGAAGGCCGCCTGACAGCCGCTTGGCAACCGCCTGACGGCCCGCTGTTGGCCGCCGATTTGTGACCCGACCCGAAGCAGGATCCCGAGATGCCCACCGTCAAGATGTACACCACCCAGGTCTGCCCATTCTGCATCCGCGCCAAGGCCTTGCTGAAGCAGCGCGGCGTGGTCGAGATCGAAGAAGTCCGCATCGACCTGGACCCGGCTCAGCGGCAGCACATGATGGACATCACCGGCCGGCGCACCGTGCCGCAGATTTTCATCGGCGAGACCCATGTCGGCGGTTGCGACGAGCTGGTGGCGCTCGACCAGCGCGGCGGCCTGCTGCCTTTGCTGCAGGCCTGAAACAGCCGGCCCGCACGGGTCGATCTGTCACCAGCCCTCGGACATAATCCGCCGCCCACCCCAGCTGCCATCCGGCATCTGGCACAGACACTTTGGAACCCACCATGGCCGACGACGCGACCCCCGTTTTCCAGATCCAGCGCATGTACCTCAAGGACCTGTCGCTGGAGCAGCCGAATTCACCGCAGATCCTGCTCGAGCAATCGCAGCCGCAGGTCGACATCAACCTGATGATGGGCACCGAGCCGGTCGCCGACGGGGTCTTCGAAGTGACCGTCACGGCCACCGTGACGACCAAGGTCAAGGACAAGGTGCTGTTCCTCGTCGAGGCCAAGCAGGCCGGCATCTTCGAGATCCGCAACGTGCCCGAAGACCAGATGCAGGGCATCCTGAGCATCGTCTGCCCGCAGATGGTCTACCCCTACCTGCGCGCCATCGTGTCCGACGTCTGCACGCGCGCCGGCTTCCCGCCGATCCTGCTGACCGAAGTCAACTTCCAGGCCATGTACGAAGCCCAGCAGCAGCAAGTCGCGGCGCATGCCAATGGCGGTTCGGGGATCATCGCTGGCGCGAACTGAGGCCCCAAGACCTGCGCGGTGCGCGGGTCACCCTCGCTGATTCGGGGTCACGATGAAAATCACGATGCTGGGTGCCGGCGCCTGGGGTACGGCCTTGGCCATCCACGCAGCCGCGCGGCACGACACGCTGCTCTGGGCGCGTGACCCGGCACAGGCCGTCGCGATGGCGCAGCTGCGCGGCAACGCGCGCTACCTGGCCGACGTCGAGCTGCCCGCTGCACTGCGCATCAGCGCCGACCGCGACGCCGCGCTGGCCCACTCGCGGGACGGCCTGACGGTCATCGCCACGCCGATGGCGGCGCTGCGCGAACAACTGGCCACGCTGCCCGATGATCGGCCGGTGCTGTGGCTGTGCAAGGGCTTCGAGGCCGGCAGCGGCCCTTCCGCCGGCAGCCTGGGTCACGAGATCGCGCGCGCCCTGCGCCCGGGTGCGCTCTGCGGCGTGCTGTCGGGCCCCAGCTTCGCGCTGGAAGTGGCACGCGGCCAGCCGACCGCGCTGGTCGCCGCCAGTGCCGATGCGGCCTTGGCGGCGGCGGCCGTCGCCGCTTTCCACAGCGATTCGCTGCGCGTCTACACCAGCAGCGACTTGGTCGGGGTCGAAGTCGGCGGCGCGGTGAAGAACGTGATGGCGATTGCGGTCGGCATCCTCGACGGCCTGCCCGAAGCCGGTCTGAACGCGCGCGCCGCGCTGATCACGCGCGGCCTGGCCGAGATGACGCGGCTGGGCGTGGCGCTGGGCGCGCAGGCCGAAACCTTCATGGGGCTGTCGGGTCTGGGCGACCTGGTGCTGACGGCCACCGGCGACCTGTCGCGCAACCGTCGCGTCGGCCTGCTGCTGGCCGCCGGTCTGCCGCTGAGCGAGGCGCTGCGCTCCTTGGGTCACGTCGCCGAAGGCGTGCTGTCGGCGCCGACCGTGCTGGCCCGCGCGCAGCGGCTGGGCGTCGACATGCCGATCGCCCAGGCGGTGGTCGACGTGCTGCAGGGCCGCATCACGCCGCCCGAGGCGGTGGCGCGGCTGATGTCGCGCGGGGCGCGCTCCGAGGTCTGAACGCCGGCGGCGGCTTCAGCCGCCGCCGGCGTAGCCCGTCTGCCGCCAGGCTTCGAAGACGGCGACGGCCACCGCGTTGCTCAGGTTCAGGCTGCGCTGGCCCGGCCGCATCGGCAGGCGCAGGCGCTGCGCGTCGGCAAAGCCGGCGCGCACGGCTTCGGACAGGCCGGCTGTTTCGCTGCCGAAGACCAGCCAGTCGCCGGCCTGCCAGGCCGCGTCGGCGAAAGGCCGGCTGCCGCGCGTGGTGAAGGCGAAACAGCGAGCCGGGTCGGGCTGTTCGGCCTGCAGCAGCGCTGCCCAGGAGGCATGCACGCGCACCGCGGCGTACTCGTGGTAATCCAGCCCGGCGCGGCGCAACTGCCGGTCTTCCATCGCGAAGCCGAGGGGTTCGACGAGGTGCAGGCTGCAGCCGGTGTTGGCCGCCAGGCGGATGATGTTGCCGGTGTTGGGCGGGATCTCGGGGGCGACCAGGACGATGTTGAACATGGCCGCCGTTCAGTGTGCGGGCGTGCGCGCCAGCACCCAGACCTCGACCGCCGCGGCACCGGCACGCCGCAACGCGTCGGCGGCAGCGTGGGCGGTGGCGCCGGTGGTCATCACGTCGTCGACCAGCGCGAAGCGCCGGCCCGGCACGCCGGCGCGCTGCGCCGGATCGACCATGAAGGCGCGGCGCAGGTTGCGCTGGCGCGCCGGGCGGTCGAGTTCGATCTGGTGCGCGGCGTCCAGCGGACGCCGCAGCAGCGTGGCCGTTGCCGGGATGGCCAGCGCCCCGGCGACGCGGCGCGCCAGTTCCCAGGCCTGGTTGTAGCCGCGTTCGGCCAGCCGCTTGTCCGACAGCGGCACCGGCAGCACGCCGTCGGGCAGCCGCAGGCCGGCGGCACCCACCGCAAGGGTCAGCTGTTCGGCCAGCGCGCCCGCCAGTTCGGCGCGGCCGTGGAACTTGAAGTCGGCGATCAGGCGGTCCCAGGGGAAGCCGTAGTCGGCGACGCAGACCGTTCGCTCGAACGGCGGCGGCTCGCGCAGGCAGGCGCCGCAGGCCGCCGCAGCCTGAGCCAGGCCGATGCCGCAGCGGGCACAGCGCGGGCGCGGCGCCGCAAATCGGGCCACGCAGGCCGGGCACAGGGCGGCACCGGACCAGCTGCGGCAGACCTCGCAGGGGCTGGGCAGCCGCGCAGTGCCGGTGGCGCGCAGGAAGAAGGGCAGGGCCATGGGCTCAATATACTGGCCGTCGATGGCAACCCCCGAGCGCAGCACCCGACGACCGCTCGACGCGGTGGCGCTGGCGCGTGTCCAGTGCCGGCTCAACCGGGCTTCCGCAGCGCCCTGGCTGCATGGCGAGGTGGCGCGGCGGATGGTCGAACGCCTGCCCATCGTCAGGCTGCAACCGGCCAGCGCCATCGACTGGGGCAGCTTTCTCGGCGCCAGCAGCGGCCTGCTGCGCGCGGCCTACCCGCAGGCCCGGCTGATCGCCGTCGAGCCCGACGCCGCGCGGCGCGACGCCACCGCCGCCTCGCTGCAGCGGCCCTGGTGGTCGCCGGCCCGCTGGTCCGGCCCCGACAGCGCGGCCACGACACCGGCTGAGGTCGGTGGCGGCGCGGGCCAGTTGCTGTGGGCCAACATGGGGCTGCACGGCGTGGCCGACCCGCAGGCCGAGATGCAGCGCTGGCAGCAGGCGCTGGCGGTGGACGGTTTCCTGATGTTCTCGACCCTGGGCCCGGGCACGCTTGGCAGCCTGCGGGCCTTGTACGCGGGTCAGGGCTGGCCCGCGCCGTTCGCGCCCTTCGTCGACATGCACGACCTCGGCGACATGCTGCTGCACGCCGGCTTCGCCGATCCGGTGATGGACCAGGAGCAGCTGACGCTGACCTGGCCGACGGCCGAAGCGGCGCTGGCCGAGTTGCGTGGGCTGGGCGGCAATGTCGCCGCCGGGCGCGCGGCCGGCCTGCGCACCCCTCGCTGGCGCGACCTCCTGATCGAACAACTGCAGGCCGTCTGCAGCCGCGACGGGCGCATCGCGCTGGACTTCGAAATCGTCTACGGTCACGCCTTCCGCCCGGCGCCGCGGCCGAGCCTGGCTGCTGAAACGGCCGTCCCGCTGGACGACCTGCGCGCCATGGTGCGCGCCGGGCGCCCGGCGCGTTGACCCGGCGACTCGAATTGCTGCACCTGCGATAGAATTTCAGGCTGTCCAGGATCAAGGCTGCGCGCTGTGGTTTGCAGTGCGCCGAAGTTTTCTTGTTGCCCGCCGAACGTTATCCCGCCCGCCTGATTCCCCCGCGCTGAATGACTGCCACACTCGCTCCCAGCCCTTGGCCGATGCCGCCGGGCCTGTCCCGCAGCACGCCCTGGTTGTTCGGTCGCGAGGTGCTGATCGGCGAAGGCGCCAGCGCCACCCGGGCGCTCCAGTGGCGACTGCTGCGCAACTGCTCGATCACCCCCCGCCAGTTGGGCATCGTCTACGGTTCCCTGTGTGCGGTGTCGCTGCTGATCGCGGCCGGTTTCTTTGCCCAGGGCGCGCCGCTGGTGCTGGCTTTCGCCGGCGTGGAACTGCTGGCTGTGGGTGCTGCCTTGCTGGTCTTCGCGCGCCATGCCGCCGACCACGAAACCCTGACCCTGGTGGGCCGGTCGCTGCAGGTTGAGCAGTGCAGCGGCAGCCGGCTGGCCCGAACCGATTTCGCCGCTGATTGGCTGACCGTCGAACCTGCTGCCGGGCAGGGCTCGCTGGTTGAACTGAGCAGCCGCGGCCAAAGTGTGCGTGTGGGCCGTTTTCTGCGCCCTGAACTCCGTGGTGCGTTTGCGCGTGAATTGCGTCTGGCCTTGCGCCGGACGCCCGTGTCAGATGTGCCCCCGGCCGATGCCAAGACCGATACGAACTGAAATGAAGACGATGAAGACGACGCTCAAGATGACATCTGTGCTGCGACACCGCCTCAGGGCGGCGGCCTTGGGCCTGGGTGTGATGCTCACCGCCGGCCTGGCGCAGGCCGTGAATGACCTGCCCGGCGGCCCCGGCGTGCGCCAGCTGGATCTCCCGCTGGGCGTCACCCAGATCGCCCAACAGCAGCACTGGCTGCACAACGTCATGCTCGTGATCTGCGTGCTGATCTTCGTGGCGGTCTTTGGTGTGATGTTCTATTCCATCCTCAAGCACCGCAAGTCGCTGGGCCACAAGGCGGCCAGCTTCCACGAGAGCGTCGCGGTGGAAATCGCCTGGACCATCGTGCCGTTTGTCATCGTCATCGCGATGGGCGCGATGGCCACGCGCACCGTCGTGGCGATGAAGGACACCAGCAACGCCGACCTGACCATCAAGGCAACCGGCTACCAGTGGAAATGGGGTTACGACTACCTCAAGGGCGAGGGCGAAGGCATCAACTTCGTTGCCACGCTCGACGTCGCCCAGCGCGAAATGTCGAACAGCGGCAAGCCGCCGGCGGTCGACAACTACCTGCTGAAGGTCGACAACCCGCTGGTCGTGCCGGTCGACAAGAAGGTCCGCATCATCACCACCGCCAACGACGTGATCCACGCCTGGATGGTGCCGGCGCTCGGCGTCAAGCAGGATGCCATCCCCGGCTTCGTGCGCGACACCTGGTTCCGCGCTGAAAAGACCGGCGACTTCTACGGCCAGTGCGCCGAGTTGTGCGGCAAGGAACACGCCTACATGCCGATCCACGTGAAGGTGGTCAGCGCCGCCGATTACGCCAAGTGGGTCGATGGCAAGAAAAAGGAAATGGCCGCGCTGGCCGACGATCCGACCAAGGAATGGACCTTGGTGGAACTGATCGCCCGCGGCGAGAAGGTCTACGCCGCCAATTGCGCCGCCTGCCACAAGCCTGACGGCAAGGGCGCCGGCCCGGTCAAGCCGCTGGACGGCGCGGCCGTGGTGCAGGACGCCGACAAGAGCAAGCAGATCCATGTGCTGCTCAACGGCCAGAACAACGGTGCGATGCCCTCGTGGAAGGCGCTGTCGGACACCGAACTGGCGGCCGTCATCACCTACACCAAGAACAACTGGAGCAACAAGACCGGGCAGGCCGTGCAGCCGTCCGAAGTTGTTGCGGCCCGCAAGTAAAACGTCGATCGCGAAGGAATTCCCATGAGCGCAGTTCTCGACCACCCCGGTCACCACGCCGACGATCACGACCATGATCACGGCCACCCGCACGGCTGGCGCCGCTGGCTGTTCGCCACCAACCACAAGGACATCGGCACGATGTACCTGCTGTTCAGCTTCACGATGCTGATGGTGGGTGGCGTGCTGGCGCTGTTGATCCGGACCGAGTTGTTCCAGCCCGGCCTGCAGTTCTTCAATCCCGAACTGTTCAACCAGTTCACCACGATGCACGGCCTGATCATGGTGTTCGGCGCCATCATGCCGGCCTTCGTGGGTTTCGCGAACTGGATGATCCCGCTGCAGATCGGCGCGGCGGACATGGCCTTCGCGCGCATGAACAACCTCAGCTTCTGGCTGCTGATCCCGGCCGCCACGATGCTCGTCGGTTCCTTCTTCATGCCCGGTGGTGCGCCGGCCGCCGGCTGGACGCTGTATGCGCCGCTGACGCTGCAGATGGGCCCGAGCATGGACGCCGGCATCTTCGCGATGCACATCATGGGCGCCTCGTCCATCATGGGTTCGATCAACATCATCGTCACCATCCTGAACATGCGCGCGCCGGGCATGACGCTGATGAAGATGCCGCTGTTCTGCTGGACCTGGCTGATTACCGCCTACCTGCTGATCGCCGTGATGCCGGTGCTGGCCGGGGCCATCACGATGACGCTGACCGACCGCCACTTCGGCACGTCGTTCTTCAACCCCGCCGGCGGCGGTGACCCGATCATGTACCAGCACATCTTCTGGTTCTTCGGTCACCCCGAGGTCTACATCATGATCCTGCCGGCTTTCGGCATCGTCAGCGCCATCATCCCGGCCTTCGCGCGCAAGAAGCTGTTCGGCTACACCTCGATGGTCTACGCCACCTCGTCCATCGCCATCCTGTCCTTCATCGTGTGGGCCCACCACATGTACACGACCGGCATGCCGGTGACGGGTCAGCTCTTCTTCATGTACGCGACGATGCTGATCGCGGTGCCCACAGGCGTGAAGGTTTTCAACTGGATCGCCACGATGTGGCGCGGTTCGATGACCTTCGAGACGCCGATGCTCTTCGCCGTCGGCTTCCTGTTCGTGTTCTCGATGGGCGGCTTCACCGGCCTGATCCTGGCCATGGCCCCGATCGACATCCAGCTGCAGGACACCTACTACGTCGTCGCCCACTTCCACTACGTGCTGGTCGCCGGCTCGCTCTATGCGATGTTTGCCGGCTATTACTACTGGAGCCCGAAGTGGACCGGCGTGATGTATTCGGAAACCCGCGGCAAGATCCACTTCTGGGGTTCGTTGATCTTCTTCAACGTCACTTTCTTCCCGATGCACTTCCTGGGTCTGGCCGGCATGCCGCGCCGCTATGCCGACTACCCGCTGCAGTTCGCCGACTTCAACATGCTGGCCTCGATCGGTGCTTTCGGTTTCGGCCTGATGCAGGTCTACTTCTTCTTCTTCGTGGTCGTGCCGGCCATGCGCGGCCAGGGTGCCCCGGCGCCGCAGAAGCCCTGGGAAGCTGCCGAAGGCCTGGAATGGGAAGTGCCGTCGCCCGCCCCGTGGCACACCTTCGAGCACCCGCCGAAGCTCGACATCACCGCCACCCGCGTGATCGGCTGAGATGGCCACCAGCGAACAGCAACGCAAGGCCAACGTCAGGCTGGGTCTGATCCTGGCCTCGGCGGCCATTCTGTTCGGCGCGGGTTTCGTGCTGAAGGTGATCTTCTTCGGCCGTTGATGCAGCCATGGCCGTGCTGAACCCCTTGTTGGTCGACAACCGCCGCTTGCTGGGCAAGCTGGCGGTCATCGCCGCCTTGATGTTCGGTTTTGGCTATGCGCTGGTGCCGATGTACCGCACCATCTGCGAGGCGCTCGGTATCAACGTGCTGACCCTGTCCGACCAGCGCACCTCCAGCGGCAGCTGGGCGACCGGCACGCTGGCGGCCAACACCCAGGTCGATCTGACCCGCACCGTCACCATCGAGTTCGACGCCAACGCGCGCGGTCCCTGGGACTTCAAGCCGGCTTCGCGCTACCTGCAGGTGCATCCGGGTGAGGTCACGACCGTGATGTACGAGTTCCGCAACCGGCAAAGCCGGACGATGGCCGCACAAGCCATACCCAGCTATGCGCCGATGGTGGCGATGGCGCATTTCAACAAGCTGGAATGTTTCTGCTTCAAGGAATGGTCGCTGGCGCCGGGCGAAAGCAAGTCCTGGCCGGTGGTCTTCGTCATCGACCCCAAGCTGCCCAAGGACGTCAACACCATCACGCTGTCCTACACCTTCTTCGAGGTCGGCGGCAAGGTGCCGGCAGCGCCGGCTGGCGGTGCCTGGGCCGCCACGGCCAAGGCGGCCGGCGCATGAGCGACCTGCGCGAGGCTGCATCGCGGCGCGGCTCTTTCCTGCAGACGGTGCAGGCGGTGGGCTGGTCCTTCTTCGGCATCCGCCGTTCGAAGGGGCTGGAGCAGGACCTGCAGAAGCTGAACCCGGTGCACGTCATCATTGCCGGCGTCTTCGGCGCGGCACTGTTGATTGCCGCACTGGTATTCCTGGTTCGTTGGGTGGTCGGCAGCGGCGTCGCCGTTTGAACGCCACCATCCGGACAATTCGATTTTTGGTTTGAGGAGAGAACTGGTCATGTCAGCCCTTACCCCGGCGGGAACCGCCCCCTACTACTACATTCCGGCGCCCTCGCGTCACCCGGTGCTGATGGCCTTCGGCCTGTTCCTGGTCATCTTCGGCGCCGGCCAATGGGTCAATGGCGCCGGCTGGGCCGCCTACGTGCTGCTGGCCGGTGTCGCGGTCTGGCTGACCGTGATGTTCCAGTGGTTCCGCCAGTCCATCGGTGAAAGCGAAGGCGGTCTGTATTCCGACCGCATCGACGTGTCCTTCCGCTGGAGCATGAGCTGGTTCATCTTCAGCGAGGTGATGTTCTTCGCTGCCTTCTTCGGCGCGCTGTACTGGGCCCGTGTGCATTCGGTGCCGAATCTGGGCAATCTCGACCACCAGATCCTGTGGCCCGACTTCAAGGCCGTCTGGCCCAGCAATGGCGTCGGCTTCACCGCCTCGCCGGCCAACACCATCGAGCCCTTCACCACCGTCGGCCCGTGGCCGCTGCCGACCATCAACACCGCGCTGCTGTTGACCTCGGGCGTGACGCTGACCATCGCCCACCACGCGCTGATCGCCGGCCACCGCGCCAAGACCATCGCCTGGATGTGGATCACGGTCGCGCTGGGCGCCACCTTCGTCGCCGTCCAGGCCTTCGAGTACCACCACGCCTACAGCGAACTCAACCTGAAGCTGACCTCGGGCATCTTCGGCTCGACCTTCTTCATGCTGACCGGCTTCCACGGCTTCCACGTCTTCGTCGGCATGCTGATGCTGACCTTCATCACCATCCGGCTGATGAAGGGGCACTTCACACCCGAGCGTCACTTCGGCTTCGAAGGCGCGGCCTGGTACTGGCACTTCGTCGACGTGGTCTGGCTCGGCCTGTACTTCCTGGTCTACTGGCTCTGATCGCGACACGCCGTCGGCAAAACGCCGCATCGCGCGGCGTTTTGCGTTGCTGGGCCGGGGTCAGCCGTTGATGGGGATGCCGGTCGGCTTGACCCAGCCCATGGACCAGCTGAGCAGGATGAACAGGAACAGCGCCACCGACAGGCCGACGCGCAGGGCCAGCGCCCGCGCCATGTTCTTGCTGCGGCGGTCAGCGTCCTGCTGGCCCTTGCGCAGCATGAAGATTCCGGCACCGGCGAGTGCCATCAGCACGGCCACGAACATCAACACCATCACGGTTTTCATGGGTCGCGATTATCCGCATCCGGCGCCGCATCCGGTGCTTGCATGCGACTGAAGGCGCGTGGCTGGGTGGTGTTGGTGGCGGCGCTGCTGCTCGCCGTGCTGACGGCCCGGCTTGGTGTCTGGCAACTGGACCGCGCCGACCAGAAGAACCGCGCGCAAGCGGCCTTGAACGAACGCCGCTCGCTGCCACCGCTGCCGGCCTCGGCCCTGGCGCTGCAAGCCGCTGACGCCGCCGTCCAGCATGGGCGGCGGGTCACGCTGCAAGGCCGCTGGCTGTCCGCGCTGACGGTCTACCTCGAGAACCGGCAGATGGACACCCGCGTCGGCTTCTACGCCGTCACGCCGCTGCAGCTCGACGACGGCACGGCGGTGCTGGTGCAGCGCGGCTGGCTGCCACGCGACCAGACCGACCGCACGCGGATCGTCGCCCCGCCGGCGCCGGCCGGCCAGGTCGCCGTGCAAGGCCGCATCGCCCCTGGCCCGGGGCGGATCTACGACTTCGCCGGCGCAGCCTCGGGGCCCATCCGTCAGAATCTGGATCTGGCGGCCTATGCGCGTGAAACCGCCTTGCCGCTGCGCCCGTTGTCGGTGGTCGAGGAAGACGGCCCAACGGCTCCGCAGGACGGCTTGATCCGACATTGGCCGGCGCCGGCCGCCGACGTTCACAAGCACTACGGCTATGCCTTTCAGTGGTTCGCACTGAGCACACTGACGATTGCCCTCTATGCCTGGTTCCAGATCATCCAACCCTTCCGCAACCGCCGCACGCGCTGAAGCCGAACCGCTGACGCTGAGCGTGCACGGCATTGCCGCGCCCGACCTCGACGACAGCGACCTGGCCGCGCGCCACCGCACGAAGCAGGGCCGACTGCGCATGCTGCTGGTGCTGGCGGTCTGCGCGGCGCCGGTCATCGCCTCCTACCTGACCTACTTCGTCATCCGTCCGGGCAGCCACAGCAGCTACGGCCAGCTGATCGTGCCGACGCGCAGCCTGCCCGACGACCTGGCGCTGACGCGACTCGACGGTACCGCCGTCACGGCGCGCAGCCTGCACGGCCAGTGGCTGCTGCTGACGGTGGGCCCGTCGACCTGCGACACCGCCTGCGACCAGCGCCTCTTCGCGCAACGCCAGTTCCGCGAGATGCTGGGCCGCGAGCGCGACCGCGTCGACAAGGTCTGGCTGATCACCGACCGCGCGCCGCTGGCGCCGGCGCTGGCCGCGGCCATCGCAAGCAAGCCCGAGGTCACCGCGCTGCGCGTCGACCCCGCTGCACTGGCGCGCTGGCTGGCGCCGACGGCGGGCCAGGCGCTGCAAGACCACCTCTACGTTGTCGACCCGATGGGCGAACTGATGATGCGCCTGCCGCCCCAGCCCGACCCCGGCAAGACCAAGCGCGACCTCGAGCGTCTGCTGCGCGCATCGGCTTCGTGGGACCTCCCGGGCCGCTGAGCCTGCTGTCTGCCGCGATGAACCCGCAAGCCCTCGTCGACTTCACGCCCGCGCTGCGCCTGCTCCTGCTGGCTGGCGTGGCCGCGCTGCTGCCGCTGAGCTGGGTCTGGCTGCGACAGCGCGGCGCCGACACGCGCGGCCGGCTGGCGGCCCTCACCGCCCTGACGCTGTTCCTGACCTTCGACCTGGTGGTCTTCGGTGCCTTCACCCGGCTCACCGATTCGGGTCTGGGCTGCCCCGACTGGCCCGGCTGCTACGGCGCGGCCAGCCCGCTGGGTGCGCACCAGGCCATCCAAGCCGCGCAGGCCGAATTGCCCAGCGGCCCGGTGACCTGGAACAAGGCCTGGATCGAGATGATCCACCGCTACCTGGCGATGACGGTGGGCGTGCTGATCGTGGCGCTGGCTGCCGTCAGCTGGCGCGAGCGGCGACGCCTGCCCTTCTCGCTGGCCTGGCCGCTGCTGACGGTGGTCTGGGTCTTCGTGCAGGGCCTGTTCGGGAAATACACCGTCACACTGAAGCTCTACCCGGCGGTCGTCACGCTGCACCTGCTGGGCGGCCTGACGCTGCTCGGTCTGCTGGCGGCCCAACACGAGGCCTACCGCCAGCGCCCGCTGGCCTTGCCGGCCGGCCTGCGCAGCGCCGTGGCCGCGACGCTGATCCTGTTGGCGATGCAAGTCGCGCTGGGCGGCTGGGTCAGCAGCAACTACGCGGTGCTGGCCTGCAGCGGATTTCCGCAGTGCAACGGCAGTTGGTGGCCGGCGGCCGATTTCGCCGGCGGCTTCACGCTGCTGCGTGAACTGGGCGGGGTGGCGGCGCACGGCCGGCCGCTGACGCTCGACGGTCTGGTCGCCATCCACCTTGCGCACCGGCTGTTCGCCGGCGTGGTGGTCCTGGCCCTGCTGGCCCTGGCCTGGCGGCTGCGGCAAGCCGCACAAGCCCTGGCCCGGCGTTTCGGCCTTGCGCTGGCGCTGCTGCTCGCCGCGCAGCTGGCCACCGGCCTGTCCAACGTCGTGCTCGGCTGGCCACTGGTCGCCGCGCTGGCCCACACCGCCGGCGCAGCGGGCCTGGTGTTGACGCTGACCCTGCTGCTGGCGCGCAGCGATCCACGGCGCCAGGCCCTGGCGCCGTCCGGCGTGACCGCCGCTGCCTAGAATCACGCCCTTCCATGGTCCAGATCCTCGTCGCTCCCGTCCCGACCACCTCCAAGTGGTCGCAGTTCTACGCGCTGACCAAGCCGCGCGTGGTGCAGCTGATCGTCTTCTGCGCGCTGATCGGCATGTTGCTGGCCGAACCCGGCTGGCCCGACTGGCGGTTGGCCGGCGCGGCCACGCTGGGCATCTGGCTGGTCGCCGCCGCGGCGGCAGCCTTCAACTGCATCGTCGAGCAGCACATCGACAGCCGCATGCAGCGCACCGCCTGGCGGCCAACCGCCAAGGGCCAGCTGACCAACACGCAGACCCTGGCCTTCTCGGCCGGGCTGTGCACCGTCGGCAGCGCGATCCTCTACGCCTGGGTCAACCCGCTGACGATGTGGCTGACTTTCGCCACCTTCGTCGGCTACGCGGTCATTTACACCGTCGTGCTGAAACCGGCCACGCCGCAGAACATCGTCATCGGCGGCGCTTCCGGGGCGATGCCGCCGGTGCTGGGCTGGGCCGCGATGACCGGCGACGTCGGCCCGGAAGCGCTGATGCTGTGCCTGATCATCTTCCTGTGGACGCCGCCGCACTTCTGGGCGCTGGCGCTGTACCGCGTCGAGGACTACCGCAAGGCCGGCCTGCCCATGTTGCCGATCACCCACGGTTCGGCCTTCACGCGGCTGCAGGTGTTGCTGTACACCGTCGTGCTGTTCGCGGCGACGCTGCTGCCTTATGTCTACGGCATGAGCGGCCTGATCTACCTCGCATCGGCGGTGGCGCTGGGCGTCGGCTTCATGGTCTACGCCTGGCAGCTGTGGCGCGACTACAGCGATGCGCTGGCGCGCCGCACCTTCCGCTTCTCGATCTGGCACCTGTCGCTGCTGTTCCTGGCGCTGCTGATCGACCACTACCTCGGCCCATGGCTGTCCTACCTCGTCCGTTGAGGCGCGCGCTGGCGCTGGCCTGCGCCATGCTGGCACTGGGTGGCTGCCAGAAGCCGGCTGGCCCGGCTGATTGGCCGGCCTTCAAGTCCATCGACATCACCGGCGCTGAATACGGCCGCGCGCTGGACCTCACCGACGCCGATGGCCAGCGCCGCCACCTCGCCGATTTCAAGGGCAAGGTGGTGGTGGTCTTCTTCGGGTTCACGCAGTGCCCGGACGTCTGCCCGACGACGATGGTGGAGCTGGCTCAGGTCAAGCAGGCGCTGGGCGCCGACGGTGCACGCGTGCAGGGCGTTTTCGTCACCATCGACCCCGAACGCGACAGCGCCGCGGTGCTGAAGGCCTACGTCGGCAACTTCAGCCCCGACTTCGTCGCGCTGCGCGGCACGGCCGAGGAAACCAAGGCCGCTGCCAAGGAATTCAAGGTGTTCTACGCCAAGGTGCCGGGCCAGATGCCCGAGCGCTACACCATGGACCACACCGCAGGCAGCTACATCTTCGACACCCAGGGCCGCATCCGGCTGTTCACGCGCTACGGCAGTGGCGCCGAGGCGCTGACCCACGACCTGCGCTTGCTGTTGAACGGCGCTTGATCCACCAAGCGGACGCCGCGGAACCGGCTTTGCCGGGCCGCTGGCGTCGCCCCCTGAGGGGGAGCGCCGAAGGCGCTCCGGGGGTGGTCAGATTTCCAGGGCCTTGCGCATCTTCTTCATCGCCGCCACCTCGATCTGGCGGATGCGCTCGGCGCTGACGCCGTAGACGGCCGCCAGCTCGTGCAGCGTCATGCCGCCCGAGCTGTCGTCGTTGACCTTCAGCCAGCGCTCTTCGACGATGCGCCGGCTGCGCTCGTCCAGCGTGTCCAAGGCCTGCGCGATGCCGTCGCCGGCCAGCCAGTCGCGGTGGCTGGCCTCGATGCGCTGGGTCGGTTCGCTGCTGTCGTCGGCCAGGTAGGCGATCGGCGCGTAGGCTTCTTCGCCGTCGTCGTTCTGCGACTCCATCGCGACGTCGCCACCCGACAGGCGCATCTCCATCTCGATGACCTCGTCGGGCTTGACGTTCAGCTCACGGGCCATTTTCGCCACCTCGGTCGGCGTCAGCGTGTTGCGGTGGGTGTCGGCGTCCAGCGCATCGCCCTTCATGCCCTGCTTCATCGAACGCAGGTTGAAGAAGAGCTTGCGCTGCGCCTTGGTGGTGGCCACCTTGACCATGCGCCAATTCTTCAGGATGTACTCGTGGATTTCGGCCTTGATCCAGTGCATCGCATAGCTGACCAAGCGCACCCCCTGTTCGGGGTCGAAGCGCTTGACGGCCTTCATCAGGCCGACATTGCCTTCCTGGATCAGGTCGCCCTGCGGCAGGCCGTAACCCAGGTATTGGCGCGAGATCGACACCACCAGCCGCAGGTGCGACAGCACCATGCGGCCAGCAGCCTGCACATCACCATCGTCGCGCAGGGCGCGGGCGAGGCGGGTTTCCTCGGCCGGGCTCAGCATGGGCATGCGGTTGACGGCCGAGACATAGGCGTCCAGGTTGCCCAGCGAGGGCACCAGCAACCAGGGGTCGCGGACGGACAGGGCGGAAATGTTGGCAGCGTTCATGGTCTTGCTCGACTCCTGGAGGAGACATCGGTTGAACAAATATTAGCACTCTCGGACCGAGAGTGCTGATTCGCAGAATGTTCTTTTATATGGAACGACGGTCTGCTATGGTTGACGGCTGGCGAAATCTCCACGACAGTGCAGCGCCGCGCAGGGCGCGGCCAGGGCGCCGACCGAGCACCCCAGCAACCCACCGGAGACTTCAGCCATGGACCAGCCCATCCGCTGGCGCTTGAACGGGCAGCCGGCACTGTCGGCTGCCGAGGCGCAAACGCCCCTGCTTTATGTGCTGCGCAACGAGCTCGACCAGCACGGTCCGCGCTTCGGTTGCGGGCTGGCGCAGTGCGGCGCCTGCACGGTGCACGTGGACGGCCGTGCCACGCGGTCCTGCGTGACGCCGCTGACGGTCGCGCAGGGCCGCGACGTGACCACGCTGGATGGGCTGGCGGCGCGCTGGCGGCAAAGCCAGGGCATCAGCGACCCGGCGGTGCTGCACCCGGTGCAGCAGGCCTTCATCGACGAGCAGGCCGCGCAGTGCGGCTACTGCATCAACGGCTGGATCATGACCGCCGCTGCGCTGCTGGCCGAGAAGCCGCAGGCCAGCGACAGCGAACTGCGGCTGGGCCTGTCGGGCCTGAAATGCCGTTGCGGCACGCAGGTCAGCGTGCTGCGGGCCGTCAAGCGCGCGGCGAAGGTGATGCGCGAGGCCAAGGCCCGTGAAGCCCAGGTCAGCGGCGTCAAGGTGCTGGCATGAAGGCCGGCCACGCCGCCGGCGCGCTGGCCGCGCCGCAACTCGACCGCCGCAGCTTCCTGGCCGCCGGCAGCGGCCTGCTCGTGACGCTGACACTGCCGGCATCGGCGCAGTCTGAAGGCGGTGACCAGGTCGGCGACGGCCAGCCGCGTGACCGGCTCGACACCTGGCTGGCGGTGGCCGCCGATGGCCGCGTGCTGGCTTCGGTCGGCAAGATCGACGCCGGCCTGGGGATCGCGACGGCCTTCGCACAGATCGTCGCCGACGAGCTGGACGTGGCTTTCGAGCAGGTCAGCGTCCGCATGGGCGACACCGCCACCACGCCCGACCAGCGCGGCACCGGGTCGAGCAACGGCATCACCGATGGCGGCACCGCGCTGCGTGCGGCCGGCGCCCAGGCGCGCGCCTTCCTGCTGGGCCGGGCCGCCGAACGGCTGTCGCTGCCGCTGGCGCAGCTGGAAGTGCGCGACGGCGTGGTCCGTGCGCAGGCTGATCCGAGCCGAGCTGTCAGTTACGCCGAACTGCTGCGCGGTGGGCGCTTCGAACTGGCCTACGACGCCAAGGCGCAGCCCAAGAACCCGGCGCGGTACCGCGTCGTCGGCAAGCCGCTGCCGCGCAGCGACATCCCGCCCAAGGTGCGCGCCGAGTTCCGCTACCTGGTCGACCACCGCCTGCCCGGCATGGTCCACGCCCGCGTGCTGCGGCCGCCGACGGCCGGCGCCCGCTTCATCGGCATCAAGGCCTTGCCGGCCACCCCCGGCTTCATCCGCGTCGTGCAGCAGGGCAATTTCGTCGCCGTGGTGGCCGAACGTGAAGAGCAGGCCGTGCAGGCCGCGCGCAGCGTGCAGCTTGAATGGTCGGCGCCCCAGCTGCGCTTCGCGACGGACTACGACGCGCTCTACGACAGCCTGCGCAGCGCCCCGGCGAAGAGCGCCAAGGTCGACCGCAGCAACGGCGATGTCGACGCCGCCCTGCAGACCGCTGCCCGGCGCATCGAGGCGGCCTACGAATACCCCTTCCAGTCGCACGCCTGCATGGGCCCGGCCTGCGCGCTGGCCCAGGTGGAGGCCGCCGGCGTGACGGTCTGGATGGGCGGCCAGAAGCCTTACCCGCTGCGCAAGACCGTCGCCGAACTGCTGGGCCGGCCGGCCGCCGAAGTCCGTGTGGTTTGGATGCCGGGCCCCGGCTCCTACGGCATGAACGACGCCGACGACGCGGCGGTCGACGCGGTCATCGTCGCGCAGGCGGTGGGCCGTCCGGTGCGCCTGCAATACGCGCGCAGCGATGCCACCGCCTGGGATCCGAAGGGTCCGCCCGGCGTCTTCCGCCTGCGCGGCGGGCTCGACGCCGCCGGCCGGGTCGTGGCCTTCGACTACCACTCGCGTGGCTACTCGGGCCGCACGCGGCCGTCGGGCACGCAACGCTATGGCGACACGCTGGCGGCGCAGTTGATCGGCAACGGCGTGACGGTCAGCGAAGACCTCTACCAGGCTTCGGCCGAGAGCTACCGCTTCGACCACCAGCGGGTCAGCGGCGAGCTGATCGACTGGCGGTCTTCGCTCAGCACCGGCCTGCGCACGGCCCACCTGCGCGACCCCGACGGCATGGCCACCACCTTCGCCAGCGAGAGCTTCATCGATGAGCTGGCGCTGGCCGCCGGCATGGACCCGGTGGCCTTCCGCCTGCAGCACCTCGGCGACCCGCGCCACGCGGCCGTGGTGCGCGCCGCCGCCGAGCGCGCGCAATGGCAGCCGCGCGTCGGTCCCAACCCCGCCAGCAGCGGCGCCACGCTGCGCGGCCGCGGCATCGCCTACGCGCCGCGCAATGGCGCGGTGGTGGCCATCGTCGCTGAAGTCGAAGTCGAGCGTGCCACCGGGCAGTGGCGCGCCACGCGCTTCGTCGTCGCCCACGACTGCGGGCAGGTCATCAACCCGCTGAGCCTGGAGCGCGTCATCGAGTCCAACCTGCTGATGTCGCTGAGCCGCACGCGGCACGAGGCCGTGCGTTTCGACGCCGAGCGCGTGCTGAGTGTCGACTGGTTGACGTATCCGATCCTGGACATGACCGAAGTGCCCGACCGCATCGACGTGGTGCTGGTCGGCAACCAGCCCGGCCGCAGCTACGGCGCCGGCGAACCCTCGTCGCGCCCGGTGGCCGGCGCGCTGGCCAATGCGCTGTTCGACGCGTCCGGCCGCCGCTTGCGGCGGGTGCCCTTCACGCCCGAGCGGGTTCTCGCCGCGCTCAGCGCCGATACCGCGCCGGCCTGAAAATCGCGCTGCCCAAACCCATCCCTTTCCAAGCCACGCTCCCCGCATGAAGCACCCTGATTCCATCCTGCCGGCCACGCGCCGCCGCACCCTGCAACTCGGCCTCGCGTCGACGGTCGCCGCGCTGGCGCCCGGGGGTGCCCGGGCGCAAGGCGACTGGCCTGCCAAGTCCATCCGGCTGGTCGTGCCCTACGCGCCGGGCGGCAGCAGCGACACGCTGGGCCGGCTCATCGGCCGGCATCTGCAAGACGCATTGCGGCAGACCATCGTCGTCGAGAACCGCAGCGGCGCGGGCGGCGTGATCGGCTCGCAGGCGGTGGCCAAGTCGGCCTCCGATGGCTACACGCTGGTCATCTCGGGCATCGGCTCGCACGTCATCGCGCCCATCGAATCGCCCACCGTCTTCGACCCGCTGAAAGATTTCAGCCACATCGCCCTGCTCGGCGGCCCGCCGCTGGCGATGGTGGTCAACGCCGAACTGCCGGTGAAGGACGTCAAGGGCTTCATCGCCCACGTCAATGCCAACCCCAAGGGCCTGAGCTGGGGCTCGCCGGGGCAGGGCACGCACGGGCACCTGACGGGTGAACTGTTCCGCCAAGCCAACAAGCTGAACATGGTCCACATCAGCTACAAGGGCGCCGGCCCGGCCGTTGCCGACCTGCTGGGCAACCAGATCCCGGCCGCTTTCATGACGCTGAGTTCGGCCAACGCCCACGTCGACAGCGGCAAGCTGCGCCTGCTGGCGGTGACGGCGACCAAGCGCGTCGCGGCCTACCCCGACGCGCCGACGATGGCCGAGCTGGGCTACCCGGCTCTGACGGGGACGACCTGGTTCTCGGTGTCGGGCCCGCCGGGCATGCCGCCGGCGGTGGTGGAGAAGCTCAATGCCGAGATCCGCCGAGGCCTTCAAAGCCCGGCACTGCGCGCCGCGATGACCGCGGAAAGCATGGAAAGCGTCGACTACGACGCGCCCGGTTTCAGCCGTTTCGTGGCGGGCGAGATTGCCCGCTGGACGCCAGCCATCCGCTCGCTGGGGGCGAGCGTCAGGTCCTGAAGCCGCGGCGCTAGATCTCGATGGCGACGAAGCCGTCGGCGTCGACCACCGTGCGGTAGGTCTGTACCGGCACCATGCACGGCGGTGTCACGACCGCGCCGGTGCGGATGTTGAAGGCGCCATTGTGGAAATCGCATTCCACCGTGTCGCCTTCGATGCAGCCTTCGGACAGCGAGCCCGGGCCGTGGGTGCAGAGGTCGTCGGTGACGAAGTATTCGCCATCCAGGTTGAACACCGCGAGGGTCAGTTTGCCCTTCTCGATGCGGATGGCGGTGCCGGTGGCGACAGCCTCCGGGCGACACAAGGCGATGCGTTCACAGGGTGCTGACATGCCCCAAGCTCCAATTGACAATCGACGACGTCGAATGATATCGTCGTTTTGAATAAAGGAACACTGTTCTTGTATATAGAACGGTTCACCGCCAAGGGGACGCACATGCTGAAGCCAGAACAGAACGAACTTGTCACCCAGACCGGGCCGGGAACGGCCATGGGGAACCTCTTCCGCCGCTACTGGCTGCCGGCGCTGTTGGCCGAGGAGTTGCCCGCGCCCGACTGTGCGCCGGTCAAGCTGCGCCTGCTGTCCGAGAACCTGATCGCCTTCCGCGACACGCAGGGCCGGCTCGGCGCCATCGACGAGTTGTGCGCCCACCGGGGTGTCTCGCTGTGGTTCGGCCGCAATGAGGAAGGCGGCCTGCGCTGCCCTTACCACGGCTGGAAGTACGACGTCACCGGTCAGTGCGTGGACGTTCCCAGCGAGCCCGAGGAGAGCGGCTACTGCGAGCGCATCAAGCTCAAGGGCTACCCGCTGGTGGAGCGCGGCGGTGTGCTGTGGATCTACATGGGTCCGCCGGAACTGCAGCCGCCGCTGCCCGAATTCGAATTCGCCACCGTGCCGGCCAACCAGAGCTTCACCAGCAAGCGGCTGCAGGAGTGCAACTGGCTGCAGGCGCTGGAAGGCGGCATCGACAGCAGCCACGTCAGCTTCCTGCACAGCGGCTCGCTGAACACCGACCCGCTGTTCAAGGGCGCCAAGGGCAACCAGTACAACATCGCCGACAAGAAGCCGGTCTTCGACGTGGCGCAGGCCGACGGCGGCCTGTTCGTCGGCGCGCGCCGCAACGCCGAGGACGACCAGTACTACTGGCGCATCACGCCCTGGGTCATGCCCTGCTTCACGCAGGTCCCGCCGCGCGGTGACCACCCGCTGCACGGCCACTTCTGGGTCCCGATCGACGACCGCAACAACTGGGCCTGGAGCTTCGACTACCACCCCGCACGGCCGCTGCACGATGAGGAAGTGCAGGCCATGAAGGACGGTCAGGGCATCCACGTGAAGTACGTGCCGGGCACCTACATCCCGCTGCAGAACAAGACCAACGACTACCTGATGGACCGTGCCGCGCAGAAGGCCGGCACCAGCTACAGCGGCATCGAAGGCATCGCGATGCAGGACGCTTCGCTGCAGGAAAGCATGGGGGCCATCCAGGACCGCACCCGCGAAAACCTGGTCGCCACCGACAACGGCATCATCATGATGCGGCAGCGGCTGATGAAGGCCGCCAAGGCCCTGGCCGACAACGGCACGACGCCGCCGGGTGTCGATCCGGAGCACCAGAAAGTGCGTTCGGCCGCCGTGCTGCTGAAGCGCGACCAGGTCTTCAAGGAAGCCGCGCGCGACGCGCTGCGGGCCGTGCCGGGCACGCGCCAGACGTCGGTCTAGATGCACCCCGGCCCGGCTGCACCGGCCGCCTCAGATGTTCGGCACGCTGGCGCAAGGCCCGCAGCACGATGCGGCCGTGGCCCAGGTGGCAGCCTGGGTGCGCGAGCGCTTCAGGCTGGCGCCCGAGGCCGTGGTGATGGTCAGCGAACTGGCCTGCCCGTTGCCGGGCTGCCCGCCGCTGGAGACGGTGGTCGCCTACTGGACGGCGGCGACGGCCGACGCCGTCCGCCACCACCTGAAGGTCTTCAAGCCGGTGCAGCAGGTGCATCCCGACGACCTGCCGCCGTGGTGGATGCGCGATGCGCTGGCGGCGCCGCCCGACGGGGTCTGTGACTGCTGCTGACCGCTGTACCGCCGACAACCAGCAACAACAAAACCAGGGATCAGGGCATATGGCCGAACTTCTGCTCAAGACTGTCACGCGCACGCAGGGCAACAACGCGGCGCTGAAAGACGGCCGCGTCAAGCCCGACGGCTGCGCCTTGGCCTTCGAAGACGTGCCGGTGCTGATCGACGGCTTCCGGCGCATGGTGCGCGGGCTGGAATTCGACGTCAGCGAGATGGCGCTGACGACCTACGTCTGCGCCCGCGCCCATGGCAAGCGTTTCACCGCACTGCCGATCTTCCTGGTGCGGGCTTTCCACCACGGCGCCATCCTGGTCAACACCGAACTCGACATCCGGCATCCCAAGGACCTGGAAGGCCGCAAGGTCGGCGTCAACCGCGGCTGGACGGTGACCACCGGCCTGTGGGCGCGCAGCGTGCTGCAGCACCAGTACGGTGTCGACCTGACCAAGATCACCTGGGTGCTGTCGGGCGACGAGCATGTTGCCGAGTACCGACTGCCGGGCTATGTGCAGCCGATCGAGAAGGGCCGCAAGATGGCCGAGATGGTGGCCAGCGGCGAACTCGCCGGCGCCATCGGCGTCGAGGTCGGCGTGCCCCACGTCCAGCCGCTGATCGCCGACGCCGCGCAGGCCGGACTGGACGCGCTGCGCGACCACGGCCACTACCCGATCAACCACCTGGTGGTGGTCAAGGACGAGGTGCTGGCCGCCCACCCCGGTGTCGCTCGCGCCGTGTTCGACGCCTTCGCCCAGAGCAAGCGGCTGTATGTCGAGGCGCTGCGCGCCGGCGGCATCGCCGCGCCGACGGCGGTCGACGAGATGCACCGCCAGGTGATGGCGATCACCGGTGCCGACCCGCTGCCCTACGGCATCGAGCCCAACCGCCGCATGCTGGAAACCGCGCTGTCGTCGGCGGTCGAGCAAGGCATCGTCGACCGAGCGCCCGCGCTGGAAGAACTTTTCGCACCCGGCACCCACGCCCTGGTGGCATGAACCCGACAACCCAGGAATCACCATGTCCAGCGCCGTACCCAGCACGACCCCGATGACCGTCTCCGCCCTGCAGCAGATGAAGCACGACGGCCGCAAGATCGTCGGCGTCGTGGCCTGGGACTGGCAGATGGCGCAGATCGTCGACCGTGCCGGTGTCGACATCGTCAGCGTCGGCGACACCGTCGGCGTCAACCTGTGGGGCCACGCCAACCCGCTGGAAGTGACGATGGAGGAAATGCTCGTCGTCACCAAGGCCGTGCGGCGTGGTGTCAAGCGCGCGCTGGTCAGCGTCGACTTCCCCTACGGCCCGCTGCAGCAGGGCACGCAGGCCGCGCTGGACGCGGCGATCCGCTTCGTCAAGGAGGCCGGCGTCGACATGGTCAAGCTCGACGGCGCGGCCGACTTCCCCGACGCGGTGGCCGCCATCACGCGGGCTGGCATCCCGGTTTTCGCGCAGTTCGGCATCACGCCGCAGACGGCGCTGAAGCACGGCGTCGACTACAAGAACACGCTGAAGGTCGGCGTCCAGCTGCCGCCGACGCTGACCGCGCAACTGGTGGCCGAGGCGCAGCGGCTGGAAGCCGCTGGTGCGGCGATGCTGGACTTCACGCACAGCGGCCCGGTCGCCGGCCCGGCCGTCGTCGCCGCGGTCAAGATCCCGGTCATCGGCGGCCTCGGCGGCGGCCCCTGGCTCGACGGTCGCGTGCGCATGGCCAACGCGGCCATCGGCTACGCGGCAGCCACCATCGACCAGGCGCCCGAGACCTACAGCCACACCGCGCGGGCCACGCTGGACGCCATGACGGCCCTGATCGACGACGTGCGCGCCGGCCGCCAGATCAAGGGCGGCATCCCGATCCGGGCGCTCTGAGATGGCGACCGCGATCATCGATGGCATCGCCACCCGCTACGCGGTGGTCGGCAGCGGCGCACCGCTGCTGATGTTCTCGCCGGGCGGCTTCGACGCGACTCTGGAAAAGTGGTCTTCGCTGGGCGTCTACGGCAAGACGAAGATGCTGGGCGCTTTGACCGCCAACTACCAGTGCATCCTGTTCGACCGCCGCGAGACCGGGCAGTCGGGCGGGCGCGTCGAGCGCATCAGCTGGGCCCATTACGTGGCCCAGGGCAAGGGCCTGCTCGACCACCTGGGCATTTCGCAAGCCCACCTGATGGGCGGCTGCATGGGCTGCGCGCCGGTGGTGGCTTTCGCCGCGACCTACCCCGAAGCGACGCGCAGCATGGTCCTCTACTGGCCGGTCGGTGGCGCGAAGTACCGCATCAACGGGCAGCTGCGTTTCGCGCAGCACCTGGCTTTCGTGCAGCAGGAAGGCCTGGCGGCGGTGCTGGCGCTGGCGAACAGCAGCAGCAAGAGCTTCGGCGAAGACCCGCGCGGTGGGCCCTGGGTCAGCGTGCTGCGCCACGATGCCGCCTTTGCCGCGGCCTACGTGGCGCAGGACCTCGAGCGCTACAAGCTCAGCGTCGGCGGCATGGCCCGCGCGCTGCTCGACCGCGACACCGCACCCGGCGCCGAACCCGAACAGCTGCTGCAGCTCGACATTCCGGCGCTGATCGTGCCGGGCCGCGATGCCTCGCACGCGACCTCGGCCGCGCGCTACCTGGAAGAGTGCCTGCCGCGCGCCGACTACTGGGACGCGCTGCCCGCCGAGCAGACCGAAGCCAGCGCACCGTCGCGGCTGCTGCAGTTCCTGGCCGGCGTGGCCTGATCGCGGCGCACGGCCTTCACCAGCGTCCGCACCCGTACCCGAGCCGACCATGATCATCGACATCCACTGCCATTACACGACCGAGCCCGCCGCGCTGCACAACTTCCGCGACAAGCAGCTGGCCGGGCTGGCCGACGCGATGCGCAAGCCAGCGGCCAGGACCCTGGCCGACCTGGCCATCAGCGACGAGCAGATCGTCGCCAGCCTGCAGCCCCAGCTGAAGCTGCAGAAGGACCGCGGCAGTGACCTGACCATCTTCAGCCCTCGTGCCGCCGGCATGGCCCACCACGTCGGCAACGCCGACGTCAGCCGGCAGTGGACGGGCATCAGCAACGACCTGATCCATCGCCTGTGCGGGCTGCTGCCCGACAACTTCGTCGGCGTCGGGCAGCTGCCGCAGTTCCCCGGTGTCGCACCCAGCGAGTGCATCGCCGAGCTGCAGCGCCTGGCCGACCTGGGCTTCGTCGGCGTCAACCTGAACCCCGACCCCAGCGGCGGCTGGTGGAGTGGCCCGCCGCTGACCGACCGCAGCTGGTACCCGCTGTACGAGAAGCTGGTCGAGCTGCAGATGCCGGCGATGATCCACGTCAGCAGCTGCTGCAACCCCAACTTCCACCACACCGGGGCGCACTACATCAACGCCGACACCACGGCCTTCATGCAGTTGATCCAGGGCAATCTGTTCAAGGACTTCCCCGACCTGAAGTTCGTCATCCCGCACGGCGGCGGCGCGGTGCCCTTCCACTGGGGCCGTTATCGCGGCCTGTGCCTGAGCATCCAGAAGAAGCCGCTCGCCGAGCACCTGCTGAACAACGTCTTCTTCGACACCTGCGTCTACCACCTGCCGGGCATCCGGCTGATGACCGAGGTGGTGCCGATGTCGAACATCCTCTTCGCCTCGGAAATGCTGGGCGCGGTGCCCGGCATCGACCCCGACAACGGCTTCCCCTTCGACGACACCAAGCGCTACATCGACCAGCTGACCGGGCTGGATGCGGCCAGCCGCCACGCGCTGTTCGAAGGCAATGCGCGGCGCGTCTACCCCCGGCTGGACGCGCTGCTGAAACAACGTGGGCACTGAGATCACCATGACCATCGACCTGAACGACATCCGCCGCGACTTCACCCGCGTCGACCCCGCCCTGGTGCAGCAGGCTTCGGCCTACGCCGCGTCCATCCTGGCCGACGTGGCCGGTCGCCGCGGCACGATGGACGGCCGCATCGCGCCGCTGAGCCCATCGATGCGCGTCTGCGGCCCGGCCTTCACCATCGAGGTGCGGCCGGGCGACAACCTGATGATCCACGCCGCGATGGCGATGGCCAAGCCCGGCGACGTGCTGGTCATCGACGGCAAGGCCGACCGCAGCGCCGCGCTGATGGGCAGCATCATGCTCAACGCCTGCAAGCGCCTGGGCTTCGCCGGCGTGGTGCTCGACGCCTCGATCCGCGACACCGAAGAGCTGATCGAGCTGGGTTTTCCGGTGTGGGCCGTCGGCGCCAACCCCAACGGTCCGACGAAGAACGTGCCCGGCCGAATCAACTGGCCCGTCGGCTGCGGCGGCGCGGCCGTCAACCCCGGTGACCTGATCGTCGGCGACGCCGACGGCGTGGTCGTCATCGAACGCGAGAAGGTGGCGTCGCTGCTGCCGCTGGCCGCCGCCAAGGTGGCCGACGAGCGCAAGCGCATCGCCGACATCACCGGCGGCGGCCCGATCCGGCCGAAGTGGCTGGAAGCCGCGCTGGTCGCCGCCGGCGTCCTGAAGGCCGGCGAAACCCTGTGAGCCGGCGCTGAGCGCAAGCCGACAACCCCGAATACCTGGAGACTGGCAATGGAAAAAGTACTGGCTGCGGTGAAGACCGGCCCGAGCAAGATCGAGATCCGCGAATACGACATGCCCGAGGTGCCGGAAGACTGCGCGCTGCTGAAGATGGAAGTCGCCGGCATCTGCGGCACCGACGTCAAGATGTACAAGGAAGCGCTGAAGGGCGCGCCGGTCATCATGGGCCACGAGAACATCGGTTACATCGCCAAGGCCGGCCGCGAATTCACGCGGCGCAAGGGCTTCAAGGAAGGCGACCTGGTCTTCGTCGAGCACTACGTCGGCTGCATGAAGTGCGAGTGGTGCCACCGTGGCGAGTACCGCCATTGCGTGGCCACCGACTGGCGCGGCAACCCCGACGGCCTGCGCTTCGGCTACACCTCCACCGAGAAGGCGCCGCACCTGTGGGGCGGCTTCGCGCAGTACGTCTTCCTGCCGTGGAACAGCATCGTGCACAAGGTGCCGGCCGGCGTCACGCCCGAGATGGCCGGCCTGGTCACGCCGATGGCCAATGGCGTCGAATGGTCGCTGTTCGACGGCGGCGTCAAGTACGACGACATCGTGCTGATTCAGGGGCCGGGCCAGCAGGGCCTGTCGCAGACGGTGATCTGCAAGCAGGCCGGCGCCAGCATGATCATCGTCACCGGCACCAGCAAGGACGCCGCGCGGCTGGAAGTGGCCAAGCTGCTGGGCGCTGACCACGTCATCGACGTGACCGTGGAAAACCCGCTGGAACGCATCCAGCAGCTGACCGGCGGCCGCGGCGTGGACGTGGTGCTCGACTGCACTGCCGGCGCCGGCACCACGCCCATCCTGCTGGGCATCGAGGCGCTGAAACGCAAGGGCGGGCTGATGGTGGTGCAGGGCGAGATGGGCGATTTCCCCAACTTCCCGCTGGCCAAGATGACGCTGAAGTGGATCACGCTGAAAAGCGCGCGGGGCCACAGCTACCGGGCCTGCGAGCTGGCGCTGGCCCAGCTGGCTTCGAAGCGCTTCCCGCTGGAGAAGGTCACCACCCACCGTTTCGGCCTGAAGGACACCGACCTGGCGATCCGCTCGGTCGGCAACGCCGGCGTGCCAGGCGTCATCCACGCCTCGCTGATGCCCTGGGAATAACGCTCAAAGTGCAGGACCAGCGGATCCCGGTGACGGTGCTGACCGGCTACCTGGGTGCCGGCAAGACGACGCTGCTGAACCGCATCCTCGGCGGCAGCCACGGCGAGCGCTACGCCGTCATCGTCAACGAGTTCGGCGAGATCGGCATCGACGCGGACTTGATCGTCCACAGCGATGAAGAGTTGTTCGAGATGAACAACGGCTGCATCTGCTGCACCGTGCGCGGCGACCTGATCCGCACGCTGCACGGCCTGCTCGCGCGGCCGGGGCGCTTCGATGCGGTGATCGTCGAGACCACCGGCCTGGCCGACCCCGGGCCGGTGGCGCAGACCTTCTTCGTCGATGCCGGGCTGCGCGCTCAATTGCGGCTGGATTCGATCACCACCCTGGTCGATGCGCGCCACATCGCCGGGCAACTGGCTGACAGCTTCGAGGCCGCCGAGCAGATCGCCTTCGCCGACCAGATCGTGCTCAACAAGACCGACCTGGCGACCGAAGGCGAGCTGCAGGCCGTCGAGCGCCTGCTTCGCCGCCTGAACCCGCTGGCGCCGATCCAGCGCGCGCTGCGCAGCGGCGTGGCGCTGGACACGGTGCTCGGCCGGGGCGGCTTCGACCTCGACCGCATCGTCATGCGGGAGCCGGCCTTTCTGCAGCCGGCGCACGGCGCGCCGGGGCATGTGCACGACGAACACTGTGGCCATGGGCATGACCACGCCGCCCATTCCGGCGACCATGTCCACGACAGCGGCATCGCCAGCGTCTCGCTCAGCGCGGACCAGCCGATGGATGCCGCGCGCGTGCAGGCCTGGCTGACGCAGCTGGTGGCGACGCAGGGCGCCGACATCCTGCGCGCCAAGGGCATCATCGACATCGCTGGCGACGAGCGACGCCTGGTCTTCCAGGCCGTCCACATGATCCTCGAAGGCGACCACCAGCGGCCGTGGCGCGCCGACGAGCAGCGCAGCAGCCGGCTGGTCTTCATCGGCCGCCACCTCGACGCCGCCGCGCTGCAAGCCGGCTTCGTCGCCTGCGCGGCCGGCTGACATCGCTTAAGGTCGCAGGCGCATCCCGCGCTGCGACGCTCACCCTGGAACCCCGACCCATGACCGACATTGCCACGCCCCGCCGCCTGATCGTCGCCATCACCGGCGCCTCCGGCGTTGCCTACGGGGTGCGCACGCTGCAGGTGCTGCGCGAGATGGGCGGCGTCGAAACCCACCTGATCCTGACCGCCTCGGGCGCGCGCACGCTGGCCGAAGAAACCGACTACAGCGCCGCGCAGGTGCGCGAGCTGGCCGACTGCGTGCACAGCGCCAAGGACATCGGCGCGACGATCTCGTCGGGCTCGTTCAAGACCCTGGGCATGCTGGTCGCGCCCTGCTCGATCAAGACGCTGAGCGGCATCGCCCACTGCTACAACGACGAACTGGTGGTGCGCGCCGCCGACGTCTGCCTGAAGGAGCGGCGGCGCGTGGTGTTGCTGCTGCGCGAAACCCCGCTGCACGCGGGCCACATCGCGCTGATGGCGCAGGCCACCCAGAACGGCGCCATCATCATGCCGCCGGTGCCCGCCCTCTACAGCCGGCCGGCGACGGTGCAGGACATCATCAACCAGACCGTCGGCCGCGCGCTCGACCTGTTCGAACTGGAAGCGCCGAACATCCACCGCTGGGACGGTGGCGCGCGCGGCGCCAAGCCCGCTGCCTGATCAGGCGCCGCGGCGGCGCAGGCGGCTGGCTCCTGCGGCGAGCAGACCGAGGCCGACCAGCGCCAGCGACCCCGGCTCGGGTGCATCGCTGCTGCGCAGCACGAGTCCCGAGGTTTGCATGGCAAAGGTGGAGGCCGATGTGTGGCGCTCGGCCTGGAACACATCCAGCTTGTAGTCACTGCCCGCGATCAGGCCCAGGGTGTTCAGGTTGACCGATCCGGTCTCGGCGGCGTGGACCCCACCGAGGTCGATGGCGAGTTGGTCGTTGATGAAGACAAAGACGTCGTCATCGCCGGTGAAGCTGAAGTTCTGGCCGAGCTGGTAGGTGAACAGCGTGTGGATTTCCGTCGTGAAATGGAAATTGTGGCCGGTGCTGCCGTAATTGCCGAAACCCTGGCCATCGACCGGAAAATAGGCCGAGCTCGAGTATTGGTAGATGCCGGAACCCGGAGCCGTCTCGTTCAGCGTGATGCTCGAAGCGATCGCGATGTTGACCGAGGCCGTGTTGTTGTACCACTGGTTGAAGGTGGTGGCCGAGGTGATGGTCGGATGGCTGCCACCCGAGTAGATCGGCTTGCCGTCGGCACCGAGGGTGGTTTGGACGATACCCCGGTCGTCCCCACCGTATCTTTCGAAGTCCGCGTTGGTGCCCGGCGTGAAATCGCGCACCGTCGTCGACAGCGTGATTGACGCGGCCCGTACCGGGGCTGCTGCCAGCCAGCATGTCAGTGCCAGCGCGACGGGGATCAACGCGACATGGGGACGGTGTTTCATCGGTCGATACCTTTCAGTGTGCGAACAAGCGCACACAGCAACTCTGATGCCAGTCTGAAAAAATCCATGCAGATCAACAGCGTCGCGCTGAATCCCACAGAAAGGCCGGTGCGCGCCCTGCCAGGATGTAAACAATCTCGACAAATATGAACCCCGTGGGCCGGGTTTCAGAGAAGGATTCAGTCCCGCTCGTGCCGCCCAAGCAGTGTGGCCGCGCTGGTGCGCTTGCAGGCCAGCTCAAGCTTCGTCTTCCAGCGCGCGCACGTCTACTGGGGAGATCGATCGGGTACCGCGCACCACCGGAAGCCCCGTGCGCGGATGGCTCGCCAGGCGTTGGGATGCATCAGCGCCGCTGACCTGAGCAGACAAGCCGCGGCGCATCAGTTCGGCCGGCCATCCACGACATGTCCCTCTGGCTGGCCCGTGCCGGGACGCAACGTGCCGAAGGGCGCAGCAGGCCGGTTGCGTCGACTGAATTCGCCGCCCACCAGGGCGCCGATCCGGCGCGCGAGATGCTGTTTTCTCTTTCGACCGACACTTGTCGAGAATTCTTACACCGCGCTCCGACTGCGAACGACGAGAAGCGATTTCTGTATACGAATCAGCCACTTGCAGAATGCGGATTTCGCGGCACATGCATTGCTACAGTGACTGAGCCTTAAGAATGAGGCTCAACCCCAATCAAGCGAAAGTCGACAAGCTCATGAACATCGAACGACTGGTCATTTCTAATTCCGTTTTGAAAGCGTTGACGTGCGCTGCTGTGATCGGCTCGTCGGCCTTGTCGTTTGAAGCCAAGGCCTCACTGATCCTGGCGGGCAACTCGACAGCGAACGTGGCCACCGCGCTCACGCAACTGGGTGTCAGCTACACCAATGCGGGGAGCAGCATGCCCGGCAGCCTGTCGGCCGGCGACACGCTGATCCTGTCCTATGGCGGCGGCGGCGCTCCCTATGTGAACTACACCAGCGCGCTGAATGCGGGTGCCGACATCATCGTGTTTGGGGGCTCCTGTGATGGGGGCGGGTTCAGCAACTGGGTCGGTCTGTACATCAACAACACCGGCAACGACTGTTGGCACACCGATGGCAAGTGGAACAGGCTGGTGACCAACAACGCGACCCAGTTCATGCCGGCCACCTACGCGCCCGAGGCCAACCCAGTCACTTATCACATGACGCACCTGCTGGCCACCACGAACACCGTGATGCTGGGCACCAACGACGAAGTCAACAACATCGCCGCTTTCCGCAGCTACACCAACGGCGGGTCCTTCAACTACCTCGCGATGGACGCAGGCCCCTACGGCACCGCGACCGACATCACCAGCTTCACGACCCCCTATCTGCGCGGCGCGCTTCAGGCTGCACAGTTCGGGCTGACCACGGTGCCGGAACCCGGTTCGCTGGCCCTGGTCGGCCTGGCCCTGGCCGGCCTGGCGCTGGGCCGTCGCGTCCAGCGCTGAAGCCGCGCGCCGGCGCTGCCCGTCCTCACCACAACGGCACGCCGCGCTGTACCTTGTCCAGCATCTCCTGCTGGAAAGCCGCGGGCCCGTAGCCCAGGCGCTCGCCGTTCACCGAGTAGTAGAAGGGCGCGCCGCTGTGCCGCGCGTAGGCCTTCATGCCCTCCAGCATCTCGGGCCCGGGGTCCTTGCCGGCGGGCAGCAGCACGTAGCAGGGACCGTCGCGCCAGCGCATCGTCACGATGATCACGCCGCTGCGGTCGGGGCGGAACTCATCGGGGAAGGGACTGCCGGGCGCCAGCCAGCCGCAGACGAAGTTGCGGCACGGTGACTGCGGGCGCTCGGCGTAGATGCTGCAGGCGCCGCCCCGGCCGCCTTGCAGGAAATGGCAGGGCTGCCCGGGGTGCATGCGGTGGCCGCGGATCTCGCCCTCGGCCCAGCCTTCGCAGCAAGCCGTGCAAGGGCCGCACTGGCGCGCTGGCGCGGCGGCGCTGCCGAGATCCGGAAGCGCCGCCGCAGCGGGTGGCTGCGCCACGATCGCCACCGCGCCGTGGCAGAGCTTGTATTTGCGCTGGCTGCCGCAAGGGCAGGGGTCGTTGCGGCCAATCTTTGCCACGCAGGGAACCGGTTTCGTGCAGGGCCGGCCAGTATCGCGCGGGTTTGCCCCGAGCGCCGCCGCGTTGACAAGGTGCTTCGCGCGCAGGAGTATCGAAGTCTCTCTATTTGGACCGACGTTCCTTCTTGTGGAACGATGGTCGCACCAGGACCCTTGATGGAAAGCCCCGAACAGAACCAGTTGCTGACCCAGGTCGGCCCCGGCACGCCGATGGGCGAGTTGATGCGCCGCTACTGGCAGCCTTTCGCCGCCGCGGTGGACCTGGCCGACGCCTGGACGCAGCGCGTGCGCCTGCTCGGCGAAGACCTGATCCTGTTCCGCGACCGCAGCGGCGGGCTGGGCCTGATCGCCGAGCAGTGCCCGCACCGCCGCGCCTCCTTCCTGCACGGCATCCCCACCGAACGCGGCATCCGCTGCCCGTACCACGGCTGGGAATTCAACGCCGCCGGCGCCTGCCTGCACCAGCCTTTCGAGGCCGACAACCCGGCCTTCCGCGCCAGCGCGGGCGCCGTGGCCTACCCGGTGCAGGAACTCGGCGGCGTGCTCTTCACCTACATGGGTCCGGTCACGTCCGAGCAGCCGCTGCCCGTGCTGCCGCGCTTCGACGGCTTCGTCGCCGAAGGTGCCGTCCGCATCATGGGCCGCGTGATGCTGCCGGTGAACTGGCTGCAGATCATGGAGAACTCGCTCGACCCGGTGCACACCGAATGGCTGCACGGCCACCAGTACGAGTTTCAGAAGGAGCAGGAAGGCGTCAAGGTCGCGATCAGCGCGCAGCACCTGAAGATCGACTTCCGCGAATTCGAATTCGGCATCACCAAGCACCGTCTGCTGGCTGGCCACGGCGAAGACAGCGACGACTGGCGCATCGGCCACCCGATCGTCTTCCCGAACATCCTGGCCGTCGGCAACGGCGACCCCAAGGCCCGCTACCACTCCTTCCAGATGCGGGTGCCGGTGGACGACACGCACACGCTTCACCTTTGGTACAACGCCTACCTGCCGCCGGCCGGCGCGCCGGTGCCGGCGGCCCTGCTCGGGAAAGTGCACACCTACGACGTGCCCTACCTGGACGCGAAGGGCGACTTCATCGTCGACAACGTCGATGGCCAGGACATGATGGCCTGGGTCACCCAGGGCGCGATCGCCGACCGCTCGAAAGAGCAGCTGGGCGCCTCCGACAAGGGCATCGCGATGTACCGCCGCGCGCTGAAGCGTGAGATGAAGAAGGTGCAGCAGGGGCAGGACCCGATGGGGGTGTTGCGCGACGCCTCGCGCGGCCGCATCGAGCTGCCGACCGAAACCAAGAAGCACCACAACAGCGACGGCTTCGCGGCCTTCATGCTGCGCACCCACGCCAAGTACGCGCCCATCGCCCAGGACCTGGTGGCCATCTACGAAGGCCAGCCGGCAGCGCCCGCGCCGCTGAGCACCGAGGAAACGACATGAATGCAGCCACCGCAATGACCGAACTCGAAGCCCGCGAAAAGCTGATCGCCGCCGGGCTGATCCTGGACGCCGCCGACCAGGGCGACCTGACGCGCGGCCACGTCTCGCTGCGCCTGCCGGGCGACCCGACGCATTTCCTGATGAAGCCGCACAGCCGCGGGCTCGACGAGATCACGCTCGAGAACATCGTGGTCTGCAACCTGGACGGCGAGAAGGTCGGCGGCGGCGGCCGGCGCCACAGCGAGGTCTACATCCACAGCGAGATCTACAAGCGGCGGCCCGAGGTGATGAGCGTCATCCACACCCATCCGACGCACGCGGTGGCGCTGTCGGCGACCGGCAAGGCGGTGCTGCCGATCAGCCAGCCCAGCGTGGCGTTTTGGGGCGGTGAGGCCGACGGCGTGCCCTACTTCACCGCAACCATCGACCTGATCCGGACCCAGGACATGGGCGCCGGCGTGGCCGCCGCGCTGGGTCCGCACAAGGCCGTGCTGCTGCGCAACCACGGCGTGGCCGTGGTCGGTGCCTGCATCGAGGAAGCCACGGTGCTGGCGCTGCTGCTGGAAGAGGCCTGCAAGATCCAGCTGCTGGCCCAGGCCAGCGGCGGCGTCGGCGCGGTCTTCAGCGACGACAGCATCCAGCGCCTGCACCACAACATCACGCGGCCCGAGCAGTACACGATCAACTTCGACTACCTGCGCCGGCGCGCCGAGCGCGCGTCGAAAGCGGGCGAGGTGCCGCGGTGAGCGGCCTGACAAGGCGGCAGCTCGCCGCGACGCTGGCGCTGGCCGCCCTGCCGGCGGCGGTGCGCGCACAGGACGCCGGCAAGGCCGCGCGCGAGCTGGCGCTGCAGTTGGCGCTCTACCAAGGCGCCGACCGCGAGACCCGGCTGGTCGAGCTGGCGAAGAAGGAAGGCGAGCTGTCGGTCTACCACGTCTACCCGGCGCTGCCGGTGGTGATGGCGGCTTACACGAAGAAGTACGGCATCAAGGTGCGCGCCTGGCGCGCCGGTTCCGAAGCCGTGCTGCAGCGCCTGAGCGCCGAGTCGCGCGGCGGGCGCTTCGATGTCGACATCGTGCAGAACAACGCGCCCGAGAACGAGGCCGCCTGGCGCGAGAAGCTGCTGCAGGAGGTCTGGTCGCCGGGCTTGAAGGACCTGATCGCCGGTGGCGCGCCGGCCCACCGAAGCTGGGCCGCGATCACGCTGGACATCTGGGTCGCCAGCTACAACACCCAGGCGGTGAAGAAGGACGAACTGCCGAAGTCCTACGCCGAGCTGGCCGACCCGCGCTGGAAAGGCCGGCTGGCCATCGAGGCCAACAACCAGGTCTGGTTCGGCACGCTGCTGGCCGAGATGGGCGAGGACGCCGGCGCCAGGCTGTTCAGCCAGATCGTCGGCAGCAACGGCATCTCGGCGCGCAAGGGCCATTCGGTGCTGGCCAATCTGGTGGCCTCGGGCGACATCCCGCTGGCGCTGACGGTCTACAGCTGGATCCCCGAGCAGCTGAAGAAGAAGGGCGCGCCGATCGACAGCATCGCGCTGGCGCCGCTGCTGGCCCAGCCCAGCACCATCGCGATGCTCAAGCGCGCGCCGAACCCGGCGGCGGCGCTGCTGTTCCACGACTTCATGCTCGGCGAAGGCCAGAAGCTGCTGGCCGACGCGCAGTTCGTGCCGGCCAGCAAGCTGATCGACAGCCCCTTCGCGCGCCTGCCGATGAAACTGATCGACCCGGCCAAGGCGCTGGACCAGCAGGACCGCTGGCAGAAGCTGTTCGACGACATCGTCATCAAGAAGGCCAAATAGATGGCGCTGGCGGCCGTGCCGCGCTATGCCGATGGCCGGGGCGCGCGGCGGCTGCGCGTCGGCATCGCCGGCATCGGTGCGGCCGGCCAGGCTTTCATCGCCCCTTTGCAGGGCCACGCCGGTTTCGACTGGGTGGCGGTGGCCGAACCCGACGCCGCGCTGCGCACGCGGATGCAGCAGGCGCATGGCGTCAGCGGCCACGCCACGCTGGCCGAGATGCTGGCGCAGGCCGAAGTCGACGCCGTCTACATCGCCACGCCGACGCCGCTGCACGCCGGTCAGGTGGCGCAGGCGGCGGCGGCCGGCAAGCACGTGCTGGTCGAAAAGCCGATGGCCAGCACGCTGGCCGACGCGCGGGCCATGGTCGACGCCGCGGCGCGCGCCGGCGTGCAGCTGCTGGTCGGCCACTCGCACAGCCACGACGCGCCGATCGCCGCGATGCGCGGGCTGATCGAGGCCGGCGAACTCGGCCGCGTGCGCATGGTCCACACCTGGTGCTACACCGACTGGGTGCACCGGCCGCGACGCGCCGAAGAACTCGATGCCGGGCAGGGCGGCGGCGTGACCTTCCGCCAGGGCGCGCACCAGTTCGACATCCTCCGGCTGCTGTGCGGCGGTCGCGCCCGCAGCGTGCGGGCGCAGGCCTTCGACTGGGACCCGGCGCGCCCCACCACCGGCGCGCACAGCGCCTTCATCACCTTCGACGGCGGCGCGGTGGCGACCGCGGTCTACAACGGCTACGGCGGCTTCGCCAGCACCGACCTCGGTTTCGGGATCTCCGAATGGGGCCACCCCCCCGCCGCCGGGCCGCGCCCGCCGCGCCTGCGCGCCGCCACGCCGGCCGACGAGCTGAAGGCCAAGCAGGCCCGCGCCGCCACCGCCATCCCGGCGCGCGCGCCGCACCAGCCCTTCTTCGGACTGACCCTGGTCAGCTGCGAACGCGGCGACATCCGCCAGTCGGCCGACGGCCTGCTGGTCTGCACCGCCGACGGCGTGCGCGAGGTGGCCGTGTCGCTCGACCGCTCACCGCGCGAGCGCGTGCTCGACGAGTGGCACGCGGCGCTCAGCGGCGGCGCGCCCGCGCTGCACGACGGCCGCTGGGGCCTGGCCACGCTGGAGCTCTGCGTGGCCGCGCTGGCCTCGTCCGCGCAGGGCTGCGAGTTGCCGCTGCACGAGCAGGTGGCCGTGCGCTGAGGCCGCCGCGCTCAGCGCAGCGCCTGCAGGCTGGCCTGCGCCGCCTCGAAGGCGTAGCCCTGGATCTGCCGGACCAGCTTTTCGTAGCCCGGTCCCAGCGCCGTGCGCAGCAGCCCGTCATGGGCGCGCAGCAGCGCCAGCGCTTCGATGTCGCCCAGCGCCAGCAGGGCGTCGAGCTGGTCCAGCACCTGGAGCAGCGCCGGGGGGCCGCTGCCCGCCCGCTCAGCCGGCGCCAGCGCTGCCGGCCGCGTCACCGCAGCCGGCGGCGCTGCGGCGATGGCCTGCAGGTCGGCGTCGATCAGCGCCATCGTGCGCCGCAGGTCGGCGTCGGGCAGCGCCCCCGGCGCGGCCGGCGCGGCCGGCACGGCCGCCTGCAGGGCCGCCTCCAGCGTGCCGGCCAGGGCCGCCACCCGGTCCACCCCCAGGGTCGCCGCAGCGCCCTTCAGGCTGTGCACCAGGCGCCGCGCCTGCGCCAGATCGCCCGCGGCCAGCAAGCCGGCCAGGCGCGCCATGTCGTCGCTGTGGGCGACCACCAGCCGACCCAGTAGCGCCAGGTAGAGCTCGCACTTGCCGCGCAGGTGGGCCAGGCCGCGTGCCAGGTTCATGCCCGGCAAGGCGTCCAGCCGGGCCAGCGCGGCCTGGGTCGCGGCATCCTGGGTGGGCCAGCGCGTGGCACCGAGCGGGTCGGCCGCGGCCCGGGGCTGCGCGGCGGCCGGCGCAGGACCGCCTTCGCCCGGCGCCAGCCAGCGCAGCAGCGTGCTGTAGAGCCGGTTCAAGTCTGCCGGCTTGACGATGAAGTCGTTCATGCCCGCGGCCACGCAGGCATGGCGGTCCTCGTCGAAAGCGTTGGCCGTCAGCGCGATCACCGGCACCGCGGACCAGCCCGGCAGGCTGCGGATGACCTGGGTCGCACCGACGCCGTCCAGGCCCGGCATCTGCATGTCCATCAGCACCAGGTCGAAGCGAGCGGCCCGCGCCTGCTCGACGGCCAGCAGGCCGTCGGCCACGGCCACCACTGTCAGCCCGGCAGCCTCCAGCAACTCCTGCGTGATCTCGCGGTTGACCTCGTTGTCGTCGGCCAGCAGCACGCGGGCGCCGCCGTGTTCGCTGCGCAGCCGCGCCTCGGCGTCCGGCGGCGCCTCGGCCGGCGCCGCGTCACCGGTGTCGGGCGGCGTGCCGTGGCCGCGCTGCAGCACGGCGGTGAACCAGAAGGTGCTGCCGACGCCGCGCACGCTGTCGACGCCGGCGTCGCCGCCCATCAGCTGGGCCAGTCGGCGGGTGATCGCCAGGCCCAGCCCGGTGCCGCCGTAGCGCCGGGTGGTCGAGACATCGGCCTGCTCGAAGGCATGGAAGAGCCGCGCCGTGACCTCGGGATCGACACCGATGCCGGTGTCCTCGACCGCGAAGCGCAGGCGCAGCGTGCCGCCGCTGTCGTCGAGCAACTGGACGCGCAGCCTGATGCTGCCGCTGGCGGTGAACTTGACGGCGTTGCTGGCGTAGTTCAGCAAGGCCTGGCGCAGCCGGGTCGGGTCGCCGCACAACCAGCGCGGCACCGCGTCGGTGTCGACGGAGAAGCCCAGGCCCTTGTCTTGTGCCGCCTCGCCGACGATCGCCGCGACATGGTCGAGCACCGCGCCGAGCTCGAAGTCGATGGCCTCGAGCTGGACCCGGCCGGCCTCGATCTTCGACAGGTCGAGGATGTCGTTGATGATGGCCAGCAGGTGCTGGCTGGCGCTGTCGATCTTGTCCAGCCGCAGCGCCTGATCGGGCGTGGTGCCGGAGCGCCGCAGCAGGTCGTTGAGGCCGATGATGGCGTTCATCGGCGTGCGGATTTCGTGGCTCATGTTGGCCAGGAAGGCGCTCTTGGCGCGGTTCGCGGCCTCGGCCTGCGCGCGCGCGTCGGCCAGCTCGGCGGTGCGGCTGCGCACCAGGCCTTCCAGGTCGTTGCGGTGGCGGTCGAGCTCGGCGTTCAGGCGCTTGCTCTCGGTGATGTCGAGGTGGCAGACCATCACGCCCGGGCGGCTGCCGCGCAGCGGGCTGGCGTTGAGGGCGAACCAGCGCTGCGCGGTCGGCGAATGGCAGGCGTACTCGATCTGGAAGCTGGCCAGACGGCCGGCCAGCACCGCAGCCACGCCGGCGCAGGCCTCGGCGCCGCCCTCGGCGTCGGCGCCGCTGAGGTCGCCGGCGCAGACGCTGAAGTAGTCGACCCCCAGCGAACTTTCGGCCTGTTCGGGCGAGCCGTTGTCGCGCGCGAAGCGGCGCCAGGCCTCGTTGACCGCGGTGATCACGCCGTGCGCGTCGAGCACCGCGATGTGTTCCTGCAGCGAGTCGATCACCGCGCGGTTGAACTCGTCGCTGTCGCGCAGCGCCCGCTGGGCCGCGTCGCGCTCGATGGCCAGCCCGGCCAGCGTGGCGCCGCGTTCCAGCGTCGCCAGCTCGTGCGCCGAGGCCCTCCGCGGGGCCTTGAACCAGGCCGCCAGCGTGCCCAGCACGTGCCCCGAGGCGCTGCGTATCGGCAGCAGCGGGTCGGCGTCGGCGTCCAGCCCGTCGGGCAGCGGCGTAACGCCGGCATCCGGCAGCTGCACCGCGACGCGCAGGCCCGGGGTCAGCGACTCCAGGCCGCGCACCAGGTCGGTCAGCGCGGCGGCCAGCGGCTGGCCGGCGGCCAGCCGCTCCAGCATGTCGCGCTCCAGCACGGCCTGCAGTTCCAGCTGCTTGAGCGGGCTGATGTCGTTGATCACCAGCCGCAGTACCGCCGCGCCGCCGTCGCCGGCCGCGACACTGGCCGTCAGCTGGGCCCAGAACGGCAGGCCGTCGGCGCGCGCCATGCGCAACTCGCAGGCCAGCGGCGCGCCGCTCTCGAGCAGCGCCTTGGACTTCAGGTAGCAGCGGTCCTGGTCTTCGCGCTGGATGAAGCGCGTCAGCCGCTGCCCGACCAGCTTGCCGCGGGCCAGGCCGAGCTGGCTGGCGGCGGTCAGGTTGGCCTGCACGATCAGCCCCTGCAGGTCCAGCGTGCAATAGCCCACCGGGGCCAGTTCGTAGAGGTCGAAGTACAGCGCCCGCGAGGCCGCCAGTTCGGCCTGGGCCCGGCGCAGTTCCTCGTTCTGCATCTCGAGCTCGATCTGGTGGACGCGCAGTTCGTGCAGCAGTCTCGGCGCGGCTTCCGGCGGCAACAGCGCGTCGGAAGCCGCCGACGCGGCCGACAGGGCCTCGGCGCGCTGGCGCAGCGACGGATCGCTGCCGCTCATGCCGCCCCCCCTGGTCGGGCTGCGGCTGGCGCAGCCGGCGCTGCCGCGCGTTCGGTGCTGGCCACAGCGTAGAACCGGCCCTGGGCGTCGACCAGCGCGCTGGCAATCACGTCCACCTCCAGCGCCGCGCCCGACTTGCACAGGCGCAGGGTCCGGTAGGGCTGCAGCACCTCGGCCTTGCTGAGCTGGACCTGCCGCGCCAGCGACACCTCGCGCAGCGCCGGCGGGATGCGGTCGGCCAGGGTCAGCTGCAGCGCCTCGGCCTCGGTCCAGCCGTAGAGCCGCTCGGCTGCCGGGTTCCAGGCCAGCGTGCGGCCTTCCAGGTCGAGCACGGTGATCGCGTCGCTGGCGTCGCGCACCACCACCGCCAGCCGCTGCAGTTCGGTGTTGGCGCGCTGCAGCTCGGCCTCGTTGCGCTTCATGTCGGTGATGTCGACGAAGGTCACCGCCGCGCCTTCGACCACGTTGTCCAGCGTGCGGTAGGGTTGCAGCCGCATCGTGTAGCTCAGGCCGTCGCTGGTGCGCACCTCGATCGACCGGTGCTCCAGCGTGTCCAGCACCTTGCGCAGGTCGGCGTCCAGGCTGTCGTAGCCGATCAGGTTGCTCTTGAAGTGGGCCAGCGGCCGGCCGACGTCCGACGGGAGCAGGTTGACGATCTGCGCCGCCGACGGCGTGAAGCCCAGCACGCGCAGCTGCTTGTCGACGAACACCGTGCCGATGCCGGTGCCAGCCAGCAGGTTGTTGATGTCGTTGTTGCTGCGCGCCAGGTCGACGACCTTGCCCTGCAGCTCGGCGTTGACGGTGGCCAGTTCCTCATTGGTCGACTGCAGCTCTTCCTTCGAGGTCTCCAGCTCCTCGTTGGTCGACTGCATCTCCTCGTTGACCGACTGCATCTCCTCGTTGAAGGCCTTCAGTTCCTGGTTCAACTGCGCCAGCTCCTCCAGCGAGACGCGCAGGTGCTCGTCGCGCACCTGCAGTTCTTCGGTCAGCGCGGCGATGCGCGCCTCGGCCTCGGGCAGGGTCAGCGCCGTGTCGAGGCTGGCCGCTTCCACGGGCTTGCGCTCGGCCGGATCGGCCGTGGGCGGCGCCGCCGCCGGCTCCAGCAGCACCAGGTAGAGCGGCTCGGCCAGCGGGGCCTTCGGGCTGGACGGCATCGCCCGCACCGTGACGTCGACCAGTGTGGGCTGTCCGTTGCTGATCACGCGCAGCCCCGCTGCGCGCGCCGGCTTGCCGCTGGCGACGGCCTGCTTCAGCGCGCGGTCCAGGCCGGGCCGCAGCCCGTCGCGGGCCATCGCCAGGATGTTGCTGGCACCGGCCTCGCCCGGCGCCGGCTCCAGGAACAGGCCGGTGCGGCCGTGCAGGTAGAGCAGGTCGCCGTCGCGGTTGACCAGCGCGCCGGTCGGCACCACCAACTGCAGCAGGGCCTGCTCGGTCAGCTCGCGCAAGGGCAGCTTGGGGGCCGCCCCGGCCGGCCGGGCGGCGCTGGCGCGCAGCGGCAGTGCGGTCTCCAGCGGCGGGTCCAGCGGCCAGACCGGCGGCAGCGTGCGGCCGCGCCGGCCGGGGTGCAGGCGCGGCAGGTCGTCGCTGCGCTGGTAGAGCTTGGCCGTGCGGTCGGCTACCGTGAACAGCGCGTCGCTATCGCCGACGCCTTCGGAGGTGCCCAGGAACAGCCAGCCGCGCGGGTTCAGCGCGTAGTGGAACAGCGGCACCAGCTTGTGCTGCAGGTCGACGCCGAGGTAGATCAGCAGGTTGCGGCAGCTGATCAGGTCGAGCCTGGAGAACGGCGGGTCCTTGATCAGGTCCTGCTCGGAAAACACCATCAGGTCGCGGATCCGCTTGTGCACCCGGTAGCCGCCCGCAGGATCGGCGGCGAAGTGGCGTGCCAGGCGATCGGGCCCGATGTCGGCGGCGATGCTGGCCGGGTACAGCCCGATGCGGGCCACGGCGATGGCCCGCGGGTCGATGTCGGTGGCGAAGACCTGCAGCGTGCAGCCGGCCCTCAGCGCATCGGCGCGCTCGGCCAGCAGGATGGCGATCGAATAGGCTTCCTCGCCGCTGGAGCAGGCCGGCACCCAGACGCGGATCGCCGCGCCCTCGGCCTTGCCTTCGAACAGCCGGTCGATGACCTGCTGCTCCAGCGCCGCGAAAGCCGCCGGGTCGCGGAAGAACTGGGTCACGCCGATCAGCATGTCGAAGAACAGCGCCTCGATCTCGGCCGGCGAGCGCTGCAGGTAGCGGATGTAGTCGGCCAGCGTGGTGATGCGGTGCACCGCCATGCGCCTGTCGATGCGGCGGTGGATGGTGCTGGGCTTGTACTGCGAGAAGTCGTGCCCGGTCTGGGCGCGCAGCAGCACGAAGACCTTGCCCAGGTCCTTGTCGGACCGCAGCGCATCCGAATCCGAGTCGGACTCGGTGTCCGGCGGCGGCGCGCTGGCCGCCCTGCCCAGGCTGCAATGGGCGATCACTCGGGCCGGCATCAGCCCGGGCGCCAGCTCGAAATCGACCAGCCCGGCGGCCAGCGCGCTGCGCGGCATGCCGTCGAAATCGGTCGACGCCGGGGTCTGCGCCAGCGTCAGCCCGCCGCCGGCCTTGATCGCACGCAGCCCGGCGGTGCCGTCGCTGCCGGTGCCCGACAGCACGATGCCGATGGCGCGTTCGTGCAGGTCGGCGGCCAGCGACTGGAAGAAGAAGTCGACCGGCAGTCGCAGCGCCCGCGGCTCGGGTGCGTCGAGCAGGTGCAGCACGCCGCCCAGCAGCGCCATGTTGTGGTTGGGCGGGATGATGTAGACGCAGTCGGGCTGCACCACCATGCCGTCGGTGACCTCGAAGGTCTGCATCCGGGTGTAGCGCCGCACCAGCTCGGTCAGCATGCTCTTGTGGTCGGGCGCCAGGTGCTGCACCAGCACGAAGGCCATGCCGGGGTCGGCACCGGCCGGCATGCCGGCGAAGAAGGCCTCGAAGGCCGCCAGGCCACCGGCCGAAGCGCCGATGCCGACCACCGGGAAAGCGGCGGCGGGCGGCTGCGGGGCCGCCGGCGCGCTGGGCTCGGTCGCGATGTTCGTATCCTGTTCCGACGGCATGAAGAGCACTTTCTGTTGCGCCGACCTGCGACCCTGGGCCGGGCTGGCGCGACCCGGCTGGCGTCCGGACCCGAAGCGGGATCACCGGTTCAAGCGTACACCGTCGGCCTTGCCAGAACGGCGGGGTTTTCAGTCTGGCGGCGCCCAGTCCTGGTGACCAACGGTGCCCGTCTTCGCTCCAATTCTTGAGATTACCTGAAGTCAACGCGGAATCGGCGGGCGTGCGGTCGCGGTGTCGTCTGCTGGAATGAGGCCGCGCAGCCGGCTGTTCGACAGCGGGGCCCTCCGCATCCCGACCGGCACCGGCGCCTTCCTGGCAAGCCAGGGGTTACCCCTGAGACGGTCCGCCTTGACACCCCTGGGGCAGACCCCTAAAGTGGCGTATCGCTATGCGGACCAGTGTTCCGCCAATAGGAACGCAACAGATCATGAGCCAGGCCTCGGCGAATGCCATGCCCACCGGGGGTTCATCCGGTGGCACCCGCCTCACCAGCACCGACGGTGTCACGCCGTCCGTGTGGCGCCGACTGCTCAGCTGGAAGTCGCTGGTCATCGCGGTCTGCGTGATCTTCACGGTCTACATCGCCGTGGTGCCGCTGGGCTTCCTGCTGTGGCAGAGCTTCTTCACGCCGCAGACGGCCAGCAAGGCCGCCGAATTCACCTGGGGCAACTACCTCACCGCCTACAGCAGCAGCGACACCGCCCGGCTGTTCCTGACCTCGGTGCAGTTCGCCATTGGCACGGCCAGCTTTTCCTTCATCGTCGGCACCACGCTGGCCTGGATGAACGAGCGCACCAACACGCCGTTCAAGAGCCTGTTCTTCGCGATGTCGCTGATCCCGCTGGTCATCCCGGGGATCCTGTTCACGGTCGCCTGGATTCTGCTCGGCAGCCCGAAGATCGGCCTGGTCAACCTGTCGCTGATGGCGATGTTCAACCTCGACGGCCCGGTCTTCAACATCTATTCGATGTGGGGCATGATCTGGGTCGACGGCCTGCATTACAGCCCGGTGGCCTTCCTGCTGATGACGGCGGCTTTCCGCGCGATGGACCCGTCGCTGGAAGAGAGCGCGATGATGAGCGGCGCCAATGTCTTCCAGGTGCTGTGGCGGGTGACGCTGAAGCTGGCCTGGCCGGCGATCTTCGCGACCTTCCTGATCCTCTTCGTGCGGGCCATCGAGAGTTTCGAGGCGCCGGCGCTGCTCGGCCTGCCGGTCGGCATCCAGGTCTTCACCTCGTCGATCTACGAAGCGGTGCATCGCTACCCCAGCCAGGTCGGCCTGGCCTCGGCCTACGCCATCACGCTGCTGCTGATCACGACGGTGGGCATCTACTTCGTCAGCAAGCTGAGCAGCAGCGGCAGCAAGTACGCCACGATGACCGGCAAGGGCTTCCGCCCGCGGCAGATCGACCTGGGGCCCTGGCGCTACCTGGCCGCGCTGGTGTTCTTCGTCTACTTCAGCCTGATCGTGGTGCTGCCTTTCTCGGTGCTGCTGTGGAGCAGTTTCCAGAAGTTCTACTCGGTGCCGTCGATGCAGGCGCTGCAGAACCTGACGCTGGAGCCCTACCGCTTCGTGCTGAACTACCCGAACCTGGGCCGCGCGGTGGCCAACAGCCTGATGCTGAGCTTCGGCTCGGCCACGCTGATCATGCTGATCACCTCGGTCATCTGCTGGATCGTCGTCAAGACCAAGCTGCCCGGCCGCTGGCTGCTCGACAACCTGGCCTCGCTGCCGATGGTCTTCCCGGGCCTGGTGCTGGGCCTGGCGCTGATGATCTTCTACCTGAACGTCGACATCGGTGTCTACGGCACGATGTGGATCCTGTTCATCGCCTACGTGACGCGCTTCATGCCCTATGGCCTGCGCTTCAACACCACGTCGATGCTGCAGATCCACAAGGAACTCGAGGAGTCGGCCGCGATGAGCGGCGCCGGCTGGGGCACCACCTTCTGGCGCATCGTGTTGCCGCTGCTCAAGCCGGGCCTGCTGTCGGGCTGGATCTACATCATGATCGTCTCGATCCGTGAACTGAGCAGCTCCATCCTGCTGTACAGCCCGGGCACCGAAGTCGTGTCGATCACGATCTGGGAACTCTGGGAAAACGGCCAGTACGTCGAGTTGTCCGCACTGGGCGTCATGTTCATCCTGCTGCTCTTCGTGCTGGTCCTGATCTCGCAAGCCGTCGGCCGCAAGTTCGGCATCAAGGAATAAGTACCGTGCTGAAGATCACTTCGCTCAACACCGAATACACCAACGAACTGGGCCAGCCGGTGAAAGCCGCGCAGGACGTCAACATCGACGTCCCCGAAGGCCATTTCTTCACGCTGCTGGGCCCCAGCGGCTGCGGCAAGACGACGACGCTGCGCAGCATTGCCGGGCTGGAGCGGCCCAACGGCGGTGAGATCTCGGTGGCCGGCGTCACCGTGTTCTCGGCGGCGCGCGGCGTCTTCGTGCCGCCCAACCAGCGCGGCTTCGGCATGGTCTTCCAGAGCTACGCCATCTGGCCGCACATGGACGTGTTCACCAACACGGCCTTCCCGCTGCAGGTCGGCAAGAAGAAGTACAGCCGGGACGAGATCGACGCCAAGGTGATGCGCGTGCTCAAGGCCGTGCAGCTCGACCACCTGCGCGACCGCGAAGCGACCAAGCTGTCGGGCGGCCAGCAGCAGCGCCTGGCGCTGGCCCGCGCGCTGGTGATGGAGCCCAAGCTGCTGCTGCTCGACGAGCCGCTGAGCAACCTCGACGCCAAGCTGCGCGAGCTGATGCGCTTCGAGCTGAAGCGCCTGCAGCGCGAGCTGAAGATCACCACCATCTACGTGACCCACGACCAGAGCGAGGCGCTGGCGCTGTCGCACCAGATCGCGGTGATGAACCAGGGCCGCATCCAGCAGATCGGCAACCCGCGCGAGATCTACGAACGCCCGCAGACCAAGTTCGTCGCCGACTTCGTCGGCACCACCAACTTCGTCGACGGCACGGTGCGCAGCCGCGAGGCCGAAGACGGCTATTACCTGATCGACACCGAGATCGGCGTCCTGCGCTGCTTCTCGGTCGAGGCCGTGCGCCCCGGCGACGCGGTGGTGATGTCGATACGCCCCGAGGACGTCCACCTGTCGGACAACCCGCCCGTCGGCGACGTCAACACCTGGCACGCGATGGTCGACCAGAAGGTCTTCATCGGCGAAGCGATGGAATGGCAGGTCAAGATCGGCCAGCGCATCCTGCTGTCCAAGACCCACCCGTCGATCCGCACCCCGATCGGCCAGCCCATCTGGGCGCAGATCCAGCCCTCGCAATGCGTGGCCATGCCGGCTGCGGCCGAGCTGCGGCAAGCCGCCTGAGCATGCCGCCGGCCACGGATCCCGACCCGTCGGCGTCCCGTCGCAGCCTGCTGCTGGCCGGCGCCGCCGCCGTCGGTCTGGCCGCTCTCGACGCGCGGGCGCAGACCCCGGCGGCGACCGCGGTCCCGCTGACGCCGCCCGATCCGCGGCTGGTCGAGCAGGCGCGCCGCGAAGGCAGCCTGACGCTGTACGCGTCGATGGTCGAAAAGGACCTGCAACAGCTGGTCGAGGCTTTCACCGCGCGCCACAAGGTCGAGGTCAAGGTCTGGCGCTCGGGCAAGAACAAGGTGCTGCAGCGCGCGGTCACCGAGGCCCAGGCCGGCCGCTACGCGGTCGACGTGGTGCACAACCCCTCGCCCGAGATGGAAGCGCTGCACCAGGAAGGCGGGCTGCAGCCGCTGCGCCTGGCGCAGCACGACGGCCTGATCGCCGCGGCGCTGCCGGCGCACCGCGCCTGGGCCGGGCTGCGCGTCTACCTGTTCGCGATGGCCTACAACACCGACAAGGTGCGCCCCGACGAACTGCCCAAGCGCTGGGAGGACCTGCTCGACCCGCGCTGGAAAGGTCGGCTGGGCCTCGAGGCCAAGGACCAGGAATGGTTCGCCACCTGGGCGCAGGCGATGGGCGAGGCGCGCGGCGTCAAGCTGCTGCGCGACATCGCCGCCGCCAATGGCCTGTCGGTGCGCAGCGGCCATGCGCTGCTCAACAACATGGTGGCCTCCGGCGAAGTGCCGCTGGCCGTCGCCACCTACAGCTACCTGCCTGAGCAGGCCAGGCGCCGCGGCGCGCCGGTCAACTGGCTGGTCGTGCCGCCGGCCATCGCCTACACCGACGGCATCGGCATCGCCCGCCGCGCGCCGCACCCGGCCGCGGCCCGGCTGTTCTACGAATTTGCGCTCGGCGAAGGCCAGGCGCTGCTGGCCCAGCTGGCGCAGATCACCACCCAGCGCAGCGCCGAGAGTCCCTTGAAGGCGCTGCAGCCGGTGTTCATCGATCCGGCTGCGGTGTTGCGCGACAGCGACCGTTGGGCCGCCCTCTTCGAAGCCACCGTCGCCGGCCGCAACGGCGGCTAGAGGCGACCGCGCCGTGCACATCACCCCCGAACAGAACGCGGCGCTGACGCGCAGCGGCCCCGGCACGCCGATGGGCCGCCTGTTCCGCAGCTACTGGATCCCGGCGCTGCTGGCCTCGGAACTGGCCGAGCCCGACGGCGCGCCGGTGCGCGTGACGCTGCTGTCGGAAAAGCTGGTGGCCTTCCGCGACAGCCAGGGCCGCCTCGGGCTGGTCGACGAGTTCTGCGCCCACCGCGGCGTCTCGTTGTGGTTCGGCCGCAATGAGGAAAGCGGCCTGCGCTGCCCGTACCACGGCTGGAAATACGAAGTCACCGGCCAATGCGTCGAGGTGCCCAGCGAGCCGGCCGACAGCGGCTACTGCGAACGCATCGCGCTGAAGGCCTACCCCTTGCTCGACCGCGGTGGCGTGCTCTGGACCTACATGGGCGACCCGGCGACCCAGCCGCCCGAGCCGGCCCATGACTGGGCCACGCTGCCGGCCGGCCAGGTCTACGCGTCCAAGCGCATCCAGCGTTGCAACTGGCTGCAGGCGATGGAAGGCGGGCTCGACTCGATCCACTCGAGCTTCCTGCACCGCTACTCGGTCGGTGAAGACCCGCTGCTCAAGCGCGACCCGGTCAGTGCGGCCCTGCTCAAGGGCGACCCGCGGCCGGTGTTCATCCCTGCCGAATCGCCGGGCGGCCTCTACATCGCGACGCGCCGCAACGCCGGCGACGAGCAGCATTACTGGCGCGTCACGCAGTGGCTGATGCCCTGTTTCAACCTCTTTCCGCCCTACGCCGGCAACCCGCACGGCGGCCACGCCTGGGTGCCGATCGACGACGAGAGCTGCTGGACCTTCAGCGTCGACTACCACCCCGACCGCGCGCTCAGCGACGCCGAACTGCAGGCCATGCACGAGGGCTGCGGCATCCACGCGCAGTTGCAACCGGGCCGCTTCACGCCGCTGGCGCACCAGGGCAATGACTATCTGATGGACCGCCAGGCGCAGACTGCGCGGCTGACCTTCAGCGGCGTGCGCAGCATCCCGATCCAGGACGCGGCCATCCAGGAAAGCATGGGTCCGGTCGAAGACCGCTCGCGCGAGAACCTGGTGTCGACCGACAACGGCATCATCAAGACCCGCCTGCGCCTGCTGAACGCGCTGCAGGGCCTCGAGCAGGGCCTGCTGCCGCCGGGCCGCGACGCCAGCCAGCAGCGGCAGCGGGCTTTCTCGGCCGTGCAGCCGAAGGCCATGAAGCTGGCCGAAGTCGTCGCCCTGGCGGCGGCCGGCGCGGCCGAACCGGCCGAGGCCGCACAGGACGCCAGCGGGAGGCCGGCATGACGACCGTCGGGGTGATCGGCGCCGGCCGCATGGGCCTGCCCATCATCGGCCACCTGTCGCGGCGCGGTTTCGCCGTCCTGGTCAGCGACCTCGACCCGCGCAAGCAGGCCGCGGCCGAGGCCGCCGGCGGGCGCTGGGCGGCGGACCTGGCCACGCTGGCCGCCGACGCCGAGGTGATCCTGGTCTGCGTCGGCTATGACCGCGAGGTGCGCGAGCTGCTGGGCCCCGACGGCGCGCTGCGCCAGGCGCAGCCCGGCGCCATCGTCGCCATCCTGTCGACGGTTTCGCCGCAGACGGTGCAGCAGCTGGCCGCCGATGCCGAGCCGGCCGGCCTGCACGTCATCGACTCGACGGTCTGCCGCGGCGGTGATGCGGCCGACGAGGGCACGCTGCTGTCCTTTGTCGGCGGCGAAGCCGCGGTGGTCGAGCGCATCCGCCCGGTGCTCGGCGCCTACTCCTCCGATGTCGTGCACACCGGTGCGGTCGGCAGCGCCCAGGTCGCCAAGGCGGTCAACAACCTGATCCTCTGGGCCTGTCTGGTCGCCGACCACGAAGGCCTGGCATTGGCCCAGGCCCACGGCCTGGACCCCGAGGTGCTGCGCCAGGCGCTGATGACGAGCAGCTGCACCAACGGTCCGCTCGACCGCTGGGGCAAGCAGAGCATGGCCTGGGCCGAGGACGACATGGCCATCGTTGCCGAGATGGCCGAGCAGGCCGGCATCGGCCTGCCGCTGTGCGGCCTGGTGCGCGAAGTCTGCCGGCCGCTGAGGCCGCGGCGCTACGAGCTGGACCGCTATGGCCGCTGAAGGCGCGAACGCGCTGCCCCTGGCTGGCGGCCCCGCCCGGCCGCGCCGGCGCCAGCTGCTGCAGGCCGGCGGCGTCGGCGCCTGCCTGGCCGTGGCGCCGGCGCTGCTGCGCGCGCAGTCGGTGCCGGAAACCGCCGCGGTGGCCCGCCTGCAGGGCGCCGACCGCAGCCAGCGCCTGCTCGACGGCGCGCGGCGCGAGGGCCAGGTCAACCTCTACACCTCGCTGACCGTCGACGACATGGCGGTGCTCAACGCCGCCTTCGAGCGGCGCCACCCGGGCGTCAAGGTGCGCATGTGGCGCGCCAGTTCGGACAAGGTGCTGCAGCGCGTGATGGCCGAGGCACGCGCCGGCCGCCACGAGGTTGATGTCATCGAGACCAACGCGCTGCCGCTCGAATCGCTGCAGCGCGAGAAGCTGCTGCAGCCGCTGCGCTCGCCGCAGCTGGCGCAGCTGATCCCCGGCGCGGTGCCGGCGCACGGCGGCTGGGCGGCTTCGCGGCTGAACGTCTTCGTCCAGGCCTACAACACCCAGCGCGTGCCGGCGGCCGAGTTGCCGACCCGGCTCGAAGACCTGCTGCAGCCACGCTGGCGCGGCCGCCTGGCCATCGAGGGCAGCGACGACGACTGGTTCTCGGCCCAGGTGCGCCAGCGCGGCGAGGCGCAGGGGCTGCGCCTGTTCCGCGAGTTGGTGCGCAGCAACGGCCTGTCGGTGCGCAAGGGCCACACCCTGCTGACCCAGATGGTGGCCTCGGGCGAGGTCGACTACGCGCTGACCGTCTACAACTTCACCGCCGAGCAGCTGCGCCTGAAGGGCGCGCCGATCGCCTGGCACGCGCTGCCGCCGGTGGTGGCGCGCAGCAATGGCGTGGCCCTGCCGCTGCGCGCCGCGCACCCGCACGCCGCCGTGCTGTATTGCGACTTCATGCTCGGCGACGAAGGGCAGAAGCTGCTCGGCGAGCGCGATTTCGTGCCGGCCAGCCGCAACGTTGCGTCCCCGCTGGCCCAGTTGCCGATCACCGTCATCGACGCCGGCCAGCTGCTGGCCGACGGCGACAAGTGGGCCCGCCTGTACGACGAGATCGTCGTGCGTCAGATCAATTGAAGGAGCCGATATGAGCAACGACACCCCGGTGGCCACCCAGGCCACCACCGAAGCGGCGCCGACCGCCGCAGTCCCCCCCGCGTCGCCCGCGGCGGCCCTGGTGCCCAACGAATCGCACTACCACTCGAAGAAGGACCGGGTCTTCGTGCGGCCCATCCAGGGCAGCTACAACCTGAAGACCGAGCTCGAGCGGCTGCGCAGCATGCCGCGCGTGCGCAAGGGCAGCGAAATCAAGTTCAACGACGGCCCGCAGGCTTTCAGCCGCCACTACGTCGAGCCCAAGGACGGCATCAGCCAGCTCTTCCACATCCACCTGGAAGAGTACGGCCCGGGCGGCCGCAGCCAGAAGCACGGCCACGTCAACGAAGCCGCCTTCTACATCCTGGACGGCGACGGCTACGAGGTCCACGACGGCATCCGCTACGACTGGACCGCCGGCGACATCGCCATCGTGCACAACAACTGCGTGCACCAGCACTTCAACGCCAGCAGCACCAAGCCGGCGCGCGCGCTGGTGCTCAAGACCAAGCCGATGTACATGTTCATGAACATGCTGTTCCAGCAACAGGTCGAGCCGCGGTCCAGCGACCCGGCGCCCGGCGGCGAAGGTTTCGTCTGCCGCGAAGCCGAAACCGACTTCAACCACCCCGAGGAGAGCTGAAATGGCATGGACCGAAGCCAAGGCCTGGCTCAAGGGCAGCGCCCACCAGGACCTGTACCAGCAACTGCTGGACGACGCCACGCAAGCGCCGGCGCGCAACGCCAAGCGCAAGAAGGTCGTCAAGCCCGAAGACATGCCGTGGGAAATGTCCCGTCAGGGCCTGCTCAAGCACCTGCTGAACGAGGGCATGAACACGCGCATGGAGACGATCGACGCCTACATGCAGATCATCCCGGCAGGCAGCCACAGCGGCCGCCACCGCCACCTGGCCGAAGAGTGCCTGTACGTCGTCGAAGGCCAGGGCTACGACCTGCACCAGGACTGCGACGTCGAGATCACCGACACCTACCACTGGACGCCGCAGCCCGAGATCAAGCGCTTCGACTGGCAGGCCGGTGACGTGATCTACATCCCGCCGAACACCATCCACCAGCACTTCAACGCCAGCCCCGACCGCCCGGTGCGGCTGATCTCCGCGATCAACCGCATCTTCAGGGCCAGTGGCCTGAACGACCTGGAACAACTCGACGACGCGCCCGAGTACGAACCGGGCGTGGTGCTGACCGCCGCCAGCGTGGCGCGCTTCATTCAACGCAAGACCACAGAAACCGCATGAACACCGCCGTGACAAAGAACGCCCTGGTCAGCGAGACCATCGCCAAGAAGTTCGAGACCGAGAAGGCCACCCCCTACACGCGCTGGATCGCCGAGGAAGGGCTCGACATCATCCCGTCGCTCTACGTCGAGAACCTGCACACCGTCGAGCTCAAGCCCTGGGCGCGGCGCGGCGGCAAGGGCCTGTACCTGAACCACGACGCCAGCCGCACCAGCAACGACTGCTACGTCTGCGAGATCGCACCGGGCAGCGAACTGGCGCCGCAGCGCCAGCTGTTCGAGGAAATGATCTACGTGCTCGACGGCCGTGGCAGCACCACGGTGACCAACGGCGCCGGTGCCAAAGTCAGCTTCGAGTGGAAGGCCGGCGCGATCTTCGCGATCCCGCTGAATACCGTCCACCAGCACTTCAACGGCAGCGGCAGCGAGCCGGCGCGCTTCGTGGCGGTGACCAACGGCCCGCCGATCATCAATGCCTTCGGCGACACCGACTTCGTCTTCAACACGCCCTACGACTTCAAGAACCGCTTCGCCGGCGAGAGCAACTACTTCGCCAACGGCGGCGAGCAGAAGGGCCTGCTGCTGGACACCAACTTCGTCGCCGACGCGGTCAACCTGCCGCTGATCAGCGCCAAGGAACGCGGCGCCGGCGGTGGCCACATCCGCTTCAGCATGGCCAAGGGCTCGATGAACAGCCACATCAGCCAGTTCCCGACCGCCACCTACAAGAAGGCTCACGCCCACGGACCGGGCGCGCACGTGATCATCATGAGCGGATCGGGTTTCAGCCTGATGGGGCCGGACACCGACAACCTGAACCGCTACGACTGGCGCGAAGGCACGATGATCGTGCCGCCGAACATGTGGTTCCACCAGCACTTCAACACCGGCACCACGCCGGCGCGCTACCTGGCTTTCAAGGCCGAAGGCGTGTCCATCCGCAACGCCCAGGGCGTTCCCAAGGCCTGGATCAGCCGCCGCGTGGGCGGCGACCAGATCGACTACGCCGACGAATCGCTGCAGGTCCGCGAGACCTTCACGGCGGCGCTGGCCCAGGTCGGCCTGACGCCGCGCATGGCCGAGGCTTACGAGATGGAATTGGCCGATCTGCCGGCCAAAGTGTCGCAAAAAGGCTGATTCCCCGGGGCGCCCCGCATTGACACCGATGCGGGCGCAGGCCAACCTGACGCCGTTCCTTTCTGGGGACCAAAGTTCTTTCATGAGGAACGATGGTCCCGATTGGTCAGCCGAGGCACAACCCGAGCGGCCGGCAACGAAGACGACAAAACTCACTGACGGAGATACATCGAAATGAAGAAGCTTCCCCTGGCACTGGCTCTGAGCGCCGCCTCGATCTGCACGCTGACCCACGCCCAGAGCGTTCAGGTCTACGGCAAGTTCTACCCCTACGTCGAGCAGGAGAGCGGTTCCGGCCAGACCGCCGTCGGCACGCCGGTGTCGACGCTGGCTGCTGCGCCCAACGGCCTGAAGGGCATCCCGACCCTGAAGGGCATGTCGGCCGGCAACTCCAACCTCGGCCTGCGCGGTTTCGAGGACCTCGGCGGCGGCCTGAAGGCCGAGTTCCAGATCGAAGGCGTGGTCGCCGTCGACAACGGCAACGCCAGCGGTTTCACCTGGGGCCGCAACGGCTTCGTCGGCCTGCAAGGCGGTTTCGGCGAAATCCGCCTCGGCATCATGGACACCGTGTTCAAGGAATACGGCGACACCCTGGGCATCCTGGGCATCAGCAGCGGCACGCCGGTCTCGTCGAGCAACATCCTGCGCAAGACCGGTTTCGGTACCAGCAGCAACGGCCGCTTCCACGAGCGCCGCGCCAACACCGTCCGCTACGACTCGCCGAACTACGGCGGCATCCAGGGCGGCCTGCAGATCGCGACGCAGGAGAACCCGACGGCCACCGTCGGTGCAGCCAAGACCTACTCGATGGGCCTGAAGTACGACAACGGCCCGATCTACGTGGCGCTGGCCTACGAGATCCACGACAACTGGTTCGGCGGTTCGTCGAGCGCGCCGACCGCGATGCGCAACACCGGCGCGACCGACACCGTGACCTCGCACGACACGGCGCTGCAGGCCACCGTCGAATGGCGCATCACGAAGGACCAGAAGGTCGAGTTCGACGTGATCAACAAGAACTACGACGAGAACGCCACCGTCACCGGCCGCTTCCAGAACTACAAGAACACCGCCTACATGGTGGCCTACGACGGCCGCTTCGACGCCTTCCGCGTGATGGCCCACTACGTGAAGTCGGGCGCCGGTTCGTGCACCCGCATCGCGGCGGTGTGCGACACCACCGGCCTGGAAGGCAGCCAGGTCACGGGCGGTCTGGCCTACAACACCAGCCGCCGGACCTATGTCTACGCGGCCTACACGAAGGTCAGCAACGGCGTGTCGGCGCGCTTCGCAGCGACCGAACTGGGTGGCGTGCCGAATTCGGGCGAAAGCTCGCGCCACCTGATCGCTGGCGTCGCGCACAGCTTCTGACGTGAAGATGGCGGCGCCTGTTTTCCTTCAACGGCGCCGCCTGATCACCGCATCAGCGGCGGCCCTGTGCGTGCAGGGCGTGCCGGCCATCGGGGCCCAGGACCCCGCGGCGCGCAACCGCGAGCTCTACCTCTACGCCGGCGCCGACCGCGAGGCGCGTTTGCTGGACGGCGCGCGCAAGGAAGGTGCGGTCAGCATCTACACCTCGCTGAACACCCGCGACTCGGGGCCGATCGTCGAGGCCTTCGAGAAGAAGACCGGGATCAAGGCGCTGCTCTGGCGCGCGAGTTCCGAGAAGGTCCTGCAACGCGCGGTGACCGAGACGCGGGCTGGCCGACATGCCTTCGACGTGCTGGAAACCAACGGCCCCGAGATGGAGGCCTCCTACCGCGAGAAGCTGCTGACGCCCTTCAACAGCCCGCACTTCAAGGACCTGTCGCCAGCGGCCTTTCCGAAGCACCGGCACTGGGTTGCCGACCGCTTCAATTTCTTCGTCGTGGCCTACAACACCAAGCTGGTCAAGCCCGACGAGGTGCCGAACAGCTACGCCGACCTGGTCCACCCGCGTTTCGCCGGTCGCATCGCTGTCGAAGCCGCTGACACCGACTGGTTCGGCGCGATGGTCAAGGGCATGGGCGAAGCCCAGGGCCTGGCTTACTTCCGCAAGCTGGCCGAATCGAAGCCGCAGATCCGCAGCGGCCACACGCTGATGGCCGAATTGCTGTCGTCGGGCGAACTGCCGGTGGCGGCGGCGATCTACAGCCACGCGGTGGAGAAGCTGATCCTGCGCGGCGCGCCGGTCAAGTGGAAGGCCCTGGCACCGACCTATGCGCGGCCGAACGCGCTGGGGCTGTCGCCGCTGGCCACCCACCCGCATGCCGCGCTGCTGTTCGCCGACTTCATGCTGTCGCCGCAAGGCCAGACGCTGATCCAGTCGCGCAGCCGCGTGCCGTCCAGCCTGGCCGTCGAGAGCACGATGAACAAGTTTCCCTTCGAGATGATCGATCCGGTCATCACGCTGGACGAGGCCGACAAGTGGGACAAGCTGTGGTCGGCGCTCTTCCTGCAGGGCCGCAAGGTCACCCGCGAAACCGAATGATTGTCTTTTTGAGCAACACCCCGTGATGAACAAGCGCGAATTCACCCGCCTGCTGACCGGCAGCGCCGCCGCCCTGGCCCTGCCGCGATCCGCACGCGCCGAGGCCAAGGCCAACATCGCCGAGCTGGCCGGCTATGCCGGCGCCGACCGCCAGCAGCGCCTGTGGGACGGTGCCAAGAAGGAAGGCCCGCTCAGCATCTACACCTCAGCGCAAAGCGACGACATGGGCGCCCTGGTCGCCGGCTTCGAGAAGAAGTACGGCTTGAAGACCAGCACCTGGCGCGCCGGCAGCGAGAACGTGCTGCAGCGCACGGTGACCGAAGCCCGCGGCAAGCGCCACACGGTGGACATCGTCGAGACCAACGGTCCCGAATTGGAATCCATCCACCGCGAGAAGCTGTTCCAGCCGGTCAAGTCGCCCTACCTGGCGCAGCTGATCCCGCAAGCCCTGCGACCGCACGGTGGCTGGGTCGGTACGCGGCTGAACGTCTTCGTGCAGGCCTACAACACCAAGGTGGTGAAGGCCGACGAGGTGCCCAAGAACTGGGAAGACCTGCTGCACCCGCGCTGGAAAGGCCGGCTCGGCATCGAGGCCGAAGACCAGGACTGGCTGGCCGGGATGTGCGCCGAACTGGGCGAGGCCAAGGGCGTCAAGCTGTTCAAGGACATCGTTGCGGCCAACGGCGTGTCGGTGCGCAAGGGCCACACGCTGCTGACGCAGCTGGTGGTGTCGGGCGAGATTCCGTTCGCGATGACGGTCTACAACTACAAGGTCGAGCAGCTGAAGAGCAAGGGCGCGCCGGTTTCCTGGCTGTCGGTCGGCACGCCGGTGGCGCGGCCCAACGGCGTCGGCGTGCTGCGCGAAGCACCCAATCCGCACGCCGCCGTGCTGTTCTACGACTTCGAGATCAGCGAAGAGGGCCAGAAGATCCTGCAGACCCGCGACTTCGTGCCGGTCAGCACCAAGCTCGACTCGCCGTTCAGCAAGGGCCCGCTGCGCTTCGTCGACCCGGGCAAGATGCTCGACGACGGCGACAAGTGGAACAAGCTCTACGCCGAAATCTTCGCCGGCAAAGGACGATGAGCTCCCAAGCTCGCTGGCGCTCCCGCCGTCTGCCAGAGGCAGTCGGCCTTCGGGCCGTCCAAGCCCGCGCAGGCGGGCTTGGCGCCGCGGCCCTCAGACCCCCCGAGGGGGCCGTCCGCCTGCGGCCCGGCAAAGCCGGTTCCGCGGCGGGAAGCTGGGTCCTGGCTATCGGCCTGGCCATTGCATCGGTCGGTGTGTGCGCGCAGTCGCCACTGGCCACCTACGCCGGCCCCGACCGCCTGGCGCGCATCGTCGAAGCCGCCAAGAAGGAAGGCGCGCTGACGCTGTACACGACGATCGCCGAGAAAGACCTGCCGACGCTGATCAAGCCCTTCGAGGCCAAGTACGGCATCCCGGTCAAGGTCTGGCGTGCCGGCACCGACAAGGTCCTGCAGCGCACGCTGGCTGAATCGGCGGCCAGGCGCAACGAGGTCGACGTCGTCCATTTCGGCTCGCCCGAGATGGAAGCGCTGTCGCGCGAAAAGGTGCTGCAGCCGGTGCTGTCGCCGACCTACAAGGACCTGCTGCCGGGATCGGTGCCGGCCCACCACCAATGGGCGGCGACGCTGCTGTCGGTGTGGGTCCAGGCCTACAACACCAATGTGGTCAAGAAGGCCGACCTGCCGAAGACCTACGCCGACCTGCTGAACCCGAAGTGGAAGGGCAAGCTGGGGCTGGAGGCCAAGAACCAGGACTGGTTCCAGTCGGTCGTCGAGGTCATGGGCGGCGGCGACAAGGGCCTGAAGTTCTTCAGCGACCTGATGGCAGTGAACGGCGTGTCGCCGCGCACCGGTCACACCCTGCTGACCAACCTGGTGGTCTCGGGCGAGGTGCCGCTGGCGCTCAGCGTCTACAACTACATGCCCGAGCAGGCCAAGAAGAAGGGCGCGCCCATCGAGTGGTTCGCGCTGGAGCCGGCCATTGCGCGCAGCAACGCCGTCGGCGTCGCGCTGAAGGCCCCGCACCCGGCCGCCGCGCTGCTGTTCCACGAATTCATGCTCACCGACGCCCAGCACCTGATGACGACGATCGACTACGTGCCCACCAACAGCACGGTCACCTCGCCGCTGAAGGGCGTGAAGATCCTGATCACCGACCCGATCAAGTCGCTCGACGAGGCGGAAAAGTGGGGCAAGTTGTTCGACGAAACCGTGATCAAGAAGGCAGGGCGCTGAGATGAGTGCCGTACTGAGTACCACCGGGCCCGCCGCGCCCGTCGAACCGCAGCGGCCGGCCTTCCGCGAAGTCTGGTTCATCACCATCGGCCACGCGCTGACGCACTGGTACCCGGCCACCTTCTACCTGCTGCTGCCGATCATCGGCAACGAGCTCGGCCTGTCTTTCAGCCAGATCGGCCTGATCATGACCTGCCAGTACGTCGCCGGCGCGGTCGCCAATGTGCCCGGCGGCATGCTGGTCGACACCGTCGGCCGCAAGGGCCTGCTGATGGGGCTGTCGCTGTTCTGGGTCGGTTTTCCCTACCTGCTGATGAGCTTCACGCACAGCTACCTGATGCTGCTCGGCTGCGTGGCCCTGGTCGGCGTCGGCAACAGCCTGTGGCACCCGACGGCCATCCCGACGCTGGCCCGCCGCTTCCCCGAACGCAAGGGTCTGGTGCTGTCGCTGCATGGCATGGGCGGCAACGCCGGCGATGCCGTGGCGCCGCTGGTCGTCGGTGCGCTGCTGGCGGTGCTGAGCTGGCGCCAGGTGGTCGTGCTGAATGTCATCCCGGGGCTGGTGGTGTCGCTGATGCTGCTGGTCTTCCTGGGCACGCTGCGCCTGGGCAGCAAGCAGAACGCCAAGCCGGGCACTGCGGTCGCCGCCGACGACGTGCCGGGCCAGACCGTCGCCGAATACTTACGCGGCCTGCGCGCGCTGTTCAGCAATCGCAGCCTCGTGCTGTTGTCGACCAGCGGCGCCTTCCGTTCGATGACGCAGAACGCGCTGCTGACCTTCCTGCCGTTGTTCCTGGCGCGCGAACTGCATTACGCGCCGCTCGTCGTCGGCGGCGCGATGGCGGCGCTGCAGATCGCCGGTCTGGTGGCCTCGCCGGTGGCCGGGCACCTGTCCGACCGCATGGGCCGGCGCAGCGTGATGATGACCAGCATGGCGATGACCGCCGTGGTGCTGGTCTTCATGGCGCTGGCCGGCAAGAGCACGGCCTTCGTCTATTTCATCGCCGTGCTCGGCTTCTTCCTCTACGCCATCCGCCCGGTGATCCAGGCCTGGCTGCTCGAAGTGACGCCGAAGAACATGGGCGGCAGCAGCATCGGCGTGCTCTTCGGCGCGCAGTCGCTGGGCGCTGCGGTAGCCCCCTTGCTGGGCGGCCTGATCGCCGACCAGTGGGGTCTGTCGGCCACCTTCTACTTCCTGGCCGGTACCATCGTCTGCGCCAACCTCTTCGTGCTGCTGATGCCGAATGTAGAACCCCAAGTTCGCTAGCCGTTCCCCGGGTAAGAACGGGGTTCCGTATAAAAGAAACAAACGCTAAGATCGGGACATGGCAACTGCATCCCCATCCGCTCTCGGCTTGGCCGCCGCATCGGCGCTCCATCCGGCAGAAAAGGAATTGCCTGCGGGCCGCCTGTCGTCGGTCACGTCGGCGCTGCTGGTGTTGAAGGTGTTCTCGGCCGAAGAGGCCGAGATCGGCATCAGCAGCCTGGCCAAGCGCCTGGGCCTGGCCAAGAGCACCGTGCACCGGCTGGCGGTCACGCTGTCGGCCGAAGGCTTCCTCGAACAGAACCCCGAGAACGGCCGCTACCGGCTGGGCTTGAGCCTGTTCACGCTGGGCGCGCTGGCGCGCCGGCGGATGGACGTGTCCAACGTGTCGCGCCCGCTGCTGGGTGTGCTGCGCGACAAGTACCAGGAGGCCACCACGCTGGCCATCCTGGCGAGCGGATCGATCATGTACCTGCACAACCTGGAAAGCGGCCAGGCCATCGGCACGCGCGCCCACATCGGCGACCTGAAGCCGGCCTTCTGCACCGCCGAAGGCCGTGTGCTGCTGGCCTTCGCGACGCCGGCCGTGGTCAACGAAGCGCTGAGCGACGTGCTGGTCGCGCGCACCGCCAAGACCGTCACCGACCGCACCGCGCTGCTGGCCGCGCTGGACGAGGTGCGGCAGGCCGGCTACGCCATCGACGACGAGGAAAGCGAAGTCGGCATGCGCTGCCTGGCCGCACCGGTGCGCGACATCTCGGGCAAGGTGGTGGCCGCGGTCGGCCTGGCCGGGCCGACGCAGCGCCTGAACAAGAAGGACCTGCGCGCCATGGCGCCCGACGTGGTCAGCACCGGTGAAGCGGTGTCCACGCGCCTGGGGTACCGGCCGCGATGAGCGCCGCCATCCACCGCATCCGCCTGGCCGGCGGCGATCTCGAATTCGCCTGCGCCGAAGGCGACACCCTGCTGCGCGCCGCGCAGCGGGCCGGCCTGGGCTTCCCCTACGAATGCAATGTCGGCTCCTGCGGCAATTGCAAGTTCGAACTGGTCGACGGCGAGGTCGCCGACGCCTGGCCGCAGGCGCCGGGCCTGAGCGACAAGGACCGTCAACGCAAGCGCCACCTGGGTTGCCAGTCGCAGCCGCAGGGCGACTGCCAGGTGAAGCTGCGCACCATGGAACGCTATGTGCCCCTGCACCGGCCGCAGCGGGCTGCCGCGGTGCTGCAGGCGGTGCGCGCGCTGACCCACGACATCAGCGAATTCCGCTTCCAGGTCGAGGCGCCTTTCGCCTTCGAGCCCGGCCAGTACGCGCTGGTCTGGCTGCCCGGCGTCGAAGGCCCGCGCGCCTATTCGATGAGCAACATCGCCGACGCGGCCGGGGCTGGCGGCGGCTGCGACTTCCAGGTGCGCCGCCTCAACGCCGGCGCCGGCAGCGCGGCCCTGTTCGCGCTGCAGCCCGGTTCGCGTGTCGAGATCGATGGCCCCTACGGCATGGCCTGGCTGCGCCGCGACGCACCGCGCGACATCCTGTGCCTGGCCGGCGGCTCGGGCCTGGCGCCGATGGTCAGCATCGCGCGCGGCGCGATGGCCGAAGCGCGGCTGGCCGACCGCCAGCTGCACTTCATCTACGGCGGCCGCACGGCGGCCGACATCTGCGGCCAGGACCTGCTGCAGGCGCTGCCCGGCTACGGCACGCGGCTGCACTACAGCGCCTTCGTCTCGAACGCCGCCGACGACAGCGCCGCCTACCCGGTGGGCTTCGTCCACGAAGCCGCGCTGCAGGCCCACGGCGAGCGGCTGCGCGAGATGGAAATCTATTTCGCCGGCCCGCCGGCCATGGCCAACGCGGTCCAGGCGATGCTGCTGGCCGCGGGCGTGCCCCCCGACCAACAGCACTTCGACCAGTTCTATTGAAGCCGAGATGAGCGACCAACCCGTGGCCCACAGCCTGAACGACCACCGCTACGGCGTGGCGCTGGACGACCACGAGCACGGTGAAGGCGCCGACCACGACCACGACGATTTCGCCTCGGGCGCCGACGGCAGCCCGGGCGGCGCCGAGCACGCGCTGTGGGTGCAGGACAACGTCATCCTGCACAGCGTGGGCATCGACATCGGTTCGTCCAGCACCCAGGTGGTGTTCAGCAAGATCCACCTGCAGCGCGTCGCCGACCAGCTGTCGACGCGCTACGTCGTCGTCGCCCGCGAGCCGCTGCACCACGCGCCGCTGGCGCTGACGCCGTACCAGAGCGAGACCGCCATCGACGCGCAGGCGCTGGGCGCGATCATCGAAGCGGCCTACGCCGGCAGCGGCCTGCACCCCGACGCCGTCGACGCCGGCGCGGTCATCCTGACCGGCGAAGCGCTGCGCCGCGAGAACGGCCAGGCCATCGCGGCCATGCTGGCCGAGCAGGGCGGCGAGTTCGTCTGCGCCACCGCCGGCCACCACATGGAAAGCATGCTGGCGGTCTACGGTTCGGGCGCCGCGCGGCGCTCCTTCGACGGCAGCAGCCGCATCCTGAACATCGACATCGGCGGCGGCACGACCAAGCTCGGCCTGGTCGACCACGGCGAACTGAAGGCCACCGCCGCCGTGCACACGGGCGGGCGCCTGCTGGTGGCCGAAGCCATCGCCGGCGAAGCGGGTTTGCTGCAGATCACCCGGCTCGACCCGCAAGGCCGCGCCCATGCCCGCCGGGCCGGCTACGACTGGCAGCTGGGCAGCCTGGTGCGCCGCGAACAGCTGGCCGAGGTGGCCGCCGGCATGGCCGACGCGCTGGTCCGCGTGCTGACCCAGCGCTACACCGAAGGCGATCTGCGCGAGCTGCTGCTGACCGATCCGCTGGACGACCTGGCCGGCATCAGCGGCATGATGTTTTCGGGCGGCGTCGGCGAGTACGTCTACGGCCGCGAGCCCCGTGACTTCGGCGACCTCGGCAAGCTCTTCGGCGAGGCCCTGCGCGCGCGCATCGATGCCGGTGCCCTGCCCTGGCCGCTGCTGCCGGCCGGCGAATGCATACGTGCCACGGTGCTCGGCGCCAGCGAATACAGCGTGCAGCTCAGCGGCAACACCACCTACGTCTCGTCGCCGGCTACGCTGCTGCCGCGCAAGAACCTGCAGGTGGTGCCGATCCAGCTGGCGCTGCCCGAGACGATCAACCCGATCGAAGTGACGCAGGCGCTGCGCAAGGCCTTCACCTCGCACGACCTGGTCGAAGGCGACAACGACGTGGCCATCTCGCTGCGCTGGAGCGGCGCGCCGGCCTTCCGCCGGATCAGTGCGCTGGCCCAGGGCCTGCTCGACGGCCTGCCGCAGACCCTGAAGCAGGGCCGCAACCTGTACGTCGTCGTCGACGGCGACATCGCCCTGTCGCTCGGCAACCTGATCCACGAAGACAGCCGCGTCAGCGGCGAGGTGCTGGTGATCGACGGCATCACCTTGTGGGGTTTCGACTTCATCGACCTCGGCCGCATCCGCATGCCCTCGCTGACGGTGCCGGTGACCATCAAGTCGCTGGTCTTCAGCGAAGACCCGCGCTCGCACGGCAAGTCCGACCCGGCCGACTGGCATGCGCACGAGGGCGGCGGGCTGCACCGGCACGGGCATCCCCACGACGGGCATCCGCACGGCCACGAACACGACCACGGCCACGGCCACGGCCATCAACCGCAAGGGCAGGGCCACAGCCCGACGGCGACGCGATGACGCCCGAACTGCTCGGCCATGGGCAAGGCCTGCTCGCCGCGCTGGGCCTGGCGGGCCTGCTGGGCTTCCGCCATGGCTTCGACGCCGACCACATCGCGGTCGTCGACGGCATGACGCGGGCCCGCCAGCTGCACCGCTCGTACTGGACGGCGCGCGGCGTCGGCCTGCAGTTCGCGGCCGGTCACAGCGCCACCATCCTGCTGGCTGCGCTGCTGTTCTTCGGCCAGGGCGCGGCGCTGCCGCAGTGGCTGGACGGCCTGGGCATGGTCGTCTCGACCGTGCTGCTGCTGGTCATCGCGGCCAGCAATTTCGCGCACGCGCTGAGCCCGGCCGCCGACGGCGTGCGGCCGCTGGGCCCGGTCGCCGCGCTGCTGTTCCGCCTGACCGGCCGTGAACTGCACCCGGCGCTGGTCGGCGTGGCCTTCGCGATGTCGCTGGACTCGCTGGCCCAGGCTGCCTTCTTCGCCGCCCGCGGTGGCGACATCAGCGGCGTCGGCGCGGTGGCGTTGATGGCCGGCGTCTTCGGCCTCGGCATGATGGTCGCCGACGCCACCAACGGCCTGTTGCTGAGCTGGTTCGCGCAGCGCAGCGACCGCCTGGCGCGCCATGCCAGCCGCTTCAGCAGCGGCTTCGTCGCGGTCATCGCGCTGCTGACGGCAGGCGCCGGTCTGCTGCGCCAGTCGCAAGACGGCTTCGCGCAGGCCTGGGAAAGCGCCGGCGTGTGGGTCGGTGTCGGCCTGACGCTGACCACCTGTCTGGTCTACGGCCTGCGCCTGCTGCTGCAGCGTGCCCGGCGCAGCGCGACGGCAGCTTGACGCCCGCAGCCCGGCCATGGCTGCAGACCTGCCGACGGCCGCCGCCGATCCCGTGACGGCGCCCGCGCTGCTGCCCTTGCAGGCGCCGGCTTCGCCCTGGGAGCTGTTCACCACCTTCACGGCGATCACGCTGCAGGCTTTCGGTGGCGCGCTGGCTCACATCGAACGCGCGGTGGTGCAGCGCAAGCGCTGGCTGACGGCCGAGGAATTCCTCGGCCTGTTCGCGATCAGCCAGGCCTTGCCCGGGCCCACCGGCATCAGCTTCTGCGTCCTGCTCGGCGACCGCTACTTCGGCCTGCGCGGCGCGGCGGCGGCGCTGGCCGGTTTCATCCTGGTGCCGTCGGTGGTGGTGCTGCTGCTGGCCGCGCTGTTCCAGCATTTCCAGCAACTGCCTTGGCTGCAGGGCGCGTTGCACGGCATGGGCGGGGCCAGCGTCGGCCTGGTCATCGTGACGGCGGTGCGCATGTCGCGCAGCCTGCGCGGTGACCGGCTGGGCATGGGCGTGGCCGCGCTGACCTTTGTCGCCGTGGCGCTGCTGCAGGTGCCGGTCAGTCTGGTGATGCTGACGCTGGGCGTGGCCTCGGTGGCCTGGGCCTGGCGCGTGCTGGGGCGGACGCCGTGAGCGCGCAAGCCCTGCTGGCGCTGTTCGCGCATTTCCTGTCGCTGTCGGTCTTCGCCACCGGCGGCGGCATGGCGCTGGCGTCGGACATGCACCGCTACGTGGTCGATGAACACGGATACCTGACGCACACCCAGTTCGTCAATTCCATCGCCCTGGCCCAGGCCGCGCCGGGGCCCAACATCCTGTTCGTCACGGTGATGGGCTGGCAGATGGCCGGTCTGACCGGTGCGCTGGCGACCACGCTGGGCCTCTCGCTGCCGGCGCTGGTGTTCCCGGTGCTGGTCTCGCGGGCCAGCCGGCTGGCCACCTTCCACCGCCTGATCCAGGCCCTGCAGCGCGGCCTGGGACCGCTCGCGCTGGGGCTGATGGGTGCCACCGGCTACCTGCTGGTGCGCCAGGCGCCCGGGCCCTGGCTGGGGCTGGCCATCATCGCCGTCTCGGTGGCGGTGCTGACGCTGACCCGGTTGCCGCCCGTGCTGGTCATCTTCGCTGCCGGTGCGGTGGGCGCACTGCTGCCGTGGTGAACCCCCGTCAGCACCGCGCAGCCCCTGCTGCCACCCTTCAACCCCGCACGGAAAGCGCCAGCCTCGACATGGACAAGACCGCCCTTCAGACCTGCCCGACCCGTACCGCGATGGACGGCGGCCAGACGATTTCGATCGCGACTCAAGGCTGAGCACCATGCGCCGCTTCGCCATTTCCGCTGCGCTGGCCCTGGCCCTGGCCTCGGGCGCTGTCCGGGCCCAATCTGCCGACGAGATCGAACGCGGTCGCCAGCTCTTCATGGCCAATGGCTGCTACAGCTGCCACGGCACGGTGGGGCAGGGCGGTGAGCGCAGCGCAGCGCCTCGGCTGGCGCCGGGGCCCTACCCGTTTGAAGCCTTCAAGGTGCTGGTGCGCACGCCGCGCGAAGCCATGCCCCGCTTCGATCCGCGCCATGTCAGCGATGCTCAGCTGCAACTGATCCACGGCTACTTGGCGTCCATCGCCAAGGGGCCGGTGGTGGCCGACATCGCGGCCCTGCGGGCCTTGATGCCCTGAAGCCCTGAAGCCGGCGCGGTTCAGTCCACCGCCGCGAAGCGCGGCTGCCAGCGGCCGTCGATCAACACGTTCTCGAAGAACATCGCGTGCGGCCGCACCCACAGGCCGTTGGCGCCGTAGAGCGGCCGGTAGACGACCAGCGGCTCCAGCGTTTCGCTGTGCCGGGCGGCGCCGACGACTTCGTATTCGCCGCCCTTGTAGTGGCGGTAGCGGCCGGTGGGCGTGGCGGGCAGGGCAGGCAGATCGCTCATGGCGGCAACTCGGTGACGGGATGCCGCAACGATAAGCCCGCCACCATGGAAAGCGGCAGGCCCTGCCTAGGGGGCATCGCCGTTCCTCGCCGCCGTCCCTCTCCGCCGTCCGTCAACGCGCCTGGCAGACCACGTCCAGCAGCGCCGGCCTGCCGCTCTTGACCACCGCCAGCGCGCGCTTCAAGGCGGCGTTCAGCAACTTCGGGTCGCTGATCGGCCCTTCGGCCCAGACGCCGTGGGCCTGTGCCAGCTTGGCGTAATCGATGGCCGGGTGGTCGATCTCGTTGCCGATCAGCGCCTGGTCGGGCCGGCGGCGGTGCAGGGCGGCCATGCGCTGCAGGTGCATCACCTCCTGGTAGTAGCCGCGGTTGTTGTGCATCACCATCAGCAGCGGGATGCGGTGGTGGGCTGCCGTCCACAGCACGCCGGCGCCGTACATCAGGTCGCCATCGGGCTGGAAGCTCACGCTGAGCAGGCCCTTGTCGCGGTTGGCCAGCGCCGCGCCGATGGCGCCCGGCGCGGCGTAGCCCACGCCCTGGCCGCCGCTGCCGCCCAGCATCTGGTGGTACTTCGTCGCCGGCCACAGCGAACGCGCCCACGGGATGCGGTCGCTGACCACCAGGGCCCACGGTTCGGCCTTGATGACGTCGTAGGTTTCCATCGCCAGCCGGGCGGTGGTGACCGGGCTGGCGTCCCAGCCGCGCGCCGCCGACTCCAGCAATTGCGTGCGCGCCGTCTTGGCCTGTGCGCCCAGCGCCGCCGCGCGGGCCTGGGCCTGGCGCTGGTGTTCGGGCGTCATCCGCTTGGCGACCTGTTCGATCAGCGGCGCCAGGCTGCTCTGCGCGTCGCCGTTGATCGACAGGTCGGCCGCCTGGTAGCGCTGGAAGTCCTGGTAGTTGCTGTGCAGGAAGACGTCCTGCATCGAGATGTTGATGATCTTCACGCCCGTCTGCGCCACGAAGCGCTGGATCTTGTGCGGGTCGGAAAAACTGTTGAACTGGCCCCAGGGATCGGACACTTCCAGCAACAGCACCACGTCGGCTTCGCGCACCAGCGCGCGGCGGCGTTCGCTGTGGCACAGCGGGTGCTGGTTGGGGAAGTTCAGCCGGCCGCCCATGTCGACCACGGCCGCGCCCAGTTGCTCGGCCAGTTGCACCAGCAAGTCCACGCCGGCCTGGTCGCGCGCGCAGCGGTCGGCCACGATGACCGGGTTCTTCGCTTCCACCAGGCAGCGCGCGGCCTCGGCCAGCGCGGCGCTGTCGCCTTGCGCCGGGATGCTGCGGCTGAGCTTGGGGATCTTCAGCGCGGTGTCGTGGACGGCGTCTTCCTGCAGTTCGATGTCGGCGGTGATCAGCACCGGGGCCATCGGCGGCGTGGTGGCGATCTTGTAGGCGCGCACCGTGCTCTCGGCGAAGTGCTGCAGCGAGCCGGGCGCGTCGTCCCACTTCACGAAGTCGCGCACCAGCCCGGCCGGGTCCTGCACCGAGTGGTTCCATTCGGTACCGGGCCGGCGCTTGTTGGCGTCGATGCCGTTGCCCGCGAACATGATGACGGGCACGCGGTCGACCCAGGCGTTGTAGACCGCCATCGCCGCGTGCTGCAGGCCCACGCTGCCGTGCATGAACACGCCCATCGGCTTGCCGGCGGCCTTGGCGTAGCCGTGGGCCATGGCCACGGCGGCTTCTTCGTGCAGGCAGGTCAGCAGTTCCGGCTTGCTGTTGCCGCCGTAATTGACCAGGCTTTCGTGCAGGCTGCGAAAGCTGCTGCCCGGGTTGGTGGTGACGTACTCCAGGCCCAGCGTGCGGATCACGTCCATCATGAAGTCCGAACCCGGGCGCTCGATCAGGCGTTCGCCGGGCGCGGCGTCGGCGGCCGGCTTGGCGGCTGGCGTGGCGGGCGCATCGGCCGCGCTGGCGGCCCCCGCCGCAGCGGCGCTGCCGGCCAGCGCGGCGGCCTGGCGCAGGAAGCCGCGGCGTTCGGGTTCAGGCGAGGAAGGGTCGTGCTCGTTCATGGCGCTCTCCGGCGGGTGATCGGGGGGTGTTCGGTGCGGCGCTATCGGCCTGCGCGAAGTGGTCGGTCGCGGCGATCAGCGCACGCGCGATGGCCGGGTGGCTGGATGCATGGCCGGCCGCCGCCACGCCGTGCCACTGCGCGCGCGGCCAGGCGCGGTGCAGGGCCTGCGCGGTGGCCGGCGGCGTGACGAGGTCGCGGCTGCCCTGGACGATGGCGCCGGGCAGCCCGCGCAGGCGCTCGGCACCGGCCAGCAGGGCGCCTTCGGTCAGAAAGTAGCGCTTGATCGCGAGGTGCACGCCGAGCCGGGCCATGCGCAGCGCCTGCCCGGCTTCGCAGGGTGGCGCAGGGGGCTGCGGGTGGGTGGTTTCGGCGTCCATCAGGTCCTGTTCCCAGCGCCACCAGGCCTGGGCCGCGGCGTCGCGGGCGGCGGCATCGCTGCCGTGCAGGCGGGCTTGCGCCGCCAGCAGCAGGTCGTCGCCCGGCGCTGCGCCGACCGCCTCGCGCAGCCGCTGCCAGGCGGCCGGGTGGCGCAGCGCGGCACCCTGGTCGCCATACAGCCAGCGCCTTTCGCTGGCCCGGCCGGTGAACACGCCGCGCAGCACCAGGGCCCGCACGCGCGGCGGATGCTGCTGCGCATAGGCCAGCGCCAGCGTGGCGCCCCAGCTGCCGCCGAAGAGCAGCCAGCGCTCGACGCCCAGGTGCACGCGCAGCGCCTCGATGTCGGCCACCGCGTGCGCCGGGGTGTTGGCGTGCAGCGGGTCCTGCGCCCGCGAAAGTCCGGCGCCACGCTGGTCGAAGACCACGATGCGGTAAGCCCGGGGATCGAACCAGCGCCGGTCGTCCGGCGTGCAGCCGGCGCCCGGCCCGCCGTGGACGAACAAGGCCGGCTGGCCGGCCGGGTTGCCGCTGACGTCCCAGTGCAGGGCGTGGCCGTCGCCGACCTCCAGCCAGCCGCTGTCATGGCACTGGATCGGTGGGTAGAGCACTTGCCAGGCATGGCCGCCGCTCGCGCTGTCCAGCAGCATGGCAGGCGGCTGCCGTCAGCGCAGCGCCTGCGGCCCGCTGCGGCCCAGCGCGGTCGTCTGCGGAAAGACCAGGCTCTTGATGACCACCGGCACCGCGCCCGAGGTGTCGAGCAGCGCGCCGATGTCGATGTAGTCGAAGGCCTGCAGCACGATGCCGTCGATCGAGACCAGCGGCTGCGCCAGCTTCAGCTCGCTGTGCAGGTGGATGCCGACCAGCCCACCGATGTCGCCGTCGCCGACCAGCACGAAGGGTGCCGTGGCACTGTGGTCGGCAATCGCCTGCAGGCCGGCGGCCACGCCGCGGCAGAAGGCGTCCAGCCGGCCGTAGCTGGCCGAACCCTGCCAGCGGTAGCAGAGCGCCACCGCTTGTTCGCCCGCGTGCAGGTCCATCGCTCTGAGCGCTGCGCGCACTGCGGCGGCCACCTCGCCGGCGTCGACCACCTCGTCGGCCAGTGGCAGATCGGGCGTGATGACCGGCAGGTTGCGCAGCGGCAGCGCGGTCTGCGGTTCGACGAAGATGGTCGCGCCGCTGACCTGGATCGTGTACTGCGAAGCGCCGACCACGGTGGCGCGGATGCCCTGGTCGGGTTCGACGATGCGCGGTCCCCAGGCCTGCACGTGGCGCAGGATGGCGCGCGCCAGTGCCGGGCCGAGGTCGCCGTAGTCCTGCGCCTCGCGGCCGTAGACGTACTCGGAGACGCCGCCCGAGAACATCACGACCTCGGGTTGCAGCGCCTGCGCGAGCGGCTCCAGACGCAGCAGCGCGGCAGTCCCTGGGCTGAGACCCGGCCCTTGCAGCGCCTCGAACAGGCGCTCGGCCATGCGCTCGACCAGTTGGGCGATACCGGCGGCAGCCGGCACTTCGCCCACCGTCAAGGCCAGGCCGACTTCGGCGGCCAGCCGCTGGCCGGCGGCCTCGACGCGCAGGACGCGGCCCTCGGCGTCGAAGCTGACGATGCGCGCGCCGATGTCGATGGCGGTCTGTGTCAGCACCGCACCGTTCGCGCAGACGGCGATCTTGCTGGTGCCGCCGCCGATGTCGATGTTCATCACCCGCGCGTCGTCGCGGATGCTGCGCGCCGCGGCGCCCGAGCCCATCGCGGCCAGCGTGGTTTCCAGCGCGTCGCCGGCACTGACGGCGACGAACTTGCCCGCCTGCGCCGCGAAGACGTCGGCGATGGCCCTGGCGTTGCTGCGCCGCACCGCGACGCCGGTCAGGATCAGCGCGCCGCTGTCGATGGTTTCGGGCGTGACGCCGGCCAGCGCGTACTGCGCGTCGACGAAGGCGCGCAGCGCCACGGCGTCGATCGTCACCTCGCCGTCGGCCGCATCAGCAGCCGTGGCGTAGGGCGTCAGCAGGACCTCGCTCTCGTGCAGCACCAGGCGCTCGGCGACGATGTAGCGGTTGTCCAGCCGCTCCAGCCGCAGCCGCGAAAACACCAGGTGCGAGGTCGACGAACCGATGTCGACACCGACGCTGACGAGCACGATCTCGTCTTCGAATTCCAGGCTGCGGCGGACATTGCTGAAGAAGACGCGGCCTTCGGCTGAAGCGGGTTCGGGCGCCGCAGCGCCCTGCGGCCCGCTCACCCCGCCGCGCCCACCGGGCCGTCGATGCTCTTCTTGGCTTCGACGCCTTCGGGCTTGAGGTACCAGGACGGGTCCATCCGGGTCGCGATGCCGTGGCTGGCCAGCCGTGATTCGTATTCCTGGCGCAGGTGGGGGTCTTCCATCCAGTAGGGGATCGAGGTGCCGCCTTCGGTGACGTCCATCGCCGTGTAGTCGGTGTGCTTGGCGCCCGGTGCACCGGGGTCGCGGCCCGGGTTGTGCGGGCCGAACCAGGCGGTCAGGCGCAGCGGGTCCTCGCCGGCGCTGAAGTGCTGGTGGTACCAGCGCGCGCCGCCCGGCGCGGCCGACACGATGCCCACCGGCTCGTAGTCCACGCGCCTGACCTTGTCGGCCTGGCCGGTGGCCCAAGGCTGTTCGCCGACCCGCTCGGGCCAGCTGTAGGTGTAGCCCTTGCCCTTGACGCAGATCAGGATCGCCGCGCTGGTGTGCGCGTGGGCCTTGCTGTAGCGGCCGTGTTCGTGCTGGCCGATCCAGTAATAGAACTGGTTGTTGGTCATGAAGGGCTCGACACGGCGCCAGCCCGGGCTGCGCCGGTTGTCCAGCGGCAGCTCGCAATTCACGATGTCGGGGATGAAGTTGGTGCGGCGCATCGCCAGGCCGCGGACCGGGTCGGGCTCGATCTCGTCCTTGGCCTTGAAGAAGTCGTCGGCGCCATTGAAGCGGTCGCGGAACACGAAGGGGTTGTTGAACACCGCCTCGACGTTGTTGATCATGTTCAACACATTGGGCGCGGTGTTGCCGGCCAGCAGCAGCGCGCCGCTGTTGGTGGCGTTGACGATGCGGAACCAGGCATTCATCGGGATCGAGAACATCGAACCCTGCTGCCATTCGAAGACATGCTTCTTGGTGTCGCCTTCCTGCCAGACCTCGGTGGTGCCGCGGCCTTCGACGACGAGGTAGATCTCCTCGTACATGTGCTTCTGCGCGTGCAGCGCGCCGGCCGGCGGCACTTCGACGACGAAGCAGCCCCACTTCGTCTCGGTGCCCAGCAGCTGGATGAAGTGGCCCTTGCCGCCAGTGCGCTTCCACGGGAACAGCGGCAGGTTCTGCACCTTGGAGATGCCGATGTCGCGGAACACCGGGATGCCTTCGCTTTCCATGAAGGCGTCGTAGGGCGTGGGCTGCTTGCGGAATTCGCCGAAGCCGGCTTTCTTGTTGCCCGAGGGCTCGTGCCAGTGGGTCAGGTCTTTGTCGTGCGGCATCGTCGTCCTTTGAATGCGGTCTGAATCCGGGTTTGTGCGCTGGCGGCTGTTCCTTCATGAGGAACGTTGTTCTTTTATTTGAACCGCGGTCGATTTGAACATACACTTTTGAGGTCGTCAAAACGAGCTTTCCTCGGTGTCAGGAAAGCCACCCACAACCGGAGACTGACGGTGCAAGCTCGATGGAAATCGCGCCTCGGCGGATCGCTGCTGGCCATGGCCTGCGGGTTCGCCATCGGCGGCCTGCCTGATGCGGCCTGCGCAGCCGGGCCCGCGGCATCGCCGGGGCCGGCGATCTACACCTACAAGGGCGCAGACCGCCAGCAGCGGCTGGTCGACAAGGCCCGGCAGGAAGGCGTGGTCGCGGTCTACAGCTCGCTGGCGCCGACCGAGGCCGGCCCGCTGATCGAGGCCTTCGAGAAGAAGTACGGCATCAAGGTCCAGATGTGGCGCGCCGTCAGCGACGCCGTGGTCCAGCGGGCCATCACCGAAACACGCGGCAAGCGGTTTGTGGTGGACGCCATCGAGACCAACGCGCCGGAGATGGAATCGCTGGCGCGCGAGCAGGTGCTGGCCGAATTCCACAGCCCCTACACCGCCGACATCCCGGCCGCGGCTCTGCCCCGGCACGGCATGTGGGTGCCCGACCGGCTGAACTTTTTCGTCGTGGCCTACAACACCAACAAGGTCAAGGCGGCCGACCTGCCCAAGACCTACGAAGGCTTCCTCGACCCGAAGTGGAAGGGCCGCATCTCGCTGGAGGCCACCGACGCCGAATGGATGGGCGGCGTGGCCAAGGCCTGGGGCGAGGCGCGCGCGATGGACTACTTCCGCAAGCTCGGGGCGATGAAGCCCGACATGCGCAAGGGCCACGTGCTGCTGGCGCAATTGATCTCTTCGGGCGAGGTCGAAGTCGGCCTGACCGCTTACCAGGCCAATGCACAGTCCTTCAAGAAGCGCGGCGCGCCAGTGGACTGGGCGCCTGTCGAGCCGATGCTCGCGCGGCCGCAGGGCGTCGGCGTGTCGCGCAACGCGCCGCATCCGCACGCGGCGCTGCTGTTCGCCGACTTCATGCTGTCGCCCGAGGCGCAGGAGATGCTGGCCGGCATGGGCCGCACGCCGATCAGCCGGGCCGTGAAGACCGAGACCAGCGGTCTGAATTACGTGGTGCTCGATCCCGCCGTGGTGCTGGACGAGAGCGACAAGTGGCAGCAGCTGTGGGACAAGCTGTTCATGGCCAAGTGAAATGAAACCGTACCCGATGGAGAACCTGTATGTCTGATACGCAAGCCACAACCCCGCCGCCGGCCGACGAAGCCGTCTGGGAACGCTGGAGCAAGAAGCGCGTCTTCGTGCGCGCACTCGAAGGAACCTACGGCGAACTGGTGAACGAACTGTTCAGCCAGCCGCGCGTCTACAAGTCCAAGGACTGGAAGTGGAAGGGCGGACCGCAGAACTTCGGCAAGAAGATCATCAACCCGCAGGCCGTCAAGGTGGCGCAGAGCATCGAGGCGCACCTCGACGTCTACGCCCCCGGCGGCTACGGCCAGAAGCACGGCCACATGAACAGCGCCGTGTTCTTCGTCCTCAAGGGCAAGGGCCACGACGTCCACGACGGCAAGCGCCTGGACTGGGAAGCTGGCGACGCGCTGATCGTCGAGAACGGCTGCGTCCACCAGCACTTCAACGACGACCCCGATGACGAAAGCATCGTGCTGATCATGAAGGCCAAGCCGCTGTTCCTGTTCATGCACATGCTGTTCCAGAAGGTGGTGGCCTATCCGCCGAAGGACCCCGAGTCGCTGGCGCAAGAGAACTACACGCCGCCCACCCACATCTGAGTCGAGCCGAACATGACCAAGCAAATCGTTGACGCCATCGAGCGCGCCCGCGCCCACGCCGCCACCCGCGAGGTGGACTTCTTCGCCCAGGCGCTGGAAGCCTCGGCGGCATTCCGGGAAGAGTACGAGGGCCGCATGGGCGTGGTGAAGGCCGCCGACATGCCCTTCGAGCGTTCGCCCGACGGCCTGATCAAGCACATCATCCACGAGCAGATGCAGACCAAGGAATGCTGCCTGGACATCTACCAGCAGTTCCTGCCCGCCGGCAAGGCCAGCGGCAAGCACCGCCACCTGACCGAAGAGATCTTCTTCGTCGTCGAAGGCAGCGGCTACGACCTGCACTGGGACGTGCGCTTCGACTGCAAGGACGAATTCGAATTCAGCTGGGAAGAAACCCCCAAGCGCTTCGAATGGAGCCAGGGCGACTTCGTCTACATCCCGCCGTACTGCGCGCACCAGCACTTCAACAGCGACCCCGACAACGAGGCCCGCATCGTGGTCGTCAACAGCCGCATCGTGAAGCCGATGGGCTTCGACTGGTTCGAGCAGCTCGAACGCGCTGAAGGCTTCTGAGATGTGCGGCGACCTGGAACCCGAAGACCGGATCGAGAGCGATCTCTACCAGCGTTTCCGGGTCCACAGCCAGGCGATGCTGGAGCAGCCCTCGGCGGGCGGCGAGATGAACCGCTATCTCGACGGCCTGTTCAAGGACCTGCTGCAGCGCTGCGTGGCCGATGCCGATCGGGTGGTCGACCAGAACGGCTATCGCACGATGGCCATGCAGTCGCTGGTGCTGGCGCGGCTGGCCGGTTTCCTGGCCGGCCAGGTGGCCTTGAACGAAGACCCGATGCGCAAGGTGATGGAGGCGGTGATGCTGGGCTACGGCGAAGCCGAAGCACCGCCAGAGCGCGACCACCACGGTCATGACCACGATGGTCATGCGCACGACCACGACCACGACCACGACGGTCACCACCACTGAGCGCCGGCCCGCCGGCCGGCCTTGCACCCGGAGCGCCTGCATGAACCAAGACCGTCCTTCATCGCAGGCCCGCTGGGTGGCTGGCGCGCTGGCCTGGGTGCTGCTGTGCGCCGGCTGGTGGCTGTCTGCCAGCGCGCGCGCGGCCGATGTGCCACAGGCCGCCGTCGCGGCGCAGGCGTTCTGGACCAGCAAGCCGGGTCTGCCCGGTGCGCCGCCGGTCAAGCTGTGGGTCTACCGCAAGCAGGTCGCCGACGGCCGTCAGGACAAGCCGCTGCTGTTCCTGGTGCACGGCTCGTCGTATTCGGGCAAGACGATGTTCGACCTGGACGTGCCGGGACGTGCCGACTACTCCTTCATGGACCATTTCGCACGCCTGGGCTATGACGTCTGGACCATGGACTTCGAGGGCTACGGCCACAGTGACCGCACGGCCAGCACCTCGGACATCGCCAGCGGCGTGGTCGACCTGAAAGCCGCGATGGCCGTCGTCCAGCAGGCCACCGGGCGCAGCAAGGCGGCCTTCTTCGGCCAGTCGTCGGGCGCCCTGCGCGCCGCGCGCTTCGCCAATGTGCACCCCGAACACGTCGAGCGCGTGATGCTCGACGCCTTCGTCTGGACCGGCAAGGATGCGCCCACGCTGGCTGAACGCGCCAAGACCTTGCCAGCGCTGTTGAAGTCGAACGTGCGCCAGGTCGACGCGAAGTTCTACCGCTCGGTCTTCACCCGCGACCACCCCGGCGCCAGCGAGCCGATGATCGGCGACGTGGTCGCCGAAGCCGAACTGAAATATGGCAACACCGTGCCGACCGGGACCTACATCGACATGGTGACCCAGCTGCCGGTGGTCGACCCGGACCGGCTGCTGTGCCCGGTGCTGATCCTGCGCGCCGAGCACGACGGCATCGCCACCGACGAAGACATCATGGCTTTCTTCGCCCGCCTGCCGAACGCCGACAAGCAGATGGTGAAGCTGGCCGGCCTGGCCCACACCGCGCCGCTGGGCGTCAACCGCCAGCGCTTCTGGCATGCCATCCAGGCCTTTCTGACGCTGCCGGCGCGGGTCGATCTGGCCGGCGCGGCCGCCGTCACACACTGAGCCTCGAGCCCCCGGACACGGCGGCTATCCTTGGCCGATGGTCGCGTCTTCCCCTGGTCTGACCCGCCCCTGCCCACCGCCCGAGCGGCCCCGCGCCGCGCGGCGGCTGCTGTCGGCCGCGGCCGCTTCCGGCTGGCTGGCGCTGGCCGCCTGCGGTGGCGGCGGCACCGCGGCCACGACAGCCGCGGTGCCCAGCCCGAGCCCTTCGCCGACGCCCGCACCGTCGCTGGCCGCCAGCCACCTGGCGGTGCTGATCGCCGCTGGCGACGCCACCAGCGAGGCCATCGGTCTGGCCTACCAGCAGGCGCGCGGCATCCCTGACGCCCACCTGATCCGCCTGGCCGTGCCGCGCGGCAGCGACACCATCAGCGCGGCCGAATTCACGCTGCTCAAGGCCAGCCTCGACGCCCAGTTGCCGGCCGGCGTGCAGGCCACGCTGCTGACCTGGACGCAACCCTCGCGCGTCGTCGGCGGCAGCTGCAGCATGGGCATCACCAGCGCGCTGGCCTTCGGTTACGACGCCCGGCTGTGCGGCAGCTGCGCCGCGCCGGTGGCCTCGGCTTACTACAACGCCAGCACCCGCCAGCCCTGGACCGATCTGAAGCTGCGCCCTTCGATGATGCTGGGCGCGGCCACGCTGACCGAGGCGCAGGCGCTGATCGCCCGCGGCGTGGCCGCCGATGCCTCGATGCTGGGCGGCAGCGTGACGCCGCAGGCCTGGCTGGTGCGCAGCAGCGACGCCCTGCGCAGCGTGCGCTACCCGGACTTCCTGGCCCTGGTCGCGGCCGGCCTGTCGGGCGTCGGCTTGCACTATGTCGACAATGCCAGCGGTGGCGCCAACGACGAAGTCAGCGGCCAGTCCAAGGTGATGTTCTACCTGACCGGCCTGAGCAGCGTGAAGCAGGCCGCGACCAACCACTACCTGCCCGGCGCCGTGGCCGACACGCTGACCAGCTACGGCGGCTACCTGCCCGACGGCAACGGCCAGATGCCGATCACGAGCTGGCTGCAGGCCGGGCTGACCGGCAGCTACGGGACCCAGGAAGAGCCCTGCAACTACAGCGAAAAATTCCCGCGCGCGACGGTGCTGGCCACCCGCTACCGCCAGGGCGAGACGCTGATCGAGGCCTACTGGAAGTCGGTGCAGGCGCCGGGGCAGGGCCTGTTCGTCGGTGAGCCCCTCGCACGGCCGTGGGCCGTGCCCCCCTGAGTCACACGGCCGTGGGCCGTGCCCCCCTGAGTCACCCGGCCGTGGGCCCTGCCCCCCTGAGTCACCCGGCCTGGGCCCGCCGCGTCTTGAACAGCAGGACAGCGACGATCGACAGGTTCAGCGCGTTGAAGGCCAGGCCGTTCAGGAACGCCGCGTGGTAGGAGCCGGTCAGGTCGAAGACCTTGCCCGACATCCAGCCACCCAGCGCCATGCCGAACAGCGTGGCCATCAGCACCGTGCCGACGCGGGCGCCGGCTTCGGCGGGCGGGAAATGCTCGCGCACGATGATCGCGTAACTGGGCACGATGCCGCCCTGGAACAGGCCGAACAGCGCCGACACCACGTACAGCGAGACCAGCCCGTCGAAGGGCAGGAACAACAGCAGCGCCACGCCCTGCAGCACCGCGCCCAGCAGCAGCGTGCGCAGGCCGCCGATGCGGTCGCAGATCAGCCCGGACACGATGCGGCTGACGATGCCGCAGGCCAGCATCAGCGACAGCATCTCGGCGCCGCGCGCTGCGCCGTAGCCGAGGTCGCCGCAGTAGGCCACGATGTGCACCTGGGGCATGGCCATGGCCACGCAGCAGCCGACGCCGGCCACGCACAGCAGGGCTTGCGCCTGGTTCAGGCTCAGACCGAAGGGTCGCGTCGACGGCGAGGCGGCGCCAGCGTGCCGGGCCACGGCCGCCACCGCGGCTGGCGGGCGCGGTCGCATCAGCAGCGCCAGCAGCGGGATGCTCACGGCGCAGAAGAGGCCCAGGCCGATGTAGGTGGCGCGCCAGCCGTGGCTGGCGACTGCATGCTGGACGATCGGCGGCCAGACCGCGCCGGCCACGTAGTTGCCGCTGGCGCAGATCGCCACCGCGATGCCGCGCCGCTTGACGAACCACAGCGAAGTGTCGGCGACCAGCGGCGCGAAGGTGGCGCTGCTGCCCAAGGCGCCGATCAGCAGGCCGTGGGCCAGCGCGAAAGTCAGCAGGCTGCCCGACAGCCCGGCGGCGATGAAGCCGGCGCCCAGGCCGCCCGCGCCCAGCAGCAGCACCGGGAACAGGCCGCGGCGGTCGGCCAGCCGGCCCATCACGATGCCGCCCAGGCCGAAGCCGATCATCATCAGCGTGTAGGGGAAGGAAGCCCCGGCGCGCGCGACGCCGAATTCGGCCTGCACGGCGGGCAGCACCACGGCCATGATGTACATCGAGCCGCTGCCGATGGTCATCAGCGCCAGCGTCACGGCCAGCCGGGTCCAGGCGTAGGGGGAATCGGCGGAAGCGGGTCGCACGCGGCGGATTGTGGTGCAAGCCCGCAGCCCGTGGGCCTGGACGCCCTCGCGCCGCGCCTTCAGCCGCTGGCGATCTCCAGGCGGTCGCGGCCCTGCGCCTTGGCCCGGTACAGCGCGCCGTCGGCGGCCGCCATCAGGCCTTCGATGCCGGGGGCGGCGGCGGTCAGGGCCGCCACGCCGATGCTGACCGAGTAGCCGGCGCGCACGCCGCCGTCCAGCACCGCCGGATGGCTGCGCGTGCGCTGCAGCAGCCTTTCGCCGATGGCCCGGGCGCCGTCCAGCCCGGTGTGCGGCAGCAGGGCCGCGAACTCCTCGCCGCCGACGCGGCCGAACACATCGCTCTGCCGCATCACCCTGCGGGCGGTCTGCACGAAGCTGCGCAGCACGCAGTCGCCGCCGGCATGGCCGTGCTGGTCGTTGATGGCCTTGAAGTGGTCGAGGTCCATCATCAACAGCGCCACCGGGTGGCCGTGGCGGGCCGCGCGCTGCAATTCCTCGGCGGCGCGGTCGAGGAAGCTGCGGCGGTTGTGGATGCCGGTCAGCTCGTCGGTGTGCGCCAGTTCGCGCAGGCGCGCTTCGGCCTCCTTGGCGCGGCTGATGTCTTGCCGGGTGCCGACCAGGCGCGTGGCGCGGCCGTCGGGTCCGCGTTCGGTGGCCAGCCCGCGAGCCTGCAGCCAGACCCAGTGGCCGGCCTTGTGGCGCATGCGGAACTCGGCTTCGTAGCGCGGCGCCTGCCCCGTCAGGTGGGCTTGCCAGGCGGCGGCGCGTGCGGCGTCGTCGTCGGGGTGAACCAGCGCGTCCCAGGCTTCGACGTCGTCGGCCAGCTCCTGCGGGCTGTAGCCGACGATCGAGTACCAGCGCTCGTTCACCGAGCGGACCTTGCGGCTCACCAGGTCGACATCGCAGTAGGCCATGTCGGCGCCGCTCAGGGCCAGGTCGAGCAGGGTGCTGAGTTCCTGCAGTCGCTGTTCGGCCCGGTGGCGCAGCGTGATGTCGCGCCAGCGCACGATGACGCCGCCGGCGGCCGTCGGCACACCCGGCACCGGGCCCAGCGGCGAGGCGTGGCGTTCGTAGACGCGGCCGTCGCGCAACGCGACGGACTGGCCGCCGGTCGCCTGGGCGTTCTGCAGCAGTGACGGGATGCTGGCCAGGTAGGCCGCCGGGTCCTGCAGCTGCGCCGCGGTGTGGCCGCGCATCTCGTCGGGGTCGCGCCGCGCCAGCATGGCCGGCGGAAAGTTCCACAGCGCCAGGAAGCGCGGGTTCCAGAGCAGGATGCGGCCGTGGCCGTCCAGCACCACGATGCCATCGGGTGCCGTATCGAAGCTGGCCCGCGCAAGCGCCGCCGCGCGCTGGTCGTCGGGCCCTTCAGCACCGGCCTGGGGCTGTGTTGCTGGCACCTGCGGGGCTCCCTGGCTGCGTCCGAGACCTGGACCCCATTCTGCGCCCGCGGGCCGGCCGCGGGCGGGTTCAGCCGCCCAGGAAGGTACCGCCGTTGACGTGCAGCACTTGTCCGGTCACGTAGCGCGCGCCCGGTCCGGCCAGGTAGGCCACGGCCTGCGCCACTTCGTCGGAGGTCCCGCGGCGGCCCAGCAGCGTCTGGTGCCGGGCGTGGTGGTTCGGATTCGCCGACGCGCTGGCCGCCTTGCGCTCGGTGGCGATCAGGCCGGGCGACACGCAGTTGACGGTGACGCCCTGCGGCGCCAGGTCGTGGGCCAGCGCCCGCGTCATGCCGACCAGGCCGGCCTTGGCGGTGACCACGTGCACGCGCTCGGCGGCGCCGGTGTGCGCGGTCAGGCCGCCGATGTTGACGATGGCGCCGGTGCCGCCGGCGCCGGCGGCCTTCAGCCACGGCAGCGCGGCCTGGGTGCAGAAGAAGGCGCCGTCGAGCACCACCCGCAGGGTGTCGTGCCAGTCTTCGACGCTCAGCGCCGCCAGGTCGGCTTCGCGGCGGATGGCGGCGTTGTTGACCAGCACGTCCAGCCGGCCCCAGCGTGCGGTGACGCGGTCGACCATCGCGCCGACGGCTGCGCGGTCGGCCACGTCGGCGACGCAGAGCAGGGCCTGGCCGCCGGCGGCGGTGATCTCGTCGACGACGGCCTGGCCTTCGGCGACCGAAGCGCGCACGTTGATGGCCACGGCGTGGCCGCTGGCGGCCAGCGCCAGCGCGATGGCGCGGCCGATGTTGCGGCCGGCGCCGGTGACCAGGGCGACGGGCTGGGTGGGTGTGGTGGTCATGGTCGGGTCTTCAGAAGGTCAGCGCGTCGGGCGCGATGGTGGGCTGGGCCAGCAGGCCGTCGAGGCCGGCCAGCAGGGCCTCGGCGGCCGCGCGGTCGAGGCCGCCGTGGGCGCAGTTGGCGTGGAATTTGTGCTGCAGGTCGGCGTCGGACAGCGGGTGTTGTGCGCCGCCCTTGAAGTAGCCCTGGCGGTGTTCGAACACCGTGCCGTCGGTCAGCGTCACCTTCAAGTGTCCGGTGAACTGCTTCGGGTAGGGGTTGGTCGGGTCGACGACGTAGTTCACCTTGGCCATCAGCGCCAGCAGGGCCGGTTCGCTGACCTGCGCGTCGGTGTATTCCGACAGGCCGGCGTTGTCCTTCAGCAGCGCCACCGCGATGGCGTAGGGAATGCTGAACTTGGCCGCGTAGGCGTTCTGCGGCGCGCGCTTGGTGGCCAGCGGTTCCCACAGCCGGTGGACGATGCCCTCGGCGGTTTCACATTCGATGTTCGCGATGCGTTCGAGCGCGATGCCGCGCTGTCGGAAGGCCCGCGCGCAGTCGATGTAAGGGTGGGCCATCGTGCCGCAGGCGTAGGGCTTGAAGGCGATGGTGGTCCAGACCCAGCGCGTGCCGAAGCCGTCGAGCATGGCGGCGAAGTCGCCCTCGCCCCGGCCTTCACCGGCGCCGGTCTTGAGGTTGGCGTAGCCGTGGAAAAAGCCGTGGTCGCCCTCGAAGACCGTGCGCGGGCCTTCGAAACCGGCCAGCGCCAGGCGCACCGCACGGTAGCCCGACTGCGCCGCCCAGCCCGGATGCAGGCGCTTGGTCCAGGCGCCTTCGGCCAGGTATTCGATGATGCCGCCGGCCATGCTGCCGGCGATGCCGAAGGCGTGGACCAGCTGCGCTTCGGTCAGCCGCAGCATGGCGCCGACGCCGGCCACCGCGCCCATCACGCCGAAGATGGCGGTGGGGTGGAAGCCGGCCTTGTGGACCTTCATCGGCGCCACCGCGCACAGCCGGCAGGTCACCTCGACGCCCACGGCGATGCCGCGCAGCAGGTCGGCGCCGCTGCAGCCATGGCGTTGCGCCGCGGCCAGAACGGCCGGCACGATGACCGCCCCGGCGTGCACCGGGCCACCTTCGTAGGTGTCGTCGAAGTCTTCGCCGTGGGCCGCGGTGCCGTTGACGAAAGCCGCGCCCTCGACGCCCATCTGCTGCGCGAAGCCGATCACGGTGCACGGGCCGATCTGATCGATGCTGGCGATGGCCGCTGCGACGTAGGGCTCGTGGCGCGCGGCGACGCAGATGCCGGCGATGTCCAGCAGCAGGCGCTGGGCGACGGCGGCGGCCTGCGGGTCGGCCTCGGGTGTGCAGCCGACGATCCCGCGGGCCAGTTGTTGCGAGACCGAAAAGGGGATGCTCATGTCACTCATGTGCTGGTGTCCTTGGCGCCGAAGAATTCCTTCCACAGCGTGTAAGCGGTCATCACCGCGGCCAGCACCAGCAGCACCAGTGAGACCTTGTCGGTGAGGAAGATCATCGGGTCGCCGCCGGAAATCAGCAGGCTGCGGCGGTAGTTGCTCTCGACCAGGTAGCCCAGCACCAGGCCCAGCACCAGCGGCAGCACCGGCAGCTTCAGCATCCGCATGCCGTAGCCGAAGATGCCGACGGCGATGACCAGGAAGATCTCGAAGAAGCTCTGGTGGATGGCGTAGACGCCGGACATCACCAGCGCCAGGATGCAGGCGATCAGGTAGGGCTTGGGCCGGTTGACCAGCCAGATGCAGGGCGCCAGCACGACCATGCCGATCAGCACCATCGCGATGTTGGCGATGAACAGGCCGCCGTACAGGCCGTAGACGACGTCGGGCGCCTTCTCGAAGAGCAAAGGGCCGGGCTGCAGGCCGTGGATCAGGAAGCCGCCCAGCAGCACCGCGGCCGAATTCGAGCCCGGGATGCCCAGGCTCAGCAGCGGCACCAGCGCGGTGGCCGTGACCACGTTGTTGGCGCATTCCGGTGCCGCGACGCCCTCGGGCGAACCGTGGCCGAATTCCTCGGGGTGTTTGCTCCAGCGCTTGGCTTCCGAATAGGCCATGAAGGCCGCCACCGTGCCGCCGGCGCCGGGGGTCACGCCTTCGATGGTGCCGATCACCGCACCCAGGGCCTGCGGCTTGAACAGCCGCTTGCTCATCGCCCAGTTCGGCAACTTCAGCTTGGCTTCGCTCTTGTTGGCCTTGGCCCAGGGCGGCTCGGTGATCTGCACCAGCATCTCGGTGACGGCGAACAGGCCGACCATGATCAGGATCGGCTTGATGCCGCCCAGCAGGTCGGCCGAGCCGAAGGTGAAGCGCGGCACGCCGCTGACCGGGTCGCTGCCGACGAAGGCGATCGTCATGCCAATGAGCGCTGCGATGCTGCCGCGCAGCAGCGAACCACCCGACAGCCCGGCGATCACGCTGACGCCCAGCATGCCCAGCGAGAAGTAGGCGGCCGGCGTGAAGGCCAGTGCGACCTGGGCCAGGCTTTCGGTGCACAGCACCAGCACGGCCAGGCCGAACAGGCCGCCCCACATGCCGCTGATCAGCGAGATGCCCAGCGCTTCGCCGGCCTTGCCTTGCTGCGCCATCGCATAGCCGTCGGTGACGGTGGCCGAGGCGGCGTTGGTGCCCGGCGTGCGGATCAGGATGGCCGGGATGCTGCCGCCGTACTCGGCGCCGACGTAGACGCTGGCCAGCAGCACCAGCGCGGTGGTGGCGTCCATGCCGACGGTGAAGGGCAGCAGCAGGGCCATCGCGATCGACGGGCTGATACCCGGCAGCGCGCAGCCCAGCGTGCCCCAGAGCACGCCGCCGAAAGCGGCCACGATGACACCGACCGAGGCCAGGTGCGAAAGGGCTTGAAGGAAATGGTCCATGGTTTTCTCAGCCCAGCAGGCGTTCCCAGAGCGCGCCCACCGGCATGCGCACCTGCAGGGCCCGCACGAACAGGGCCCACAGCGCCGGGCCCGCGACGGCGGCCGTCAGGATCATCGGCAGGCGCAGCGCGGCGCCGGCCAGCAGGCCCACGGCCAGCACCAGCAGGCTGATGCTCAGCGGGTAGCCCAGCAGCGGCAGCAGCAGGCCGTAGCCGATCAGCGCCAGGACCAGGCCGACGGTGCGTAGCGCCACGGCCGGCAATTCGCCGCCCCCGTGGGCGCTGGCGGCAGCAGCCGGCTTGTCCTTGCCCAGGAAGGACTTCACGAACAGCGCCACCGCAGCCAGCCCCATCGCGATGCCCACGCCCTGCGGCACGCCGCCGGCGCCGACGGCGTCGGACAGCAGGCTGTCCTCGATGCCGCGCGCCGCGTTCACGTAGAGCGCCGCGAACACGGCGGTGCACACCGCCAGCACGCGGTCGCGCTGGCGGGCCGTCCAGCCGGCCGTCACTTGATCACGCCCAGTTCTTTGAGCGATGCGGTCACGTCCTGCGCGAACTGCGCGGTGAACTTGCGCGCTTCGGCGCGGCCCATCAGCGCCGGGATCAGGTTTTCCTTGGCGATGGCGGCCTTGTAGGCCGGGTTCTCCAGTGCCTTGCGCAGGCCGTCTTCCCATGCCTTGGCGACTTCGTCGCTGAGGCCCTTGGGCCCGGCGATGCCACGGAACTTGGTGACGACGACGTTGTAGCCCTGTTCCTTGGCCGTGGCCAGCTTGGGCAGGCCGTCGAGGCGCTTGTCGGTCAGCACGGCCAGCAGGCGGATCTTGCCGGCCTCGAGCTGGCCCTTGAGTTCCTGCATCTCGCCGATGCCGATGTCGTAGGTGCCGTTGAGCACGCCGATCATCTGGTCGGCGCCGCCTTCGTGGCTGATGATCGGTGCCTTCACGCCACTGCCGCGCGCCAGCCGTTCCAGCGCCAGGCGCTCGAGCGAAGCCGGGTTGCTGGCACCCCAGCGGCTCTTGCCGGGGTTGGCCTTGGCGAAGGCCATGACCTCGGCCAGGCTCTTGTACGGCGACTCGGTGCGGGTGTAGATCACCTCGGGGTCGATGAAGACGATGGCAATCGGGTCCAGGCCGTCGTAGCCGACCTGCGGCCGGCTCAGCAGCGTGGTCTGGATGTAGGTCGGCGTGGTGCCGTAGAAGGTGCCGCCGTCGGGCTTGGCGCCGGCCACGTGGGCCACCGCGGTGGCACCGCTGCCGCCGCGGATGTTCTCGACCGAGAAGCTGGTCTTCATCAGCGGCGTCAGGTATTGCGTCAGTTCACGCAGGAACAGGTCGGTGCCGCCACCCGGGCTGCTGTGCGTGACCAGCGTGACGCGGTTGACCGGGTAGGCCGCCTGCGCGTGCACGCTGGTGAACGGTGCGAGGAGCGCCACCGCGCCCAGCGCGGTCATCCAGTGCTTGAGTTTCATGCGGGGAGACTTCGTGGACGGGTTCAGAGCGTGGTCGAGGCGAAGAAATCGTTCAGGTCGGCGCACTGCGCGATGCCCAGCGACAGCGCCCAGGCCCGGGCCGTCTTGTCGGCACCCAGCACCGGTTCGGCCTGGCCGGCGAACTTGGCGAGCAGCAATGCGTTGGTCATCGGCCGCTCGACGCTGCCGATCGCGTTCTGCACGAAGAGATGCAGGGTGCGGCCGTCGGTGGTGCGGATGGTCACGTCGGCCGAGGCCTCGCTGATGCTGTCGTCGACGATGGCCGTGACCTTGGCGCGCAGCGCCAGCACATCGGCGCGGTTGACGATCTCGTCGGTGTACTCGTGCTCGCCGGCGCGGCCGAAGATCAGCCCCGCGGCGCAGGAGTGGTAGACGCTGAACTTGCTTTGCAGGCCGTCGGCCGGCGTCTTCTTGCCGGTCAGCTCGAGCACCAGCGAGTGCACCTTCAGCGTGATCGACTCGACCTGGTCGGCCGTCAAGGCATGCGCGTCGCGCAGCTGCACGCAGCCGTCGATGCTGGGGTGGATCACGATGCCGCAGGCGTAGGGTTTGTAGGTGTTGAGCGCGATCTCCCAGCTGCCGTCCGGACCGCCCAGGTTCTCGGTGACTTCGCGCCAGTCGGTCTTGTCGCTGAACACCTGCATCAGGCCGCGCGGCGCCTCCAGCGCGCGCTTGCTGGCGGTGTAGCCGTGCTTGGCCATCAGCGCCGACATCAGGCCGACGCGCGCCGCGCCGCCCGGGTGGAAGGGCTTGGTCATGGTGCCGAACTGCTCGCGCAGGCCGATCGGCTGCGAGGCCGCGATGCCCAGCGCCATCTGCGTGCGCGCGGCGTCCAGGCCGAGCAGGCGCGAACAGGCGGCGGCGCTGCCCAGCATGCCGGTGGTGCCGGTGATGTGCCAGCCGCGGTCGTAGTGGTCGGGGTAGACGGCGTTGCCGACGCGGCACGAGACTTCGACGCCCAGCACCAGCGCGTCGATCAGCTCGCGACCGCTCTTGCCCAGATGCTGGGCCAGCGCCAGCGCCGCCGGTGCCACCGGGCCGGCCGGGTGGATGATGGTCTTCAGGTGGGTGTCGTCGAAGTCCCAGGTGTGCGAGCTGATGCCGTTGATCAGCGCGGCGCTGGCGATGTCGACTTTCTCGCGGCGGCCGAGCAGGCTGGCCTGCGCGGCGGGCTGCAGGTCCTGCACCGCGGCCAGGGCGGCTTCGACGGTTTCGTGCGCCGACGGCCCGATGGCGCAGCCCACCCAGTTGGCGAAGGTGCGGTGCGCTTCGGCGTCGACGGCGTCGCTCCAGCCCTGGCTCGGGTGGGTGGCGACAAAGTTCGCCAGTTGTTCGGTGATGGCCGGCGCGTTGGCGTCGGCCTTGACGGTGGAGTTGAGGGCCATGGAGTCTTCCTGAAGAGCAGCCCGCATCGGGCCTTTGGGGGCTTGAAAGTCGTTCCTGCAGGAGGAACGGCGGTCCAGAATCGGGAACGCGCGATTAGGCCGGCTGGACTTGGCGCTGTCAACCCGTGACCGCTCCCGAGGGCTCGTCGCGGCCGCAGCGCCAGCCGAGGGCGGGCAATAGGTCGATATCGCAACGCGAATTGACCTGACGCAATGCTGCTTAAGTAGTATCTCGATAGGGTAAAGCGATTCGAATCATGGCCCAGCCATCAAGGTCAGCACGATGCCCATGCCCATGAGAAACCCTATTCCTGCATCTGCGCTGGGCCCTGTTGCGACTGTAGCGGCGGTTGATTCCAGGTATTGCTGGACCATCGCCGTCTTGCTGCCTTGTCGCAATGAAGGCCCGTCGATACGCCGGGTCGTCCAGCAGTTTCGGCTGGCCTTGCCGAACGCCGTGATCTTTGTTTACGACAACCGGTCCACCGACGACACGGCTGCCGAGGCGCGGGCCGCTGGTGCCGTGGTGCGGGTCGAGCGCTGGCCGGGCAAAGGCAATGTCGTGCGGCGCATGTTTGCCGATATCGATGCCGATCTCTACATCATGGCCGACGGTGACGGCACCTACGACGTCAGCCGCGCGCCGGAAATGGTCCATCGCATGATGGATGAGCATCTCGACATGGTGGTCGGTACCCGCCGTGGTGTCTACGAAGAGGCGTACCGAACTGGCCATGGCTGGGGCAACCGCTTCTTCAACGCGCTGTACCGCCAATTGTTCGGCGAGTTGTTCACCGACATCTTTTCCGGTTACCGCGTTTTCTCGCGCCGTTTCGTCAAGAGCTTCCCGGCCACTTCATCGGGCTTCGAGATCGAAACCGAGATGTCGGTCCATGCCAGCCAGTTGCGCATGCCGGTCGCCGAGGTGGCTACCGCCTACGGGTCGCGGCTGGCCGGATCGACCAGCAAATTGCGGACCTTCCACGATGCCCTTCGCATCCTGCGCACCCTCACCTTGCTGTTCAAGGAAATCCGCCCCGCCATGTTCTTCGGCGGCATCGCCGCGGCGCTCGGCCTGCTGGCCCTGGCGCTGGGGGTTCCGCTGGTGCTGACCTTCATTGAAACGGGCCTGGTGCCACGCATCCCGACGGCCATCGGGATCACCAGTCTGGCGCTGTTGGCGGGCATTTTCATCGTCTGCGGCCTGATCCTCGACAGCGTGGCCCGCGGACGGCTGGAGCACAAGCGACTGATCTACCTGAGCATGGCCCAGTTCCGTGATCGGCAGCGCGAATCGCCCCTTCAGGCGACGGCAGCCTGACCGCGGTCGGTGAGCCCGCTCGAATGGCTGCGCTTTGCGCTCGTCGGCGCGGTGGGTTTCGCCGTTGACGGCGGCCTGCTGCTGCTGTTGACGTCGCAGGGGCACGGCGTGTTCCCGTCGAGGCTCGGCTCGTTTGGTGCCGCAGTCACGGTCACCTGGGTTTTGAATCGAGGCTGGACTTTCTCGACCTCCAGGCCGGGCCACAAGGGCTTGGAGTACCTGGCTTACTTCTCGGTTCAACTGATCGGCGCGGCGATCAACCTGGGTGTCTTCTATTTCTACCTGATTCTCTTCCCCGCGCAGCACTCAGCGCCCCTGCTGCCCTTGTTTGTCGGTGCCGTGCCGGCCTTGCTCTTCAATTTCACGGCGTCGAAATACCTGGTTTTTTCAGCCGAAGCGACCACGCAGAACGGAATTCAGCGATGAGCAGCTATACCGGTATCGACAATCTGGAAGTCATGCGCGAGGCTGCGAATTACAACCGCTTCCTCGTCGATCTGGTGACGTCCAACGCCCGGCGCGAAGACCGGATCGTCGATTTCGGCGCGGGTGCCGGCACCTTCGCGTCGCCGGTGCAAGCCGCCGGCTATGACGTTTGCTGCGTGGAAAACGATGCCACCTTGAACGCGCATCTGGCGGGTCTGGGCCTGCCCGTGCACGACGACCTGGCGCGCTTCGACGACGACAGCGTCGACTACCTCTACAGCCTGAATGTGCTGGAACACATCGCCGACGACGCGGCGGTGGTCGACCTGTGGTTTCGCAAGCTGCGTCCCAGCGGGCGGGTGCTGGTGTATGTGCCCGCGTTCGAACTGCTGTTCTCGAGCATGGATCGCAAGGTCGGCCACCACCGCCGCTACCGCCTGCGCGGCCTGACTGAAACCCTGCGCGCCTCGGGCTTTGCGATACAGCATGCCCGCTACGCCGACAGCCTCGGGTTCCTGGCCACGCTCCTGTTCAAGTCGATCGGCAGCGCTTCGGGCGACATCGACCGTGGTGCGCTGCGCTTCTACGACCGCGCGCTGTTCCCGATCAGCCGCGCGCTGGACCTGCTCGTCGGCGCGATGGTCGGCAAGAACGTCTATGTCGTGGCGGTCAAGCCGGTCCTGGGCGACGGGCAGGCCGCGCCGCAGACCCCGGCCTGATGGCGGTGATACGGGCTTCGACGGCCCGGCTCTGGCCGACGGGCTGGCTGCTGTTGGCGCTGGGCTTGGCTGCCGCCGCGGTCTTCGCGGAGTTGCTGCCCGGCGGCTGGCGGGCTGCAGCGATGGTGTCCTGCCTGCAACTGTCCCTGGGCGCCTTCTGCCTGGCTCTGGCCGGCTGGTCGCTCATCGAGCTGGGCGGGCTGCGCTGGGCGCAGGGCAACCTGGCACTGGCCATTGGCATCGGCCAGATCGTGCTGCTGAGCTGGCTCTACCTGCGTTCGGCCGCCAGCGCGCTGGCCGAAGGTCGCATCGGCATGGCGCTGCCGGTCACGCGCGCCGAATTGCTCGTGCTGATCGCCGCAATGGCCTGGGCGGCGTTGCGCCAGGGCGGTCTGCGCCAGCGCCTGCGCGGCTGGGCCCCGGGTGCCGGCGGCGCGCTGTGGATCGTGGTCGCCGTCATGCTGATCGCCCAGCGCGAACTGCCGCGCGAGGACATGGTCTCCAGCGACCCGCTGCTGCACCTGTTCTACACGGCGCAGATCCTCCAGCGCGGGGGGCTGCCGTTTCACCTGGGCCTGTGGGGTCCGAACGACTTCGGCTATGCCGCCGGCTACGCCGCGCTGTGCGCCCTGTGGACGTGGCTCGGTGGCGGGCCGCCGCAAAACGCGGTGGCCGGCCTGCCGCTGCTGCAATCGGTGCTCGCCGTGCTGGCCCTGGCCGCGCTGGCGGCGCGCCGGGTCGCGCCGGTCGACGGGCGTTTGGCACTGGTCGGCGGCTTCCTCGCGCTGCTGCTCTTCTTCGGCTTCTTCCCCTTCACCCTGATCCAGTCGGTCTATCTGCTCGAGAAGACCGGCAGCATCAGCACCCTGCTGCTGCTGTTGACCACGGTCGCCCTGGCTGTCTGGGGCGCCAGCGGCCCGCCCGCCCGGCCGCAGACCCTGGCGCTCGTGCTGGCCGGTGCCGGCGTCGGCCTCTCGGCGGCGGTCAACCCGACCGCGGTCTTCGTGCCCGGCGCCCTCTATGCCTGCGCCATCGGCAAGCGGCTGTTCGAGCCTTCGGGTCCGTTCACGGGGCGTGCAGGCCTGGCGCTGGCGCTGGCCGCGGTGCCCCTGGTGGTCGCCTTGACCGAGCCCTACTACCTGTTGAAGCTCTGGCTGCACCGGCCCTCGGCGCCCTTCGACTTCGAGCCTGCCGTGGTGGCGAAGGCAGCAGACCCGTCGGTGGGGGTCGAAGCCGGCCGTTACGCCGTCGAATTGCTGGTCAGCCTGCAGGGGATCAAGCCGTTTCTGCAGACACCGTATTTCGGTCGCACGGCCTGGTCGACGGTGCCTTTGCTGGTGGCCCTGTCGCTGATCTGGCGCCTGCTGCCCAAGGTACAACGCGGACCGACCTGGCGCCTCATCCTGCTGCTGCCGGTGCCGGTCCTTGCGCTCGAATTCACGCTGCTGCCGCTGTTTCATGCGCTGCGGACGCGGGGCGACCTGTTCTACCTGCTCGGGCCCTATCTCTTCGGCGCCATCGTGCGCTTCGGCTATCTCTGGTACCTGGCCATCGTCCTGCTGGCCCTGACGCTGCTGCTCCAGCGCGCCGGCGCGCTGCGCTGGGGCCTGGTGCTGGCCGTTCTGCTGGCCACCCTGGCCGCGGCGCCCCTGCACCGCGCCCGCGACAGCCTGGCCAATGAAGTCCGCATGAAGCCCCGTCTGGACCGTTGCTTCTATTTCGGCTGCATCACCGCCGACGACCGCGTCGTGCTGCGCGCGTTGACGCAGCGCTACGCCGACTACGTCACCGCCGGCGGGTCGCTGGACGCTGCCGCCGTGCCCCGGATCCTGCTCCCCAACGCCCCGCACGAGTTTCCCGCGGTAGGGGACCGGTTCCCGGATGCCTTCATCGAAAAGTGGATCAAGCCCGTCGGCGCGGCGGCCTTCGTGCCCTTTGTCGAAACCTTCCCGGCGGCTTTCTTCTACTACAAGGGTTCGGACGACTACAGCAATGCGAATTACCGGGACCACGTCTGCCGGACCCTCGATCGGGCCTGGCTGCGTGCACGCAACATCCGCTTCCTGTTCGTGCCGGTGAACCGCACCAACGCCTGCGTGGCCGGCCTGGACGCCCTGCTCGGTTCCGAGGCCGTGCTGCTGCGTTCCGGCGAAGCAGCGCTGATCGAGCTTGACTAGGGCCGCGCGGTCCGAGGGACAGGAGGGGGCGACGAGATGGCCATTGAACTGCCGGCCTTGAACGGGGCGCCGACCGGCTGGCGCCGCACCGCCAGGGCCGCCCTGCCGATGGTCCTGCTGGTGCTGGCCTGGGTGCTGCTGGTCTCGGTCGGCCTGATCCACCATGAGTTCTGGCGTGACGAGGTGCGTGCACTCTCATCGGCGACCGAGCCCCGCCATGTCTGGAACCTGCCCGCCGACAACCTGGGTGAAAGCCATCCCCTGGCCTGGTACGTGCTGCTGCGGCTGGCCCACGATGTCTGGCCGGTGAAGGAAGTGCTGCCCGGGGTCAGCGTCCTGTGCGCCGCCGTGGCGCTGGCGATCTTCCTCGCCCGCGCACCGTTCCCGATGTGGTGGAAGGCCTTGTTCGTGCTGGGCGGCCTGCCGCTCTACGAATACGTCGTGATGGCCCGGAACTACGGCATCTCGATGCTGCTGATGTTCGCCTTTGCGGCCCTGCTGTGCCGCCCCCGGCGCTCGGCGGTCCACCTGGGCGCCGTCCTCTTCGTGCTGGCGCAGACGAATGTGCATGCCGCCTTGCTGGTCCCGCTGCTGACCTTGCCGTGGATCGCCTTGTGGGCCGCCGAGCGACAAGACGCTGCACCGGCTCAGCCCGGCGCGGCCGAACTGGCCCTGGGCCTGGCGCTGGCCGCCGCCGGGCTGGTCGGTTGCGCGCTGGCCATCTACCCGTCGAAACACAGCCTGATCACGGCGCACCTCGGCATGGTCAAGGCCTACAGCAGCCAGTACCTGGGCGGCACCGCGCTGGCCTGGTTCGAGCCGGGCTACTACTTCCGCAAGCTCACGCTGCTGCCGGCGCTGCCGGGCACCTTGCTGCTGCTGGCCGGCGTGGCCGGTCTGGCGCGGCGGCCGGTGTTCGCCGCTGCGGCCCTGCTGGGCTTGTGGGCCCTGGCCCTGTTCTTCGCGCTGATCTACAACGGCGGCTACCGCCACCAGGGGCTGTGGTTCATCTTCCTGGTCAGCCTCTACTGGATCCACCTCGGCCATCCCTTGCCGGCCGGGCCGGCGACTGCCGCCTGCTGGCAGGCCCGGCTGCTGCCCATCGGTTTGTATGGGGTCCTGCCCTTGCTGCTGCTGATCCAGTGCGTGTCGGCTTACCAAAGCCTGCGCAACGACGTCCTCAACGAGCTCAGCAAGAGCCGGGCCCTCGGCGCCGCCGTCCGCGCCGACCCCACGCTGCGCGGTGCCGTCGTGCTGGCCCAGCCGGATGAATTGCTCGAGGTGCTGCCCTATTACCTGGACAACCCGGCCTGGAAGATCCGGGAAGGCGGCTTCGGCAACACGCCCACGCAGTCGCTCGACATCCGGCGCCAGGTCAGCATGGGCGACCTGCTGCAACTGGTGCAGCGTTTCAAGGCCAGCACCGGTCGACCGGTCCTCTTCGTCACCATGTTCCGGTGGCAGGACGGCTCGGCGACGCAGACTTTCCATGCCGGCTGGGGTCTGGATTTCACGGTGTCACCGGCAGAGTTGCAGGCCTTTCGCCAGGCCAGCACCCGACTGCAGCTCGGGCCCGATGCGGTCGAGGAGAACTTCGATGCCTACGTCTTCAGGTAGCAGCCGGCTCCGGCGCCGCCGCTGCATCCCGCCTCAGGCCTGCGCCAGGTCGCGCGCCAGGTTGTCGATCATGGCCAGCAGCGCGCGTCGCGTCGTCGCGATGTCGGCTTCGCTCAGGCCGTGCAGCGCCAGCGCGTTGATTTCTTCGGCCAGCGGTACCAGTGTCTGCTGCAGCTGGCGGCCCAGCGGTTGCAGCGTGACGTAGAGCTTCTTGCGGTTGCCTTCGCGGTGGTCCAGCTTGACGTAGCCCAGCGCCGCCATGGCGCGCAGCGCGACGCAGGTGGTCGGCTCCATCACGCCGGCTTCCAGGCTCAGCTCGCGCTGCGTGATGCCGTCGCGCAGCCACAGCACGCGCAGGAAGACCCAGTGCCCGGGCTGCACGCCGTGCTGCGCCAGCCGGACCTGCAGCGCGCGGTGCAGGCCGCGCATCGCGTCTTTCACCAGGTGGGCCATGCGGTCGTTGGGCACGGCCTCGCGCCAGTGGCGCAGCGCGCGCTGCGCGATCTCGGCTTCGCGCTGCTCGGCGGACGCGCGCGGCGGGTTCATCGCCTCAGGCGTCGATGCGCCAGGACAGGTCGACGGCGTGGACGTCCTTGGTCAGCTTGCCGACGCTGATGCGGTCGACGCCGGTCTTCGCGATTTCGCGGATGCTGTCCAGGTTCACGCCGCCCGAGACTTCCAGCACCGCGGGTTTCGGGTGCGCGGCATTCGCCGCGAAGGCGTGGTGCATGTCGGCCAGCGTGAAATCGTCGAGCAGGATGTGCTCGGCGCCGGCAGCCAGCGCGACGGCCATTTCCTCGACGCTCTCGACCTCGATCTGCACGACGACACCCGATTCGAGCGCGAAGGCTGCAGCCAGCGCGGGCGCGATGCCGCCGGCCGCGGCGATGTGGTTTTCCTTGATCAGGATGCCGTCCCACAGCGCCATGCGGTGGTTCCTGCCGCCGCCGGTCCGCACCGCGTATTTCTGCGCCTGGCGCAGGCCGGGCAGGGTCTTGCGCGTGTCCAGCACCGAGCAGCCCTTGGGGTTGGGCGACAGGCCGGCGATGGCGTCGACGTACTGGCGCGTCACGGTGGCCACCGCCGACAGGGTCTGCAGGAAGTTCAGCGCCGGCCGCTCGGCGCTGAGCAGCGCGCGGGCATCGCCGGCGATGCGGCAGACCTCGGTGCCGGCGCTGATGGCGCTGCCCTCGGTCACCGCCCAGCTGACCGTGGCGGTCGGGTCCAGCGCCAGCACGCAGGCGTCGAACCACGGGCGGCCGCAGATCACGGCCGCTTCCTTGGCCATGACGCGGCCGCTGACACGGTGGTTCGCCGGCACCAGCATGGCGGTCCAGTCGCCGCGGCCGATGTCTTCCTTCAGCGCGTCGCGCACATTGCGGGCCAGGGCCTCGCGGAGGTTTTCGTTGGTGTCGAACATGGTCAGGTTTCCCGTTGCGGCAGGGCGATTCAACGCTTGAAGATCAGGCTGAAGGCCACCAGCACCAGGAAGCCCAGCAGCACGCGGCGGAACAGCATTTCGCTGAGTTTGCCGCGCAGCCATTTTCCCCAGCGCAGGCCCAGCGCCATCGGCAGCAGCGCCAGCGCCGACAGCGCCACGTCGTGCAGCGTGATGCGGCCGTGCGCGGCCATCGAACCGTACAGCGGGATTGCACCAGCCAGGTAGATCACGCTGATGGTGCCGACGAAGACATCGCGCGGCAGCCGCAGGCTGACCAGGTAGCTGATGATGATGGGCCCGGTCAGCGACGAGACGCCGCCCATCAGGCCCGACAGCACGCCCACGCCGGCACTCCACCAGCGCTCTTGCGCCGGCGGCACGGTCAGGTGCAGCGGCAGCGCGATCAGCGTCACCGCAATCAGCAGCACCACCGCCATCGACGTGCGCAGCGCGCCTTCGGACATCGCCAGCGTCATCGGCACGGTGATCAGCGTGGCGATCAGCAGCGTGGCGATCAGCGGCAGGAAGCGCCGCACGCCGGCCCACGAGAAGCCGGTGTCGTAGGCCTGCCAGCCGTTGCTCAGCAGCACCGGCACAGCCACCGTGGCGATGGCGCGCGTGGCCGGCATGCCCAGCGACAGCAAGGGCACCAGCACCAGCGGCAGGCCGATGCCCAGCATGCCCTTGACGATGCCGCCGGCGATGAAGATCAGCGCACCCAAGGCCAGCATCGTGGCGCTGACGCCCAGCAGGCTGAGGTCCGCGAGGCTGGCGCTCAAATGCTGTAGGTCTCGTAAGTGGCCGGGTGGAACAGCTCGTCGACCTTCATCAGCCGGCCCGACAGGCCCTGGCTGTGGTGGTGGCGCACGAAGGTTTCCAGCGTGCGGATGTTGGGCGCCACGCCGTAGCTCCAGTAGTCCTCGCCCATCGCGTCGCGCGCGGCTTTCAGCTGCTCTTCGACGAAGGGCAGGGTGACCTTGGTGGCCGAGGTGTCGGCCAGCTTTTCCAGCGCCACGGCCTTGGCCTGCGTGAAGGCTTTCAGCACCGCGCCGGGCAGCCAGGCGTGCTGCGCCGCCAACTCCTTCTTGATGCCGACCACGTGCATGATGGGGAAGACGCCGGTGCGGCGGTAGTAGTCCTTCGCCGTGGCCGTCGGGTCGTCGAACAGCCAGCCCACATTCGGGTTTTTCAGCGCCGCGCCGCTGGGCGGGCGCGGGGCGATGAAGCCGTCGATCTCGCCGCGGTCGAGCATCTCGGAAATGGTCACGCCTTCGGGCGCGTTTTCCAGCTTCACGTCGGGCGGCAGCTGCAGCTTGATCTTCTCGGGCCGGCCCGGCGTGTCGATGCCGCCGCGGACCCACTGCACGTCGGACGGCTTGACGCCGAAATCGTCTTCCAGCACGGCGCGCGCCCAGACGTGGGCAGTCAGCTGGTACTCGGGCAGGCCGATGCGCTTGCCCTTCAAGTCTTCAGGCCGCTTGATGCGGTCCTTGCGCACGTAGATGCTGGTGTGGCGGAAGGCGCGCGACAGGAACACCGGCACCGCGATGTAGGGGCATTCGCCGCGGCTGTGCTTGACCAGGTAGCTGCTGAAAGACAGCTCGCTGATGTCGAATTCCAGCCCGCGGAAAGCGCGGAAGAAGGTCTCTTCGGGTGACAGCGTCATGCACACCGGATCGACACCATCGATCTGCACGCTGCCGTCGAGCAGCGCGCGGGTGCGGTCGTAATCGCCCAGGGCGATCGAGAGTTGGAGCTTGGACATGGGCAGCGTTCCTTGGCGACCGGCGACGGCCGGTAGGCCGCCGACTATAAACTTAGTGCCCTAAGTTATTCCAGGATGTTGCGGCGCAGGACCACCGGCTTGGCGTTCCAGCGCCGTTTGCTCATCCACGCGGCCAGCGCCGAGTCCAGGTAGTCGGCGTGGCCGGGAAACCAGCGCGCCAGTTCATCGGCCAGCGAGCGCACGATGGCGGTGTTGCCCAGGGCGACCAGCGCCTGCACCTCCTCGACCGACTTCAGCACCGCCGCGTGCTCGTCGATGTGGCAGTCGCGGGCCGGGAACTCGGTGTCCATCATCCAGGCGTTCTCGGCGCCGAAATGGCGCCGCGCGTGGTCGGCGAAGGCGGCCAGCCGGTCGGCGACCTGGGCCGGTTCGGCCTCTTGCAAGGCCCGCACGCAGACGACGAAATCGCGGTGCTCGGCGTCCATCTCGGCGTAGCCCAGCAGCAGGCGGTCGGTCCATTCGATCGGGGCTTCGGTGCTCATGCGGCGCTCGCTTCGGCTTGTTGTTTCCACAGTTTCCAGGGCCGGTCGATCTGGCCCTCACAGGTCTCGCGGGCGGCATCGGCTTCGGCCGGCGTCAGGTATTCGGGCTCGCCCAGCGGCAGGGTCTGCAGCAGCAGTTGCGCGTTGACTTCGGCGTAGACCGCGCGGTAGACCGCCACGCGCAGCGAGGCGGCCACCACGGTGCAGCCGTGGCCGCGCATCAGCACCAGGCTGGCGTCGCCCAGCGTCGTGGCCAGCGCGGCGCCGAGTTCTCGGTTTCGGATCAGCAGGTCGCTGGCCGGACCGGCGCTGTCGCGGACCTCGAACAAGGGCGCACCGGCGCCCAGGAAGCCACACATGTGGCAGACCGGCCGGAAGCGCGCGCCCTTGGCGATGGCGAAGGGCAGCACCGCCGGCGAGTGGTTGTGGACCACCGCCATCACGTCGGGCCGGGCCTTGAAGATCTCGCTGTGGATGAAGCGCTCCAGGTACAGCCGCGGCGGGTCGGCGGCCACTGCTTCGCCGGTGGCGACCTCGTATTCCACGATGTCGGCGGCCACGACCTGGCCCGGCGCCACATTGCGGGCCATCAGGAAGCGGTCGGCGCGTTCCGGGTGGCGCGCACTGACGTGGCCGAAGGCATCGACGATGCGCTGGTCGAAGAGGATGCGGTTGGCATCGACCAGGTCCTGGATCAGGGCGGCAGGCAAGGGGTTCATGGGGGCTTCGTCGTTCGGGTTGCGGGCGGGTGGGGGTGCGTGCAGGCCGCCAGGGTATCTCGACTTGTCACGGCAGCGGCCGAGCGACTAACCTCGCGCACCTTTTGAATGGAGTTCGCAATGAATTGGAAGTCGGTGCTCGCGCTGGGGATGGGGCTGGTCGCTGCGGCCCTGCCCATGATGGCCGCGGCCCAGGCCGATTGGCCGGCCAAGCCCGTGACCGTGGTCGTGCCTTCGTCGCCCGGCGGCGGCACCGACACCTACGGCCGCCTGCTGGCCCAGGCCTTGACCGAGCAACTGAAGCAGACCTTCATCGTCGAGAACAAGCCCGGCGCCAGCGGCGCCATCGGCGCCACCGCGGTGGCCGGCGCCGCCCCCGACGGCTACACGGTGCTGGTGGCCAGCAACTCGTCGCTGGGGATCAACCCGGCGCTGTACAAGACGCTGACCTACGACGTGGCACGCGACTTCGCGCCCGTCACGCGGGGCGTCATCGCGCCGATGGTCATCGTGGCCCACCCGGGCGCCAAGCTGAAGACGCTGCGCGACCTGGTCGAAGCCGGCAAGCGCGACCCGCAGGGCCTGTTCTACGGCACGGCCGGCGTGGGCAGCCCGCTGTACATCGGCGTGAGAATGTTGGAGGAAGCGACAGGCGCGCGCTTCAGCCACGTGCCCTACAAGGGCGTGGGCCCGGCCTACCAGGACCTGCTGGCCGGCCGCCTGCAGTTCATGCTGACCGACCTGGCCAGCGTGCGGCCCTACATCGACGCCGGCAAGTTGCTGGCGCTGGCCATCACCGACAAGAGCGCGTTGCTGCCGGCGGTGCCGACCCTGGCAGAAGCCGGCTACCCCGGCCTCAAGGCCTTCACGGCCTTCTCGGTGATGCTGCCGGCCAAGGTGCCGCCGGCGCTGGTCAGGCGCATCGCCGCCGAGATCGCCAAGGCGATGAAGAACCCGGTCAACGTGCAGCGGCTGGAACAGGTGGCGCTGCTGCCGGTGCTCGACACGCCCGAGCAGTTCGCGGCCTCGCTGAAGGCCGAACAGGCCGATTGGGGCGCCTTCATCCGGCAGCACAACATCACGCCGGACTGAGGCTGCCCGCCCGCGCCGGGGCGCGGCTCAGGCCCGTCCCGCGTCGTCCAGCACGCTGTCGACCAGCGCCAGGAAATGCGCCACGTCCACCGGCTTGGTCACGTAGTGCAGCGCGCCGGCCTGCAGCGCTTCCTGCATCTGCCCGCTGCTGGCATCGGCCGACACCACCACCACCGGGATGGCGGCCAGCGTCGGGTCCTGCTGCAGCTGGCGCAGGACGTCCAGACCGTCGATGTCGGGCAACTGCAGGTCCAGCAGCACCAGGTCGGGCGGCGTTTTGCGGATCGCCGCCAGCCCTTGCAGGCCGCGCAGCGACACATCCAGCAGCACCTGCGGGCGCTGGGCAAAGATGCCGCGCATGACCTCGACGTTGGTCTCGTTGTCCTCGACGATGTGAACCCGGCGTTCGCGGTAGGGCGCGACCTGGGTGTCGCTGCGGCGCACCTCGGGCGCGGGTGCGCCGTCGGCGGCGGGCAGGCGCAGCGTGAAGGTCGTGCCGACACCGGTTTCGCTGCTGGCAACCAGGGTGCCGCCCATCAGCTCGGCCAGGCTGCGGCTGATGACCAGGCCGATGCCCGTGCCTTCGATGCCGCTGTTCTCGCGGCCCAGGCGGTTGTAGGGCTGGAACAGCGCGGCCAGCTGCTCGGGCGTCAGGCCCAGACCGCTGTCGCTGACGGCCAGCTCCACGCCGTCGCCGCCCTGGGCCGGCAAGCGCCGCGCCGTGACGCTCAAGGCGCCGCCGTCGCGGTTGTACTTGACGGCATTCGACAGCAGGTTGGTCAGCACCTGCTTGAGCCGCAGCGGGTCCGCGATGACGCCCTGCGCGTCGGCATCGACGGCGTGGGCCACGCTGATGCCGCGCAGCGCCGCATCGGCGGTCACCAGTTCGAGGCAGGCCGCGAGCAGGGGCTCCAGCGCCACCGGGCCCAGGCTGAGTTCCACCGTGCCCGACTCGATGCGCGCCAGTTCCAGCGTTTCGTTGACCATTTCCAGCAGGTGCCAGCCGGCGCGCTGGATGCGCTGGGTCCAGCCCAGCTGGCGCGGCGACAGCGGCGTGTCGCGGTCCAGGTCGAGCAGCTGCGCGAAGCCGATCATCGCGTTCAGCGGCGTGCGCAGTTCGTGGCTCATGCGCGAGACGAAGGCCGACTTCGCGCGGCTGGCTGCTTCGGCCCGCAGGCGGGCCCGCTCCGAGGCTTCCAGGCGCAGCGTTTCGGTAATGTCCTGCAGCGTGCAGACCATGCGCATCACGCGGCCGTCGGGGCCGCGCATCACGCTGGCCGTGCCGCTGACCACGTGCTCGATGCCCAGGCTGTCGCGCAGCTGGAAGCGTTCGACCCGGGTGTCGCGCGGCCCGCGCATCAAGTCGCGCCGCCAGGCCAGCAGCCGGACCACCTCGCCTGCGCTGACCAGCTCGACCAGCGAGAGGCTCTGCAGGCGCTGCTTGCTGTACCCCAGCATGCGGCGCAGCGCCGGATTGGTTTCGATGATGTGGCCTTGCGGGTCCAGGAACATCACGCCCAGCGGCACATGGTCGAGAATGTTGCGCAAGCGGGCCTCGCTCTCGCGCAGCGCGGCCTCGGCGTGGTCGCGGTCCTGCATGCCGCGGCGCAGGCTGGCGGTGCTGGCCTGCACCGCCAACTCGGTGCGCCGGCTGTGGCCGGTCACCGTCAGCAAGAGCGCGCCGAGCAGGGCCGACGCCGCCAGGCCCGCCATGGCCAGCAGCCCGGCGGCTTCGCCCTGGCTGCCGGGCACATCAGCGCGTGGCGCGCGGACGCGCAGTTCGGCATGCCGCGTGCCCAGGTCGAGCAGCCGGCGGGCCTGCAGTTCGCCGGCCGAGGTCGCGGCGCTCTCACAGCCGGGCGGGCCCGCCAGCCGCTGGCTCTCGGCACCCGGGTCGCTGTCGACCAGGCACCAGCGCAGGTACTGCTGGTCGGGTCGCGCCAGGGCCTGCAGCATGCGCTCGGTGCGCACCGTGACGAAGACGACACCGCTGAATTTCGCCTGGCGCTCGGCGGTGCTGGTGGCGGCGCCGCTGTACAGGGCCTGGTAGACCACCAAGCCGCTTTCGCGGGCGGCCGACTGGGTCAGGATGAAGCCCGCGGTGGCCGTCGGTTCGCCGCTGTCGCGGCTGGCCAGCACGGCGGCCCGGGCTGCCGGTATCGACAGCGCATTGACGCCCAGCGCGGCCTGGTTGCCGGCGGCCGGCTCGATGTAGCGCAGCGCCACCACTTCGCCGTCAGCCTGTCGCACGGCGCCACCGTCGCGGTCGAAGACCCGGTAGCCGGCTTCGCCCTGGGTCCGTGCGCCGGCTTCGAAGGCGGCCAGATCGCGCAGCTGCACGCGCACGCTGTAGCCCAGGGCCTGCAGTTCGGTGGGCTGCGCCAGCCACCACTGCGCGGCTCCTTGCAGGGTCGTGCGGTCGAAGCCGCTGTGCCCGCGGCTGGCGCCGTGCAGCGCCTGCAGTGCGTGCAGCGGCGCGGTCATGCGCAGCTGCGCTTCGCTGATCAGGCGGTCGGCATCGCGTTCGAAGCTGGCGCGCAGGCGCTGTTCGTCGAGCCTCGAAAACTCGTGGATGCCGACCCCCACCAGGGTCATGGCGATCAGCAGCGGCAGCGCCAGCGTGCGGCGCCGCGGCCGCCAGTCGGCGGCGGGCTGGCCGACGAAGCTCAGCGCCAGCGGTGTGGCGATGAACACGCCCAGCGCGTCGCCCACCCACCAGGTCAGCCAGTTGCTCAGCGCCGCGCCGGGCGCCAGGTTGCCGGTGGCCAGCAGCACGGCGGTGGCCGAGCTGGCACTGATGCAGCAGGCCAGCAGCGCGGCCAGCAGGCCGAAGCGCAGGATGTCGCGCGGCGCGTCCAGCACCACCGGCTGGCGCACGTGGCGCCGCACCAGCGCCGCGCCAGCGACGGCTTGCAGCGTAGCGCCGGCGGCGATCAGCGGCGGGGCGATCAGCTGCGCCAGGTCCAGCGGACCCAGCTGCGCAGCCAGCACCAGGTTGACGGTGCAGGACCCCAGCCAGATGCCGGGCCAGGCTGCCGGCCCGTAGACCAGGGCCGCCGCCAGCGCGATGCCGGCCGGCGGGTACAGCGCCAGGGCGTAGCCCAGCGGCGCGCCGAGCGCCATCGAGAGGCAACCGGCGATGGCATAGGCCAAGGCGCAGAGCAGCGCCACGCCCACCGCCCGGTGCTTCACACGTTGAACAGGAAATTCAGCACGTCGCCGTCCTTGACGACGTAGTCCTTGCCTTCGGCGCGCATCTTGCCGTGGTCCTTGGCGCCCTGTTCGCCCTTGAAGGCGATGAAGTCCTCGAAGGCGATGGTCTGGGCGCGGATGAAGCCCTTCTCGAAGTCGGTGTGGATCACGCCGGCGGCCTGCGGCGCGGTGTCGCCGATGTGGATGGTCCAGGCGCGCACTTCCTTCACGCCGGCGGTGAAATAGGTCTGCAGCCCCAGCAGTTTGAAGGCGGCGCGGATCAGCCGGTTCAGCCCCGGCTCGTCCTGCCCCATCTCGGCCAGGAACATCGCCTTGTCGTCTTCTTCCATGTCGGCCAGCTCGGCCTCGGTCTTGGCGCAGATCGCCACCACCGGCGCGTTCTGCTGCGCGGCGTAGTCGCGCAGGCGGTCGAGGTAAGGGTTGTTCTCGAAACCGGTCTCACTGACGTTGCCGACGAACATCGCCGGCTTGGCGGTGATCAGGCACATCGGCTTCAGGATGACGAGCTCTTCCTTGCTGAAGGCGATGCCGCGCACCGGCTGCGCCTGGTCCAGCGCGGCCTGGCACTTTTCCAGCACCTTGACCAGCGCGGCGGCTTCCTTGTCGTTGCCGCTGCGCGCGGCCTTGACGTAGCGGTGCAGGCTCTTCTCGACGGTCGACAGGTCGGCCAGGCAGAGCTCGGTCTGGATGATCTCGATGTCGGCGATCGGGTCGATCTTGTTGGCCACGTGGATGACGTTGTCGTCGTCGAAGCAGCGCACCACGTTGACGATGGCGTCGGTCTCGCGGATGTGGCTCAGGAACTGGTTGCCCAGACCTTCTCCCTTGCTGGCCCCGGCCACCAGGCCGGCGATGTCGACGAATTCGACGATCGCCGGCACCACGCGTTCGGGCTGGACGACGGCCGCCAGCGCGGCCAACCGCGGGTCGGGCAGTTCGACCACGCCGACGTTGGGCTCGATGGTGCAGAAGGGGTAGTTCTCTGCGGCGATGCCGGCCTTGGTCAGCGCATTGAAGAGGGTGGACTTGCCGACGTTGGGCAGGCCGACGATGCCGCACTGGAGACTCATGGAAGCTGACTTTCGGGGTGGCGCGTCGGCGACGCGCGATCCCCGAAGTTTAAGCGGCGGCCTGTGCGGCCTTCAGGCGCAGGCGGTGCTCAGGCGGCGCGGTCGCGGCGCGCCCGGCACGCCACGGCCAGCGCACCGGCCAGCATCATTGCCCAGCTTGCGGGTTCCGGTACCGCAGCCAGTGGTGACCAGGAAGCGCCGACCTGGAAATTGGTGAAACTTTCGCCGTGGAAGATGTCGAAGGTGCTGCTCAGGGTGGTCGATCCCACCGAACCGGTCGGCACGCCGCTCTGGACCTGGATCAGATCGACCCGCCCTGTCACCACATTGGTGCCGCTGCCGTTGGGTTCCCAAAACAGGCGCAAATCGATCAGGCTGACGTCGGCCAGTGTGGCACTGCCTGACAGGAAGGACGACACCGCCACGGTTTGAACACCGCTTGTGGCGAGATTGGTGGAGGTTCCGCTCAGCCGGCGTATTTGCACGCCCGGGGCGCCGTTCGTCATGCGCACCACGTCCAGCGTGATGATGTCGTCGAAGCTGGAACCCGCGACGCCGGTGGCGTCGCTGAAGCGCACACCGTAGCGTTCGTCCGCAGCCGGCGCGATGAAGCCGAAATAGCCTTCGCCCATGAACTGCGTCTGGCTGCTGCTGAAGAACGCGCCCTGCGTGGGATTCGTCAGGTTCAGCCGGTAGGCTTGGTTCGAATAGGCCGTGCCGTTGATCTGAACCAGCGCAGATGCCGCAGCGTTGGTCTGATCGAAACGAACCAGCCCGACGGGCGTGCTGCCGGGGGACGGTGTCGTCAGGTCGCCCGGCGTCACTTCCGCCGGCGCACTGCCGCCAGTCACCGTGTACAGCGATGCCGGTGTGGTGAGTCCACCCGTGTACGTCGCACCGGTCGTGAGACTGGCGTTGTTGAACCGGTCGACGTAGCCCTGCGGCGCCGTTTCCGGATCGGCATTCCCTGTCCAATTGCGGTAGGCCTGGATGGCGCGCAGGTCAAATGACGTGGCCTGCGCAGCCATGCCGGCAGGCAGGGCGAGGGCAAGGGCGGTGACGCGGATCCAGGTGTGGCGTGACAATTCGATCTCCAGAGTTTGATTCGTTGACCGCAATCGGCCCCCGCCGCCGAATTCTGATGGGGCCCCCTCGCTTGTCATCCTCACTTTCAGCGATTGACACACAGACTTTTCAAGTTAGCCTGCACGTCCTTTGGACCTCCTGAACCCACAACGCAAGGACCTCGGCGGCGGTTTCACCGTCAGCCGGCTGCTGCCCGCCGCCGGGCGCCAGGGCGTCGGGCCCTTCGTCTTCTTCGACCATTTCGGCCCGGTCGACGTCGGCCCGGCCGACAACCATGACGTGCGCCCGCACCCGCACATCGGGCTGGCCACGGTGACGTACTTGTTTGAAGGCGCGATGCAGCACCACGACTCGACCGGCGCGCTGCAGCGCATCGAGCCCGGCGCCGTCAACTGGATGAGCGCCGGCCGCGGCATCGTGCACAGCGAGCGCACGCCCGACGAGCTGCGCGGCCTGCAGCGCCGCATCCACGGCCTGCAGCTGTGGCTGGCGCTGCCGGCGGCCGACGAAGAGATGGCGCCGGCCTTCGCGCACACGCCGGCCAGCGCCATCCCCGAGATCGAAGTCGGCGGTGCCTGGCTGCGCGTGCTGGTCGGCGAGGCCTACGGCGCGGTGTCGCCGGTGGCGGTGCGTTCGCCGACGCTGTTCGTCGACATCACGCTCGGCGCCGGCGACGCCTTCCCGCTGCCGCCGGCGGTGGAGCGCGCGGTCTACGTCGTCGAAGGCGCCGCCCAGCTCGACGGCGAAGACATCCCGCGCGGCCGCATGGTGCTGCTGGCCGAGGGCGACGACGCCATGCTGTCGGCCGACGCCGATGCGCGGGTGGTGCTGATCGGCGGCACGCCGCTGGGGCCGCGCCACCTCTGGTGGAACTTCGTGTCGTCGCGCAAGGCCCGTCTGCTGCAGGCCGCCGACGACTGGGCCGCGCAGCGCCTGGGCAGTGTGCCCGGCGAGACCGATTTCATCCCGCTGCCCGACAAACGGCCGACCTGAAAGCGGCCGACCTGAAAGCGGCCGCCCTGCAAGCCCGCCGGCCGACGGCTCAGTCGAAGTTCCAGCTCAGCGTCGCCGGCTGCCCGGGCCGCAGCGTGCAGTCGATGCCGCTGACCACGACCGCGTTCATGCCGAAGGTGAGGGCGCCGTCGAGCCGGGCGTCGGCTCGGTAGCCGGCCAGCGTGTCGCCGACGGCGTGCGCGGTCTCGGCCGTCAGCGGGTCGACGTCGGGGATGCTGCAGCGCGGACAGGGTTTGACCAGGCGCAGCACGACCGGGCCCTGGTCGGTCGTGATGGTGATCTCGTGCAGGTGGTCTTCGTCGTGGGCCTGCAGGCCGCCGAGCACGATGTTCGGCCGGAAGCGCTGCATCGTCACCGCCGCCACGCCGCGCGCCGCCAGGCGGGCGTTCAGCCCGTCCAGGCTGGCGCTGCTGGTCACCAGCAGCGGAAAACCGTCGGCGAAAGCGGTTTCGGCGGCGATGTCGCCGGTCCAGCGCGCGTCGGCCAGGCGCTTTTCCTCGGGGTCGAAGCGCACCAGGCGGGCCTGGACGCCGAGGAAGTCGCTGAACCACTGGGCCGCCAGGTCGCCCATGTCGTAGGCCTTGACGATGTCGTCCCAGACCTGGGCGCGGGTCGGCTTCTCCACCGTGTCCAGGCGGATGTGCAGCGCCAGCATGCCCGGTGCGCGCAGCACCATGTCGCTGCTGCGCAGCGTCGGCTGCACCAGCGCCAGCCGCGGCAGCACGCGCTGGGTCAGCATCGCGCCCTGCGCGTCCACCACCATCCAGGCGCGGTCGAGCTCCAGGCCGGTCTCGATCAGCAGGCTGCCGTCCACCGCGACGGCGCCGCAGGATTTGATCGGGTGGACGAAGACCGCCGCCACGGTGCAGGGCGGGGTCGTGGCGAAGGGTTCGGTGGCGGCTGTCACGGTCGTGGCGAAGGGCTGGGCGCAAGGGCTTTCGGAGGTCGTGATTCTGACGCGGTGGCCTCCCTACAATCGAGGCCATGTCCGAACCCGACGTTCTCGTCCGTGGCGCCGGCGCAGTCGGCCTGGCCACCGCGCTGGCCTTGTCGCGCCAGGGCCTGGCGGTCGCACTGCTCGGCACGCTGGCAGAACCCGACACCGCCGACGTGCGGGCCTACGCGCTGAACGCGGCCTCGGTGCAACTGCTGCAGACGCTGAAGGTCTGGGACGCGATGCCGGCCGAGGCCCGCACCGCGGTGCACGAGATGCACATCGAAGGCGACGCGCCCGGCGCGGTGCTCGACTTCTCGGCCTGGCAGCAGTCGCTGGGCGAACTGGCCTGGATCGTCGACGCGGCCGAGCTGGAACGCGCGCTGCGCGCCGCGGTGCGCTTCGCGCCCCACGTCGAGCTCGTCAGCCAGGACGTGCCGGCCGCGCTGCAGGTGCTCGCTGAAGGCAAGGACGCCGCCAGCCGCGCCCGCCTGGGCGTGCAGATGGCGCGCCACGCCTACGGCCAGCGCGGCGTGGCGGCGCGCCTCATCAGCGACCAGGCGCACGCCGGTCTGGCGCGGCAATGGTTCCGCAGCCCCGACATCCTGGCCCTGCTGCCGCTGGACCGGCCGCTGTTCGAGGGCCCGACCGGCCCGGTCAGCGGGCATGGCCTGGGCCTGGTCTGGTCGGTCCCCGACGCCCGCGCCGACGAATTGATGGCGCTGTCCGACGCCGACTTCACCGCCACGCTGATGGATGCCACCGCCGGTGCCGCCGGCACGCTGACGCTGGCCAGCCCGCGCGCCCAGTGGCCGCTGGCGCTGGCCCACGCCGACGCGCTGCACGGCCCCGGCTGGGTGCTGGTCGGCGACGCCGCCCACCTCGTCCACCCGCTGGCCGGCCAGGGCCTGAACCTGGGTTTCGGCGACGTGCGGGCGCTGGCCGCGACGCTGGCTGCCCGCGAGCCCTGGCGCGGCCTGGGCGACCCCAAGCTGCTGGCCCGCTACGCCCGTGAACGCCGCGGCCCGGTGCGCGCCATGGCCCAGGTGACCGACGCGCTGCTGCACCTGTTCGCCAGCCCGGCGCCGCTGGCCCGTGAATGCCGCAACCGCGGGCTGGCGCTGGTCAACCGCCTGTCACCGCTGAAGCGCCTGCTGACGCAAGGCGCCCTCGGTCGCTAGCCCTGTTTTCGAAAGACACCATGAACACCGCAAACCGCCATGCCGCCAGCCCCGCTGTCCGCACCCTGCTGGCCACCGCCGTCCTGTCGGTCCTGCTGGCCAGCGCCAGCGCGGGCGCACAGGAGGCCGCGATCCGCAAGGCCCTGGTCGAACGCCTGCCCAACCTGCCCAAGATCGACGAGATCAGCAAGTCACCGGTGCCCGGCCTGTACGAGGTGCGCTACGGCGGCACCGAAATCTTCTACAGCGACGAGAAGGGCGAGCACATCCTGACCGGCTCGATGATCGAGACCCGGACCCGGACCGACCTGACCGAAGCCCGCGTCGAGAAGCTGACGGCCATCGATTTCGACAAGCTGCCGCTGAAGGACGCCGTGCTGATCAAGCAGGGTGCCGGCACCCGCAAGATGGCGGTCTTCGTCGACCCGAACTGCGGCTACTGCAAGCGTTTCGAGCGCGACCTGGCGGCGATCAAGGACGTCACGGTCTACGCCTTCCTGATCCCCATCCTGGGGCCCGATTCCACCGTCAAGACGCATGACATCTGGTGCGCCAAGGACGCCGCGCAGACCTGGCGGTCCTGGATGCTGGACGGCGTGGTGCCGGCCAAGACCGACGCCAAGTGCGACACCGCGGCCATCGACCGCAACGTGGCCTTCGCGCAGAAGTACAAGATCAACGGCACCCCGGCGGTGCTGTTCGCCGACGGCACGCGCAAGCCGGGTGCCATCCCGGGCCCGCAGATCGAAAAACTGCTGGTCGCCGCGGCCGCTGCCGGCGCCAAGAAGCCGTGAGCACGACGCTGGCTGCCCCCGACGCCACCACGGCAGCGAGCCTGACGCCCACGGCCTGGCGCCTGGGCTACGCCGGGCTGCTGCCTTTCGCCTTCGGCGCGCTGCTGGTCTGGCTGGTGCGCGAAGACGCCCACCCTTACGTCGCGCTGGCCTTGTCGGCCTACGGCGCGGTCATCGTCAGCTTCCTGGGCGGCATCCACTGGGGCCTGGCCTTTCGCCACGCCGAACCGCCGACGCGCCTGCTGGTCTGGGGCGTGGTGCCGTCCACCGTGGCCTGGCTGGCCGTGATGATGCCGCCCAGCGCCGGCCTGGTGATCCTCGGCGCGATGCTGGCGGCCTGCTATGCGGTCGACCGCCGGCTCTACGCTGAAGAGGGCGTGGCGCACTGGCTGACGCTGCGTTTCCGCCTCAGCGCCGGGGCCAGACTGTGCTGTTTCATCGGCGCGGCCGGTAGCTGACCGGACCCCCGGTGCTGAAGCGGCGCGGCTGGCCGCTGGCGGCCCTGGTCGCCGCGGTGCTGGCCGTCCACCTGTGGCTGGCCGATCAGGCCTTGCCCGACGGCGCTGCGGCCCGCGGCGGGCCGGCCCGCATCGAGGTGGCCTTCGTGCGGTCCCTGCAGCCGCAGGCGCCGGTGGCGCCACCGCCGCGCCCGCCTCACCGAACGGCCGTGCCGGCGCGGACGGCGGCTGTCGCTGCGGCGGCTTCCGCGGCCAATTCGGCTATTTCGGCCACGCCGGCCACGCCGGCCACTTCGGCGTCAGCCGCGTCGGCGCCGGCCGCCCTGGTGGCGGCGCCTGAGCCCGAGGTGGCGGTCGCTGTCGCCGAGGGCCTCGCACCCGAACTGGCCGCGGCGCCCGCCGCCCTGGCGATCGTGCCGCCCGCTGCGCCCGCCAGCGCGTCGTCGGCCGCGGCCGCGGCCTTCGAGTGGCCGCCGTCGACCCGCCTCAGCTACCGCCTGACCGGCAACTACCGCGGGCCCGTCGAGGGCCAGGCCCGCGTCGAATGGCTGCGTTCAGGGTCGCGCTACCAGGTCTTCATGGACCTCGGCATCGGACCGTCGTTCGCGCCGCTGATGAGCCGCCGCGTCAGCAGCGAAGGCGAGGTCACCGAACAAGGCCTGCAGCCGAGCCGCTACGACGAGGAAACCCGCGTGCTGCTGATGGCGCCGCGCCGGCTGGCCATCGAGATGGACCCCGACAGCGTGCGGATCGCCGACGGCAGCCGCCGCCCGCGCCCGCCCGGCCTGCAGGACAGCGCCAGCCAGTTCGTGCAGCTGACCTGGCTGTTCACGACCCGGCCCGGTCTGCTGCAGCCCGGCCGCAGCATCACCTTGCCGCTGGCCCTGCCGCGCCAGGTCGAAACGTGGACCTACGACGTGCTGGGCAGCGAAACGCTGGCCACGCCGGCCGGACCGGTCGACGCCGTGCACGTCAAGCCGCGCCGCGAAGCGCGGCCGGGTGTCGACCTGACGGCCGAGATCTGGGTCGCGCCCAGCCTGCAGTACCTGCCGGTCCGCATCCTGATCCGCCAGAACGCCGAGACCTGGATCGACCTGAACATCGACCGACTGCCCGAGCAGGCCGCGCCGGGCGGCTAGCCAGCGCCCGCCAGCGGGCGGGGCCGGGCCGTATATTGCGGCCGCGCCCTTGCGCCGAACACCCCAGGAGACCAACACCATGACCGAAGCCCTGATCCTCACCGAGCTGGTCGGCAGCACCGAGCGCCGCGTCGGCCTCATCACGCTGAACCGGCCCAAGCAGCTGAACGCGCTGAACGACGCGCTGATGGACCAGCTCGGCGCCGCGCTGCTGGCCTGGGACCGCGACGACACGGTGGGCTGCATCGTCATCACCGGCAGCGAGAAGGCCTTCGCGGCCGGTGCCGACATCGCCGCGATGGCGACCAAGACCTTCATCGAGGCCTACACCGGCGACTTCATCACGCGCAACTGGGAAACCATCCGCCAGGTGCGCAAGCCGGTCATCGCGGCGGTGGCCGGCTTCGCCCTGGGCGGCGGCTGCGAGCTGGCGATGATGTGCGACTTCATCATCGCCGCCGACAACGCCAAATTCGGCCAGCCCGAGATCAAGCTGGGCATCATCCCCGGCGCCGGCGGCACCCAGCGCCTGCCGCGCGCGGTGGGCAAGGCCAAGGCCATGGACCTGGTGCTGACCGGCCGCATGATGGACGCCGGCGAAGCCGAGCGCGCCGGCCTGGTGTCTCGCGTGGTGCCGGCGACCCAGCTGCTGGCCGAGGCCCTCGCCGCCGCCGAGTTGATCTGCGCCCTGGGTGGCCCCAGCGTGATGGCGGCCAAGGAATGCGTCAACCGCGCCTTCGAGAGCGGCCTGTCGGATGGCGTCGGCTACGAAAGGCGGATGTTCCACGCGCTGTTCGGCACCGCCGACCAGCAGGAGGGCATGGACGCCTTCCTCGGCAAGCGCAAGCCGGCTTTCAAGAACGCCTGAAGGCTGGCGCGCCGCTAGGGCGCGACCCAGCGCGACGGGCCGCTGCCGAAGCGGGCGCGGCGGTGGCCCCGGGCGTCGAGTTCCAGCCAGTCGATGTCCTGCACCGAAGCCGCGATCACCGCAAAGTGGTCGCGGCTTTCTCTCGGCGGCGCGTGCGGCGTGTCGAGCGCCGCGCCGGGCGGTAGCGGCGACAGGTAGTCGTGCGCGGCGGGCGTCAACTTCAGGCGCGCCCAGCGCGACAGCACCGCCAGGCCGCTGGTCTCCAGCGTCAGCGCCACCTGCAGGCGCAACTGCCAGCCGAGTGCGGCCGACCACAGCACCAGCGTGCCCTGCGGGTGCTGCACCAGCTGCTGCGCCTTCGGGCTGCGGGCGTCGGTGTAGATCAGCAGCGTGCGGCTGGCGCGGTCGATTTCGCGCAGCACCACGCTGCGCGCGTCGACGCCGTCGCCGTCGCGCGTGGCCAGCACGCCGACGCGCCACGGGTGCGGTGGCGTCTGCGGCGGCGCGCGGCCGCGGCCCTGCACAGCGCACTCCAGTTCCCGCCAGACCGCGGCCTCGATCTCGCCCAGCTCATCCAGGCGCGGCGGGGCGGGGTCATCGGGCTGCACGGCGCCGTGTCCGTCGCGATTCAGGCCTCGCGCCGCAGCGCCGGGAACAGGATGATGTCGCGGATGCTCGGGCTGTCGGTGATCAGCATCATCAGCCGGTCGATGCCGATGCCGCAGCCGCCGGCCGGCGGCATGCCGACTTCCAGCGCGCGGATGAAGTCGGCGTCGAAGTACATCGCTTCCTCGTCGCCGGCGTCCTTGTTGGCCACCTGCGACTGGAAGCGCGCGGCCTGGTCCTCGGCGTCGTTCAGTTCAGAAAAACCGTTCGCGTATTCGCGGCCGGTGATGAACAACTCGAAGCGTTCGGTGATGGCCGGGTTGCTGTCCGACGCGCGCGCCAGCGGGCTGACTTCGACCGGGTAGTCGACGATGAAGGTCGGCTGCCACAGCTGCGCCTCGACCACCGCTTCGAACAGGCCGAACTGCAGTTCGGGCAGCTTCCAGTGCGCCGGGGCCTCTTCGCCCTGGGCCTTCAGCCGCTCGCGGATCAGCGCGGCGTCGTCGGCCTGCTCGTGGCTCAGGCCGGCGTGCACGACCAGCGATTCGCGCACGCTCAGTCGCGCGAAGGGCTGGTCCAGCGCCACCGGCTTGCCGGCGTACGAGAGCGCCGCCGTGCCGGTGGCCGCGCGCGCCGCGTGGCGCAGCACCGCTTCGGTGAAGTCCATCAGGTCGTGGTGCGTCCAGTAGGCCGCGTAGAACTCCATCATCGTGAATTCCGGGTTGTGCCGGACGCTGATGCCTTCGTTGCGGAAGTTGCGGTTGATCTCGAAGACCCGTTCGAAGCCGCCGACCAGCAGGCGCTTGAGGTAGAGCTCGGGCGCGATGCGCAGGAACATTTCCTGGTCCAGCGCGTTGTGGTGGGTGACGAAAGGCTTGGCGTTGGCGCCGCCCGGGATCGGGTGCAGCATCGGCGTTTCCACTTCCAGGAAACCGTGCTCGACCATGAAGCTGCGGATCGAGCTGACCGCCTTGCTGCGCGCCACGAAGCGGGTGCGCGCCGTGTCGTCGGTGATCAGGTCGACATAGCGCTGGCGGTATTTCTGTTCCTGGTCGGCCATGCCGTGGAACTTGTCGGGCAGCGGGCGCAGGCTCTTGGTCAGCATCCGCACCCGGGTCGCCTTGATCGACAGCTCGCCGGTCTTGGTGCGGAAGAGCGTGCCTTCGCAGGCAATGATGTCGCCGAGGTCCCAATGCTTGAAGGCGGCCAGCGCCTCGGCGCCGACGGCGTCCTGCGTGATGTAGAGCTGGATGCGCCCGTGCGTGATGCCGAAGCTGCCGTCCTGCACCGTCGCGAAGCAGGCCTTGCCCATCACGCGCTTGAGCATCATGCGGCCGGCCACCTTCACCGCCACGGCCTGCGGTTCCAGCTCGGTGTTCTCGATCTGCCCGTAGCTCTGGTGCAGGTCGGCCGCGTGGTGGGTCGGCTTGAAGTCGTTGGGGAAGGCGATGCCGGTGGCGCGGATGGCGGCCAGCTTTTCGCGGCGCTCGGTGATGAGCTGGTTCTCGTCCGCCTGGGACGAGGCGGCGGCCGGGGCGGGGTGCGGAGTGGGTGCGGACGGGGTCATGGGCCTGCATTCTAGAAACCCCAGCTTGCAAGGCCGCAGGGGCGGCGGCTGGGCGGCAGGTGGGGTGTGATAATTCGGCCCGTTCCGGGACCCGCCCGGCGCACCCCCACACCCACCCATGAGCCGTTGGCGCGCGCACCTGCAGTCGCAGATCTATTTCCTCGGTCTGGCGGCGCTGAACACCGTGCACGGCCTGTTGCCCTTCAGCCTGCGACCGCTGCTCTACCGACTGTGCCGATACGACATCGCCGCGACAGCCACCCTGCAGGGCGGTGTGCGCTTCTTCCACATCGGCCGCCTGCGGGTGGGCGCCGGCACGCTGATCAACCGCGGCGTGCTGCTGGACAACCGCGCCGGCATCGCCATCGGCCAGCAGGTCTCGATCGCCCACGACGTGCGCATCTACACGCTGGGCCACGACCCGCACGACGCGGGCTTCGCGACCAAGGGCCGGCCGGTGCGCATCGACGACCACGCGGTGGTCTTTGCCGGCGCGATGATCATGCCCGGCGTGCACCTGGGCCGCGGCGCGGTGGTGATGGCCGGGGCCGTGGTGACCAAGGACGTGCCGCCGCTGCGGCTGGTCGGTGGCAACCCGGCGCGCGACATCGGGCCGCGCGAGCTGGACCCGCAGTACCGCCTGAGCCGGCGCTACTGGTTCGCCCATTGAATTCGCTGCAGACCGGCGCGGCCATCGCCATCGTCGATGGCGGCTCCTTCGTGCTGCCCTACGACCACGGGCTGGCCGGCGGCCTGCTGCGCCAGGGCCAACGGGTCACCGTCTTCGCCTCGCGCACCCGCTACAACGCCGAGTTCCTCGACGACCTGCGAACGATGGCCGGCGTCTGCGTCGTCGAGCGCGCGGTCTCGGGCAGCGTCAGCTCGCGGCTGCGCGGCGGGCTGGCCTATGTCGGCCTGCTGCGGGCGCTGTGGCGTCGGCGCCGCGAATTCGGCGCCATCAACCTGCAGTTCAGCGTGCTGTGGCCGCTGGAGCTGCCGCTGTGGTGGCTGCTGCGCCGCCAGCTCGTCTACACCGTGCACAACGCGGTGCCGCACGGCCACCCGGGCCGGCAGCACGCGCCGACGCGCTGGATCGCCGGGCTGGCGCGGCAGCTGGTCTTCGTCAGCGCAGCCACCCGCGACGACTTCCTGCGCCGCTACGGCGCGGGCTTCGGCGCCAAGGCGCTCGTCCTGCCGCACGGCCTGCTGCCGATCGCGCCGCGCGACGCGGTTCAGCCGGTGCAGCTGTGCGCCGAGCCGCGGGCGCTGGTCTTCTGGGGCACGGTCAAGGGCTACAAGGGCATCGAGCTGTTCGCCGAACTGGCCCGATCTGCCGAGTGGCAACAACAAGGCCTGCCGCTGGAAGTCCACGGCCGCTGGGACGCCGGGCTGCACCCGCTGCGCGATGAACTCATCGCGCTGGGCGTGCGCGTCGAAGACCGCTACCTCGACGCCGTCGCGATGCACGCGCTGATGGCGCGCCCGGTGCTGTTCGTGCTGCCCTACCGCGACGCCTCGCAGTCCGGCGCGCTGTACACGCTGCTGCACCAGGGCTGCACCTTCGCCTGCAGCGACGCGGGCGACCTCGGCGCCTTCCTGCGCCGTTTCGACCTGCCCGGCCTGCTGCTGCCCGAACGCAGCGCGGCCGCCGTGCTGGCGGCCCTGCAGCACCTGCGGCAGCAGGCCGCAGCGGTCGCGCAGTCGCTGCAAACCGCCCAACAACAAACCACCTGGGACATCACCCTGGCCGACGCTGCAAACGTCTACGGCCCGGTGCCAAGCGCATGAAACAACTGATCAAGAAAGCCGTCCGCTCGACGCTGGCCCGTTTCGGCTGGGAACTCGTGCACAGCGCGTCACGCGACCAGGCGGCGGTGGCCGACCTGTCGCCGGCCGACCAGGCCATCGTCGCCCGCGTCGCGCCGTTCACCCACACCGGTCTGGACCGCCGCGCCGGGCTGATCCTGGCGGTGGACTACATCGTCAAGCAGGGCATCGCCGGCGACATCGTCGAGTGCGGCGTCTGGCGCGGCGGCAGCATGATGGCCGTGGCGCTGGCGTTGCTGGCGCGCGGCGATACCAGCCGCCACCTCTACCTCTACGACACCTACGAGGGCATGAGCGAGCCCACCGCCGAAGACCGCAGCCACACGGGCGAGTCGGCCGAAGCGCAACTGGCGCGTACCGCGCGCGGCGAGGGCGTCTGGTGCGAAGCCGGGCTCGACGACGTGCAGGCCAACCTGTGGTCCACCGGCTACCCGCGCGACAAGATCCACTTCATCCAGGGCAAGGTCGAAGACACGATACCGGCGCGCGTGCCCGGCGCCATCGCGCTGCTGCGCCTGGATACCGACTGGTACGAATCGACGCGCCACGAGCTGCTGCACCTCTACCCGCGGCTGGTCAGCCAGGGCGTGATGGTCATCGACGACTACGGCCACTGGCAGGGCGCGCGCCAGGCGGTGGACGAGTACTTCGCGGCCAGCGAGGTGCACCACTTCCTGCACCGCGTGGACTACACGGCCCGCCTGGTCATCAAACCCTGAACGCCCGCCGATGAAATCGCGCCCGCCGCTGGCCCGCAGCCTGCCGCCCGTCTACGGCGCGGCGGCCTTGCGCCTGGCGTTTCCGGCGCTGCTGCTGCCGGTGATGGCGGCGCGGCTGGGGGCGGATGAATTCGGCCGGCTGAGCCTGCTCCTGGTCTGGGCCGCGCTGCTGTCGACGCTGGTCGAAGGCGGTTTCCTGGCGGCGGCGACGCGGCTGGCGGTGGTCGCCGACGCGGCCGGCCGCTGGGCGCTGGCGCGGCAGATCTTCAGCGCCCGGGTGGCGCTCAGCGGCGCGGTGCTGCTGCTGTCGGCGGCGGTGGCCTTGACGCTGCTGCAGGCGCCGTCGGCCGCCGAGGCGCTGGCCGGCGCCGCGCTGCTCGGCGCGGCGGCCTGCGCGATCGGCTGGCAGGCCACCTGGTACCTGCAGGCCAGCGAGCAGCTGCACCGCTGGGCCTGGGTCGAGATGGCGGTCTACGCCGCCTGGGCGCTGGCCGTGCTGGCGCTGGGCCACAGCGCGCTGGCCTATCTGGCGATGCAGGTGCTGGCGACCGGGCTGCTGGCCGCCACCGGCTGGTGGTGGCTGCGCCGCGACCTGCACCCTGATCTGCGCCCGGATGTGCGCGAACCCGCCGCGGACCAGCGCAGCAGCGCGCCGCTGTGGACCGCCGCCGCGGTGCGCCCGGGGCTGCGGCTGGGCTGGACGATGCTGCCGGTGTCGGTGGCTGGCGCGGCCTATTCCTACGCGCTGCCGGCCGTCGCTTCGGCTTCGATGAGCCGCAGCGAACTCGGCGTCTACTTCCTGGCCGACCGCATCGTCCGCGCGGTGCTGGGCGCGGCCGACCCGGTGTTCCAGATCGTCTACCCGCGCATCGTGTCCCACTTCCAGCTCGGTGCCCGCGCGGCCTGGTTCTACACGGCGCGCTGGGCGCTGCTCGGCGCCGTCGCCGGTGGCCTGCTGCTGCTGGCTGGCGTGCTGGCCTGGCCGCTGCTCAGCGGCCTGCTGGCCGCCCGCCCGGGCGCTTTCGACGCCGCCCGCGTGGCGCCGGTGATGGCCACGCTCGGCCTGCTGCTGCCGCTGCTGCTGGGCTGGAAATTCTTCGGCTACTGGATGCTCGGCAGCGGCCGCTTCGACCGCGCCTACCGCGCCTGCGTCGTCGTCGGCGGGCTGGCCGGCGTGGCCGGCGCCTGGCAGTTCGGCGGCGACGGCGCGGCGGCCCTGTCACGCGTGGCGCTGGCCGTCGAGGGGCTGGTCATCGCCGCCGCGCTGGCCGGCATGGCCCTGACGCAGCACCTGCAAGCCAAAGCGCGCGCCGCGAACCCGAACGAAAACCACAAAGCCGGCTGAAACCATGGGCATCGACGCACACAACCTGAACTTCCTGGCCCACGCGCAAGACCTGGGCGTCCAGTACGGCCGCACGCTGGCCATCGGCCGCCAGGCGCTGTTCGTCGAAGACCGCGCGCTGCGGGCGCATGCCACCTGGCGCCGGCAACAGCCGCTGCAACTGCCGGCGGTGGCGCCGGGCCGGCCGACCTATTTCGAGCCGCTGATGCAGCAGTGGTTCGGCGCGCAGCAGGCCGATTCGGTCGACGCTTCGGACTACGAAAGCGCCACCTTCGTCCACGACATGAACCTGCCGTGGCCGGTCCTTTCACCGCAGCGCGGCCAGTACGACGCGGTGCTCGACTTCGGCTGCCTGGAGCATGTCTTCGACTTCCCCACCGCCTGGCGCAACGCGGTGGACCTGTGCCGGGTCGGCGGCCACATCCTGCACGCGTTGCCGGCCAACAACCTGTCCGGGCACGGCTTCTACCAGTTCAGCCCCGAGCTCTTCTTCAGCCTGTACACGCCCGAACGCGGCTTCCAGATGAAGGCCGTTCTCTTCGTGCAGAAGGCCGACCCGGCGCACTGGTGGCGCGTGGCCAGCCCGCTGGACGTCAAGCGCCGCGTCAACCTGCGCAACAGCCACGAGGTCTATGTGCTGGTGCTGGCGCAGAAGTTGCGCGAACCGGGCCTGCTGGCCGCGCCGCAGCAGAGCGACTACGCGCAGGACGAATGGCTGCAGGACGGCGGCAAGGCGCTGGCCACCGGCGTCAGCGGCTGGCAGGCGCCGCTGGCCGCGCTGGGCCTGCTCGACGCCGCCCGGCGTTGGCGCGCCACGCTGCAGGCCCTGGGCAGCGCCGGTCTGGCGCTGCCGGCGCCCGACTACGAACGGCTGGATGTGGCGCCATTGCTGAGCCGATGAGCGAACCGCGCGTGTTGCTGCTGTGCGACCGGCTGGACCTGGCCGGCGGCGTCGAGCGTTTCGTCTGCACGCTGGCCGGGCAGCTCGATACGGCCGGCATGCAGGTGGCCGTCGGCAGCGTCGCCACGCCGCGCGCCGCACTGCGCTACCCGCTGCCCGAGCGCGTGCGCGTGCTGCACGGGGCCCGCGCGCTGCCGGCGGGCGAGGGCGCCTGGGCGCTGCTGCGCAAGCAGTGGCGCACCGGCCTGGCGCTGGCGGCGCTGGTCCGCGCCGAACGGCCCGATGTGGTGATCCTCAACGGCCTGACGACCGCCTGCTCGGTGCTGGCCGTCACGGCGCTGACGGCCCCCGGCGTCGCGCCGCGCGCCATCTGCTGCGACCACAACCACTTCGACGCGCGCAGCAAGCCCTGGCGCGTGCTGCGCCGCTGGCTCTACCGCCGCGTGGCCGCCGTGGTCAGCCTGAGCCGCGCCGACGCGCCGCGCTTCGCGGCCATCAACCCGCGCACCGAGGTCATCTACAACGCCGCTTCACTGCGCGCCGAGGTACCCGCTGCGCCGGCTGCGCCTTTGGTCCTGGCGGTGGGCCGCCACGTCGCGCAGAAGGGCCTGGACCTGCTGCTGAGCGCCTGGGTGCGCGTGCAGGCGCAGATGCCGGCGGCCCGCTTGCGCATCCTCGGTGACGGCCCGCTGACCGCCGCGCTGCAGGCCCAGGCGCAAGCGCTGGGCGTGAGCGGCAGCGTGCAGTGGTTGGCGCCGACCGCGCAGGTCCAGGTGCAATACCGCGAAGCCGCCGTCTTCGTGCTGCCCTCGCGCTACGAAGGCATGCCGCTGGCGCTGCTCGAAGCGCAGGCGCTGGGCGTGCCGGCGGTGGCTTTCGACTGCCCGACCGGGCCGGCCGAGATCATCCGCTTCGACACCGGCATCGTCGTGCCGGCCGGCGACACCCAGGCCCTGGCCGACGCGCTGCTGCGCCTGTTGGCCGACGCGCCGCTGCGCGAGCGCATGGGCCAAGCCGCCATCGCACGCAGCCAGGCGCTGTTCAGCCCGGCGCAGCACGTCCAGCAGTGGACGGCACTGGTGCGCCGCGTGGCCGCCGGCACCCACCGCGGAGCGCCGGCATGACGGCTATGGCGGCGATGGACAGCGTCATCAGCATCGTCGTGCCCTGCCGCAACGAGGCGGCTTTCATCGACGATTTCCTCGATTCGGCGCTGGGCCAGCAGCTGCCAGACGGCGTGACGCTCGAGGTGCTGGTGGCCGACGGCCGCAGCGACGACGGCACCCGCGAACGGCTGGCCGAGCGCGCCGCCGGCGACGCGCGGCTGCGCGTCATCGACAACCCGGCGCGCATCACCTCGGCGGCGCTGAACGCGGCCATCGCGGCAGCGCTTGGTGGCACCATCGTGCGCATGGACGTGCACACCACCTACGCCCCCGACTACGCCGCGCAATGCCTGGTTGCGCTGCGCGACAGCGGCGCGGCCTGCGTCGGCGGCCCCTGGGTGCCGGTGGGGCGGGGCTGGCCGCAGGCGGCGATCGCGGCGGCCTTCGAGAGCCGCTTCGGCTCGGGCGGCGCGGCGTCGCGGCGAACCGACTTCAACGGCGAGGTCGACACCGTCTACCTCGGCGCCTGGCCGCGCGAGCAACTGCTCGCCATCGGCGGTTTCGACGAAGCCCTGGTGCGCAACCAGGACGACGAACTGGCGCTGCGCATCACGCGCGGCGGCGGCCGCGTCTGGCAGAGCGCGGCCATCCATTCGCGCTATGCGCCGCGGGCTTCCTTCATCGCGCTGTTCCGCCAGTTCCACCAGTACGGCTACTGGAAGGTGCCGGTGATCCGCAAGCACCGCCTGCCGGCCGCGCCGCGCCACCTGGTGCCTTTCGCCTTCGTCGCGGTGCTGGCGCTGCTGGCGGTCGCCGGGCTGCTGTGGACGCCCGCCTGGTGGGCGCTGGCGGCGGTCCTTGGCCTGTACGCCGCGGCCGGCGCGGTCAACGCAGTGGCCGTGGCCGAAGGGTCGCTGCAGCAGATGCTGGGCGTGGTCTGGGCCTGCGGCTGCATGCACATCGGCTACGGCATCGGCTTCGGCCGCGGGCTGATCGATTTCGTCTGGCTGAAGCGCGGCGCGCGCGATTCGGCCACCCGCCTGACGCGCTGACCGACATGCCGCCCGTCCAGCCGACCCCCGACGAGCCGCAGGCCATCGCCGAGCGCTACGCCCGGCGCCATGTCGGCGACCGCTACAACCCGCTGCGCCCCGAGGTGCTGCACGCGCGCCAGGAGCGTGAGCGCGCGCTGGCCGCGCTGCTGGCGCGCCACCTGCAACGCCCGCTGGCCGAGCTGGACGTGCTGGAGGTGGGCTGCGGCGGCGGCGACAACCTGCTGGAGCTGATCCGGCTGGGCTGCGACCCGGCGCGGCTGTTCGGCAACGAATTGCTGCCCGAGCGCGCCGCCGCCGCCCGCCTGCGCCTGCCGGCCAGCGTGGCCGTCCACGAAGGCGACGCGCTGCAGATGCCGCTGCCCGACGCCAGCTTCGACCTCGTGCTGCAGTACACGGTGTTCAGCTCGATCCTCGACGACGCCTTCCAGGCCCGGCTGGCCGACCGCCTGTGGCAGTGGCTGCGGCCCGGTGGCGCCGTCGTCTGGTACGACTTCACCGTCGACAACCCGCGCAACCCCGACGTGCGCGGCGTGCCGCTGGCCCGCGTGCGGGCGCTGTTCCCGCAAGCCCGCATCGACGCCCGGCGCATCACGCTGGCGCCGCCCATCGCCCGCCGCGTGGCGCGGCTGCATCCGCAAGCCTGCAACCTTCTCAACACCTTGCCGCTGCTGCGCACGCACCGTCTGGCCTGGATCGCCAAACCCGCATGAACACACCCACCCCGCCCAAGCTGCCTTTCATGCCCTTCGCGCTGCCGGAGATCGGCGAAGAAGAGATCGCCGAAGTCGTTGACGCGCTGCGCAGCGGCTGGGTCACCACCGGCCCGAAGACGCAGCGTTTCGAGCGCGACTTCGCGGCCTACCTGAGCAGCGACGAGACCTTGCACTGCATCGCCGTCAACTCGGCCACCGCCGGCCTGCACCTGGCGCTGGAAGCGGTGGGCGTCGGCCCGGGCGACGAGGTCATCACCACCACCCACACCTTCACCGCCACCGCCGAGGTCGTGCGCTACCTGGGCGCCGACGTCAGGCTGGTCGATATCGACCCGGCCACGCTGAACATCGCCCCCGCCGCCGTCGAAGCCGCCATCACGCCGCGGACCAAGGCCATCATCCCGGTCCACTACGCCGGGCTGGCCGCCGACATGCCCGCGCTGCTGGCCATCGCGCAGCGCCATGGCCTCAAAGTCATCGAGGACGCGGCGCACGCGCTGCCGACGACCAGCGCCGGCCAGCGCATCGGCCTGCTGGCCAGCGACGCCACGGTGTTCAGTTTCTACGCCAACAAGACCATGACGACGGGCGAGGGCGGCATGCTGGTGACGCGCGACGCCGAACTGGCGAAACGGGCCAAGGTCATGCGCCTGCACGGCATGAGCCGCGACGCCTTCGACCGCTACACGTCCACCGTGCCGAGTTGGGCCTACGAGATCGTGGCGCCGGGCTACAAGTACAACCTGACCGACATCGCCGCGGCGCTGGGCATCCACCAGTTGAAGCGGCTGGACGCCTTCCAACTGAAGCGCGAACAGCTGGCCGCCGCCTACGACGAAGCGCTGGCCGGCCTGCCCATCGTGCTGCCGCCGCGCCCGCCGGCCGGCGACCAGCACGCCTGGCACCTGTACGTGATCCGCCTGGCCGACGGTGCGAAGGTCGAGCGCAACGCCTTCATCGAGCGCCTGTACGCCGACGGCATCGGCTGCAGCGTGCACTACATCCCGCTGCACCTGCACCCCTACTGGCGCGACCGCTACGACCTGAAGCCTGAACAGTTCCCGCACAGCCAGCACGCCTTCGAGCGCATGCTGAGCCTGCCGCTGTACACGCGCATGACGCTGGACGACGTGCAGCGCGTGGCCCAGGCGGTGCGCGCGGCGCTAGGATGAGGCCCGGAGGCCCGCCACCATGAACGCATTGACACAGCCCAAGCTGACGCTGGAAGCCTATCTGGCGTGGGAAAACGAGCAGCCTGAAAAGCACGAATTCCACCAAGGTGAGGTCTTTGCGATGGTCGGTGCCCGGCGGGCCCACGGGTGTGTTGTCGCCAATATCGCCCGGCATTTGGGTAATCAACTGGCTGGAACACCTTGCAGGGCTTTCCACGAAGGGATGAAGCTGCAGATCGGCGAAGACACGGTGCTCTACCCCGACGTCTTCGTCACCTGCGACAAGGCCGACCTGGCCACCGACATGATCTTCCGCGCGCCCACGCTGGTGGTCGAGGTGCTGTCGCCCTCCACGCAGGCCTATGACCGCAGCCACAAGTTCGCGCTCTACCGGCGCATCCCCGCGTTGCAGGAATACATCCTGGTGGACCCTGAGACCCGCCGCGTCGAAGCCTTCCGCCGGGGTGCTGATGACCGCTGGGTGCTGGACGACATGAGCGAGTCCGAAACCCTGGAAGCGGCCAGCGTGGGTTGCCGCGTGGCCCTGGTGGATGTCTTCGACGGCATAGACGCGCCTGCTGAAAGCCAGCCCCCAGCTTGACCAAGCGCCTGTTCGACCTCTTTGCGGCGGGCCTGGGCCTGCTGCTGCTGTCTCCGTTGCTGCTGGCCATCGCGCTGTGGATCAAGCTCGACAGCCCGGGTCCGGTCTTCTTCCGCCAAGAGCGCGTCGGCCGCCACGGCGCGCCCTTTCGCATCCACAAGTTCCGCAGCATGCGCACCGGCGCCGCCGGCCTGCAACTGACCGTCGGCGTGGACCCGCGCATCACCCGCGCCGGCGCCTGGCTGCGGGGCAAGCGGCTGGACGAACTGCCGCAGCTGATCGACGTGCTGCAAGGCACGATGAGCCTGGTCGGCCCGCGCCCCGAGGTGCCGCGCTACGTGGCGCATTACCCGCCGGCCTTGCGCGCGCTGGTTCTGGCCGTGCGGCCCGGCATCACCGACCCCTCGTCGCTGGACTTCCTGGACGAAGCCAGCCTGCTGGCCGCCGCTGCCGACCCCGAGCGCGAATACATCGAGCGCATCCTGCCCATCAAATTGCAAGGCGCAGCGGACTACGCCCAGCAGGCCTCGTTGTGGACCGATCTGGGCGTGTTGCTGCGTACCGTGCGGCGCTTGCTGTCTCGGTGAGGCCTGCAACAAGGCCTGCGCACACGAACTGTACAATTTCAAAATCCAACTTTGAAACAGCCGTGTCTTACGTTCCGCCCGATCTGATCACCCGCGACGCCGTGCCCACGTTGCAGCGCATGGCGCGGGGCTTTCCGATCCTGGCGGTGACCGGACCGCGGCAGTCGGGCAAGACCACGCTGGCACGTTCGGCCTTCCCCAAGCTGCCGCACATCAACCTCGAAGACCTCGACACGCGGGAACTGGCGCTGGCCGATCCGCGCCGCTTCCTGGCGCGATTCGAGGATGGCGCCATCCTCGACGAAGTGCAGCGCGCCCCGGCGCTCTTGAGCTACCTGCTGGGCATCGCCGATGCTTCGCCCCGCATGGGCCGCTTCGTGCTGACCGGTTCGCAGCAGTTTGGCTTGATGAACGGCATCGGCCAGTCCCTGGCCGGCCGCGTCGGCATGCTCACCTTGTTGCCGCTGTCGCAATCGGAATTGGCCGCGCACAAGCCCCAGCGCACGCTCGAAGACACGCTGTGGCAGGGCAGCTACCCCGCTTTGCACGCCAGCCACCGCGACGTGGACGCCGCGCAGTGGCTGGCCGCCTACCTGGTCACCTATGTCGAGCGCGACGTGCGGCAACTGCTGAACGTCGGCAACCTGGCCACCTTCCAGCGCTTCCTGGCCATGTGCGCGGCGCGCAGCGCGCAGTTGCTCAACCTCAACAGCCTGGCTTCGGATTGCGGCATCAGCCAGCCCACCGCGCGTCAGTGGTTGACGGTGCTGCAGGCCAGCCACATCGTCACGCTGCTGCCGCCCCACCACCGCAACTTCGGCAAGCGGCTGGTCAAGGCGCCCAAGCTGTACCTGCTGGACACCGGCTTGCTGTGCCAGTTGCTGCGCATCGCCAGCGCGCGCGAACTGCAGGTGCATGCCGCGCGAGGCGCGGTCTTCGAGACCTGGGTGGTGGCCGAAACGCTCAAGCACCGCTACAACCGCGGCTTGCCGCCCGACCTGCATTTCTGGCGCGACAATCATGGCCTGGAGGTCGATCTGGTGTTCGAACACGAGGGCCGGCTGCACGGTGTCGAGTGCAAGTCGGGTACCACCTATGCCGCGGACTGGCTCAATCCCGCGCGCCGCTGGCGCGTGCTGGCGGGCGCGCAAGCCGCCGACCCGCTGCTGGTCTACGGCGGCGACAGCAGCCATGTGCGCGCCGATCACCAGGTGCTGAGCTGGCGCGACCTGCGATGAGCCCGCAAGCCACCCCCAACCGCACCGTCTGGCACCGCCTGGACGTCTTCCTGGCGCGCCTGCGCCCGCACCGCGAGCCGCTGTCGCTGGCCGTCGATGCGCTGGTGGTGGCCGCTTGCTGGAACATCACCTACCTGTTCCGCCTGGGTTTTGAGCGCTGGTGGAGCGCCCGCCCCGGCTACGACGGCTGGGTGCTGCTGGGCGTGGTGGCCGCCTACCTGGCCGCCAACATCGCCTTCAAGGTGCCGCAGAGCATGTGGCGTTTCGCCGGCTTCGGCGAGGTCAAGCGGCTGACGCTGGCCTGCGCGCTGGCCGGCGGCGTATCGGCGGCGGTGGTCATCGGCCTGGGCCTGGTCAAGGTGCCGCGCGCCGTGCTGGCGCTGCACCCGGTGGTGGCGCTGATGGGCCTGTGCGTGCTGCGCATCGGCTACCGGATGTTGTACGAGCATGCGCGTTCGCGCATCACCGGCAGCCACCGCGAGGGGCAGGACGTGCGCCGGGCCATCGTGATGGGCGCGGGTGCGGCGGCGCGGCTGCTGCTGGCCGGCATCCACGAACAGGGCTGGATCGTGCTGGGCCTGCTCGACGACGACCCGCAGAAGCGCCGCGCACGCATCGGCGGCGTGCCCGTGCTGGGCGGCTTGGACGCCATCACCGACAAGGCGGTGCGCGGCGCCGCCACGCACATCGTCGTCGCGCTGCCGGGCGCCCGTCTGTCGCAGCGCCGGCGCGCGCTGGAACTGGCGGCCAGCACCGGGCTGCCGGTGCTGACGGTACCGACGGTGGACGAATTGCGCACGGGGAAAAGCCGCGTCGAGCGCCTGCGCGACATCGAGCCCGAAGACCTGCTGGGCCGCGAGCCGGTGCAGCTCGACGAAGCCGGCGTGCGCGTCACCCTGGCCGGCAAGACGGTGCTGATCACCGGCGCTGGCGGCAGCATCGGCAGCGAGCTGTGCCGCCAGGTGGCCGCCTTCGAACCGGCGCGCATCGTGCTGTACGAGCTGAGCGAGTTCAACCTCTACACCATCGAACAGGAACTGACCGAGGCCCACCCCGGCATCGCGCTGACGCGGCTGATCGGCGACGTCAAGGACCTGGCCCACCTGCGCCGCACGATGGCCAAATGGCGGCCGCAGGCGGTCTTCCACGCCGCGGCCTTCAAGCATGTGCCGCTGATGGAAGAAGACGACAACGCGCTGGCTGCATTGCGCAACAACACCCTGGGCACCTACCAGGCCGCGCTGGCCGCCGCCGAGGTCGGCGCCGAGCGCTTCGTGCTGATCAGCACCGACAAGGCCGTGAACCCGACCAATGTGATGGGCGCCACCAAGCGTGCCGCCGAAATGGTCATCAGTGCGCTCGCCGCCGAGCACCCGGCCACGAAGTTCATGGCCGTGCGCTTCGGCAATGTGCTGGGTTCCAGCGGCAGCGTGATCCCGAAGTTCAAGGAACAGATCGCCCGGGGCGGCCCGGTCACGGTCACCCACCCCGACATCATTCGCTACTTCATGACCATCCCCGAAGCCGCCCGGCTGGTGCTGCAGGCCGCGGCCATCGGCGACAGCGGGCAGGTGCTGGTGCTGGACATGGGCGAGCCGGTGCGCATCGTGGATCTGGCGCGGCAGCTGATCCGGCTGGCCGGGCACACGCCCGAGGAAATCGCCATCGAGTTCACCGGGCTGCGGGCGGGGGAGAAGTTGTTCGAGGAATTGCTGGCGGACGCGGACGACACGCTGCCGACGACCGTGCCGCGGCTGCGGGTGGCGCGGCTGGACCGGCAGGCTGGGGGCGTCGATGACCTGCTGGCGCTGGCGCAGCGGGCTGGCAGCGCGGCTTGCGACGACGTACGCGCTGCGCTGCAGGCGGCTGTGCCGGAGTACGCCGCGGCACCCGTGGCGCGCAGCTGAACCACGCGCCCCGCGGCTCAGGCGTCTGGCGCCTCCGTGACGGTCCGCTAAACTGGTTAGCCGACTGGTCATTTCGGAGTCCTCGATGCAGACATGGCCGATACAAGACGCCAAGGCGCGCTTCAGCGAATTCCTGGAGACCTGCCTGGCAGAAGGCCCGCAGATGGTCACCAAGCGGGGGGCCGAGGCTGCGGTGCTGGTGCCCGTGGACGAGTGGCGGCGGCTGCAGGCAGCGGCACGGCCCTCGTTGAAGCAGCTCTTGCTGGCCGATGAGGGGCGCGCAGAACTGCGGCTGCCCCTCCGGGGTCAGGCCCGCCGACGCGTGACGCCAGCCCTGCGGTGACCGTCATGTACCTGCTGGACACGAATGTGGTTTCTGAGCTGCGCAAGCCCAAACCGCACGGTGCGGTGCTGGCCTGGTTGGCTGGCCTCGAAGACCAGCAGATGTACCTGGCTGCGGTGACCATCGGCGAGATTCAGGCCGGCATCGAGCTGACCCGCGAGCAGGACCCTGCGAAGGCGCTGGAACTCGAAACCTGGCTGGAACAGGTGGCGGCCACCTACAACGTGCTGCCGATGGACGCGCTGGCCTTCAGGGCTAGCGCCCGTCTGATGCACCGGCAATCCGAGACCGTGTACGAGGACGCGATGATCGCCGCGACAGCCAAGATCCATGGCCTGACGGTCGTGACCCGCAACGTGGCCGACTTCAAGGCTTTCGGTGTGCCGCTGCTCAACCCGTTCAAGGCGTAGCGGCTGGGGCGGCCTGGCCCGCCACCGCCACGGGCCGGGGGCGCGGCGCAGCCAGTACCAGCCAGGAATTACCCCGTAAAAAGTGAATTGGCGGGGCAACTTCGCTTCGACACGCTGGACGGACCCATGCTGCCGAGACCAGCACCTCGCCCAGCGGGCGGGCCCATCATCGCCATCAGGGCACGCTGCGCAGCACCACCGGCTGGATCTTCAGGCGCTGTGCGTTGCGGCTCAAGACGTCATCCAGGGTTGCCATGTGCTTGGCACCCCCAGCCTCGGCACACGCCAGGTGCAAGGCGTCACCAGCGCGCAAGGCGCTCGCCGCGTCCAGCACCAGTTCGGCCGCCCGATGAAAGTGCGCGGGCTCTACCGGCAGCAGCCGGAGGTCGGCAGCCACCATGCGCTCGAAGCGCGTCCAAGCGCCCTGGGCCTGCTGCGCGTCGATGGCGCCGGTGCGCTGCTTGATGCCGAGCGCGCTGGCGAACTCCGTCACGCACCAAGCCGCGGCAACGAGTTCGCTTTTTTCGCCCGCGTACCAGCTTGCAAGCGCCACGCTGTGCGGCTCGTTCAGGAACAAGGGCACGAGCACGCTCGTGTCGACATAGACCCTGTCAATACCGCGCCCCGCCGCGCAACGCCTCCATCACCGGCTCGCTCAGGGGCATGCCACTGCGGGCCGCTGTCAGCTCGAGCGCAAATGCCTGGCGATTCGATTGCGCTGGCCGGATGGACAGGCTGCCGTCGACTGCGTTCAGCGCCCGTTGCGAGGCCGCTGGCGTCACGCTGGCACGCCTGGGCTTGATGGTCACCGCTCCATCGGCCTCGCTCAAGCGCACCGCCAACTTGACCTTAGCCATGGGCCAGGCTGATCGCCAATTGGACCGCGCGGTAAGGCACTTCGGGCCGCACGACGCCGCGTGCGCCTTTGTGCAGGCGAACGAGCCCGTAGCGTTCCATGGTGCGCAGGGTGCGTGACAGGTTGCCCGCTGTGCGCCCCTTCGCATGGGCCAGAGCGCTGAGCGACTGCGGCTGTGTCTGTGCAATGACGCCCAACAAGGCCCGGTTGTGGTTCGACAGCAGCTTGGCGAAGCTCTCAGCCGATGCGAACCACACCGTCGGGTCGCTCGTCTTGGGCTTGAAATCCCCTCTCGCAATGGCCAGGGTGCGGGCCTTCATGTCTTCGTAGGAAGCGATGCCGACCTTCAGTGTTTTCATCACCAGACTCCTGTTGCTTGCATTTTCGCCTTGACGCGTGTGCCGGCAAGCTTGATCCGCGTGACCGTGTTGCCACAGGACCAGCCGGTGGCGGCTGCCTACGGTGACCTGCACGCCCGCTGCGAAGCCGCAGGCGTCACGCTGGCACCCCTGGACCTGATGATCGCCGCCCATGCCCAGGCCGTCGGCGCGGTGCTCGTGACGCGCGACCGGGCCCTCGGCCTCGTTCCTGCCGGCCTGGCGTTGGAAGACTGGGCGGCCACAGGCTGACGGTGTGCGATTGCTGCCTGAATAGACAGTCGGCTGCTGCGTAGCTATATTTGGCTCTCAATACGGAGCCAAACATGGAAGCCATCCTTGCCGACATTGCCGTGAGCATGTCCGAATTCAAGAAGAACCCGGCCGCCGTGCTGCGCGAGGCGAACAACCGCCCGGTCGCGGTGCTCAACCACAACCGCGCCGCGTTCTACATGGTCGAGCCCCGCCTCTTCGAGGCCATGCTCGACGAAATCGCAGACCAAGCGCTGTATCGCAAGGTCGCCAGCCGACTGGCCCAGAAGGCACGGGCCATCGAGGTGGACATTGACGACCTCTGAGGTCAAGGCCAAGCACAGGTACAAGCTTCGCTTCATGCCCGAGGCATTGGACGAGTGGCGCAGCCTGGACGGATCGGTCCAGGTCAACCTCAAGAAGTTGCTCGCCAAAAGGCTGGACAGCCCGCACGTTCCCGGTGGCGCGCTGCACGGGCCGCTTGCCGGCTGCTACAAGATCAAGTTGCGCCAGCAAGGGATTCGTCTCGTCTATGCCGTGGAAGACGACCACCTGCTGGTCACGGTTGTGGCCGTCGACAAACGCGAGGACGGTGTGGTCTACGGGTCCGCTCGGTCACGCTTGAAGACCTGAGCCGTCGGCGGCCCTCGGCCTTGTTCCTGCCGGCCTGGCGTTGGAAGACTGGGTGGCCACAGGCTGACAGCCCCCGCCGCCGACCGCCTCAAGCACCGTCTTTGGCGCAGGCAGCGGGGCCTGTCGCCAGGCGCTCAGCCATTCGGGTCTGCCAACCGGGCGATGACATCCGGGGGCAGGCGAAGGCTGATCAATTGGCGCGGGTTCTCCACGCGGGGCCGGCCGCCCTTGTTGACGACGGCCCGTGTCAGCAGGTCGTCGGTCAGTTCAGGCAGCTCCTTGTACTCGTGGGGCTTGATGTGGTGCGCGTCCACGCGCGCCAGGTCAGAGCCCGAAGGTCGGCGCGAGGTGGGTTTGCTCACGGTCATGGGCCTTACGCATGCAAGCGGCCAGGCCGTCGCATCACTTCAGGACGACCCAACGGTCGTGCTCGACCACCGGCGACATGATGCCGCCGACGATGCGCGCGCCAGCCATCAGCGGCGACGGCCGGCGTCTTGCCGGCGCGGCGTCGGCTGGCATTCGGGTTGCATCGTCTGCATCCAACACGATGACCTCCACCCACTTCGCGTTGAAGTGTTCAGGCAAGCGCAGGGTCAGTTTGCGGCCCGTCACCTGCATCAAGGCCCGAATGGCATCCATGGCGTTCTCCGGGCGGGCTCTAGCGCTCAGCTGCTGCTCAATTCCTCGCGGATGGTCTTCCTGACCACGTCTTCCAGGCTTTCGGCTTGCATCGCTTGCTTCAGCGCCTCGTTGATCAAGGTCTGGTAGCCGCGCGCGCCCGCCTTCGCCTTGAAGTGTTCGACAACCACGCCGTCCAGGAAAATGTTCACCCGCTGCTTGTTCGGCAGCACGGCGCCAAAAGGGCCACGCTGGCGCAGCACCAGCTTCCCGGCGGCGATGTCGCGTTGCCGCAGCGGGGCGCCTTCAGGCGCATCAGCCAAGGTTTTCGCGGTAGATGCTTTGCTCATGCTGGCTGGGCCGGATCGAAGCTGTAGCGCATGGCTGCAGTATGTGTATAAAAATGTGTAATGTCCAGCCGTGTAGCGCCGGTGCGGAAGACCGCACGGAAGCAGCACGTCCCCCTTGCTGCGCCCAGCCCCTGCGCTAGCATCCCGCCATGCGCCTTTCCGCCGACCAGGTCCGCTCCATCGTCGACGCCACCCGCGCCCTGGCCGGCCCCGACGCGCAGGTTCGGCTGTTCGGCTCGCGCCTGCACGACGAACTGCGGGGCGGTGACATCGACCTGCTGGTGGAATGCGCCAGCCCGGTGGCGCGGCCGGTGTGGCTGGCTGCGCAGATCACGGCGCGCCTGCAGCGCGCTTTGGGCGACCGCCAGATCGACGTGCTGGTGCTGGACCCGGCGACGGCCCTGGAGCCGGTGCACCGCATCGCACGGGCTGAGGGCGTGGTGTTGCAGGCATGACGGCCAGCGAAGCGGCGCGTGCGCGCCTGGCCTTCCTGCTGGAAACGGTGGCCCTGGAAGCCGAACACCTGCAAGCCACGGACGAGCGTCCGCCCTGTTGACCCGGCTGGGCGAACCGCTGGGCAGCGTGCTGGACAACCTGGACCGCGCAGGCCGCCTGGGCCTGCTGCCACAGACCAGCGAAACCTGGGTGGCCGCCCGCACGCTGCGAAACCGGATGGTGTACGCATACATCCGCAGCCCGTCGGTGCTGGCCGAGGCGGTGAACGCCGCGCACGAACAGGTGCCCATGCTGGTGGCGTTTGCGCTGGCTTGCCGGCGCTATGCCGATGCGCGGCGGCTGCTGGTGGCTTAATTCGAGTGGTCCAGTCCAACGTCGACGCGTCTCACGCGCTGGGCGGGTGCGGTGCATCGGGCTGCCCTTGCCGAAAGGGTGGTGCGAGATCCATCATCGTCGGTGACGCAGCGCGTGCGCCTGTCGCCTTAGGCTGGGCGCAGCTGGCGAAAAACTACCCGTTGCCTGAAGGCGGACCGGCGGCAGTTCGCGCTTCGTCAGGAATCCTTTCGAAGTATTAACCATGCGAAGTCAACCAGCGGCCCGCAGCTTGCAGATCCACGACGCAAGCATCTGCAGTGGCCCTTTCGGCTGCGCTCAGGGCGTGTCCCGATTCCACCAGCACACATCGACGCAATCCCGCGCGGCGGCCGGCTTCAATGTCGCTGGTCTTGTCGCCCACCAGCACCGAATCGGCTAGCGACAAGCCCAGTTCGCGCGCGGCGTCCAGGAGCATTCCGGGTTGGGGCTTGCGGCAGTTGCATTCGACCCGATAGTGGCCCAAGCCAGCCTTCGGGTGGTGCGGGCAGTAATAGACGCCCGCGATTTCTATGCCCTGCCGGGCCAGCTCATGCCGCATATGCTCGGTGAGGTAGTCGAAGTCCGCTTCGGAGTAAAGGCCACGGCCGATACCTGACTGGTTGGTGATGACCACCAAGGAAAACCCTGCGTCGCTCAATTGCGCCAATCCCTCGACGGCACCTGGAATCAGATGAAAGTCCTCGATCTGGCTCACGTAGTTGCGTTCTTCGTTGATGACACCGTCGCGGTCTATGAACGCGGCGCGACGCCCCCAGCCTGAAGTCATTTCTTCGGCGCCAGATGCCCGAAGAGGACCAACTCGACTTGCGCGCACAGCATGTGGCCAACCAAGATGTGGCATTCCTGGATGCGGGGCGTGTGTGAAGACGGCATGCGCAGCACGATGTCGGCCTTGTCGGCCAGTTCACCGCCCAGACCGCAAAGGGCAATTGACGTGACTTCCAGTTGCTTGCACACCTCGAAGGCGGCCAAGATGTTCCTGGAACGGCCCGAGGTCGTGATGCCCACAAAGACATCGCCCGGCCGGGCCTGCGCCTCCAATTGGCGCCGGAACAGCATGTCGTAGCCGTAGTCGTTGCCGATCGCGGTGAGCATCGACGTGTCGGTGGACAGCGACAGCGATGGCAGGCCAGGGCGGTCGAATGCGAAGCGGCTGACGAATTCGGCAGCCAGGTGTTGAGCATCTGCAGCGCTGCCGCCGTTGCCGGCAAAGATGACACGGTTGCCGCGCTTGAACGCGTCGATCATCAGTTGGCTGCTGCGAACCACGGTGGCCAAGACACTCTCGTCTGCCCGCAGTGCCTGGTGAGTCTGTATCGAGTCTTCGATGCCCAGGCGAAGGTGGGCAAGCAGATCGAGAGGTTCTTGATGCATGGCGTTCTGTCAGCTGCTGGCGCAGTCTGAGATAAGTTAACGAAAGATCATAACGACGCGGTACCGCCGTCAAGTTTGGCAGGCTGCCTGCGCATCTGGCCGGCCCTGGCTAACCTCAACCACCCGGCCCTGCTCCAGGACAACGACCAGGTCCGCATGGCGCAGGGCGGCTTCCCGGTGCGCGATCAGCAGGATCGTCACCTGGCCGCGCAGCCTATCCAGCGCGGCCAGCACGCGTTCTTCGCTGGCCAGGTCCAGTTGACTGGTCACTTCGTCCAGAACGAGCAGTTCGGGCTGGCAAAGGAGCGCCCTGGCCAGGGCGATGCGCTGACGTTCGCCGCCCGACAGGCCCTCACCGCGCTCGCCGAGGCGGTGGTCCAGGCCCGCCGCCAGGGCTTGCACGAAGGGCGTGGCGTCGGCTTGTTCCAGCGCGGCCCACAAGTCGGCGTCGGGGCGTTGGCCAGACAACCAGCAGAGGTTCTCGCGGATGGTTCCAGGGAACAGATACGTGTCCTGCGCGACATAGGCCACCGAGCGCCGCCAGCGGCGCTGCACCTGCGGGTCCGCCAGGGACAGTCCGTCGACCCGCACCGCGCCCGACGACGGTGGCAACAGGCCCAGGGCGATGTCTGCCAGCGTGGTCTTGCCCGATCCCGATGGTCCCATCAGCGCGGTGGTCTCGCGTGCAGGCAGCACCAGGTTGACGCCCGCCAAGGCTGCTGGGCTGGCACCGCCGTGGTTCACCACGACCTGCTCGAAAGTCAGGCTGTGTTGCAGCGGTAGCGGCGGCAGCGCGGTGTCGGGGGCCGGCTCGACATGGGCCTCGCAGCGCTGGATCCAGCCCTGCAGCTCCTGGAAAGCCGGCAGCATGTGGGCCAGTTGCTGCACCTGCAACTGGCCATCCCGCAGCACGGGCAGCAGGCGCGAGAACACCAGCACGATCAGCAACAGTTCGGGCAGACCCATGCCGCCCCAGGTGGCCGCACCGTACAGCAGCGCCGACAACAGCAAGGCGCCCACCACCTCGAACCAGCCCCGGGTCACGGATTGGTGGTGGACGAAGTCCAGCTGCTCGATGCGCAGGGTCTGGGCCCGTCGTTGGAACTCGGCCAGGTGCTGGCTTTCAGCGGCGTGGGCCTTGACCAGCTTGAGACCGGCCAGAAAATCGCGCGCCACCGACATCGACGCCCGCTGACCCTGACCCAGCCGCTGGCCCATGGCCGCCGCCGATCCCGGCCGGCGCCGCAAGGCCCAGATCAGCAGCGCAAAGGGCGCCACCAGGGCCAGGGTCCAGAGTGGGGCGATGAAGGCGGCCACCAGCAGGCTGGCCAGCCCCAGCCCCGCGCCCGAGAGCACCTGCATCAGCTGATGCGTGCCCTGGTTGATGCGCGCCAGTTGCTCGAACAACAGGTGCATGACCTCGCCATGGCGCAGCCGGACCAGGAAGGTCCACGACGCCCCGGCCAGCGCCTGCTCCAGCCTGCGGCGCAGCCGTTCCACATAGTCCAGCCGCAGCTTCAGCAGGCTGAGCTCGCGCTGCCGCGCCGCCGCGGCCCGCAGCAGCATCAGCAAGGTGAACAGCGACAGCACCGCGCCCAGGCTGGGCTGCAGGCCGTGGTCGACCAGCCATTGCAGCGCGGGGGTGCGGGTCGTTCCGTTGACCAGTTGCAGCAGCGGCACCAGCATCAGCAGGCCCAGGCTCTCGAAGAGCGTGCCACAGAGCACCAGCGCGACGGCGGACAGCACGCGTCTGGGGCCCAGCACCTGGATCAGATCGGCGAGGTAGGCGCGCAGTCCGGCACCCACCTGGGTGGCCGTCGAACCGGCATCCTCGCTTCTCACGGGTTCCGGTCCTCGGGCGCCAGGCGGTAGGCCGCAATGGGGCGGAAGGCGGCGGCCTCGCGCTCGCCGGTGACGATCAAGCCTGCACACTGCAACCAGGCGTGGGCGCCCCGGGCGCTCTGGCTGCCTGGGCCGCTGGCGGTTGCCGTCAGGCTCTGCACCCCGAAATACAGCGTGCTGGCAAGGCCACGGCGGGCCAGCAGACCTTGCGCAGCGGCCGCCTGCATCAGGCAGGTGGGCGCCGGTCGCAGCCTGCGCGTCCAGGCGCCGATGGCCCACTGCACCTCCCTGGCCGTGACCAGCTCACTGGGCGCGGGCTGCCTTTCAGGGGCGACGCTGCAGGCGCCGGCTGCGGACAGTTGGCCCAGTGTGGCCGCCAGCCTTGCAAACCGCCAGCGGCGCACGCGCCAGGCCGTGCGGGCCAGCGCCCAGCCCGCCTCCATCAGCAGTTGCTTGCGACGTCCTGGCAGGTGCCAGAGGCGCTGCAGACGGCTGCGGCCAGGCGCCACCCCATTCATGTCAGGTAGCCATACTGGCGCATCAGGTCGCCGTGCGCGGCCACCAGCGCAGCGTTCTGGGCCTCCGTCAGTACCTGCCGCCAGCCGCCGGCCTTGCCCGTGCGGAAAAAGGGCGAGGTCGCCGTGCGCCTGCGCTCGACAAAGCCGCCATCACGCTCCTGAGCCTGCAAGCGGTCGAAGCGGCATTGCTCGATCGCATCGACGACCCGAGCCGCTTCGACGTCCATGCCGATGTGGTCGAGGATTTTCCGAAACAGCCTCGGTGTGTCGGCCAGCAGGTCTTCGTAGCGGACGGTCAGCACCGGCAGCGGGCAGCCGAGCCAACTTCGGGTATGGCCGGTCCAGTCAGACAGCCATTGGGGCACCAGCGGGCCGCCACCGGCATCCTCTGCCACCCATAGCCCCGGGTTGTTCAGGCGGGCGATGGTCTGGTCCAGGCTCAGGCCCCAGTGGTGCATGGCCGAAACCGCCACATCGCGCGGGTCGCGCACCAGGTGCACCACCGCACGCGTGGCATCCGACGGAAAGATGGGCTCGCCGCTTGGACCGGTGGCATGGGCGTCATGGGTCTTCAGAAACACCAGATCGGCCGGTTGAGCCGACCAACGGCGGTAGGCCAGCGGCAGCAACTGGCGCAATTCGTCCCGCGTCAGGTCACCGGTGTCCAGTCCCAGCAGTTCATCCAGGGTTGCGCGGCTGGCTGCGCCCTGGGCCGTCAGGGCATTGATATCCAGGTTCCGTCCAGGCGGCTGGCGACAGGCCGTGATCAGGCTGCGCAGCCAGGTGTTGCCCGACTTGGGGTAGGACGCCAGCCAGACGATCTGCCCGCTGACCAGCACCGGTGTGGCTAGGCCTGCCACTCGTCCTCCAGCTGGCTGGAGATGGCGTCGAGCGTCTGAGCTGACCTTGGCCGGTCGATGCGCGACACCGACAGCAGCGGCACCAGCGCCGAAATTCGTCGCAGGTGCTGCGCTTGCAGCCCCATGGCAGGCAAGAAGGTCGGGCGGAAGGTGTGGGCCATCAGCACGTTGAACTTCGCCAAGCCCTTGACCTCGGAAAAGGCCAGCTCGCCTTGCTCATGGGCGCGCAGTTCGTAGAAGCGGCGCAAGGGCGCTGGCTGCGTCGCCAGCCCGAAGGGCAGCGAGTACTTGTCCAGATCCGGCCTCACCTGGGTGCCGGCGTGGGCTTGGTCTGCGAGGCCCAGTGCATCCAGGGCATGGCGCCAGAGCTTGGTGCGCGCCAGGCCGGGCAGGCACCAGACCTGGCCATCGCCGTCGAAGCGCAGCGCCGTCAGGTCGTCAGACAGCAGCGGGTGGCCGCGCTGGGCCAGCGCCGCGGCGAGTGTCGATTTGCCCGCGGTCGAAGAACCGCAGAACACCGCCGCGGTGCCGTCGGGCCGTTGCACCGCCGACCCGTGCAACACGGTCAATCCGCGCAGTTGCAGCAGGGCGCCCAGGGCCGAGCCGAAGAGAAAGGCCCGTACGCTGCCTGGGGCTACGCCGGGCGCCGGGCTGATCGCAATGCGCTCGGCGGTGACGTGGTAACCGGCGATGCCGGGCACTCGCAGGTCGAAGCTGCTGGGTGTGCCCCTGAACAGCCCTTGGTCCAGGTCCAGGTTCAGTGCTGGCGCTGGGGCTGTGTCGGCCAACCAGTCGATGGAGACGGTCGACCCATGCGCCGTGCTGCGCGCGCAAGGGGTTAACTCAGGCAAGACCTGCTGGCAGTGGAAAGTCAGACCGAAGGCCTGACCGGCAAAGGGCTCGGTCATGATGGTCGTGGGCGGTGGTTTCGCGCTGCGGGCCACATCGCTGGCCACATGAAAATGGCCGGCTTGCGCCGGCCATTCAGTTCGGAAGCCTTTGCCCGATCAGGACGACGCGGCAGCGCCGTCATCGGTGCCGGATAACCATGCGAGGGTTCCAGTCGACACATCGACCTTCACCAGTTCGGGGGCTTCCCAGTCCGGCAAGACCAAGTGGGTTGGTTCGACAGAAACGATTTGCTTTTCCATGTAGATCACCTAGGAAGGGAGTAAGGGATTGCGCTTAATTCAAATGCCGCGAAAATGATAACCAAGAAATGACGCGGATGGTGCAGCGCCTGTCACCTGATTTGAGGATTGTTCGGTGTGTTGCGCGACCGTCCAAGAGCCGCCAAGGCTGGCAGCAGTGCTGCGATCGAGGCCGCGGGCCCGCACGAAGCAGCATCCACGCGCAGGACATCCGGGCCGCTGGGCACCTCGTAAGCGGCCGAAACGCCGGTGAAATGGTCGATCTGACCCTGGCGTGCCTGCCGATACAGGCCCTTGGGGTCGCGTGCTTCGCAGGTCGCCAGCGGCGCGTCGACGTGAATTTCAACATAGCGCCCTCGGCCAACGATCTGGCGTACCAGGCACCTGTCCGCTGCCACCGGTGACACGAAAGAGGCCAGGACGATGAAGCCGGTGCCATTGAACAGCTTGGCCACCTCGGCTGCACGGCGCACGTTTTCGCGTCGGTGCTCGAGGCCAAAGCCCAGGTCGGCATTCAGACCTGTACGGAGTTGATCGCCGTCCAGACGAATCGAAGGCAAGCCGCCTGCCAGCAACTCAACGTGCAGCGCATCGGCGAGCGTGCTCTTGCCTGCACCTGGCAGACCGGTGAACCAAAGTGTGCAGACACCCTGCGCCCTGAAAAACTGAAGATCGGCCATGTGAGACGTCTCGAGGGGTGGTTTCAGGTGTGGCGGACGATGAACATCGCCGCCATCAGGGCCCTGAGCAGGTGACCGGCGCTGACATGGTCGCCCGCCGTCGGGCTGCCGCCAGCCACCGCCGCCAGGGCCGACCGCTGAAGCCTGGGCACGTCCAGCCAGGCCCGCACCTGGGCGTTTTGCGACACCGCATCCACTTCGTGCAACAGCTCGGCTTTGCTGGCCAGCAGCCGGGCGCGCAGGTCGGCCGACTGCAAACCTTTGCGCGTGCTGGCCAGCACCGCTTCCGGCAAGTGCTTCCGCATGGTGTGGCGAATCAAGCCCCTTTGCTTGCCGTTTGCCCAGAACAGGGCATCGGGCAGGCGGGCGCAGAACTCCACCAGCCGCTGGTCACGCGTGGGGTCGCGTGCCTCGACTTGAAAATGCAGGCTCAACTGGGCCCAGTGCACACCCGGTCCGTTTGCCCAGCGGTTCAGGCCCAGGCGCCAGAGCGCCATTTTTTGCTTCGATACCGCCACAAAGGTCGGGTCTTGACCCGCCCGTTCCATGGCCGCCGTCAGCTTCAGGTCCTCGGCCAGCGCCGGGTTGAGCAGGGCGTAGTCCTGCCAGGACACGGGCTGCAGGCTGCGCGCCCTTGCTCGTTTCAACCCATGCCAGGCCGGCCGCAGCGCGGGCTTGAGCAAGCGTCGCGCGATGGCCAACCGCAGCCCGGCGTCCTCTCGCCACAGTTCGCGCACAACGTGCCCGAACTGCATCGCGGCCAGCTGCGGCCGCAGATCGCCCGATCCCGCGAAAGACACGGTCGCGTTGCCGCCCTGGCCTGTCAACAGCACACTGGCGCCGGCGTCATGCGCCTGCTGCAGGATGTCCAGAATCCAGTACCAGTGGCTGGGTCCGTGCGTCGGGTAGGCCGCCATATCCAGCCAGCGCCGCATGGCGCCCAGTGGCGTGCCCTGCAAGCTGCGGCAGGCCACCGGGTCTACATGGCCCACATGGCGCGCGGTGGCCAGTGCCAGCGGCCACTCATCGGTGGTTCTTCCGGCGGTTGCGGCATGGACGTCGAAGCCAGGGACGTGCACGTAGGCCGTCAGGCGCTGGCCCGTTGCAGCCAGCGCGGGCGCCGCCAGTGCCACCACGGAGCCCGAGTCCAGCCCGCCGCTGAGCGTGGCGGCCACTGTTCCGCCATCACGACGTAGCCGCTGGCGTACGGCGTCGTCGTACAGCGCCAGGAACTCTTCCTCCAGCACCGGGTGTGGAACGCCGTCGAGGGGCGCCAAAGTCTCAGGCAGCCACCAACGATGGGCATTCGCTGAACGACCCTGGACGCTCAGCAAGTGCCCGGGCGGCAGGCTGTGTACGCCGTCAAACGCTGTTTCGGTGGGGTGCGCCGGGTCGGTGAAGACGGTCAGCAAACCGGCCATCCACCGCGCGTTGGGTCGGGCGGGCAGGGCCCTGGCGGCCAGCAAGGTTGGCAGGGTGCTGGCGAACACCAGCAGACCTCTGCCTTGGCACCAGAACAGCGCGCTGTTGCCGGTGGCGTCGCGTGCCAGCAGCAGGCGCTGCTGATCGGCGTCCCACAGGGCGAAGGCCCAGTCGCCCCTGAGGTGCGAAACGCAGTCCACGCCGTAGCGGCCATAGGCTTCGACGATCAGCGATGCATCGGGGTGCGGAGCGTCGTCGGGCCAGCCGAATCGGTGCAACAACTCTGTGCGGTTGTCGAGCCGGCACTGTGCCTGGATCTTGACTCGTGCGCCCGGTGATCCTGGTGCAGGGCAAGGGACTGCAGCCTGCGGTGGATGGCCGAGATACCCCCACGCTGGGCCACTGGGCACAATCTGGTGGGCGCAGCACAGGCCGTTGGCAGGAACGACCGTTGCCACAGCCGCATGGCTCATGCTGGCCAAGGCCTGTCGAGCCGTCTCCGGGTCAAGCGCGGCGCCCATGCCATGGACGCCGTAGATCAGGTTCATGTCAACAGGACCAAAGACTCTGCTGCCATGGCCAGCAAGAAGCGTCGCGTGTCGGCCTCGATGCGTTCGGCGGGGCCGGCGAAACTGGACTGCAGCTGACTGCAAAGCGCCACAAAGGTCTGGGGCGTCTCCAGCAATTCCCAGATGCGGTGGGCGGTGCGCGCCAAGCCGTAATAATTGCCACGTTCCACATGCATCAGCACGGTTTCGCCATCGACCTCGGTGGCGAGCAGGCCTTCGATTCGGCTGATGGTGGTGGTAGCGAGGATGTCGGTCATGGTGTGCAAGTACGCTGGATGGATGGAAGAATTCTTGGCGGGTGGCGCGCCAGCCTGGAAGAAACACGAGCGGATGCATGACTGACATGCGCCCATACGCACTCAACATCGCTCAATTTTCGCCCGAATTTCAACTGGCCTGCGCGTGCTGCGGCGCCCAGCGCCCCGAATCTGACCAAGGTACAGTCGAGCGCCTTCTGGCGATCATCGACGTTCCAGCCTTCCTCGAACTGGTCATCACGCGCCACCGTATCGGCCCGCTGGTTCACGCCCGACTCAAACGACTGCACGCCAGCCTGCTGCCGCCCGGCCTGATCGCGCCGCTGGCAGCCGAGGCGCGCCACAACGCGCTCAAGGCGATGCAAGGCTTGCGCACCCTGCTGCTCTTTGAGCGCTGGTTCGGCGAAGCTGGCATTCCGTGGCTGACTTTCAAGGGCTGCACCACCGGCCTGCGCTACTACGGCGATGCGGGCCAGCGTCACGTCAATGACCACGATGTGTGGGTGTCGCCCGCGCAACTCGACGAGGCGCGCGCCGTGCTTTCGGCGCATGGTCTGAAGTGGGACCCTGAGGAGACCTGCTGGGACCTGGCAGAGCGAGGCCCCCTGCACCGCCGCTTTCTGGAGCGTCATCAGTTCGAGGAAACTCACAGGAGTGCTGAGCACGGCAAGGTCGAACTGCATTGGCAACTCAGCGACAACCCGCATCTGTTCCGGCTCCAACCTGAACAGCTTTTGCTGGAGGGAGAGCGCCTGGCCGCCGGAGACGCCACGCTGCCGGTGATGAACAGCGTGGACCTCCTGCTCTACATCTGCGAGCACGGCGGGCGCCATGGCTGGTACCGTTTGAAGTGGCTGGCTGACCTGCCTCGAATTCTGGATCACTGTGCCTGGGACTGGCCTGCGGTGCTGCGGCGCGCCGAGCAGGCGGGATGCACGCGCTCGCTGCTCCTGGCTCTGGCGCTGGCTCGCGACTTGTTCGGCTGGACCATACCTGCCGCGTTGACGCGACACCTTCGGCCTTTGCTGGCGCAACGGCTGCTCAGCCGCACGGTGGCCATTGCTTTGGGGGCCCCTGGCGTTTGGTGGAGCGAGGCCTATGCCTTGCCCCTGCGATGGCATGTCAGTTGGACGCTCAGCCGACTGCTGCTGATGGGCAGTTGGCGGGCAGGGGTGGACGTGCTGTGGCGCATCTCGCTCAACCCGCACGACTTGCGGGTTCTCGCATTGCCAGATCGACTATTCCCCTTGTACCGCCTTCTCAGGCCGTTGCTGCGCGGTGTCAGACGCTGGCGGGGTGCGCGAAGCACCGGCAGTTGAAGCGGTTGTGCCAGGCGCCAGTCCGGCCGCCTGCAGTGTCAGACCGAAGAGGGCAGACACATGCACCGGCTGGGCCGGCAGGCTGGCCGGGCTGCCTGGCGAAAAGAAGGCAAAGCCTTTCGTCGAATGCATGCCGTTCTTGACGGCCACGAAAGCCACATGCGGCAACACCGGGCCGACCGTGCCCCCGGCGTAGGCCACCGCGTCGGCCGGCAGGATCTCGTGCGGGTAGGTCAGCGTGACGAAGAGGCTGGCGCCGCGCTCTTCGATCTCGCCGAACAGCGGCACGCCGTCGCGCACCATGCGCACGCTGCGCAACACGGCTGCAGCGCGCTGCGCGGCGCCTTCGTCATCGAACAGGGCCTCGAAGTCGCGCGTCATGCGCGGCAGCACCTGCTGGGGCGCCACGCCGAACAGCGCCAGGAATTGCGCGTGATGACGCAGGCGGTAATAGAACTTCACGCGGTCGTAGGCCACCTGAGTCAAACCGGTGGCCACGATAAGCCGCGTACCGCGCTGCTCGCTGAGCGCCAGGTGGTCCAGCAGGATGCGGTCATAGACCTGCAGCATGTCGAGCACCGGGTCGGCGTCGGGCGGTGCGTACCACGCCGGATTCTTTGCCGTGGTGTTCGAGTGCGGGGAATTGAACAAGTAGTGGTGCTGGATGTGCGCGCCAGCGTTCAGGAACACGAAGGACACATCCGGGCGCTTCTGCTTGAACAGGCGCAGGTGCACCAGGTGGATCAGCTGGTCCAGCACCAGCGCCTTGATCCAGTGCCGGCCCTTGGCCTGGCCGATCAGCTTCAGCAGGCGCACGGTGCCGGCGGGGTTGAAACTGCGCAGCATGGCCTCGGCGATGGTCAACAGCGACCGTACCCCGATGCGCCCCTGGGCGTTCTCATTGACCGTTTGCTGCAGCATCGCAGTCAGCCGGCGCGAATAGCCGGACGCGTCAGACGGCGTCGCGGTCCACGGGTCGGGAATGAAGTAGGCCGGGTGCCGCAGTTCGTTGCGGGCATTCATCGGCGAAATGGCACCGACGGTCAGGCCTTGCTGTTCCATCATTTCGAAGATCTGCGGCACCCGGCTGTTGACGGCGTCCCCCAGGCGAAAGATGCGGTGTTCGCCGTAGGGCAGGCCGGAATGGGCCGAGACCCACTGGATCCAGGGCTCCAGTTCTTCGTATTTGGTCTCGGCGAAGGTCTCGACGCGGTCAAATCTCGACAGCAACTGGCGGAAACCGGGTAGGGCGTGCTGGGCCAGGTAGCGCTCGACCAGATCGAAGTTGACTTCGTTGAGTTGCAGGATGATCAGGCCGCCTGGGTGATGCGGCCTGTCGGGGTTGAACGGCTGGAGTCGGGTCGTCGTAGTCATCGTCAGCACTCAGTTGAAGTTCGCAGCACCGCGGCGCAGGCGATATTCAGGCACGCCGGGGTCGCTCATCTTGACAAATGCCAGGCCGCGGTCACACGCAAGGCCTCTGCCAAGCCGACGCGGGGTACAAAACCGGCCTGCCGCACGCGCGTGGCGTCGTACCACGTGCTGGCGGCGTACTTTCGCACCCTTTCAGGGGTGACCCGCAGGTCCACGCCCGTCAACTTGGCCACTGCGTAGACCGGGTAGGCGGCCGCCAGTGCCAGGGGCATGGGCACCGACATGTGGCGCGCGGGCAGGATGCCTGCATCTTTCAGCGCCGTGATCAGTTCGAGGACCGTCTGCACGGGTTCCTCGACATAGTTGAACACCTCGTAGGCGCCGCCGCCGTCACGCATGCTGTCCAGGCACCAGAAGAACAGGTCCAGCAGGTTCGGCAGGTAGGTCAGTGTCTTGCGGTTGGCACCGCCACCGATCAGCGGCAACGGAAAGCGCCGCAGGCTCTCGATCAGCTTGTAGACATTGGTGTTTGCCGGGTGCCCGGCGCTGAAGACGGCCGAAGGTCGTATCACCCGACCTTTGACGCCTGCATCAGCGATGAACGCCGCGAAGAGACGTTCCGAGGCCAGCTTGCTTTCGCCGTAGGCCCCAATCGGACGGAGGTCCGCGTCCTCACCCAGCGCAGTGGCCGCCGGGCCATAGACCGATACCGAACTCGTGAACACCCAGCGCGGCACCGTGCGTGCCCAGGTGGCCGCCAGCAGGCCAGCGGTGGCATCCCGGTTGTCGCGCCAGTACTCGGCCGTTGATATGGCCCAGTCGCCCCGCGCCGCCGCCAGATGCACGACGGCGTCCGTGCCTTCGAACACCGGTGCGTCCAGCGCTCCACCCGGTGCCGAGAGGTCGCACTGCACGAATTCGAACCGCGGCCGCTGGAGAAGCGCGGGCTTGACCCGGTCGACACCCACCACTTGGTACTGCGGGTCTGCCAGCAGGGTCTCGATGAGCGCCGAGCCGATGTAGCCGCTGCAGCCAGTGACGAGAACTTTCATGGTTATCTTTCTGTAGGGACCCTGACGCGCCTCAGACCGGCACAACGGCTTCCCACGGCAGGAACAGGCGGCGCGGAACCCCGCGTGTCCACTGATTGGGGGACAGGGTCAGGCTGTGGTGGCTGTCTAGCGCTGCGGCCCACCAGGAAAATGTGCTGTTGCCCAGGATGCGTGCAGGGGCTCTGCGCAACAGTGCGAAATCACCAAGCCAGCCGCCTGTGGCGTGAGTGCCAAAAGCCAGGTCCACATCAGGATGAGCTCTTGCAAGTGCGTCGAGCACAGGCCCTGCATATGCTCTGTCGTCGGTGACGACCCAGGCAGATCGCAATGTCGGCCGCTGAAGTCGCATCGACTCAAGTGCCCGAACGTAGAACGACACGTCGACCACGCGATGTACTTCACTGCCCAGGAAGTCGCCGCCCCGTACATGTATCAGGCAGTCTGCAGCCGGCGGAGATTCTTCCATAGCCGCAGTGCGAACCCAAGGCAGCATCGTGGAGAGGACAGGTCCGAATTCTTCCCAGCCCCAGCACTGCTGAAAGTAGCCATCCAGCCACAGCCAGCGCGCAGCAGGTTCCCGACGCCCGGCAGCAAGCCTGACGCCGAAGTTGCGGTCGCTCACCCCAGACCCAAGAAGCCAACGCCCAATGCGAGCGGTCATCAATCTGTCGGCCAACTTGTGCTCCCCTGCCTGCGCGGCACCGCCCACGCACCAAGGCGGGAGGTCCAACAGCTGTGCCATGTCGAAGCTGCGTTGCGCCCTGTAGCTGCCCAGGCCAGCTGTGCCCAGATAGACCTTGCTCTGCCCTTCCGCGCGCATGGCGACCGCAGCGGCGAGTTGGAACAATTGGTTGCCGAGACCGCCGGCAAGTCGGGTGCAGATCATGGCTCAGAGTCCTTTGTTCGAGTCGGCGTAGCCCGGCTGCACGCGGCCGGCCCGCTGATGGCCGGCCTGCGGGTCATCCGTCGAGCCCAGTCGGCTGGCGCCTCGGACTATGCAGTAGCGGCGACCGAGAAGCTGTGACACAGAGTGGAGGCGCCCGTCGGGCGGTGTCTGCATCTCGCTCAGCGCGTGTACTTGTAGAGCAGCGTGCGAAGCCAGGCTGGTGGCAGGCGGACTGCGGCCCTCACGACAAAGAAGCGCGTTGCCTCGCTGAAACTGAAGAAGCCTATCGCCTGCTGAAATCTGACCAAACTGATCTCTCGCTTGAGAAAGCCGAAGCCGCGGCGCTCGATGAAATCGCCGCCGGTGCGCATATCGAGCAGCACTTCCGGCAGGTTCGCAAACCTCATGCCCCTCACCATCATCAAGGACCACAGCGCATAGTCTTCCGGAAAGACCAGAGGGTAGCCGCCCACGGCCAGCACTGCCTGCTTGCGGTAGATGCACGCTGGATGGCAGAGGGGATTCCGCTGCTTTGCAAAGGCTGCCATTGCGGCGTGTTCCAGCGGCAATTTCTTCAGGAATACCGTGTGCGCCATGGCCTCGTCCTTCTCGGCCACCCAGCTTCCGCAGACACTGATGTCCGGATGCGCATTCATGAAGGCCACTTGTTTAGCCAATCGCTCGGGACGGGCCACATCGTCAGTGTCCATGCGGGCTACCAGCGCATGGCTGCAATGGTCCAGTCCCGCATTCAAAGCGGCGGCCAAGCCAACGTTGGTGCGTAACTTAATTTGCTTAATCGGCAGCACACCGGCGAATTCGTCAATGACGGCATGCAATTCTGGGGTGATTTCACCATCTTCAACCAGCACGACCTCTGCAGCAGGGAGGCTTTGCTGCACGAGGCTGTCAAAGCAATTGCGAAGGTAGGCCGGCTTCTCCCGATGGTAGATCGACATGAGGACGGAGCAGGTGGTGGTCAAGCGTAGTGGCCTCGTTGGCTGACGCCGGGATCATAGAAGATCAGCCGACAGCCACTTCCTTGCCGCCGCCAAGGATCTCAGCGTATGCCTGCGCCCCCGGATCAGGGCGTGCAACGCAGGCTGTTCATGCGCGTGTTGCTGCCAAGGCCCATGGGTGTCCTGTGGCACGCATGCCCGACTGTTTTCCCTGCGCGAGTCTCCTTCGTGTGTGGTGGCGGGCGTGTCACGACCGGTGGCCGTGCGGTGGCGAGCAGGCTGCCGTCAGGCACTCCATGCCAGTGCAGCAAGGTTGGCATGCGCTGACTCTGTGATTTCCAGCGGGACGGTGGGCGTATGGATGTCTGTGCGGGCGTTGAGCCACGCCGAGACAGGAGAAAGCGCGGCGATACAATCTGTCTGGGGTGACTGCAACGGGCCTCCTTGGCCAGCCTGCATGTTTGGGAAGTTCCGTTGCGGGTCAGCCGAGACTGGCTTCACCAACTGCGACGGCCGCACCCACGAATTCACATGACCGCCGAAGCTCGAGGCCGCGTCCCATTCTTCAGTTGCCCTCCAGATGTCCAGACGACTCACCGGCATTGAAGCAAGCCGGACATCCCCGTAACCCCCATGCCAAAACGCAGCTTCCAGCTTTTAATGAGTTGCGTGCCAGCGGACGTTCAAAGCTGAAGTCTGCCATGCCTGTTTGTAATCCGGAGCCAGGGTGCATATGACAACCGCGTCCACGGCAGGCAGCGTACTGTGCAGCTTGTGTCTGTGCACCGCCGCCACCGCATCACCGCGGCGGCCAAGTTCCGGCTCTGGATCGTGACTCCGTGCGCAGCCTTCTGGCCGCACCGCGCTGAACGGCGGCGAACGGACTGCCAACCAAGACCTTACCGGGATACCGTATCACTTTGAACCCGCTTCGTATCCTCCACATTGGCGCCGACAATTCGCCGGGCGGTGTCGCTGGCTACATCAACGCCATTGCCGACAATCTGGGTGCAGGGCGATGTGAGTTCCATGCCACTGTCACAAGTTCGTCGGGTCAGAGGTTCTTGTCATCGCGCCTGCAACTGCATGAATTCACCGGTCATTACAGCCTGAGCTCGCTGTGGGCCAGGATTTCTGCGTTGCGTCGGCTGGTGCTGACCGTCAAGCCCGATTTGGTGCACTTGCACACTGCACGCAGCGGCTTTCTCGGCATGCTCGCCTGCGCTGGCATGCCTATCCCCATTGTGTATTCGGGTCACTCATGGCGGTTTGAACAGAAGAGCCGGAGCGTCGATCGCGCAGTGTTTCGATTGCTGGAACGCCATATCTCGCTGACTGCAGATTTCGTCACTTTCCTGACGGCCCGAGACCGCGATTTCGGCCTGAGCCAGGGACTTGTGCGGGCAGACCGGTCGGTGGCCATCAACACTCGGATCACTGCACCCTGCACGGCCGGGGTGATCGAGCGGCGGTTTGGCGATCAAGCGGAACTGGTGGCGTCGACCCCGACAGTGGTCAATGTCGGCACGCTCAACGCACGCAAGAACCCATTGCTGTTCCTCGATGTTGCAGCCAAAGTACTGCGGCAACGTCGCGATGTGCGGTTTCTATGGCTCGGAGATGGCGACCTGATGGCAACCGTCAAAGCCGAAGCAGCACGGTTAGGAATTGATCAGAGTGTGCATTTCCCGGGCAGCCGCAGTCGCGAAGAGGTGGACGCAGAACTGGCGGCGGCCAGCGTGCTGCTCTTTACTTCTACTTTCGAAGGTGTGCCACTTGCTATTCTGGAGGCCAAGTTGTCCGGGCTGCCGGTGGTGGCCGGTCGCTATCCGGGAGTGGATGCAGTTGTGCACCACGGGGTCGATGGCCTCTTGTTCGGCCTTCACGAAGCAGAGTTGGGCGCACAACACATTCTGAATTTGTTGCAGCGCCAGGATTTCCAGCGTGAATTTGCCGAGGCAGGCCTTCAGTTTGCACTTGCCGAGCACTCTGACCCTCGGATCATGGCCGAACAGTTCGCCGACGTGTATGAACGACTTACCCACCAGAAACGTGACGTCGAGAAACGTTAGCGGCTCGCGCCCCCGGCAGTCGAAGGGCTTCGAATCCCCGTATCGGGCGATGCTTGGCCTATTGGCCTTCGCGTTGTTCCTGAATCTGGAAGGGCCCGACCCCATCGACGCCCTGCTCGTGACGATGATCTTCCTGGCGATTCCGATCCTGAGGGCGTCGACCCGCCGGGTCCGGATAAGCCGGCCGGTTTCAATCCTTGTCATGATGTTCGTCGTGTCTTATTTGCTTTCCATGGCTGCTGGCGGGGCGAACGTCAGCTTTGCGGCAAATCTCATGCTCAATGTCATGTTGCTGGTCGTGCTGGTAGCAGGGGTGCGAACAGCGGGAGCCGCTAGCCGGTGGATGTTCCTGATGAGTCTCGGCTACAGCGTCTGTGGCCTCATCGCCGGGCTGCAGCATCTAGCAGGTCTTCCGACACTGGCAAGCCAATTCGAGGTGGTTCGCAGCGGCAGGTTCATGGGCTTGTACGGTGATCCAAACATCCTGGGAGCCTTTTCTGTCCTGATCATCATTTATTGGCTCGATGTATTGGTATCGGCCCGCCGATCGGCTTTCAAGACAACTCTTGTTGCCCTCGCCTTTTTGTTGTCTGCCGCTGTGCAATTGTTGACCAGTCAATCGCGCTCGGCATGGCTTGGACTGGCTGTCGGGCTGTTCATCTACGGTGTGCTCAGCATCAGGACGCTGGGCTTGCAAGCCCTCAAGCGGCTCACGCTGGCGTTCGTGGTGACTGTCGCCGCGGCTTCTGCGCTCTCGGCCACAACCGAGCTCGGCGAGCAATTGGTCGAGCGGCTTTCCACGGTGGCAGAGCCCTCGAGCAGTGCAGAAGAAGAGCGATTCGGATTTCTCTACACATTGGCTGCGTTAAGCGTGGCAATGGACCATCCGCTCGGCGTCGGTCCGGGCATGACCAGCTCCGCCACGGGCTTCGAGCCTGTAGATGGAAACCTGATTGGCGCCCACAACGCTTTTGTTCAACTGTTCTCTGACAATGGCTGGGTGGCAGGCTGCACCTTTGTCTTCGCTATGTTTTCTATGCTGAAAGCTGCACTGAGGGCTGCTTGGCAAGGAACCAGCAGTTTGGGTATCAGCACGGCAGTGGTTGCCAGCGGGCTTGCAGCCCTGGTGTTCTGTGGACTGTTTCAAGACCTGATCCAGTGGCGCCTGATGTGGGTCCTGCCATCGATCTTCGTGGCGATGTGGATCCATGACCGTCCGCAGTTCAGGGCCTCAGTCAGCCGGCGATTCAATCCCGCCCGGGCGGCTATACGGCGATGAGACGGTTGGACGTTCCACTGCAATTGCTGGTCTCGATCATCAGACCGCTGCTGTTCACCTACGCCGTGCTCAAACTGCGTGCCCAGGGGCTGAATGCCGACTTGCTGGATTACATCGGCTACCTCGGACTCTTCGCAGTCGCAGACGCTTTGACGCAGGCGTACGCGCGTGCCTCTACGATGTTCCGTAAAGTCCCCGCACCGTGGTTGATTGTTGCGCTTAGCCTGTGTGTCTCGGTACTCGTTATGGGCCATGCCGTCAGCCGCCACGGCCCTAACAGCGCAATCTTGGGTATTGGCGCGCTGTATCTGTTGCACTCGATGCTCATGCTCCGGGAGCGTGACTTGAGCGAACGCGCGTGCGTACTGATTACCGCTGTCACAGAGTTGGGCCTGATCGGCCTCGCTTTGAGTTTGCTTCGCTTCGAGCCAAAAGGTCAGATTGACGGCATCGCTCTTGTTCTGCCCTTCTCCACATTCGTCACGAGCCGTCTTGTCGGCTACCTAGTCCGACGTGCTGTTCGGCGTACTCCAGAGAGCGCGGACAATCTCAGCTCAGATGAAGGTTCGGGTGCGAAAGGCGGTGCCATCACTTTCATCACGTCGCACGTCAGCGTGCAACTGATTTGTTCGCTTTCTGCATCGTCTGCGGTCATCTACAACACTTTTTATCCAGACCAGGCGGCCTACACGCTCTCACTGGTGGTCTTGCGTTGGGTGCACACACTGGGCGCGCTACCAGCTTCGGTGGTCAACGTGTTCGGTTCACGCATCTTCTATCGGTCGATGGACGTCTCCCGATTCAGCCAAGCTGCCGGCATGTTGGCCCTGCACCAACATTGGATCCAACGGTTCGCGGTCGCCATGCCGATCGCTATCGCTTTCAGTCTTCTGGCGCGTGATACGCACGCGGTCGGCTACGTCGCACTGGCTGCCTGCACGGCAGTGGTCGCACTCATGAATTACCTGTCATCCACCTTGGCGTCCTTCGGACGGCCTGTGCTAGCCCTCACTTGCCAGATCGTTGTTTTCGTCAGCTCACTGATCGCCGCGGGCATGATCCACAGAGAAACTGCACCCCTCGCGGCGCTTGTCTGCCTCTTGTTGTTCGGCCTGCAGATGGTGACACGTCGTGTGATGCGAGCATTTGAAGATCTCAAATGAGCAACCGTACAGCGGTGCCACCAGGTCGGGGCGGTGGATTTTTCAGGGGCCAGATCGATGAGACGCTTCAAGGTTCTGGTTGGTCTCGGTATTGAATTCGCGACGAACCATGATGTGATCGATCTTGCGCAGAGCGTGGAGCAGGAACGGTCCGTACCCCTGTCCTCGCACCCAACCCACGAGCGCTCGAGGAATCGCCAGCACATCTTTCAATGGTGTTGAAATAGGTCCGCAGCTGAGAATCTTGCAGTTCTCCATGATGGCTGTGTTGGCCAGAGTCTCCAGGCTATAGAAGCGGCGGTGCGTCCGATCGTCATGAAAGTGGTAACTTGATGCTGTCTTGCGGCTATATGCCGTGCGCAGCGAGGGAAACTCGGCGTAAAGCACGCCGCCCGGCGCAAGCAGTTGGCACAGTCGGGCAAACACTTTCTCGCCAGCGCTCAAGTGCTCCAGCACGTGGTTGACGATGATGAGGTCATAAGTGGTCTGAATTCCGTTCAGCGCATCTTTGTCCTCGAGATTGCGGAGAATGAAGTCGTCCCCCGGTTCCATCGCGAAGCCGGGCGGTTCCAGATCCAATCCGGTATAGACGGCGCCCTGGAAGACGGATTTGCACTCCAGGTAGGAATCGTTGGCAATTCCAACATCGAGGATGCGGCGCGGCAGTGGCATGATGGCCACCGTTTCTCGGAACTTGGGCTTGCCCAGGCGAGCAAATAGACGTTTCAGCTTCATTGGAGAATTGCGAACCGTTGTCTTTCAAGAGTGTGGAGGTAGGCGCTCGCTGCAAGCCGCGTCCTGGTCGTTGATGCAAGCGGCCGGCCGCCATTTCCAACTGTCGGAGCCATTGGCTTCGCAACGATCAAAGCTCAGGCAATGTCCTGCGCCAATTCAACTGCGCCAGCGCCAGGCCTGACTGGCCGCAAGCCATGCTTCGGATGGCCCGTCCTGAGTCTCACCCTTGAGTCCCGTGTAGCGACGCAATATCACCCAGGCTACTGAGCCGAAAAGCCCCAACAGGGTGCCCGTCAGGACGATGGACGCGCGCGATGGCTTCGACTTGTAGTCAGGTGGCAAGGCCTTATCGACTTGCTGCAAAAGTGGCCCTTCCTTGGCCTCGTCCAGCTTGGCCGCTTCGAACTGGCGAATCATGGCCTCGAGGATGGTTTCCTGCAGCTTGAGTTCCCGACGAGCGCGGATGTATTCGACGGCAGCTTCAGGAATTTTGTTCACCGGCATGTCCACCGCACTCCCTGGGTTGCTGCTTTGGGTGGATTCCATCCGCGCCAACTCCGAACGCAAGGCCGCAATCTCGGAGGCCAAGCGCATGACGTCGGGGTTGCGCTCGGTGCCGCTGGTGCGCATCACCTTCAACTGCACTTCGCGCGTGGCGATCATCGCGCGCATCTGGGCTGCGCCTGTTACCAGCGCATCGGCTTGCCTTTCCAGCACCACCACGCCCGTCTTCTCTTGCATGCTGCGCAGGTCATTCTCGGCCTTGACCAGTTTCTCCTTGGTTTCCTTGAGTTGTCCTTCGAAGAAGACGCGGCGCTGTTGCGCCTCGCTCACCGACAGGCGCCCCAGCACCCGGGTGACTTCCAGCACGTGGGCGTTGGCCAGGTCAGCGGCGAATTGAGGGTCCTTGTCATCGACTTCGAGGCTGATGACGCCGCTCTTGCGGTCCGATGACACGCGCACGAATTTCGGAACCTTCAGCCGCAGGGCTTCGAAGGTCTTGACCTGGTACTTCAGCTTGAGATCGAAGCGTGCATCCAGTCCGCGCAAGACGCTGTCGCTCTTCAATAGCGCGACGTACAACTCGTCGGGCGACTTGCCGCCCAGTCCGCCGGCCAGTCCGCCCAGCGAGCCCAGCGCAGCCAGCGCCGACGCCGACGAACTCTGTTGCTGCCCGCCCGGCGGTAGCAGGCTGGTGCGTGCGGTGTAAATGGAAGGCAGCAGCAGTGCCAGGGCCAACGAAAGGGCCAGACCGCACAAGGTGACGATACCGACCAGGCGTTTGCCTTGTCCCACCCAGGTGATCAGGTCCAGGATGCTGACGCCGGGCTGGGCCGCATTGGCCTCATCTGCCGCAAAGGCAGTCTGCTGTTCAGCTGGGTCGATCACCGCAGTGTTCAATTCGGTCGGGCTCATTGTCTGAGTGTCTTGATCGCAGCCGCGCTCAGGCCGAAGTTCGACAGGATCTGCGACCAGTCCTTTAGCCCGCGCACCAACGCCGTGCCCCAGGTTTCGTAGTCCAGCTGACTGGGCACGACCACCGAGTCTCCCGCGTACAGCGGCTGCGATTGCAGGTTGCTGCGCTGGCCGAAGAAACCGCGTGTACCGTTGGCGTTCAGGACCGTGCCGTCAGCGCGCAAGATGAACATGTTTGACACTTCCGCGCCCTCGTCCAGGCCGGCCAGGTTGATGTAGTCGCCAGCCGTGCGGCCCGGCTTCCATAGGAATGCGTTGTTGTTGACCACGGCGCCAGCCACCGTGACGAAGCCCGGCCGTGCCGGAATGCTGATGCGATCGGCATCTTCCAGGGGTAAGTCAGGCAGCGCGTCCAGGCCGCTGATGGTGGGTTCCAGTTCGAGTGCGATGCGCCCATTCGGCTCCACCCGCGACAGCCTGGCAATTTGCGCCTGCAGCGCTGTATTGCTGATAGCGGCCGCGGCCCCGGTGAAGGCGCCACCGTTGTTGTTGGAAGTCTCGACCCGGTTGGCTGCTGTTCGGGCACTTTGCGTCGCAGCCAGCGCCTCAAGGCGCGCCGTTGCCGCGGCCAGGTTCTCCCGCTGCCGGACTCGGGTTTCTTCGCGGCTGAAGTCCAATCCGTAAAGATAAGCCTGCGGCGTCAAACCACCGGCCCTTTGCAGCAAGGCCTTGAGCGTTTCGCCCGGCTGCAGTTGGTAGACGCCCGGCCTGTCGACTTCACCTTCAACGCGCACCATGCGGTTGACGCGGGCCTGCGGCCCGCGGATGTCGCGCGTGCTGAAGACGGTGACGATGTCGCCCGCCTGCAGGAGCAGGTTGTTTTCAGGGTCTTGCAGCAGAACCGCCTTGCCCAGGTTGAAGGGAATCAAGCGCGTTGAAATTCGGTCGGTGTCCAGGCGTTCGATCGTCGCGTATTCCCAATTCGGCTCGTCCACCAGGTTCTTGACCGACAGTTCACCTTCGCGGTTGCCGGTGCGCCGCCCTTCCACGAACTGCACCAGGCGGTTCTTGCGCAGGTAGTAGTCGGGCGTGATCAGGGCTTCGCGCTCCGGGATCAGGTCGCTGATGCGCATGCCCAAAGTGAAGGGGTAGCGCAGCGAGGCAGCGACATTGCCTCTCAGCGTCACGGCGTTGGCGAATTGCGGACTCACCGCAAAAACGGTCAGCACATCGCCATCCCGCAGGGGTGTCGATTTCGCTTGCTGCAGATCCACGGTCACCACGCTGCGCGGTGCCTTCAAGGCCGTCGGGTCGATGCGCTCGAGCTGGGCCCGCAGCAAGTTGGCATGCACACGATTCCCGCCTGAAATGGCAATCAGCTCGCCCACCGTATTGCCCTTGGGCTTCAATTCATAGATGGCGGGCGTGTCCACCGCACCGGCCACGGCAACCCGCGGGCCGGCTGCGGTGTAGACGATCACGTCGCCGGGCAGTAGCCTGGCGTCCTTCGACTTGTCGCCCTGCAGAATGAAGTCATACAGGTCGAGTTCGGTGATGACCGTGCTGCCGCGCTTCAACTGAACCCGGCGCATGCTGCCGTTCGAGGCCGGTCCGCCACTGGCAAAAACGGCATTGATCAGGGTCGACAAGCTGCCCACCGTGTAGGTGCCCGGCTGGAGGGCCTGGCCCACGACAAACACCTGGATGCTGCGCAATTGGCCCAGCGTGACGGTCAGGCTGAACCCCTTGAAGACGCGGCCAACCTGGTTGCGCAAGTGCCCTTCGATTTCCGATGCCTTGACGCCGGCCACGTTGACGGTGCCGACTCGGGGAATGCTGACCTGGCCATTGCGGTCTATGGTGGCGCGCCAGTCCATGTCCAGGTTGCCCCATGCCCTGATGTAGAGCTCGTCGCCGGGGCCCAGGACGTAGTCGGCTGGGACAGGCACACGGTCCAGCGGTGCAAAGGTCTGCGGCGTACCGGTGAAATACGTTTCACCGAAGATGGGCAGTGTCACGCCCGTCGCAGCGGCGACGAAACGCTGGAATTCATTCGGTGCCGTAGGCGCCCGACCCGGGCCTTGACCGGACGGGTTGCGCACGGACTGTTCTGCCTGTCCTGGGGTGGCAGTGGGCCGATCACCGGCTGGCTGTCCCGCACTGGGACCGCTCTTCGCAGGGTTGTTGGTGATCGTCGGGTTCGCCGGCACCGCGCCAGCCGCCGAAGGCGTCAGGTTGGCGGTCGACGCGGAGGACATGGTGCTTGCGGCGTCGGCCGAACCGCTGGCCGATGAAGACTGGGACTGGGTTTGTGCCCGAGCGACCAGCGGGCTGGCCGACAGCAGCGCCGCGATGCAAAGACCCAGGACACGCGATCGACGGTCGAAATGGCAGTGCAGGGAAGGCATTCGCATCGGATAAGTT